>JAUNHH010000021.1:0-12070 GCA_030524055.1 Actinomycetaceae bacterium | reverse complement strand
TCTTTAGAAGGGGAAGAATGAAGCGGATCCTTCCGTGCGAGTTTCTTCTGGAAACGGTGATGAAGCATCCATGTGGCTATTGCTGAGGCAAATAAAACCAATGTTGTTGCCAGAGGCCGTAAACCCCACAATTCCGCTGCCGCAATATCCTGCGTATCCATACTTAAGGAAAATAACCCCGGAATACGCAATAATCCGGTGAGCTGAAGAATGCCCACAGGAATAGACCACAATGCCGTGACAAAAAGGCCCGACGACGACAAATCGCAATTCAACGCAATGAGGGCAATAATGGCCGACCCTAAGCCCATCCCCAACATTCCTTCAACGGAGGCTAAAGGCTGCCCATAGGCGGTGCGTGCCTGGACATCAACCATGGCCGACCCCATTAATGTCAAGGCGATCGGCGCAAAAATAAAGGCGAAAGCGCCAGAACGCACTTTCGGAGATGCGGCATAAGAGGACAAAGCCATAGATACAGTCTCCCATTTGTCACCGGTATGGCGCGTCAGCGCCGTGGGGCGCGCGGAAAATCGGCGAAGGAGATCGGGCCTTCTGCGTGGGATAGGGCGCTGCGATGAAGACAGTGCCAGGTAGTGTGGCAGGGTGACTATTGTCGAAGAGGCAGATCCAGCTGTTGCCACCCTGATTGCCGCTGCCCGGGACGAGCAAGTGCAGCAGGCACTGGCTCAGGCTGATCAGGCGCTGACTCGCCTCCGCTTCCACGAAGGCTTGCGACGCCGATGGGCTGAGGCCCGAGCCGAAGTGGCCATTCGAGAAGCTGTCGCACTGTCGCTGATGGAGGGTGCGCGCACCACCGTCAACGATTTGCGGCACCTCACATTAACCTTCGCGGCACGATCCGAAAGCATTCACGAGGGCGGGGTGTACGATGCTCCGCCGCGCACAAGGGACGCCGATGGTGAGACGCGCGCGCCGAGCGGCACAGGTGAAAAAACACTAGATCCTGGCAATGCATTGGCCTTGGGAATCTGGCAATCTCAATGGGAATTGGCCTCCACTTTTCCTCCATTAAATACACGCACCCCCATAAGTCCCCCTACTCGACCATTACCCTCACTGCTCAGCGGATTGCACCGTGATATTTGCGCGCCACTGGCGAGGCGCGGCCTCATTGACTCCTCAACAATCGCTATTCCGCGTCATCCTGCGGCATTAATGGTGGTGCGGCGCTATCTGGATGCGCCTGTTCCTGCCATGGTTCATGCCGCTGCAGCAGTGGCGCATTTCCGGCGGCACCACGTGTTTTACCCGGCATCAGCGCCCGTAGGGGCAGCGTTGGCGCGCTGGCTTTTAGTGACCAAAGGGGTAGACCCAACCGGGTGCGCGGTGATATCGGGCGCCGATGGTGTTGATATGGCAACTGGGCAGCAAGCGCTCGCCGGGTGGGCGAGTGCCGGGCGTGAAGGCGTAGCCATGTGGCTGACACATTTTGCGCACTCAGTGAGTGAGGGGGCACGTATCGGTGAGGATATTGCCTTGCGTGTCCAAGCCGGGAGTCTAGGGGAGTAAACCCGATCCACCTGATCGCCCATAGGTGCCGGCAAAGATGCAGGTGATGCTCGCTTTTCTTGAGGGTTATCCACAGGCGCGCGGGCGAAAAAAGGTTATCCACAATTTGCCCTCGCCGTGAAACCTGCAATTCACAGACGGAAGGAACCTGCTCGCATTCGCTGAAGTCATGGTGTGTCCTTAAGGCAGGGACGCCACCTGAAAGGGGGACACAATGACCAGCCGCACCCTTCGCCCCAGTGACACACAGTCTGGGTTACGCCACGTTTTTCGCGCGCTCACACCCAGTCGGCGCGGGACAAGGGTGGTAGAAGATGACACAGGGATGGATTCCACATGTGAATCCGATGCGGATCTGTTGGGATCGTCCCCGCTGCGCACTAGTGAGGCTGGTAGTGGGGTTGGCGCCCCGCCCTCGTCCATTCTCCTGATCGATCCCGAATTGGATACGGTCACGAAACAATGCGCGCGCAGGGTGGCGGCAATGGTCGGTGCCCGCGTGGTAGACAGCCCAAATGGGCTGGAATGGGGAGGAGAAGCGCCGCCAGGTGCTTCGGGGTTGGGCGGCCAGCAGGCACCTCAGGCACATCGCCTGGCTGGCCGCCCGTACCTGGCTCTGGTGGCAACCTGGCAACGCGCCAATGACATGCGCGGCGCGGGAGTATGCGCAGTGCTTGCCGGCGCATCGGGGCAAATCTGCCTCCCTGGAGATGAGGAAATACTGGCGTCTGCTCTAGTCCACACTGCGGGAATTCAGGTGGAAGGAGTGCGGTCCCGGGTCCTTGCGGTGGCGGATTGCGGACTTCCTGATGTCGGACGGGATTTGGCACTCCGTTTGGCGCAGGTCCGCGCCGCCACCCTGATCGATCTGCTTGGATGCGGGCCCGGACACCTTCCTATTGGCCGCGATGATGGTGTGAGATGGGCTGACCTTGACACTCGTGAGTCAGCTTTTCCGCCACACCTGCAGGAGCTATTGCCGCAGGTCGGTAGTGTGCGAGTGCTAGGGGCGGATGCGCGGGGAGGCGCCTATGGGAATGCGCCCCACCTCCACGCCGTTTTGCGTGCGATTGCTGGTGATAGTGTGCTGGACCTTGGCCATTGGGATGACCGCGCTCAACAGGCCAGCGCCTACGCTGACCACACTTTCCTTATCTGCGATAGTGGCGAACGCAGTGCAGAACAGGTGTGTGGGGCGGTGGCCACGTGGCCGCCCGCGAGCGCCACAACAATCCTGACAATGCGGCGCCCGTGGGTTGGTTTGAGTGCGGTTCTTGGCGATTTGCCTGGTGATGTGCGTGTGCGTACGTTGCGGGGCCGTGGTGGGCGGGCGGTGAAGGGGCTGTGGGCCGTTGCGGAGGGTGACCTGGGTGGCGGGGCGGCAGGTGAGCAAAAGGGCAGGCAGCGTCGGCGCCGTGAGCGCGCAGAATCACGCCACCTTCAGGGACTCTCTGGAAGGGTGCGTGGGCCTTGGCACGTGGTGGGGGCGTGGTCATAATGTGGGGGCGAGGGCGGGGCGCTGCAGCGCTACCTGATAGGGATGCTCCTGGTGAGGTGGGTCGTGAATCTGGATGTGGGGTATCCGCATCTGTAGGCACCACCCGTAACGGTGCGGCCAGTGAGGATCTGCTGTTACGTTCTTTGGCGGTCACTGGTGATGCGGGGGAAGCGGTTCGTCGTAGTGCCCGGCCGGGTGCGGGTGTGGGGGAAATGGCGCGGTCGTTGGCGCATACTGCGGCGGTGGCTGCTGGGGTTGGTCCGATTTTGGCGCCGCTGTTAGCGGATGAGTGTGTCACTGATGTGCTGGTGAATTCGGGGCAGGTGTGGGTGGATCGTGGGCGCGGCCTTGAGGTGGCGGATGTGGATGTGGGCGCCGAACATGATGTGCGGCGCCTGGCTGTCACTATGGCAGCGGCTTGCGGGAAACGCCTTGATGAGGCGAGTCCCATTGTGGATGGGACTTTGCCGTCTGGTGTGCGCCTCCATGCGGTTTTGCCGCCGTTATCTGCTAGTGGCACGCTCATTTCTTTACGGTCGTATTCGCGTATCCCTTTGACTGTGGATGATTTGCAGCGCAGTGGTTCTCTCACGCCTGTTGTGGGGGTGGTAGTGCGTGCGCTGGTGGATCGTCGCGCAAATATTCTGATTTCCGGTGCTACGGGTAGTGGGAAAACGACTCTTTTAGGTGCCCTTTTAGCGTTGATTCCTCACGACCAGCGCATTGTGTGTATTGAAGAGGTTGCTGAGTTGCGGCCGGATCACCCCCATAGTGTGTCTCTGCAAGAACGTCGAGCAAATGTGCAGGGGGCGGGTGCTGTTTCTCTTTCTGACCTGGTACGTGCTGCTTTACGGATGCGGCCTGACAGGATTGTTTTGGGGGAGTGTCGCGGAGCTGAAGTGCGCGATGTTTTGACCGCATTAAATACGGGTCACGAGGGCGGGATGGCAACTATTCACGCGAACTCTGCTCGTGATGTGCCTGCCCGCTTACAGGCTTTGGGGGCGTTAGCGGGGATGGATTCACGAGCGGTTGCTGCCCAGTCGATTGCTGCTTTAGATGCGGTCATTCAGATGCGGAAAGGGGAGGGTGTGCAGGGGACGCCTGGGCGGTGGGTTGGAGAAATTGGGGTATTTTCGGATCACGGACATGACGCTTTGGTGTGTGTTCCTGCTGTGAGTGTTGATGAGCAGGGCCACGCCGAATACGGGGCTGGGTGGCCACATTTATTGCAGCGCCTCAATATTAGTGACGATAGCGATGCGGATATTGGGCGGGCTTTGAGTGCTGGAAGGTAAATGTGGTGACAATGGGTGTTCTTATTATTTTGACTATTCTTATTGCCCTGATTTCCGCTGCGGATTTGGCGTGGAAAATACGGCGGCTACGTCTGTGGGTGCGGGCAGGGGCCCCGCCGCATGTGGACAATCAGGTGCTTGGTGGTACGGGTGGGCGCCGCGATAATGCCACGGGCGTTGGAGCGGGCGGCGCACGGGGAGGTCTTTTCGGTTGGTTTCATGGGAAAAGGCGTGCCCCGCCCTCGTCTACTGTTCTTGATGCTGCTGATCTTTCCCTTGTGGTCAGCGAAGTTGCTGCCCGACTCCGCTCCGGTATGCCGGTGGAGCACGCGTGGCAAGCAACATGGGAACGTGGCGGTCAGCGGCCACCCCTGGGTGAGGTTGGCGTTGACGGTGTTCCCGAGATTATTCACCTGTTGGCCCGTGATGGGCCTCTTCTGCTTTCCTTTAGGGGCGGAGGGGTGGGGCATGCCATTGGTGGGGCCGCACCATCTGTCATCGATCACCTGCGGCGTTTGGCTCCGGCGACTTTTGCTGACCAGGCGCGTGCCCGCGCAGCACGCACCCTGATTGCTGCTTTCCGGTTTACGCAAGGACTTGGCGCGCCGCTTGCGGAGGTTCTTGACGCTATTGCTGATGGCATTGACGAGGCTGAAGCAGCCCAATCGGCGCAACAGGTGGCTACAGCCGGTCCGCGCACGTCAGCTCGAATGCTGACCTTGATGCCTCTGGTGGGAATTCTTGGTGCGGAAATCCTTGGCGCCCGGCCAGTTGAGCGCTTTATGGATGGGTCTATAGGGACGCTTGCTTTCCTTGTGGGAGTCGGATGTATGGCCTGTGCTCATCTTGTGTCGCGGCACCTCCTGCATAAACTTCACCTCACGTTGAATACAGGGCGCAGTAGTACCGGCTTAGACCCCACTATTGTGTGCGAGTTGGCTATTGCTGGTATGGGGTCGGGGGCGTCAATTCCGGCCACCATTGAAGAACTGGGCCGATGCGCTGATATGCCGGATTTGGTCCGTATTGGCCGCGAGGTGCGTCTTGGAGTGTCGTGGTATCGAGCGTGGGATGAAGCGCCTCCTGGCACTGACATTCTCTGCCGCGCACTAGAACCTGCGTGGGTGGATGGTGCCTCGCCTGTGCCGCTGTTGCGCCGGGCCGTCAACCAAGTTCGCTCACGTCGCGGAGCGCGTGCGAAAGAAGCGGCGGAAGAACTGGGGGTGCGTTTAGTGGCGCCCCTGGGGGCTTTGTTGCTGCCCGCATTTATTGCCTTGGGGGTTGTTCCCGTCATCCTCTATTTGGTTGAGGGTGGGGTTGGGCTCCTATAAAAAGAGCGCATTCTGTGGGCGGATCAGGGGGAGGGGCAGGGGGCGGTGAAAGCAGCAGGAATTGCGAGGCTGAAGGGGTGGGGGGCGTGTGCCTTGGGCCAGTTATCCACAGGCTTTGGCGCCCGCCCTCGTTATCCACAATTGGACTCAAAGAGAAAAGTCGCTATCCACAGGTAAAGGCAAGAAGATGGAAGTAAGGCTAGTTAGTGGGGCAATCTGGAAATCCGGACAGTCCGGACACGACATAAGGAGGTGGCCTCATGAAGGTCATAGACGACATCACCCTTGCTGCCCTTCGCGCCCAACGCGCTGGTGAAATCTGGATTGATGACCAGATACAACGCTTTAGCCCGAAAGATCAGGGCGATAGCGAAGAAGGGTCCACCACAGTGGAATACGCGATTGGCGCTGTTGCCGCCGCAGGTTTCGCGGGGCTGCTGCTGGCCGTCCTCAAATCAGGGCCCATCAAAACTGCTCTTCAGGGCATTATTGAGAAGGCGCTGGCATTGTGAATAAAGGACCGGACCCGCGTCAGGAGGGGCGCGTGGCCCACCCTGATGCGGGTGTGGTCACCATTGAAATTGCCATTGGCCTATCCAGCATTCTTTTTGTTCTTGCCCTTGCTATGGCTGTTCTAGGAATAGGGATTGCCAAAGCGGAAAGCTGCCGCTACGCGCGCGACGGCGCCAGAGAAGCTGCCATAGGGGCTGACGCCACGGGCGCAGTAGAACGAAATAGTGGCGGGAAAGCCAGTATTACCGTGACTAACGATGGGCCGTGGGTACGTGTGAGCGTAACAATCCCTACGTCACTGGATGGCCTCATAGGCGGTAATGCTGTGACCTGCGAGGTCAGCGCCCGAAAAGAAGAGGCGCTGCCATGACGCAGGAGAGTCAAAAACCGCCAGAGCCCACCGTTGGCCAGCAAAGCGCAGCGCGCAATGATGACGGATCTGGGACCCTACTCAGTATTGGCGTCGTCGCAGCCATCCTCAGCGCTTGCGTTGCCATCACTGTGTTACTGGGAGTCCATGTGACACGGGTGCATGCCCAAAACGGGGCTGATATGGCGGCCCTGGCTGGAGCTGACCTCTCACGTACAGGCAGGTGGGCCGCTGTTGGAGACCAGCCGTGCCAGCAGGCTGAAGCCGCAGCGGCCCGCAATCATGTACGCCTTGACTTCTGTGAAATCGTTGGGCTTGATGTGCGCGTGGAAGTCAGCGCCGAATATGGCCCGTGGAGAGTCCATGCACGTGCGAGGGCGGGGCCAGAAAACACCGAAAACCTGCCAGGCCCGGATGGCGCGCCGGGAAAATAGGCGGGGTGCCGACTGTGACACCAAACGGGCAAAGAGCGACAAAAAAGCCGATTTTCAGGTAAAAATGTCGCCCTCTGCAGGTGTGGTGTATAGCCAGGCTGGCCCATAGACAGGTGCCACCAGGAATAACGTGCAGAAAAAGAAGGCGTAAACGCCATTAGGGGCTGACCCGAAGGCCAGCCCCTAATGACATCCCATCAACACAGTGCACGTCAGTCGAATGCGTTCCCTTTCCCGGCCGATGCATCTCTCGGCGGATGCTGGCCTGTCGTCTTCTTGATGACTAGAACTCTACGCAAATAGTCTTGAGATGCGGTTAGGTGGTCCTGGGAAAACACTGGGAATTTTTAGTCGGAAAGTGGAGCACGGGTAGCAAGAAACTCTAGTAAGGCAATAGCGCCCGCCTTCGACAAAGGCTCATTCCCATTCCCACACTTCGGAGAATAGACACAACGCGGACAGCCCAACTCGCAGTCACAGCCCGCCACAGCGGCCAGTGTCGCTGCCATCCACCGGCCCATATTTTCAAAACCGCAGCGTGCATGCCCTGCCCCACCACGGAAAGCGTCATGAACAAAAACAGTGGGCGCACCCGTATCCTCATGCAACGCACTTGATAAACCACCCAAATCCCACCGGTCACAGGTAGCAATCAGTGGTAATAACGCAATGGACGCATGCTCAGCCGCATGCAATGCCCCCGGCAAATCTGCCTGCGATAGGCCGATTGTCGCCAGCGCCGCAGGAGTGAGCTCATACCAGACCGCTTCGGTGGGCAAAATATGAGTTGGCAATGACACTTCCTGATTGCGAATAAACTCCAAACCCGGCAGACGAAGAAGATCAAAATCCGTCACCCGACTCGACACATCCACACTGCCCACCGACCAGGTCACCAGGCCATCAGCTGACGTCCACTGGCGATCCGTTGACACAATATGCGCGCCCACATGGGCTTTCGCCCGGGTCCGCAGGCGAGTACGAACTTCCTCAACCATGGCCACACGCTGACGATCAACAGGGGAGAGAAGACGGGAGGGGGCGCTCGCGGCCCCCCGGTGTGTACTGGGCGTTGTTAGCGATTCATGAACGGCCGGTGAATCGAGGATCGGAGCCAAAGACAGGACGTGGAAAGTCCGCCCCTGATGCACATAAATTGCGTCAGGAAAGACCAAAGAATCAGCTGACGCATTATCGACCGTACCGATCACTGTGCCGCTGCGTGCCTCAACAATCTGCACATCGCCCCCTGAGCCGCGCAGATCCGTTAAATCGCTGGGCCGCAGATTCGTGGTGGCATCCCAAAACCATCCACGAGGGCGCCGCCGCAACACTCCACTTGCCACAAGATCCTCAAGGACCTCCCGCGCACCTGGGCCGAAACGTTCCAGATCAGCGCCGTCAGTAATAGGGAGCTCCGCGGCGGCTGCACAGAGGTGGGGAGCAAGAACCCACGGATTTGACGGGTCAATAACGGCGGCCTCAACTTCGCCGAAAATCTGCTCCGGATGATGGACAAGATAAGAATCAAGAGGGTTTTCAGACGCGACCAGTACAGAAACCCCTTCAGCGCCGGCCCGGCCAGCCCTGCCAATCTGCTGCCAGAAAGAGGCGCGTGTCCCTGGCCAGCCGGCAGTAATCGTCGCATCAAGGCCAGAGACATCAAGACCAAGCTCCAGGGCAGAAGTACTAGCCACAGCACGCAAGGACCCTTCACGCAGGCCTTGCTCCAATGCGCGGCGTTCTTCAGGCAGATACCCACCTCGGTAAGCCGCGATCTGTCCAGCGGCGGCCGAGCCTCGACCCATGAGGCGGTCTTTCACAGACGCAGCAACCGCCTCAACCCCGGCGCGAGAACGCGCAAAAGTCAATACTCTGGCACCACGATCAACAAAAGCCGCGGTCAGTAAAGCGGCCTCCGATGACGCTGACCGTCGGGCAGCGGGAGCGTGCAGCGGTGGGGGAGTGGATTCAGTAGGCGCTTCACCAAGAGACGCAGCCTCACCTGTGTCAGGCTCCTTCGACCTACCTGAAGTAGATAAAGATCCTGACAAGCCTGACTCTGAATCAGGTAAAGGAGAAGTCAAGGAGGGAGAAGTGGGATGAGATGAGCTGCCAGCGGGCCCGGGGGTGGCTGCCTCGGGCGCGGCCCCGCCCTCGTCGAAGAGAATTCTTCCCTGCCATAGTGCTAAATGTCGAGCTCCTGCGGGAGATGTGTCAGCGTCAATCGCAACAACGCCGCTGCGTCCACACAGTATTTCCCCAACTTTTTCCGGGTCACGTACTGTTGCTGACAGCATGAGAATGCGCGGGCTGGCCCCCAAATGCTCGGCAATCCGCAGGAGGCGACGCACAACTAAAGCAATGTGGCTGCCAGTCACTCCCCGCCAATGATGCAGCTCGTCAATGACGATAAAGCGCAAGGAGACAAGAAAACGCACCCACCGTTCATGCCCTGGCAAAAGAACATAATGTAAAAAGTCAGGATTCGACAAAAGAATGTCGGCATTGGCGCGCGCCCATTCCTTTGCTTCACGTGGAGTATCCCCATCGGCTGTCGCGGCCCGGACCAAACGCACTGGGTTCACCGCGCCCTCTGCCAGGTCAGGTGCCTGCGCCAATAGGCGTTCTAATCCGGCCATCTGATCCGCTGCTAAAGCCTTTGTGGGAGCTATATATAAGCAGGTCGGGCGGCGGTGAATCGCAGAAATTCGCCCAGAATCCTCCGCCTCAACCAAAGCGCTCAGCGTCGCCGCCCATGCGGGCAATGACTTCCCCGACCCGGTCCCCGTTGCCAGCACAATATCGCGCCCGTCGGCCAAGGCATCTAAAGCCTGCCGCTGATGAGCCCACAAATGCTCAATCCCGCGCTGCGCATACGCTGCCCGAACCTCGGATGGCACCCACGCAGGCCACGGCATGCTCTCGCCATCGCGCGCGGGAATCGTGTGGAGATGAAGAAAACGATCATCTCCGCTAGAGATCTCTCGTAAAAGATTGACGAGGGTGGGGTGTGCATCCTGCGACTCTTCCGCACAAGAGTCAGGTAAAGAAAACGAAGGAGTCACTGGCCTGGCCTATCGCCTGCCAGCAGGCCTGTCACTGCAGACCTCGACTAGCAAGGGTTTCTTCCTCGGCGCGCTGCATATAGTGAATCGCCTCAACGCCTGAGGAAATACCGACCTCCAGATTGTCTTGAAGTTGAACTGGAGACAAACCTGCCCCGATATCCACAACAAAATCCGCACATATATGGAGTGAGCTGCGAGCCCCTACAGTTGCCGCGCCGCCGTCAGAATCTGGCCCCACATTAGGGGTAGTCCCTTCACTCGCTGAATGCGAGGAAAGAGTAGTCGAGGAGAGCCAATACACCGTGGGAAAGTATTTTTTCTGATTCCAGCTATTAGCAGCGGCAAAAACCCAGGAACAATCCGCGCCTGAACGAAGCGTCATATTCCATATTGCTCGAATTGAAATAAAACGTCCCGCCGTGTCAAGAGATAAACGAAAAGGTGTTCCCTGGGTAAAGATATATGCGCTGCGTCCAGGATGAACAATATCCGCCGATAAACCCAGAGCTTTAACGGCAGTCATGAGACGATGAAAATCGACGGGCCAGGGAATAGCGTCATTATTGGGGACAGAAAAAAGGGCACTCATGCATAATCCTCCCAGGTGACTAACTCGGGATGGGCAGCCTCAAGATCGGCAAAAAAGCTCATAATCATGGACATAGAGGCTTCGGCAAAAGCGTTTAATTGTCTCTCAGTGAGGCCAGAAATAGTGAGAATATTGCATTCGGCAACAAGATTAAAGCGTCCGCCGCATTCCCGTGAGGAAAGATAGGCTTTCGGGCCGGTGCGCGTAGAATTGCAGGTGGCAACTTCACGCGAGAGGGCTTCAAAAGAAGCGGTATTTGTCGCTTCTCCTCGCCAATGGGCGCGAATATGGAGAATATGCGGATCAGAAGCGTCCCAAATAAAAACCGCATTATGCATTGCGACCATGAGACTTTGACCGTCAGTAGTGTGATCTTCCCAGGAATCCATATCGCGCCCATGCAGCATCTCCTTAATGCGGAGAGCGCTCACAGGGCGTGGCGTAGGCATGGCTCCTCCTGGTGGGGTGGATGTGGGTTCGAGTGCCTCAAGGGCGGCGCGATCCACTGTACCCGGGGGAAGGTCAGGAGGCGCGACGACACTGTCAAGAAACGACTGAAGTGCACACCGCCTATGTGACCTGTGACTGTTCACAGCAAAGGGATGAGACTTACACGGCGCCCTTCGAGGCTTCAGCGTTACAGTGGTGCACTGAAGTTCCGCAAGAACACACATCTCTACAGGGGAGGGGGTCCGCGCCATGTCAGCAAATGATAGGGATGCGCATTGGGCTGATCAGCCCACAGAAGACCTCCCCATATTCCCGCCAGGGTCAGCGTCTTCTACGAGGGCGGGGAACGACAATTTCTCTTCAGGCCCGGCAGGAAAAACCCCTCTCACTGCGCCAGGAAGCGCCAGCGAAACTCACGCTGATCTCACTTCTTATACGGATTGGTCACGTGGGGTACCCACGGGCCATACGCAAGGGACCAGTGGTGCGACTCAATTCTTTGAATCGCCGGGTCGGGCAGGTTATCAGGACCTTGGACCTGACATTCGTCATGACGAGCAAGAGACTGAAGACTTGCCTCCCCTTGATGAGATTTATGCCGCTCAGCGAGGTGGAACCTTGGCGGGACGTGACGGAAATGTCGGCGGCCCAGCCTATGTAGGTGGCGCCCATACGGGTGGCGGATATCAAAGCGGGCAGGGAAATACAGGTGCGACACCGCCAACTACCGACGCGAACCCACATGCTGCTATGACAGCGCCTTATGGAACATACGCTGAGGCCACAGAGGTTTTAGGTGGAACGGCGCCAGGAACTCCAGCGTCCACCAGGAATGCGGACTATGTCGATCCCACACCGAGTGGCGCCATCAATACTGGGCATTTTCAACCTGTTGACGCCACCGAGGTCATGGCAGCGCCACCAGTGGCCCACCCCGGTGGACCAGACGCCACCCAGGTTCTCGGCGGAGAATACGCACCCAC
>JAUNHH010000020.1 GCA_030524055.1 Actinomycetaceae bacterium | reverse complement strand
TCCTGAGACATCACAGTGTATAGATTGGTCCCTAAAGGTAGGTGTTTGTCCTTAAGTTTCGGGTTGGTTAGCTTCATAGATTCCCAGAGCACCGCTAGCATCTCTCCCCTACCAGGAACCTGCCAATACACAATCCGCGCCCCGCCCTCGTTGATGACGGGCCAGCGTAGGCCCGCGCAGCAAAAACAAAAACCGCTGCCTTCTGGCAACGGTTCCTTTGTCGGGCTGGCGGGATTTGAACCCACGACCCCTTGACCCCCAGTCAAGTGCGCTACCAAACTGCGCCACAGCCCGTTTTTAGTTGTTCACCCGCTCGCGGGCACCCGGCAATGTTAGCCCAGTGGCAGCCCCAAATGCTACTTCCTTCTTGCGGTGCCCATCACAAGTTCAGTGCTGACGTGGAGAATATTGACCATCGCGGAACTTTTACCCAAACGAGGCCACACTATCTGTGGTGGAATGGATCCATGACCTTGTTGTGCACTACATGGGGCGAGAATCTCCCTGAAATACCACTGCCAGAGCACCCTGATCCCATGTGTGAGCGCAAAGAATGGGTCAATCTCAACGGGTGGTGGACTCACGCAATCCGCCCAGCCGAACAGGGCAATCCCAATGACGACCAGTGGGATGGGCCGATTCGCGTGCCTTTTTCGGTAGAGACCCCGGCTTCGTCTGTCAAACGGCCTTTGCTGCCCCACGAAGTTTTGCATTACAAGCGTCAAGTCACCATCCCCGAAGAATGGCGCGGGAGGATTCTGCGTCTCCATTTCCAAGCGGTTGACCATAAATGTGAAGTCCTGGTCGATGGCGAAAGCGTGAACTACCACGAAGGTGGTTATCTTCCTTTCCACGTTGATATTCACGATACTGATCGGGAAGAGTTTTCCCTCCACCTTATTGTCCGCGACCCCACGGGAAATGAGGATATTCAGCGCGGCAAGCAGTCACTTTTGCCTTTAACCATTTGGTATACGGCCACCTCGGGCATTTGGCAAAGCGTATGGATGGAGCCTGTCCCTGAAATTGCTATTGATGCTATTGATGCGCGTCCCCTCCCCGACCGTACCGGATTTAGGGTGCGCATTCAGGCCTCGAAAAATGGCGTGCAATTATCGGCAGTCCCAGGGTCGCTCACTTTTATTGACGAGGACGGGGCAGAAAAAACCATTACCCTCCCCTCTCATACCTGGGCCATTATTCGCCTGGACTCTCCCAAGTTATGGTCACCTGACAACCCACATTTATATCGTATTGAAGCGAAATGTGGCCATGACCAGGTGACTTCGTGGGCAGGACTGCGCACCATTGAGTTATCTCCTCATAGTCGTCTTTTACGTCTTCCGGGGCGCCCCCATGGCCATATTTTGCTCAATGGGGAACCTATTTTCCTCAATGCCCCACTGGATCAAAGTTACTGGCCAGAATCAGGGATGACAGCACCTGCAGATGAAGCCATTCTTTATGACCTGAATACCCTAAAAGATCTCGGTTTTAACGGCATTCGCGTCCATATTAAGGTGGAATCTCGGCGCTTTTATCACCATTGTGATCGCCTTGGGCTGATGGTCGTTCAGGATATGGTCAGTGGCGGCCGTGCTGCATTAGGTATCCAAGCTTCTGGCTTTGTCCAGGCATTCGACATTACCGTCCCCGATAAGTCGGAACTATTTGCCTGGTGGGCGGGCCGTCCTGACCACCATTATCGGGCATTAGCAGCACAGGAAATGGCTGCTACTATTCGCCACTTGCGCCTTCATCCCAGCATTATTATGTGGGTTCCGTTTAATGAGGCGTGGGGACAATTTGATGCCCGCGGGGCGGAAAAAGCGATTCGCCGCCTCGATCCAACGCGACTTATTGACCACGCATCGGGATGGTTTGATCAAGCCGGCGGTGATTTCCGTAGCCGCCACCGCTATGTTCTCGACCTCGTTCCTCCGCCATCAGTGGACCCTCGCCCCTTCTATTTATCGGAATTCGGTGGACTCAATTTCGCTGTGGAAGACCACAATTGGCAGGACCCAATTCCTTTCGGCTACCGATTCCTGCCCACTACTGAGGCTCTTCATGAAGCAATGACGGATCTTTATCGGCGCCAGCTCATTCCACTAACGCATAAGGGCCTAGCAGCATGCAGTTACACCCAGCTCAGTGATGTGGAGCGCGAGAATAATGGGTTCCTCACCTATGACCGGGCAGTGTTAAAGGTAGATCCGGAAATTATGCGGGAACTCAATGCTGAACTCTATGCAGCATTTAACCGCACAATGAATCTTGAAGCTAAGAATAAGCAGCGCCATAAGAGATATAGTTTGCGCCGCCTCCACCTCAAGTCCGCGTCACGCAAATTTAAGCAGAGTGTGTCTTCTCGCGTTGTGAAAGGTCGGCACGGACTAATTCCACGATCGCGTCAACGACCTCAGGAATAGTCAGATGTGAAGAATCCACAACTGTCACGCCGGGGGCTGGCTCCATAAATTGGGACACGGTGGAGTCAGCCCTATCGCGATTTTCCACCTGCGCGCGCACTTTCTCCATATTCTCTGGAGAATCGTCACCGAAAAGTTCCAGTGTGCGCCGCCTCAGGCGAGCTTCAGGATCGGCAACTAACAGCACCCGCACATCAGCATCTGGGCAGACCACGGTGGTTGTATCGCGACCTTCAGCCACCATTCCTGAGCCCGCATCACGCGCCTGCATCATACGACGCCGCTGTTCTTCAGCCATCCACCGGCGGACCTGAAGATTCGTTGACACCTGCGGGATCCCTAAAGCAATACGAGGCTCGCGAATTGCAGAAGTAATTTCTTCCTCCCCCATCCACACATGAGGGTCATTCGGCGCAGATTCAAGACGTAAAGGCATGGCTGGTGCCAGCGAAATAACTGCGTCTTCGTCGCTGAGATCCACATTATTTTCTAGCGCATACCAGGTTAATGCCCGATACATTGCTCCCGTATCCAAGTAGCCAATTCCTAAACGGTTGGCCACCTCCCGGGAAACGGTTGATTTACCAGAGCCTGCTGGACCATCAATGGCGATAGTAATGCCAAGATTGTGAATGCGGTCTTTTAAGGAGGTGTCCTCGGTACTCATTGTCTACTTTGTTCTTCCCTATTCTGTTGCGCCAAGAATAAGTCGCCAGCCACGCTTTTCTAATTCACTCTGTGCGGTTGTAAGGCGCCCAGGATCAATCATAATTCGTGCGAGCCCAACCTTTTGTCCAGCGGAATGCTCTAAAGTCAGGTCTTCAATATTGACGTCGATTTCGCCAAGCTCCGTAAAAAGGCGGCCAAGCGAACCAGGAGTATCGGGAATAAGAACTTCTAGCTCCGCGTAGCGTTGTGGTGCCCCACCGTGTTTACCAGGAATTCGCGCCACACCACGATTTCCTGCCTCAATGACACGGTGTACCGATCCAACAGAGCCTCCGCGAAGAGGACCCAATTCTGAGGCTCGCTCTAAGTGAGTAATTAACGCGGTTAAATCCTCATCGAAGGCCTTTAATACCTCAACAACTGGGCCGGCATTTCCCGCAAGAATCGTGGTCCACAGCCTCGGGTCTGATGCGGCAATGCGCGTGGTATCGCGCAAACCTTGCCCCGCCAAACTCAAGGCTTGTGCGGATGTATCCACTAGGCGTCCAGCCAATAAACTCGATACTAATTGCGGAACATGAGAAACCAAGGCCACAGCATGGTCATGCGCTAAGGCATCCATTTGAATGGGGACAGCACCAATATCAGCTGCCAGTGACCGTACCGCTAAAAGAGCAGCCGGGGCAGTGTCGTCGTGAGGGACCACCACCCAAGGGCGCCCAAAAAACAGGTCTGCATCCGCGGCTCCAGCACCACTACGTTCCCGCCCTGCCATGGGGTGGGAACCGACATAGCGCGCCAGATCCGCCGGATCTAAATCCGGATTCTCCAGTACCTCGTCAACAACGGCTTTCTTTACTGATGCCACATCGGTGACAACAGCGGTAGGAAAACGACGTAAGGCATCGCTGACAAGACGGTGAGCGACATCAGGTGGGGTAGCCACCACAACAAGTTCAGGGGTTGCCCCATCCCCGTCCTCGTAGGGGATTCCCGCACCAATGTCCTGCGCTAAGCGCAACGACGTAGGGGAAATATCCTCCAAAAGAACATCAATGCCGCTGGCACGTAGACACAACCCTAAGGAAGCCCCCAGCAATCCCGTTCCAATAACGAGGACGGGGCCGGTTGTGGCCATCGCCTGGTTGATTGGAGACGGCATATTACAATCCGACAGCAGAATAGAGT
The DNA here is from genome assembly GCA_030524055.1 of Actinomycetaceae bacterium. GTDB lineage: Bacteria > Actinomycetota > Actinomycetes > Actinomycetales > Actinomycetaceae > Pauljensenia. Next base: position 40,020 of record JAUNHH010000020.1, on the reverse strand, counting down.
GACACTAAAGTATTGCCTTTAATGCGCCGTGTGGTTCCAGGCTGAAGCCGGTCAAGATAAATAGGCCCAAATTGAGTACGGACTAATTCGCGCACCGGGTGACCCACATGATCCATTAAGCGGCGGACCAGTCGATTGCGACCCTCATGAACAGTAATTTCGACCGTAGTAATGTCCCCAAAACTCTCCATTGTGCGGAAAGAATCAACGCGAATAAAACCATCCTCTAGTTCGACCCCTTCAAGAAGGCGGCGGCGAACTCCCGGTTTAATTTCGCCATGCACACGCGCAATATACGTCTTCGGCACTTCATAACTGGGGTGAGTGAGACGATTCGCCAATTCCCCATCATTAGTGAGCAACAGTAAACCGGAGGTATCAATATCAAGGCGACCCACGTGATATAGACGCTCGGGATAGTCCGCCAATAAATCAGCTAAGGATGGGCGCCCTTCAGGATCCGACATTGTCGAAACTACGCCCACCGGCTTATTAATAGCTAAAACCACATGGCGCTCTTCATCAAGGATAAGGCGCTCTCCATCAACATGAACAACTTGCCGCGTGGGATCAATGCGCATCCCCTGAGAGCGCACAACAACCCCATCAACTTGGACTCGCCCGTCTTCAATCATGAATTCAGCGGCGCGCCGTGAGGCCACTCCAGCACGAGAAAGCACCTTTTGAAGGCGAATCCCGCCCTCGACGTAGGGATCATTCCTCACAGCGTTTCCTCCAGGTCATCCAGTTCTTCCCGACCAGGTAGGTACGGGGCAAGGGGTACAAGGTCATCGAGAGAGTCAAACCCCATTCTTTCAAGGAATGTGGTGGTAGTTCCATACAGGCGCGCACCTGATGAAGACTCGCCGACCTCCTCGACTAAACCTCTAGTGACCAGAGTACGCACCACAGCGTCAACGTTCACCCCTCGAATATGCGAGATTCGCGACCTTGTGACAGGTTGGCGATAGGCAATCACCGCCAAAGTCTCTAATGCAGCTTGGGATAAGCGCGCATGACTCGACCCTAAAATAAAGCGGCCCACAATATCTGCCCAAGGAGCGGCAGAATAGAATCGCCATCCGCCCCCAACATTGCGCAATTCAAAACCGCGGATAGGTCCGCCGTGCATTCCCCGGTATTCTTCACTGAGTACGCCCAAGACCTGATGAATAACTCCTGACTCCATATCCAGTGCTTCAGCAATTTCTTCAGCGGTCACAGGCCGGTCCACGACCATAAGAATAGCTTCAATGGGGCCGCGCAGAGCCACCACATCGGCGCTGATATCGCTGTGATCAGGATTCACGCTTTCCTCTTGTTCACTATGCGCGCCGCCCTCGTTATTCTGCACTATCTTTATGCCCTTCATAATCGTCAGCATTCACCATAACGTCACCATCGCCTCCAACCCAATAAATGACAAGCCGCCCCAATGCGTCATCTTGAGTGAGTTCAATACTCGACGCGCGATAAAGCTCTAGCAAGGCTAAAAAGCGAGAAATTACCACGGCGAGCGTCGCCGCATCCTCTACTAACTCCGCAAATGTTGCGCTCCCTAAAGTGCGCATTTTTTCGATAATCACCTGTACCTGCCCGGCCACAGGAACAACGGGGTCGTGAAGGTGAGTCACTTCCACGCTTGGCGGCCGCGAGGAAAACGCGTCAGCAGCGGCCCGCGCTAAATCATGTGCCGAGGCTGCCCATACCAATTCGGGTAAAAGTCGAGTGAATTGCTCTTCTAAAGGAACGTCACGGGGATAAAGGCGACTATTGATTTCCATATGCTGACCAATTTCGCCAGCCGCCATTTTATAGGCACGATATTGCAGCAGCCGAGAAAATAATAAATCGCGCGCCTCTAAATCCTCTGCCGATGCTCCCTCTTCCCCATCAATCGACGGCAAAAGCTGGGCAGCTTTCATATCCAATAATGTTGCGGCCACAACTAAAAATTCTGTGGTCCGTGACAAATCGGGAAATGCCCGCATATGGGCAATAAACTCGTCTGTCACCTCAGCTAAGGCAATCTGGGTAATATCCAACCTTTTCCGGGCTATTAACTGCAGCAGCAGATCGAAAGGCCCTTCGAAAACCTCCAAACTAATATGGAAGTCATCGATTCGCCCCTGAAGGCCGCCACCATGGGTGTCTTCTTTTTCCTGCGTATCAGGCGACGTCTCCACGTGCAATAACTTCCCGCGCGAGACGCCGATACGCTAAAGCTCCGGAATGCTGAGGCGCATAAGTAGTAATAGGCTCGGTGGCCACTGACGCATCGGGGAATTTGATAGTACGTGCAATTTGCGTGGAATAAACGGTATCGCCGAATGCCTCAATAAGGCGCTCAAGGACTTCGCGTGAATGCAGGGTCCGCAGATCCACCATTGTGGGGACAATACCGTCAATTTTCAATCGCGGATTAATACGGTCACGCACAGTTTCAATGGTCTCGACAAGCAGGGCTACACCACGCAAAGCGAAAAACTCAGCCGAAACAGGAACAATCACTCCATGAGCTGCAGTGAGCGCATTTACGGTCAGCAAACCTAAAGAAGGCTGGCAGTCAATAAGGATGACGTCATAGTCTTCCATCACCGAACGCAAAACACGCGCAAGAGCATGTTCACGGGCCACTTCCCCGACTAATTGAACTTCCGCAGCGGAGAGATCAATATTGGCGGGAATGACGTCGAGATTCTCATAATCGGTATGGCAAATAGCTGCGTGGACATCCGATTTTGGCTGCATAATGAGGTTATAGATAGTGACATCAACCTCTAGAGAATTAATACCTAATCCAACGGTAGCAGCCCCTTGCGGGTCGAAATCCACAATAAGGACCTTGCGCCCGTATTCCGCTAACGCCGCAGCAAGATTAATTGCCGTTGTTGTTTTACCGACGCCGCCCTTCTGATTGCACATTGCAATAACGCGGGCTGGACCGTGACCGACAAGTGCTGGTGGCTCAGGAAAATCCTTGCCATCGACATTGAGGTCATCGGACAGGGAGGTCTGACCGTTTGGATTCACGCGCCCAATTCTATTGCATTATTCCGTGATCTGTGTCAGGCACGACGAGAACGCGGATGGCTACTCCGGTGGACCTCGCGCAATGTTAAAGCCGTCACCCGCGTATAGATCTGGGTTGTTTGCACTGAAGCATGCCCAAGAAGTTCCTGAACATCACGCACACTCGCCCCTCCTTCCAGAAGGTGGGTGGCAAAAGAGTGCCGCAATGTGTGAGGACTCACCCTCCCTTCAAGGTCAGCGGCTGCCGCTAGTTTCCGGACAGCCTCCCATGCTCCTTGGCGAGAAAGCGGCCCACCCCGAGATCCAAGAAAAACATGGTGGTGCGCTTTTCCTTTTCCAGCCAAAGCGGGACGCGCCCGCACTAGGTAGGAATCCAATGCACCCCGCGCGTAGGAACCCACAGGAACAATGCGTTCTTTTCGCCCTTTCCCGAAATAGCGCACCACAGGAAAATCCTGGTCTAAATCCACATCATCAATCACTAAAGACACAACTTCGGAGACCCGCGCACCCGTGGCATAAAGCAATTCCACAAGAGCCGCATCTCGCAATGACACTGGATCATCACCAATATGGGCAACTGCTAAAAGCGAAGCCATTTCCTCAATGGTGAGCGCTTTGGGCAAATGAGTTACCTGTTTGGGGATAACCAGACCTGAGGTCGGGTCATCCAGAGCAATGCCGTCGCGCACAGCAAAATGGTGAAGGCTACGAATAGAGGACGATATTCGGGCAATTGACGAGGGCGCGGCCGCTGTTCCTGTCAATTTCCCTGACGCCAGGTCCTCTAAATGGCGCGCAATGTCCTTGCGAGTAATGGTGCGAATATCAGTAATTCCATGGGAAGCTAAATCTGAGATATAGCGCTGTACATCACGGCGGTAATTGGAAATAGTGTGCGCGGAGGCCCCTTTTTCTACCTGCATTTGACTCATCCAGTCCGCCATTATCTCGTCAAGCGCCGCCATAGAGTTCATCATAGAGCCCCATTACCCCAACAGATGTGCATACCCACACCGCGTGCCACATAGAGCAGATGGACACTTGTCCCACCGCTGTGTCGTCTCAGCCGATAGACTCAACCTGTTCTCTGAAATCCCCCAGCCCAGGCTGGGGCCAACCCGGCATGGAGGCCGATGTGACACTGACGTGGAACGAACTCGACGATCGCGCTGTAGCGACCGCAAAAATTCTTGCTGCTGACGCTGTAGAGAAAGTCGGGAGCGGCCACCCGGGCACTGCGATTTCTATCGCTCCCGCCGCCTACCTTCTCTTCCAGCGCCATATGAATATTGACCCTCAGGATCTGCGCTGGCTGGGCCGTGACCGCTTTATTCTCTCCGCTGGCCACTCCTCCCTCACTCAGTACTGCCAGATGTACTTGGCGGGCCTCGGCCTCGAAAAAGAGGATATTGAAGGGCTGCGGACCCAGGGATCGCTGACCCCAGCTCACCCAGAGTACGGTCACACCCCTGGCATTGAAATCACCACCGGCCCACTGGGCACAGGTATCGCGTCAGCTGTGGGTTTTGCCATGTCAGCACGTCGCGCCCATGGTGTTTTCGATCCGGAAACTCCCCTCGGTGAATCTGTTTTTGACCACCACGTTTATGTTCTCGCTGGCGATGGCTGCCTCCAGGAAGGTGTGGCCTCCGAAGCCTCATCACTGGCTGGCACCCAAAAACTCGGCAACCTGATCCTGCTGTGGGATGACAATCACATTTCCATTGAGGATGACACCGATATCGCCTTTACCGAAGACGTCCTCGCCCGTTACGAAGCCTACGGATGGCACGTACAGCGCGTCGATTGGGCAAGTGAAGATGGCTCCTACACCGAGGATGTGGAAGCCCTCGACGCTGCTATTACCGCTGCTAAAGCCGAAACAGAAAAGCCCTCAATCATTGCCCTGCGCACGATTATTGGCTGGCCAACCCCAGGAAAGCAGAACACTGGTGGGATCCACGGAGCCAAACTTGGCGCGGATGCACTGCGCGGCCTGAAAGAAGCCCTTGGCGCCGATCCCGATGCCATGTTCGCTGCAGATGAAGAGGCTGTTGCTCATGCCCGCGCCAATGTAGCCGAACGTGCTGCTGCTGCCCGCAAAGACTGGGATGCGCGTTTTGATGCCTGGAAGAGCGCCAACCCGGACAAGGCAGAGCTACTGGAGCGGATTACCTCCGGTACCCTCCCCGAAGATTGGGAGAAGGCTCTGCCCACCTTCGAAGCGGGAACTGCCGTCGCCACCCGCTCCGCCTCAGGTAAGGTCCTCGCCGCCCTCGCCGATGTCCTTCCCGAATTGTGGGGCGGATCAGCTGACCTTGCAGGCTCCAATAACACGCTGATGCCTGGCCAGCCCTCCTTCATTCCTGAAGAGCGTTCCACTAAGGCCTTCACTGGCAACCCCTATGGCCGTAACCTGCACTTCGGTGTGCGCGAGTTCGGTATGGGCGCCATTATGAACGGCATTGCTGCTGATGGTTTGGCGCTGCCTTATGGCGGTACCTTCTTCGTCTTTGCTGACTTTATGCGTGGCGCAGTGCGCCTTGCTGCGCTGATGGATCTGCCCGTCACCTATGTGTGGACCCACGATTCCATTGGTGTGGGTGAAGATGGCCCCACCCACCAGCCCATCGAGCATCTCGCCGCCTACCGCGCTATTCCTAACCTCGCAGTGGTGCGTCCAGCCGATGCCAATGAGACCGTGGCGGCGTGGAAGGCTGTCCTCGAAAAGCGTCATCCCGCGGCTCTGGTGCTGTCCCGTCAGAATCTGCCCGTGCCTGCTCGCGGTGAAGGCACTGGCATTGCTGACACCTCAGGTGTCGCCCGCGGCGCCTATGTTCTGGCCGATAGTGATGGCACTCCGGATGTCATTCTTTTGGCTACCGGTTCCGAAGTGCAATACGCCCTCGAAGCCAAAGACCTGCTCGCCGCTGACGGCGTTAAGGCCCGCGTCGTCTCCGTTCCGTGCCTCGAGTGGTTTGACGAACAGGATGAGGACTACAAAGAATCCGTCCTGCCGAAGGCGGTCAAAGCCCGTGTCTCCGTTGAGGCAGGTATTGCTCAGCCGTGGTACCGGCTCCTGGGCGACGGTGGCCGTGCAGTCTCATTGGAGCACTACGGCGAATCAGCACCCGGAGACAAACTCTTCGCTGATTACGGTTTCGACGCTGCTCATGTTGTTGCTGCTGCACAGGATTCTCTTGCCGCAACGCGCTGAAGGCTTGAGAGCTCAGTAAGGTTCTGAGTTCCCTGGTGGTGATGGCCCCGTCCTCGTCAATTCTTTACGAGGGCGGGGCCAGGCCATAAGACGCTCACTAGTGACCATTCCTGGACTGATCTACACCAGAGCGACGATGCCCATTAGGATGCCGTGCTGAGGCCAACCGCCTCCGGCGCCCATTGAACGAAAGGATGTCCGTGAGTCCCTCACTGACCCTTCACGACCCTGACGACCGTCGTCTACCTGAGATCTCCCCTCCGTGTTCTCTGGTCATTTTTGGTATTACCGGGGATCTTGCCCGGAAAAAACTCGTCCCCGCTATTTACGATCTTGCTAATCGCGGCCTGCTAAATCCCGCTTTTTCTTTAACGGGTTTTGCTCGGCGAGATTGGTCCAGCGCGAATTTCGAGGAGTTTATTCGCACTAGCATTGAAGCCCATAATCGAACGGGCTTTAATGAACGAACCTGGCGCCAATTAGCGGCAGGACTACGTTTTGTTTCCGGCACTTTTGACGACCCGGTAGCCTATCAAAAACTAGCCGAAACCGTTGCCGATCTCGATACATCCCGTGGCACGGGCGGCAATCATGCATTCTATTTATCGATTCCCCCCTCCTGGTTCCCCGTTGTCTGTGAGCGCCTTGCTGAAACCGGCCTCAATCAGCGGAGCGAAAATGCCTGGCGCCGAGTCATTATTGAAAAGCCCTTTGGGTCCGATTTACATTCGGCCATGGAATTATCCGATGTTGTCGCCCGCGTTTTTGACGAGGACGATGTTTTCCGGATTGACCACTATCTCGGCAAAGAAACTGTCCAGAATATTCTGGCCATGCGTTTTGCTAATACCATGTTCGAGCCGCTCTGGAATGCGAACTATGTGGACCACGTTCAAATCACCATGAGCGAAGGTATTGGTATTGGCACGCGAGCTGGCTATTACGACGGGATTGGTGCCGCACGTGATGTCATCCAAAATCACCTACTGCAGCTCCTTGCATTAACCGCAATGGAAGAACCCCTCGACCTTTCTCCACACGCATTGCGTGCAGAAAAAGAAAAGGTCTTGCAAGCGGTACAACTGCCGGAGAATCTCGATATTTCCACCGCCCGTGGCCAATATTCTGCCGGTTGGCAAGGCGGCAGCGAAGTGAAAGGTTTCCTCCAGGAAGACGGTATTGCCCCGGATTCCCATACGGAAACCTATGCCGCAATGAAATTGCTCGTGGATAATCGCCGCTGGGCCGGTGTCCCCTTCTATTTACGTACAGGAAAACGTCTGGGTAAGAGGGTCACGGAAATCGCTATTGTCTTCAAACGTGCCGCCCATGTGCCTTTTGAAAACACAGCAATGAGTGAATCCGGACAAAATGTTCTTGTTGTCCGCGTTCAACCCGATGAAGGAATGACCTTGCGTTTAGGCGCAAAAGTTCCTGGTACGGGAATGCAGGTACGCGATGTGACAATGGACTTTTCCTACGGGCATGCCTTTACTGAAGATTCGCCGGAAGCCTATGAACGCCTCATTTTGGATGCGTTAGTGGGTTCTGCTCCCCTATTCCCCCGCCAACGGGAAGTGGAATTGTCATGGCAGATTCTGGACCCGATTTTGGCGCATTGGGCAGCATCCGGCCCACCTGAGCAGTACCGCCCAGGTTCATGGGGCCCCCAGTCAGCCACAGATATGTTGGCCGCCGATGGACGGGTATGGAGGCTCCCATGATTTTGACATTGAAGGATACGAATAGTCAGGAAGTTGCTGCACGTCTCGTTGAGCAACGAGAAAATGTGGGCGCTGGAGCATTAGGCCGAGTTCTTACCCTACTCGTGGTTGTTCCTGCCACGATTGATGTCGATCAGGCCATTGAGATTTCTGAGTCGGCCAGTCGCGAGCACCCCTGTCGGGTGATTGTCGTTGTCGATTCTGCCGACCAAAGTGGATCGCCACGGCTAAACGCCCAGATCCGGGTAGGAGACTCCGCAGGGGTGTCCGAAGTTGTCGTCTTAGAACCACATGGACCTGTTGCCGATGCTTTAGACGTCTTAGTTCTGCCTCTTCTTGCCGCCGATACACCTGTTGTTGCCTACTGGCCTCACGAAGCCCCAGTAAATCCTGGGCAGCATCCTTTAGGGCGTCTAGCAATTCGCCGTATTACTGACTCGCGCGCAACTGACTGTCCAGTTGCCACCTTGCGTGATCTAGCGGAGGTCTATTCCCCTGGAGACACCGATTTAGCCTGGTCTGGAGTCACCCTGTGGCGCGCCCTGCTTTCGGCTGTTGTGAAGACACTTCCCGCCCCTATTACCAGTATTCGCGTACGCGGGAATGCCACACATCCGTCCTCGTACCTTGTCGCACTATGGATGCAACGGATGCTTGGCGTCTCCGTTCACCACGAGGTCGATCCCGAAGCACACACAATTACCGGGGTGTTCTTCGAGTGCGAGGACGGGGTTTCAGCAGCACTGACACGCAGCGCCACATCACAGGTTGCCCATTTAGTGCGCTCTGACTTGGCAGCTGCTGAAGTGAATCTTCCACGTCGTAGCATCCAAGACTGCCTCATGGAAGAACTTCGACGTCTTGACCCTGATATTTTCTACGGGTCGATTATTACTCAGGACCTCATGTCCTACCCACCCGTTGCAGAACAAATTGAATGCGCGAGGCAAGACCAATGACAGGTGTCGATCTTCTCCGACTTAACCCCACCCCGCAGGCATTAGCTGAGGCGGTAGCCACCGATTTTGTCTCTACCGTTTCAGCCCTAGCCGCAGCAAAATCTGAGGGTGAATATGTGGAAGTGGGAATTGCGGGTGGCTTTGTTGCTACCACTGTCATTCCTGCAATTGCCCGAGCTGCAGGTGACGCTGACTGGTCACACCTCAGGATTTGGTGGATTGATGAGCGTTTTGTGGGCGGTGGCCACAGCGATCGAAATGACGCTGAGGCGATGCGAAATGGGCTAGATGCCCTGAGCGGTGCCACCACCATGCCAATGCCTGTCGATACCGGGCAGGGTGTGGAAGCAGCGCGGGAATCCTTTGCGCAGCTTTGGTCCAAGGAAATGCATGGCGATCGCTTTGATATCGTCCTTGCAGGTATGGGCCCTGATGGTCATATTGCCTCTCTATTTCCGGGGCATCCGTGGGCGAATACTGGTGCTGAGTCCTCGGACATTATTTCTGTGGTGGACTCACCTAAGCCACCGCCCCAGCGTCTGAGTGTTTCTATGCCGGTTCTTCTGCGCGCACGGAACTTCTGGCTCTGTGCAGCGGGCGCTGCCAAGGCGTCCGTTCTCGAACAGGTATTTTCTGGAGCAGATCCAGCTAATCTCCCCCTTGCTGCACTCGTATCTGACGCCCATCCGTGGGATGATATCCGCAGGAAGGACAATGACGTGAGATTCTATGTTGATACTGCTGCCGCGGGGGGCCTAGTGGTGTGATTAAGTATCTGGGCTCAAAGCGGGTGCTTGTTCCTGCCCTAGGCCAACTTGCTTCCGCAAGTGGGGCCCGCACAGCCCTGGATCTTTTCACTGGGACCACCCGGGTGGCTCAGGAGTTTTGTCGGCAGGGCATTTTCACTATTGCCTGCGACCTTGCCACCTACTCCGAAGTACTTGCCCAGACCTACGTTGTCGCCAATGCCTGCGAAGTTGATAATGACGAAGTAAATGATGCCTTGGCGCATCTATCGTCACTGTCCCCCTACCGGGGCTACTTTACGGAGACGTTCTGCGAGAAATCTCGTTTTTTTCAGCCAAAAAATGGGATGCGGATTGACGCTATTCGTGATGGCATTGAAGAACATTATGGGGACTCTCATCTCCACCCCTATTTACTGACCTCCTTAATGGAAGCTGCCGATGCCGTTGATTCCACGGTGGGGGTGCAAATGGCATATTTGAAGCAGTGGGCTCCCCGCTCTCGAAAGGACTTACGCCTACGCCCTCCGGTATTTACTCCCGGTACAGGAAAGGCAATTCGAGGAGACGCGAATGTCCTTGTCGATAATCTTCCTCATGTGGAGTTAGCGTATTTAGATCCACCCTACAATCAGCACCGCTATTTTACTAACTACCATATTTGGGAGACATTAATTCGCTGGGATTCTCCCGAATACTATGGGGTGGCGTGTAAGAGAGCCGATGCCAAAGATGAGGAAACAAAGTCCATCTTTAATTCGCGTCGTGCCATGGCGAAGGCTTTTGCTGATCTCATTTCGCGAGTGAAATCTGACCTGCTAGTGGTGAGCTTTTCAAATGAGGGTTTCCTGACTATTCATGAGTTGATTGCGATGTGCCAGGCACGTGGAGATACTGTCAAGGTCCTCGAATTTGATCATGCCCGTTATGTCGGGGCGCGTATCGGCATTTTTGGTCCGAGTGGGAAAAAAGTTGGGCGTATTTCCCATACGCGCAATACTGAATATGTTCTTCTTAGCGGGAGTGCCGACGCAATTACCAGAATTTCAGATCGGATCGGTAAAGGACAATAAATATCCACTCCTCGCTATGTCCCACATACAGCAACGCCCCCGCCTAGCGGCGAGGGCGCACTTTTTCTTTGGGTGTTAGCCACCAAAGCCAACGAATTTGACCAGCAAGGCGTAGCCAATCACTGAGGAGAGCCACACCAGCAAAACGCCAAGAGTAATTCGATTCAGGTTACGTTCGGCCACACCGGAGGAACCAGCTGCAGAGGAAATACCTCCACCGAACATGTCGGACAGGCCGCCACCACGTCCCTTATGCATTAAGACGGTGAGGGTCAGCAGAATACTGGTGACAATAATCAGGCCCCACAGGACGTAGCGAATAATCTCCACGGGATGTTCCATTCAGATGGCGGATAGTCAACAAATCGAGTATAGGCTGCAGGTAGGGAGGGAGCCAAGCGGCACACCGTTAGCTCCCTCTCCCCTTTTGTCCTGATCAGGCGTAGAAGTTCGCCATAGCAGCGAAGGATTCAGCCTTGAGTGATGCGCCACCAATGAGAGCACCATCAATATCGGCCTGCTCCATGAGCTCCTTGATATTGTCTGGCTTGGCCGACCCACCGTAGAGCACCCGAGTAGCCTCAGCAGTCTCAGCACCAAAATCTTCTGCCAGCGCGCCGCGGATTGCACCGCAAACTTCCTGTGCGTCAGCAGCTGTCGCGGTCTCACCAGTGCCGATAGCCCAGATTGGCTCGTAGGCAATGACAATCTTGGCAACATCTTCGGCAGACCAGCCAGCAAGGGCAGCGCGAATCTGTCCGAGGACGAACTCCACATGAGTTCCTGCCTTGCGGATTTCTAGCGCTTCACCGCAGCACAGAAGAGGAGTCATTCCTGCATCAAGAACTTTGCGTGCTTTGGCGCCCACAAGTTCATCAGATTCGTTGTGGTATTCACGTCGTTCTGAGTGACCCATCACCACGTAGGTGCAGCCCAATTTGGACAGCATAGAGGTGGAGATTTCACCGGTGTAGGCGCCATTGTCATGAATGGAGACATCCTGAGCACCGTATTTAATATCCAATTCATCAGCGTCCACGATGGTTTGGACGGTGCGAATATCGGTAAATGGGGGCAGAACAACAACTTCACACTTGGCGTAGTCGTGATCGCTGTCGCGCAACTCAGTGGCCAGGGCGGTCACTAGGTGGTTGGCCTCGAGATGATCGAGGTTCATCTTCCAGTTGCCAGCCATCAGGGGAATACGTGCCATAGGTCAGTCCTCCAGAACTGCAATACCGGGCAGGACCTTGCCTTCGAGAAGTTCGAGGGAGGCACCGCCGCCGGTGGAAATGTGAGAGAAAGTGGATTCATCGAAGCCGAGGAGACGAACGGCTGCTGCCGAATCGCCGCCACCAATCACCGAGAACATGTCACCGGTGGACAGTGCTTCAGCGACGGCACGAGTGCCCGCAGCAAAGGCGTCAAATTCAAAGACACCCATGGGGCCGTTCCATGCCACGGTCTTGCAGGAGCTCAGTTTCTCAGCGAAAAGCTTCTGCGAATCGGGGCCGATATCGAGACCCATTTGGTCGGAAGGAATTGCGTCGGCAGCAACCACAGTGGGGGTCGCGTCAGCAGCGAATTCGGGGGCAACCACGATATCGACGGGCAGAACCAGGTCCACTCCGCGCTCGGCAGCTTCGTCAATGTAGCCCTTAACGGTGGCAACCTGATCTTCTTCGAGAAGAGAGGTACCAACCTGGTAGCCCTTGGCAGCGAGGAAGGTGTAGACCATGCCGCCACCAATAAAGAGCACATCGGCCTTGGTCAGCAGGTTGGCAATCACGCCGAGCTTGTCAGAGACCTTCGATCCACCCAGGACGACGCCGTAGGGACGTTCGGGGTTTTCGGTCGCCTTACGCAGGGACTCAATTTCTTTAAGAACCAACAGACCAGCAGCTGCGGGAACAAGCTGGGCAATGTCGTAGACGGATGCCTGCTTGCGGTGCACAACGCCGAAGCCATCGGAAACAAAGGCATCACCGAGGGCAGCAAATTCGCGAGCGAGTTCTTCGCGTTCTGCGTCTACCTTTGAGGTTTCACGAGCATCGAAACGCACATTCTCCAGCAGGGCAATCTGGCCATCTTCAAGAGCAGCCACAGTTGCCTTGGCGGATTCGCCGGTGACATCTTCAGCGAGAGCAACATCTGCACCAATGAGTTCGCCGAGGCGAGCCGCAACAGGGGCGAGGGAGAATGCGGGGTCAACTGCGCCCTTGGGGCGGCCCAGGTGAGCCATGACAACGACCTTAGCGCCAACTTCAGTCAGTGTCTTTAAGGTGGGAAGAGCGGCGCGAATACGACCATCATCGGTAATAACGCCGTCTTTGAGGGGGACATTAAAGTCAGAGCGGACCAGGACGCGCTTTCCGCGAAGGTCGCCTAAAGATTCGATTGTCTTCATAATGCCTCTTTAGCAATGTGGGGTGAATGTACGAGGACGGGGTGCGTGCTTGCGTAGACATGGAATACGCCCGTACACGCTTTGTGCGTACACGGGCGCATTCTCACGTTAATCGCTCATCGCGAAATCAGAGACGCTCGCCAACGTAGGAGGTGAGCTCAACGAGGCGGTTGGAGTAGCCCCATTCGTTGTCGTACCAGGAGACGACCTTGACGAGCTGGCCAATCACCTTGGTGCAGCCAGCGTCGAAGACGGAGGAGTGAGGATCGGTTTCGATGTCCTTGGAGACAATCGGATCCTCGGTGTAAGCAAGAATGCCCTTGAGAGCACCCTCAGCAGCAGCCTTCACAGCAGCGTTGACAGACTCAACGGAAACTTCCTTTTCGGCCTCGAAGGTGAGGTCGGTGACGGAGCCGGTGGGGGTGGGAACGCGCAGGGCGTAACCATCGAACTTGCCCTTGAGTTCAGGAAGAACAAGAGCAACAGCCTGTGCAGCACCGGTCTTGGTAGGAACGATGTTGAGGGCGGCGGCGCGGGCGCGGCGCAGATCGCCGTGGGGGCCGTCCTGCAGGTTCTGGTCAGCGGTGTAGGCGTGAACGGTGGTCATGAGGCCACGGACAATGCCAAATTCATCGTTGAGAACCTTAGCCAACGGCGCGAGGCAGTTGGTGGTGCAGGAAGCGTTGGAGATGATGTGGTGAGCGGCGGGATCGTAATCGCCTTCATTCACACCAATAACGAAGGTGGCATCTTCATTCTTCGCGGGGGCGGAGATGATGACCTTCTTGGCGCCAGCGTCAATGTGGGCCTTGGCCTTGGTGGCGTCAGTGAAGAAACCAGTGGATTCAACGACAACATCCACACCGAGGTCGCCCCAAGGGAGGTTGGCGGGATCGCGCTCAGCCAGAGCAACGATGCGGTGGCCGCCGACAGTGATGGACTCATCGTCGTAGGTCACTTCAGCGCCGAGACGACCCAGGATTGAGTCGTACTTGAGGAGGTGGGCAAGGGTCTTGTTATCAGTCAGATCGTTCACGGCCACGATCTCAATATCCGCACCCTGCTCAAGGGCGGCACGGAAGAAGTTGCGGCCAATGCGGCCGAAGCCGTTAATGCCAACGCGGGTGGTCACTGTTGTCCTCCTGCATGCGCCCCAAGTGGGGCACGTCGATCATGCACCCGGGATTCACGGGATGTGATCCCGGTCCGCAGTGGTCTGCGGTTCCAGCACAACAAATGTACACCGGAATGTGACCTAAAGCAGTGTCGAACGTCCTCCAAACTTCGTGGTAGAAGTCTCGTTCCCCGCCCTCGTTAAGGAAAGAATGTGACCCAATAGGCACAGTTGTGCCCATCGTGGATCACATCCTCCCGTTTTTTCGTCAGTCGTCTTCGAGCATCTCCAAGGTCAATGCCGTTTCAGTGTCGGGAATCCCACGTTCATGCGCGACCTTGTCAGCCATTGCCAAAAGACGACGAATACGTCCAGCGACTGCGTCTTTCGTTAGCGGCGGATCTGTTTTCTTTCCCAGCTCTTCCAGCGACGCCTGTTTAAACTCCAAACGCAAACGTCCAGCTTCAAGAAGATGCTCAGGAACTTCATCTCCCAAAATCTCAAAGGCACGCTCAACCCGTGCCCCAGCAGCAACGGCGGCGCGAGCAGATCTACGCAGATTCGCATCGTCAAAATTCGCCAAACGATTGGCACTTCCCCGCGCTTCGCGGCGTTCTCGACGTTCCTGCCAGGCTGTGTGGGTTTGCTGTGCCCCCATCGCTTCAATGAGGGAACCAATTGACTCTGAATCGCGTACAGAAACCCGATCGGCTCCACGCACTTCTTTGGACCGTGCAGTTGCCCCCAATTTCCGGGCACATCCGACCATTGCCAAAGCCACTTCTTGACCTGGACACGTCACTTCTAACGAGGTCGAACGCCCCGGTTCCATCAATGAACCGCGTGCAAGGAAGGCTCCACGCCACACGGCAGCTGCCTCTTCCCTACCGCTGGCAACCAGCGTCGCAGGAAGACCGCGCACTGGCCGACCAACCTGGTCAACTAATCCCGTCATTCTGGCCAATTCATCGGCCTTTTTCACAACGCGCACCACATAGCGTTTGCCACGCCGCAAGGACCCACCTGAGACCACAACAACAGTGGACTCGGCGTTATATAACGTCGCTAAAAACGCGCGTAAACGGCGCGCAGCAACAGGGGAATCCAACTCTGCCTCAATCAGAATCCGGCCGCCCACTAAATGTAATCCGCCTGCGAAACGCAGGGTTGCTGCTACCTCCGCCGCAATCACACTTGCTTTGTCAACCGGTGTGCGCGCCAATTCGTCTTTCATGTCAGAGGTCAGGGACATGAGGTCTCCTTTCACGTCAGTGGACTCTCAGGACAGCCATGCTTCGGAACGCCCAACTTCACCAAGGAAGCCATCAAAGGCGTCACGCAAGGCAGCAGCAAGCCGCAACGGATCATGGTGGGCACGTCCGTCCCCTGTTCGGACCTGCCGGAGAAGAACTCGCGCCCCCAAGTCTTCGGAGACTGCAATGAGTTCATCAATATCGTCAGTAGCCGTTGGATCTGCTATCACCACATCCAGTTTAAAGTCAGGAGCATGGTCACCAATGACACGGACATGATCCGCGGTGGTCATTGCTTCGGCTTCGCCTGTTTGGGAGGACAAGTTCAGCACCAATGCGCGGCGCGCCTCAGTGTTGACCAGAGTGTCGCAAAGTTGCGGAACTAGAAGATGCGGGATAACTGAGGTGTACCACGAACCCGGCCCTAAAACGACCCAGTCAGCTTCAGAAATAGCCTGGGTGACCTGGGGTGGGACGGGAGGTTCGGCCGGGGTGAGGGCCACATGAGTCACTCGACCAGGAGCCACGGCCACACGGGATTGACCAGAGACTGTATAATTTCGACCATTATCATCCAACTCTGCTTCGATATGCAGTGGTACTGACGCCATTGGCAGAACTCGGCCGGACGCTCCAAGAAGACGTCCAACCAAGTCAAGACCTTCAATAGGGTCGTCGAGCAATTGCCATAGGCCAGCAATCAGGAGATTCCCCAAGGCATGTCCATCCATCGGACCTTGGGTGACTAAACGGGTTTGCATAACGTCACGCCACGTTAGGCCCCATTCACTTTCTTCACACAGACTTGCCAAGGCCATCCGCAGGTCACCGGGAGGCAAAATCTCCATTTCTTGGCGCAGACGGCCCGAAGAGCCACCATCATCGGCAACGGTCACAACGGCAGTGAGGCGCCTGGTGATGTGCCTTAAGGCACGTAGAGTCGCAGATAGGCCGTGCCCACCTCCGAGAGCAACAACAGATCGGCCATTGTCACCGCGCTGCATCCATCCGGCTGCATCGAGATAGACCATTATTCCCTCCCCAGATCGCGGTGCAGGACCCGAACGGTAAAGCCCTTATTGCGCAGGCGTGCGCCAATAAATTCGGTCATCGCTACAGAGCGATGTTTCCCGCCAGTGCACCCAATGGCAATAGTGGCAAAAGGCTTGAGCTCTGCCAAGTACCCATCCAACATTGGGGCAAGGAGATCAGCATATCCTGCAGCAAAATCTCGAGCCCCTTGTTGGTTGAGAACATAGGTCGCCACAGCCTCATCTTTGCCTGTTAAATGGCGCAATTCATCCACCCAAAATGGGTTTTTCAGGAAACGCACATCGCAGACGTGATCCGCGTCCAAAGGCAGACCGTGTTTAAAGCCAAAAGACATAACAGTGAGTTGAAGGGGACGCTGGGCTTCGCCCGCAATAACGTCACGAATATGGCGCGTTAAATCATGGACGCTCATTCGCGACGTATCAATAATCTCATCCGAAATACGGCGCAGTGGGCCAAGGAGTTCTGCTTCGGCTCGAATGCCATCGAGAATAGTCCCACCAGATTGCAACGGATGGGGACGTCGATTTGATTCGTAGCGGCGCACCAATGTTGCTTCATCAGCTTCAAGGAAAAGAATCCGGAAAGCAACGCCACTTTCTTTAAGCCGTTCCATAACAACACGGAAATCAGCAAAGAAACTCCGTGAACGGACATCGACAACAACAGCAAGTCGGTGCACTCCGCCAACGGCACCATTGGGGTCCATCATTCCGACGAGGGCGGGAAGCATTGCTGGTGGAAGATTATCCACCACATACCAGTCCAAGTCTTCTAAAGCGCGTGCTGCTCCTGTACGGCCGCCTCCGGACATGCCCGTAATAATAAGAACTTCATTGGTTAAGGGAAGCGGCGCAGGGGTAGCGACATCGCGTTGACGTATGCCCTGCGGAACCGCTGGAGGCGTCTCAGCGTGATCCTCATGTCCTTCACTCATGGGTTAAGGATGCCATCTTTATGGCTGTGGAATTGCTATGGCACGGGGGAATCATGCTGTTGACTCATTTTCGCTAGAAGCAAGACCAGCGTGAATGGTGGCAGCCAAGGACGGACCAATCCCTTTCACCGAGGCAATCTCGTCAATAGTTGCTGCTCGCAGCCGTTTGACCGAGCCGAATGCCCGCAACAGTGCCGCTTGACGGGTGGGCCCCAAGCCATCAATACCGTCAAGAACGGACCGAGTTTGTCCTTTACCTCGCTTTTTCCTGTGTTTGGTAATAGCAAAACGGTGGGATTCATCCCGCAGGTGTTGAAGGAGGTGCAGGGCAGCGCTAGCCCGCGGGAAAATCACGGGAAACTCCTCCCCCGGTATCCAGACTTCTTCGAGACGTTTGGCGAGGCCAACAACAGGGATATCGACTCCGGCTTCTTCGAGGGCAACGCGCGCAGAATTTACTTGGGGCAACCCACCATCAACCACCACTAAATCCGGCCGGTAAGAAAAGCGGCGCGCTTTACCCGTGGTGGCATCGATGGGGCCCGAGGCAAGCGCCACCCCGTCCTCGTCCTCGCCAGACATTCCTGCTTCTTCTGCCGCTAAACGTCGGAAACGACGCCCTAAAACCTCGGCCATTGCGGCCGTATCATCTGTGGCTCCTTCACCAGATTCACCGCGGATATTAAAGGTACGGTAGGCATCTTTGCGAGGCATACCATCTTCAAAGACCACCATTGACGCGACCTGGTCGCTACCTCCCGTGTGGGAAATGTCGTAACACTCAATGCGTAAGGGTGCACCTGGTAGGTCAATATTCTCAGCGAGTTCCTCCAATGCCTTAGAGCGATGGGTAATGTCACCTGCGCGCTTGGTCCGGTGAAGGACCAGTGCCTCTTTCGCATTTGTGTGCACCATCTCCATTAAATGCGCTTTTGCTCCCCGCTTGGGCACAGAAATACGCACTTTCGCTCCGCGTCGCTGGCTGAGCCATTCACTCAGGGCATCTCCATCCTCTGGCAGTTGCGACACGAGGACCTCTCGGGGGATTGCCCGCGTTGGCGTATGAGCAACATCGTCAACTGACGCTGGTGCTTCAGTGCGTTGGTGGCGGCCGCGCAGTGGCGCTTGAGCCTGAGGCGCTTCCCCATAGACCTGTTCTAAAAGGCGCGCCATCAGTGCCTCTTCTGAGGCTCCATCAATCCGATCGACAACCCATCCTCGGGTACCGCGAATCCGCCCCCCACGCACATGGAAAACATGGACTGCCGCTTCAAGATCTTCGGCCACCATGGCGAAAACATCGGCATCAGTACCATCATCAAGAACCACGCGATTGCGTTCGAGAACAGTTTTTAAGGCAGCGACATCGTCGCGCAGTCGAGCTGCGGTCTCAAAGTCTAATGAGGCTGAAGCGGAGCGCATTTGCGCCTCTAAATCGCGAATAACAGGCCCTGTTCGCCCTTCCATAAAGTCACACAGGTCTTCGGCGAGAAGACGGTGATCCGCTTCAGAAATACGATCCACACAAGGCGCGGAGCATTTATCGATATACCCTAAAAGGCAGGGCCTTCCTTGGGCTGCTGAGCGGCGGAATACACCTGAAGAACACGTGCGTACAGGAAATACACGCAAGAGAAGGTCAATAGTTTCGCGTATCGCCCACACTTGGGTGTAGGGACCGAAAAATCGGTCGCCTTTCCTTTTAGATTCGCGGGTGACTTGAACTCGAGGGAATTTTTCCCCCATTGAGACAGCTAAATAGGGGTAGGACTTGTCGTCCTTATACATGACATTAAATCGCGGATCAAATTCCTTAATCCACTGAAATTCGAGGGTCAGCGCTTCTACTTCCGAAGCGACAACGGTCCATTGAACGTGAGCTGCCGTCGTCACCATCTGCTGGGTACGCGGGTGCAGATTGGATAGGTCCTGGAAGTAAGAGGTCAGACGCGATCGCAGATTCTTGGCTTTGCCGACATAGATCACACGGCCATGTTCATCGCTAAAACGATAGACTCCTGGCGATGTGGGGATATCTCCAGTGCGGGGACGGTAGGTCGAAGGATCTGCCACATCCTCTACTGTACGCGCCTGAGTAGGCCATAGCCTTGAGGAGGTTGTCATTATGATCGAGCGTCATTATGAGACCGATGATGGACGCCCTGTTCTTGTCACTCTTTCTATTCCTCAAGTGGCCCGCCCTAATGATCCTCATTCCGAATGGCAGGTCATGATTCGTTCCTCAGGCCTGGAGAGTAACTTTGTGCAGCCTGTCTATGGGGTGGATGGGGTTCAGGCAATGGAACTTGCCATTCAGTTACTTGTCACTATTGAAGAGGTGGAGGGGCTCGTCCTCCCCGACTAGTCCCCAGTCAATTCGCGAGGGCGGGGCGCTAAACATCTGGAAGAGGCCAGGCATTCTCTTTCGCGCCCCGGCCTCGTGAATAGGATTGACCGCCCAGGGTCACATCACGGACAGCCCCGCCGAAAGGAATCGAATTCTTATTACACTGAATTCCCGGTTGCGGATTCGTGACTACCCATAGGTGAGCCCTAGGGTTCACCGGACCGGTCCCACGGGCCAGATAGGGCATATACATATGTTTTCCACTCCGGCAGAGGTCATCGAATTCATTAATGCAGAGAAAGTCGAGTTTATCGACGTCAGATTCTGCGACCTTCCCGGGGTGCAGCAGCACTTCACTATTCCCGCATCAGAATTTAACGGGGCTGCCCTTGAAGAAGGACTCATGTTTGACGGTTCGTCAATCCGCGGTTTTACTGCGATTCACGAATCCGATATGAAGCTTGTCCCTGATGTGACTGCCTCGTATATCGACCCTTTCCGTGCGGCAAAAACGCTGGTCGTGATTTTCTCTATCGTTGATCCTTTTACTGACGAGCCTTTCTCTCGGGATCCACGCCAAGTCGCCGCTAAAGCTGAAGCCTATTTGCGTTCCACTGGCATTGCTGACCAATGTTTCATCGGAGCGGAAGCCGAATTCTTCCTTTTCGACGACATCCGCTTTGACGTTTCCCCTCAGCGTTCTTTTTACTCCCTGGATTCGGCCGGTGCACACTGGAATAGTGGCCGCGAAGAAGTTGGCGGGAATCTCGGCTTTAAAACCCCTGTGAAAGGCGGTTATTTCCCCGTTACTCCAACGGATCATTTTGCGGATCTTCGTGATGTCATGTCCCAGCGTATGGCTGAAGTTGGCCTCATTGTTGAACGAGCCCACCACGAAGTAGGTTCTGCTGGTCAGCAGGAAATTAACTACCGTTTCACCACTCTTAAAGCCGCCGCTGACGACATGATGAAGTTCAAGTACGTCATTAAGAATACGGCGTTGGAATTCGGTCACTCCGCGACCTTTATGCCTAAACCAGTATTTGGTGATAACGGCTCGGGAATGCACACTCACCTTTCGCTATGGAAAGATGGCGAGCCTCTTTTCTACGACGAACGCGGTTATGGTTCCCTCTCTGACACCGCCCGCTGGTTTATTGGCGGCCTTCTTCTCCACGCTCCTGCCCTGCTCGCCTTTACTAACCCGTCACTGAACTCTTTCCGGCGTCTTGTTCCCGGCTTTGAGGCGCCAGTGAATCTTGTCTATTCGGCACGGAATCGTTCGGCATGTATTCGCATTCCTGTCACCGGAACCTCACCCAAAGCCAAGCGCATTGAATATCGCGTTCCGGACCCGTCTGCTAACCCCTATCTGGCTTTCTCTGCCTGTTTGATGGCTGGAATTGATGGCATTCGCCGCAGGATCGAACCAGCTGCTCCAATTGATAAAGACCTATATGAACTCCCGCCGACAGAATTCGAGGATATTGCGAAACTTCCCAATTCCCTCGAAGGCGCTTTGGAAGCGCTACGGGCGGACTATGAGTTCCTCACCGAAGGCGATGTCTTCACTCAGGATCTGATTGACACCTGGCTGGATTACAAGGAACGCAATGAGGTGGCGCCAATGCGCGTTTACCCACACCCCTTCGAGTACCAGCTTTACTACGACCTGTAAAAAGTTCGCCCGAGGTGCTGTGAGAATGGCACCTCGGGCATAGTTAACACCCGTAGCGTCACATAAAAGGCCCAGCACACACTAGGATCAGTGTGACTGCCCATAACGGGCTGCACCCGCCCCAACGAGGAGCACACAAGATGCGACGCCACCGTGATGGTTCTTGGTCCGAAAAGGCCCGTTTTAGCCTTGGCCATCGGGACATCGTCCCTTCTCTGCTATTGGAGCGTGCCCGAAAGCGGCCGACCGAAATCGCTGTCGAGCAGCGCGGCGAAGTAGGCGTGGTCCGTCCTATTACTGCCGCCCAACTCCAATCAGAAGTCACCACCATCGCGCAGGGACTTATTGGACGCGGTATCCAAGCAGGTGAGTCAGTTGCTATCTTAGCCTCCACCTCCTATGAGTGGATGATTCTTGACCTCGCTATTTTGACCATTGGGGCACGGACAGTACCCATTTATGAATCAGATTCAGCGGCTCAAATTGCGCATATTCTTTCCGACGCTGAAGTCGTCGAGATCTTTACGGCTACCTCACAGCAAGCAGAGCTCGTGGAATCGGTGCGTACTCCCAGAGTACGGGCGGTGAGTTCCTTTGATAAGGGTCTTTTCCTGCAACTCCACACTGACGGCAAAGACATCTCACCCGCTAACGTGGATGTACGCCGCAAAGCTATTTCCGCTGATGATATTGCCACGATTGTCTACACCTCGGGGACGACAGGGCGCCCTAAAGGGGTTGTCCTCACTCACCGGAATCTTTTCGGGACAGTGCAGTCAGTTCGGCAGATCCTTCCGCAACTGGTCGATAATCCTGAAACACGAATGCTTCTTTTCCTCCCTGTCGCACATGTTTTAGCGCGCTATCTTATGCATTTGCTCTTGGCGGGGCGCGGCGTCATCTCTTTCTCTCCCGATGTAAAAAATCTCCTGTCGGATATTTCCTCCTTTAAGCCGACGATTCTTTTAGCCGTTCCTCGCGTCCTGGAAAAGGTCTATAACGCGGCTGCAGCGAAAGCTGGTGGTGGCCTGAAGGGCAAGATCTTCTCCTGGTCAGCTCGCCAAGCCAAAGATCATGCACTACGCAGCCAGACAGCTCTTGGGCCCTCCCCTATGCTTCGTCTTCGCCACTCTTTGGCCGATAAATTGGTGCTCTCTAAAGTCCGTGACGTATTAGGGCCAAATCTCAAGCACATTGTTGTTGGCGGGGCGCCCCTTTCCCATGATCTGGCCCAATTCTTCACTGGCGTAGGGATTACTCTGCTCCAGGGTTATGGCCTATCAGAAACAACTGGTCCGATTGCCGTTCAGCGGCCCGGGGCAAATCCCATCGGTACCGTTGGACTCCTCCTACCGGGAAATCAGATTCGTATTGCCGAGGACGGGGAAGTTCTCCTGAAAGGGATTTCTGTTTTCCCGGGCTACCACAATCTGCCTGAAGAAACGGCCCGAGTTCTCGTCGATGGCTGGTTCCATACGGGAGACCTGGGAACGATCTCCCGTAAAGGGCAAATCACTATTACCGGACGCAAGAAAGAACTCATTGTTACTGCGGGTGGCAAAAACGTGTCGCCAGCTATTCTTGAAGACGCGTTGACCACCCACCCCCTGATTTCTTCAGTTGTCGTTGTTGGTGATGCCCGTCCCTATATCGGTGTCCTCTTTACACTCGATCAGGATATGTTGCCCACCTGGCTCGCAAATCATGGTCTCCCCGCTGTAGATGCCGTTCAGGCTGCACAAATGCCAGAGGTGCGTGCTTCACTAGAGCGGGCCATTGAAAAAGCTAATCGTGCGGTATCGCGCGCGGAATCCATTCGCCGTTTCCGCATTATTGACGCAACTTTCACCGTAGAAAACGGCTATATGACGCCATCACTGAAACTGCGCCGCTCGAAGGTCCTTGCGGATTATGCCCATGAAGTTGACGCCCTCTACGCAGAAGGCGAGAAGGAAGGCAAGCGCAAATAAAATGGGACTTCGCCGACTCGATGCAAATACCTGGGAAAATACCACCACCCGGGAAGTAGATCCTTCGTGGAACCTTCCAAAAATGCTGCGTTTACGCGCAGAAAAATATCCTGGACAGGTCGCGATTGAACGTCAAAGTGGCGTGGGGACGTGGCGGGAAGTCACTATTGACCAATTCCTACGTCACATTGACGATATTGCTCGGGGTTTTATAGGCGCAGGATTAGCCGCTGGCGAGCACCTTGCTATTTTGGCACCAACATCTTATGAGTGGGCTCTTGTCGATATGGCGGCACTTTCCTGTGGTGCCATTACTGTCCCCATTTATGAAACAGATTCGGCTGCCCAGATTGAGCACATTCTCAATGACGCCGATGTGCGAATGGTGGTGACGGCAACTGCTCAACAGGCGGATCTGGTGGCGTCGGTCGCCCCTGATCACCTTCGCAAGATTTTTTGCTGGGATCGGGGTGCTGAACACGAACTCCAAGAGTTAGCCGAGGGCATTTCCTCTGCTGAGGTTGATCAACGTCTAGATGCTGTTGTTATCAATGATGTCGCCACCATTATTTACACCTCCGGCACGACGGGCATGCCTAAAGGCATTCTCCTGACTCACTCCAATTTTATTGCCTCAGGAATCCAGGCTTTTGATTTCCTCTCTGAGCTCGTCAATACACCAAAAGCGCGGACTCTCTTATTTCTACCTGTGGCCCATTCCTTGGCGCGTTTCGTTATGTATGCCAAACTCTGTGGCCAGGGGCGCCTCGCTTTTGTTCCCGATACTCGTAATCTCCTTTCCGATATTGCCACCTTTAAGCCAACAATGCTTCTTGCAGTGCCCCGCGTTTTAGAGAAGGTCTATAACGCAGCCTCAGCTAAAGCAGGTGGTGGCATTAAAGGCACCCTTTTCTCCTGGGCAGGGAAACAGGCACGTGCGGTCTCCCGGGCAACCGCCTATGCCGCTCCCCCACCTATTGAACTCGAAGCAGAGGTCAAGGGCCCCTCCCAGAAAACAACTGCAGTTCATGATCCCGCTTCTCAAGCTTCTCCCGGCCCCACTTTCCCGCAACGTGTGGGCTTGAAGGTAGCCGATGCTCTTGTATTAAAGAAGATTCGCGCCGCTTTAGGCCCGAATCTGCACACCATTATTTCTGGTGGCGCACCATTAGCAGCTGACCTCGCACATTTCTATCGCGGAATGGGTATCACCCTCTTGCAAGGGTATGGCTTATCGGAGACAACAGGACCGATTAGCGTGGAATGGCCGAGCGACTATCCGCCAGATTCAGTGGGTTTCCCGTGGCCAGGAAATCAAATCCGTATTGCCTCTGATGGAGAAATTCTTCTTCGGGGAGTCTCGGTCACTCAGGGGTACCATAATCTTCCTGAGCTCACTGAAGAGTCTTTTATTGATGGTTGGTTCCGCTCTTGCGATTTAGGTTCGATCGACGACTTTGGGCACCTGCGTATTACCGGGCGCAAGAAGGAATTGATTATTACTGCGGGTGGGAAAAATGTGTCGCCGGAGGCTTTAGAGGATCCGCTTCAGACCCATCCTTTGATCTCCCATGTCATTGTTGTGGGTGAACAGCGGCCCTATATTGGTGCGCTCATTACCCTAGATCCGGAAATGCTTCCTGGCTGGTTAGCCTCAAAAGGTCAGGGCGATGTGGATCCTACTCGTGCAGCGGATCTGCCTATTGTCCGTGATTCTCTAGAGAAAGCCATAGCACGGGCAAATGCTCGAGTTTCTCGGGCCGAATCTATTCGTCGGTACCGGATTGTCAATACGCAATTCACGGTGGAAAATGGTTATTTAACGCCGTCACTTAAGCTCAAACGTCGTGCAGTTTTGCACGACTTTGCTCACGAGGTGGAGGCCTTATATGCCAGCGGCAATGAAGAAAAGACGTCATAATGCCGCCCTATTCCTCCATTTACGAGGACGGGGCCGGACCCATAGAATCGCATCCGATTTGGGTGGACCCTTTAGCAGTGCCCCCGCCGTCAACTGCTGAATTGGCCTGGCAAATTTCTCTTTCGGGTCAGGCAGATGCCGCCCTCGTTCCCTCTGAAACGAGCGAAACAATGGACGATTCTTCACTGCCTATTGCACTAGTGACTGGAGCCACGCGCGGTCTTGGTCTCGCCATTGCCCAGGATTTGGCTCGCGACCACCATGTTCTTCTTGGTGGCCGTGATCCCGAAAAGACTCGGGATATTGCGACAACCCTCGGTAACGCGACGCCATTTATTGCTGATTTGGGCGATGAAAATGAAGTGAAAGAGGCAGTGTCCCGCGTCGAATCCCATTTTGGACGGATTAATCTTCTTGTCCATAATGCGGGTTTAGCTCACCGCGGACCGATTGAGAATACCTCACGAGACATATGGCGTTCTCTCTTTGAGGTGAATGTTTTTGCCGTTGCAGATCTGACTCGTTTGACGCTCCCCCTTTTACGGCGCGTCAACGGCCATATTGTCGTCATTAATTCAGGTGCCGGTATTCGTTCTTATCCTTCAGATGCCGCCTATTGTGCCTCTAAATGGGCATTACGATCATTTACTGACTCCGTGCGAGAATCCGAACGCGGGACCCTAAAAGTTACTGCTCTACACCCGGGTCGAATTAATACCGATATGCAGCGTCAGCTTTATGAAGCCACCGGGCGTGAATACGATCCTGCGGATCATATGGCACCTGAAGATGTTGTTCGCACCCTCCGCTTGGCGATTTCGTTGCCGCCGGGCGCGAATGTGGATGAACTCCACATTCGCACTACGGAGGCACACTAGTCTTTTATCCCCAGAAAATATCTTCATCTGCTTGAGAGGCGGAGAATAAGCGGACTTCTACGATCTTATCGCCATCAATGCGAAGTAGATCAATCCCGTCCATATCTAAGGTACGACCGTCTTTCTCGCCAGAAAAATGAACGGGAAAGGCAACCCACTCACCGTTGACCATCGGATTACTGGCGACTTCAAGGCGGAATGTTCCCTCAGTTTCAGTGACCATTGCGCCAATGAGTGTGCCAATTGCCTCCACCCCGGAATGTGCACCAGAAAGGTGGTGATGTCCGGGCTGATACCAAATAATATCAGCGGCGAAAGTACTCACAGCGGTAGCTAAATCGCCGCTAGTAACTGCGTTCATATAGGTCTGTGCAATATCGAGAGGGGCTGATGTAGACATGATTGCGCCTTTCCTTTGAAGTGACGCCATAATGATTTCCCTCGGTAACCTGTTACCTCAAGGTAACTATTGGAACACCGCGACTACTGAGGGAGTGATATGAGTAACATTAGGTGGAATGTTCTGGATTCAACCTGCCCATCACGAACATCGTTGGCACGCATTGCGAATAAATGGACGGCACTGATAATTATCATCCTGTCGCATGGGCCTTTACGTTTTACTGAATTACGTCGCCAAGTTGATGGCATTTCGAGCAAGGTACTGACGAGCACCTTAAAGGATCTTCAACGCGATGGTGTGATTACGCGACAAAGTTATGCCGAGATCCCTCCCCGAGTGGAGTACAAACTCACTCCTCTCGGGGAAAGCCTGCTTATCCCATTAACAGCATTAGCCCAATGGGCGCATGAGCACATTGAGGAAGTTCTCGCCAATAGACAAGCTTATGATGAGCAAATCCCTGACGAAGCTGAATAATCTGCCCTTAGCCTTTTTTCTCTGCGAGGAGTTCACGCTCGGCATCCCGCGCAAATACCTGCGCCAAATATTCGCCCGTATAGGAACCTTTTTTCTTTGCCACTTGTTCAGGGGTGCCAGTGGCCACCACTTGACCACCGCCTGATCCTCCTTCGGGACCCATATCAATAATCCAGTCGGCGCATTTAATGACGTCGAGATTATGCTCAATGACAATCACTGTATTGCCTTTATCGACCAGTGACTGCAGGACAAGAAGCAATTTACGGATATCTTCTGAATGCAATCCTGTCGTAGGCTCGTCCAGGACGTAGATTGTGCGCCCATTTGATCGCCGCTGTAATTCAGAGGCAAGTTTGACTCGTTGTGCTTCGCCGCCGGAAAGTGTGGTTGCTGCTTGTCCCAGTCGTACATATCCCAAGCCAACTTCGACCAGAGTATTGAGGTGGCGAGCGATACGGGAAATGGGCGCGAAGAACTCTGCCGCTTCACTAATGGGCATATTCAACACATCCGCTACAGATTTTCCCTTGTAGAGAATCTCTAGGGTTTCCCGGTTATAGCGGGCGCCATGGCAAACTTCGCAGGGGACATATACATCCGGGAGGAAGTTCATTTCAATACGAAGCGTGCCATCGCCTTTACAGGATTCACAGCGCCCGCCTTTGACATTAAAGGAGAATCTCCCTGGACCGTAACCGCGGACTTTTGATTCTGGCACCTCAGAAAAGAGTTTACGGATTAAATCCCATACTCCCGTATAGGTGGCTGGATTTGATCGCGGGGTACGTCCAATAGGCGACTGATCCACATGAACGATTTTGTCGAGGTCCTCAGCGCCAGTGATTGTCCGGTGACGACCAGGAACAAGTCGCGCCCCATTAAGTCTGGTCGCTAACGCCCGATAAAGAATCGAATTCACCAGCGAAGATTTACCTGAACCGGAAACACCGGTCACAGCAGTGAAACAGGACAGCGGAAAAGACACTGCCACATTCTGGAGATTATTCTCCTTGGCACCTTTAACAGTGACCATTCGATTTTTATCCACTGGCCGCCGTGTTGCTGGAGCATGAATGGCCCGTCGCCCAGATAAATACTCTCCTGTGACTGAACGGTGATTCTCTTTCAGATCAGCAAGGGTCCCCGAATGGACCACCCATCCGCCATGTTCGCCCGCGCCCGGGCCAATATCAACAATCCAGTCTGCGGCCTCGATAGTTTCCTCATCATGTTCGACGATAATGAGGGTATTGCCCAGGTCCCGCAGACGCTCCAGTGTCGAAATCAGGCGCCGATTATCACGCTGATGCAAACCAATCGAGGGCTCATCAAGCACATAGAGAACACCCACCAATCCAGAACCAATTTGGGTAGCAAGACGAATACGTTGCGCTTCTCCACCGGACAGGCTTCCTGCTGACCTCGATAATGTGAGATAAGACAGTCCCACATCGAGAAGAAAATCAAGCCGAGCGTGAATTTCAGTCAAAATCGGCCGTGCAATAGCAGCAGAACGGGAATCAAGTTCTAAATGGTCCAGATGCGACCGTGCCCCAGCAATGGATAAGTCGGATAGCTCGGCAATACTTAAGCCATCAATAGTGACAGCTAAAACTTCAGGTCGCAAACGTGCCCCATGACATTGCGGACAGGGAATATCGCGCATATAGGCGTCGAGTTTATCCATTGTCCACGCAGATTCTGTTTCTTCACGTTTGCGCTCGATATAGCGAACAGCGCCTTCAAAACCAGTGGTATAGGAGCGTTCCCTCCCCCACCGGTTACGGAATTTCACTTTGACTTCATAGTCACGACCAAAAAGAATCGCTTCACGGACATCTTCAGGCAGTGCCCGCCATGGGGTATCAACATCGAATCCCATTTCGGTGCCTAAAGACCGTAAAAGTTGCAGATGATACTTCTGATTGGAACTCCAGACGCTAATTGCTCCCTGAGCTAAAGTCAGTTCTTCATCGGGAACAATCAAATCGGGGTCCACTTCAGTGCGCACACCTAAACCAGTGCAATCTGGGCAGGCACCATAGGGAGCATTAAAGGAAAAAGTACGCGGTTCAATTTCCTCTAGCGTCAAAATGTGGTCATTGGGGCATGCTCGTTTTTCAGAATAACGGCGCCGACGTTCTGGATCGCTATCATCTAAATCAACGCAGTCAATCACCACTAATCCGTGGGCTAAACGCAGCGCGGTCTCAACAGAATCTGCTAAACGCTGCCGCATTCCTGAACGCACCACAAGGCGGTCAATGACCACTTCGATATCGTGCTTGAGTTTCTTCTCGAGCTTCGGGGTTTGGTCGAGGCGAATTGCTTCCCCATCGACAATGGCCCGGGAATAGCCTTGCTGGCGTAATTCCTCGAAGAGTTCTTGATATTCGCCTTTCCGCCCTCGTACAACGGGAGCAAGGACTTGGAAACGCGTTCCCTCATCCATTGAACGCACACGATCCACAATTTGTTGGGCGGTTTGTGCTTCAATACGCGCCCCACATTCCGGACAATGGGCCGTCCCCGCCCTGGCATAAAGAAGACGCAAATAGTCGTGGATTTCGGTAATCGTCCCTACCGTTGAACGCGGATTTTTGGACGTCGATTTTTGGTCAATAGACACCGCTGGAGATAGGCCTTCGATAAAGTCCACATCAGGCTTATCCATTTGGCCAAGAAATTGGCGCGCATAGGAGGATAATGATTCAACATAGCGTCGTTGGCCTTCAGCGAAAATAGTATCGAAGGCCAACGACGACTTACCTGACCCGGATAGGCCAGTAAAGACGATCATTGAGTCACGAGGAAGATCAATATCGACGCCTTTGAGATTATGTTCGCGGGCGCCCTTCACAATGAGATGATCATGCACTCTTCGATCCTAGACCTCATTGCCAGCCGCACGAACACCTGTTCCACTCTCAGAGGGCGTGTCGCTATGTGAAGCTGCCCTCAAACCATGCAATCAGAGCCGTTCCCCCCGCTTAACAAGGTCAATCAGGGCACCAGCAATCAAATGCGGCGTTTCCATCGCGCTCATATGACGCACACGAGCAATGGGCAGGTGTTGAACGTGGGGGCACTGGCCGCTGCCAAGAAGATCAGCAAGGGCAGTGCCCGCCTGCCAATCGCATCCTGCGTCATTTTCCCCAGAAACAACGAGGACGGGACACGCAATTGTTGCCACCTGACCATAAGAATCAGTGGTGGCGAGAATCTGGCAGGCTTGGTTATATCCACTGGGATCGCAGGCGTTGTAGGTCTGGGCGATGCGCGCCACCGCCTCCGCGCCATATCCTTGGGCAAATTCAGGGCTAAACCACCGTTCCATGACTGGAGCAACAAGGTGCTTCACTCCATTGGCTGCTACATCTTCCTGGCGTTCCTGCCACATTTCCGAGGTGCCTACGCGCGGACCAGAGTTCATTATTGCCACCGAGCGAATGTACTGCCCAAAGAATCCTGGGGCAGAAATCGCTAAGAGGCCGCCAATAGATAATCCGGCGATATGAAACTCCCCCACCCCGGCCTCGCCAAGCGCGATCTTTAGGCGCTGAAAGAACAACTCCGCGGTCAGTGTTTCATTGCAGTCGGCTGGAGCTGAGCCGCCGTGTCCTGGTAAGTCGTAGCGGATGACGCGAGCCCACGGTGTCAGTAGCGGCACGACCTCGTCCCACATGGTTGCCCCTGATCCGAGGGAGTGTCCAAGGACCAGGGTAGGAATTGACGAGGGCGGGGCCGTCGTACATTCATCAATGGTGAGCTGCGGTATCCACTTCATTGTCACTCCCCTAGCGTATGCGGGCCGAAATTCGCTTCCCACCCTACTGCGCGCAGGTCGTCCCAGGGAATACCCTTATCCCATGAGTATTTTTGCTATTGAGTATGTGTATCGCGCCGACGCTGGAGCCACAATGGATGAGATTCGCCCTGATCACCGGGCGTATCTTTCTTCCCTTGCCGAGGATGGCGTCAACCTGGGATCAGGCCCATGGGTGGGTTCAGGTCCTGGAGCGCTCCTTCTTTTCCGCACAGAAAGCGCGGAAAAAGTCGCTGAACTTCTCGACGCTGATCCTTTTGCCATTGCCGGAGTCATCGAATCTCGCACTATTCGCGAGTGGAATCCAGTTCTCGGTTCACTCTTCTAGTTATTGTTATGTCGCCCCATCGCGGGGCGGCATAACCTCAACATAGTTTTTCCTTATATACACCATTCCCACTGTCAGCATTAACGCAAACCAGAACGCTGGGATAAGTACTGGTTGGAGAAGACCATATAGCCGGAGATCGATAGCTTTAATAGCGGTGCTTAGAACTATTCCAGTAATTGGGGTGAGAAAAACCAGCCACCACGGGTAAATAGTTTTTCCTCTCAGGATCAACACAACCACAACGATTAGCAGGATAGACATTCCCGAAAAATAGAGCATCATCGGAATATCCTTAACCTGGCTAAATTCATCCAGAATGGCCTTCATTTCCACTGACGGATGCTGTGCGAAGCGTCTGGAAACAGCAGCAAAATAGAAGTAACTGGAATGCAAAAATACGCATATTGTGGTGAGCATCCAGACCCCGGCCACCCCCAACCACCTTGCCTTAAGGCCAATAGCAAAGACATACAGGCTTATGGCAACCAGTGGGAAGAGAAATAAGGCATAACCAGGCAGGTCAATACGCCACCGCGGCAGTTCGCTCATTCCCAGCCAAAAGCCACTTCCAAAGGGAGCCCCAATACCGATAAGTACATCCGACAGGTAGATCAACCAGGTGGCCATCAATCCGGCTGTCATCCCTAGCCGAGCATTCCGAGAATTCACTAGCCCTCCCTTCAAGAGATCTCAACGGAGATAGTTCACCCTACCTTAATTGTGAACGATGTTCACGATTAAGAAAGTGGTGCCCTCAGGGCATCTATGCCTTTACTACGGTACGTTTACTGCATGACCCGTCTGCGCCACTGATTGACAGCTTCAATCAACGCACATTCCACCACTGCGCACACACCAATAATCACCCAGTGATCACTTGTTGGCCAATGAAGCTCAAAGAAATCTTGGCTCACAGGGAAGGCAACTCCTGCAATAACGGCGGTTGCTGCAGCCAGCAAAAGGGCGATTCGCCAAGGGACAAGGGGCCTGGCTGTAACAGACAGGAGCCACAATGCGCCAATACTCATTGTCACTACTGCTGCGCTACTTCCTGCGGATGTTCCTCTTCCAATCAGCGAATAGGACACAAGGGCAGCAGTAGCCAAAATTGTCCCCACTGGGATTGCTAAAAAGAGCGTGCGTTTAAGGAACCCTGGCCGATAGATTCTTGTATTTGGTGCCAAAGCAATAAAGAATGCGGGAATACCAATGGTCAGTTGACCAATGTAGGAATAGTGGCGTGGCAGGAAGGGGAATTGCCAAGCAAAAATAGAGGTAAAAACGACCAGAAGAAGGGCGTACGTCGTTTTAGCGAAGAAAAGCGACGAGACCCTTTCCATATTGGCAATAATGCGCCGCCCTCGTGCCACAACCTCAGGAAGAACTGAGAAAAGCCCATCTAATAAAATCACCTGAGCGACGGCTTTCGTTGCTCTGGCAGCATTGCCCATCGCAATACCTAAATCTGCATCCTTCAACGCAAGTGCATCATTGACGCCATCGCCCGTCATCGCCACGCAATGCCCATCAGCTTGCAAACTCCGCACTATTGCCCGTTTCTGTTCCGGGGTCACACGGCCAAAAACATCAGCGTCTCGAATAGCCGTCCTAAAAGCCTCGCCTTCCATATCCTCTGGGAGGGTGCGAGCATCCACCGCGCGTGCGGGCGTCCCATCAGGGGCAGTCAACCCCAGACGACGTGCAAGAGCACCCACTGTTCGCGCATTGTCACCGGAAATCACACGCACACGCACACCCTGATCTCTAAACCAGGCCAGAGTGTCATGGGCATCGCCACGCAATTCCTCATCAAGAATGACCAGTGCAACCGCATGACCATTCTCAGGCAAGGTGTCCTCAGGTAAAGGCTGAGCCGAATAGACAAGGGCAACAACGCGGCGCCCTTCATCTGCAATGGCATTCACCTGTGTCAGTGCGTCCTCGGCGTCGTTGGCATTGTCAAGGACGATTTCTGGAGCACCAAGAATCCACGTGCCGTGGTCCCCTCCAGACCATCCGGACCACTTTCGTGCAGAAGAAAATGGCACGAGGGCGGGGTTCGGATCATTCCACGCCTGCACCCCTTCCAAGCCCTGAAGTAGGGCCTGGGCTGTAGGATTTGCTCCTTCGCCGGCAAGTGTCACCAAAGCACAGCGAATCTGCTCCTCAGTGTGCTGCGGTGTCAGTGGTCGGATTTCTCCTAGGGAAATACCACCCGTCGTCAAGGTGCCGGTTTTATCAAGACATAACGCATCAACACGGGCCAGGACTTCCACTGCAGGTAGTTCTTGGACCAGGACATTACGCCTAGCCAGTGTGGCCGCACCAATAGCGAAATTCATTGATGTTAAGAGGACCAGCCCCTGTGGGATCATGCCAACGGCCGCAGCTACGGCCAAAATCAGGGCATGCTGCCAACCTTCAAGTCCAAGATCGGCGGAGAGACGTTGTTGTGACCAGAGGGTAAGCGCCACGAGGGGAATAATCCCCCAGGAGATCCACCGCAGGACAGTATTGACTCCCTGTTGAATTTCAGAGGTCGCTAAAGAGAAGGTACGTGCTTGGCGGGCAATGCCCTGGGCGTAGAGTTCTTCGCCGACTTTCTCGGCACGAATAATAGCGCTACCAGCAACAACGGAGGTGCCAGCAAGTACGTTATCGTCCTCGTTTTTGCGCACCGGCCGAGATTCACCAGTCAGCATGGACTCGTCTACTTCTAGCCCTTCAGAGGATAAAACAGGCCCATCAACAGGAACGCTATCCCCTAGTGCAAGGCGGAGGACGTCATCTTTGACCACCTCATGGGTCAGAACTTCCTTTTCCTCACCATTGCGAATCACTGTGGCCTTAGGGGCATCAACAATAGCCAGGGAATCTAGGGTTCTTTTTGCGCGGTATTCAGAAATAATCCCAATGAGGGAGTTAATAATCATGACCCCGGCAAAGAGTGCATCTCGCCAGGAGCCAAAAACAAGAACGACAATCAGAGCGACAGAGAGAATGCCATTAAAAAGGGTGAGGATATTTTCCCGAGCGATAGAAGCAAGGGAACGCGACGTTGGTAGATCAACGACATTAGTGAGCCCCTCCCTTATACGCTGCTCAACTTCCGGGGATGTCAGTCCCTGGTGGTCATGACGTATCTGGGGAGGGGCTTCACTCATGTGTCAGTTATCTTTCTCGACCTGAACAGGACCTTCAGAGGCGGAGCTGATCTTTGGTTTCTTCGACGACATCATTGATGCCACGACGGTGACAATAACGGTGCCGAGAATAAAGAGCAGCGAAGGAATGATCTCGATTTCAGGAACGGCATGAATTGGCTGTCCGCCGTTGAGGAAGGGCAGCGTATTCTCGTGCAGAGCGTGGAGAATCAGTTTCACACCAATAAAGGCGAGGATTGCTGCGAGGCCATAGTGCAGGTAGACAAGGCGTTCGAGTAGACCATCGACCAGGAAGTACAGCTGACGCAAGCCCAGAAGAGCAAAGGCGTTAGCGGCAAAAACCAGGTAGGGCTCGTGGGTCAGACCAAAGATGGCAGGGATCGAGTCAAAAGCAAACATGAGGTCTGCTGATCCAAGTGCGAAGACCACCAAAAGCATTGGGGTGATGTAGGTCTTGCCACCGTGACGATGAAGGAATTTCTGGCCAATAAAACCATCGGTCACAGGGAAAAGTTTGCGCATCTGGCGGACAAAGGAATTCTCGTGGTATTCATCGTGAATTCCGTCGTCTTCTACGCCTTCACGGGCTTGCGTCCACGCGGTCCACAGCAGCCATGCACCAAAGATAAAGAAGACCCAGGAGAATCGCTCAATAATTGCGGCGCCCACGATAATAAAGACAAGTCGCATTACCAGGGCAATAATAATGCCGGAAAGTAAGGCTTTTTGCTGGAAGTTTCGGGGCACACGGAAAGAGGCCATAATAATAATGAACACAAAGAGGTTATCGAGGGATAACGCCTTTTCCGTCAAGAATCCTGCGAGGTATTCTCCTGCATATTGGGCGCCCCAGAAGTACCACACAATAAGTGTGAATCCGAGGCCAAGGAGAATATATCCAGTTGACCACCATGCCGCTTCTTTTAATGTTGGCGCGTGCGGTGTGCGCACATGGCCAACAATGTCAACTGTAATCAGGACCAGCACAACAACCGCAAGGGCAATCCATCCCAATGCGTGAACTTCCACAGGGAACCTCTCAAATCGACGGGAGCATTAACGAGGTCTCTTCCCACCCCATATTTGGGGCGATAACACCGGGCACTCCAATAAACTCATTCCGCAGAGTGCCGTACTGACGGCGTCATACTTGGCGGGATTACTCCCCTCGCATGCCATTCTACAGTGGCCAGATTCGCCTGCCGAGGTAAGTGGGCGTGGCTCCAAACACGCTTATACCTTCATCTGCCCTGTCAGGAATACCACTGTCACGATGATGCTAATTGGCGGCACGCATTTGCCGCAGTTCCTTTTTGAGTTCAGCAACCTCGTCGCGAAGGCGTGCAGCGACTTCAAATTGCAAGTCCTGAGCGGCGGCCATCATCTGATCGCTGAGTTCACTAATGAGTGCTTCGAGTTCTTCCTGTGCCGCACCAGCGAGCTTCGCCCTCGTTGATGCGCCAGCACCTGCAGACGACGCTGCCCCTTCCTTGCGATACCCACCCGCAAGCAAATCTTCGGTATCCACCTGCTCGCGTGCCAACATATCTGTGACGTCAGCAATCTTCTTCCGCAATGGCTGGGGATCAATGCCATGTTCAGTGTTGTAGGCGATCTGAATTTCGCGGCGCCGCTCAGTTTCCGCAATGGCCGCATTCATTGAATCGGTCAGGGAATCGGCGTACATATGGACTTCACCGGACACATTACGCGCCGCGCGCCCAATGGTCTGGATGAGAGATCGCGTTGACCGCAGGAAACCTTCTTTATCGGCATCAAGGATTGACACCAATGACACTTCTGGTAGATCCAATCCTTCCCGCAGCAGGTTAATTCCCACAAGCACATCAAATGTTCCCTGCCGTAACTCACGAAGTAATTCGACCCTACGCAAGGTATCGACATCGGAATGGAGATACTCAACTCGTACTCCCCTTTCCGCTAAATATGTCGTCAGGTCTTCCGCCATTTTCTTTGTCAGGGTCGTGACAAGAATGCGCTCATTGCGTTCAACTCTGGTCCGGACTTCTTCGAGGAGATCGTCAATTTGGCCCTTTGTGGGTTTGACAATGACCTTGGGATCCACCAGCCCGGTAGGACGGATAATCTGTTCAACAACACCATCAGATCGTTCTAATTCATAGGGTCCAGGGGTGGCTGAGAGGTAAACAGTTTGCCCAATGCGCTCGACAAACTCATCCCATTTCAGGGGACGATTATCCATGGCTGATGGCAAGCGGAATCCATGTTCAACAAGGGTACGTTTACGTGACATATCGCCTTCGAACATGGCACCAATTTGTGGCACAGTCACGTGGGATTCATCGATGACGAGGAGGAAGTCATCGGGGAAATAGTCGAGTAATGTATTTGGCGCAGTGCCGGGTCCTCGCCCATCAATATGGCGTGAATAGTTTTCTACGCCTGCGCAGGAACCAATTTCACGAAGCATTTCTAAATCGAAGGTGGTGCGCATTCGCAGGCGCTGTGCTTCGAGCAGTTTCCCACGGGATTCAAAGAATTCGAGGCGCTCAGCGAGTTCTTCTTCGATGGACTCTAAAGCTCGTTGCATTCGTTCTTCCCCGGCCACATAGTGAGAGGCGGGGAAAAGGTAGACATGATCAACGGAATCCAGGACATCACCTGTCACAGGGTGCAGAAGAGAGAGCGCCTCAATTTCGTCGCCAAAGAGTTCAATTCTCACAGCGAGTTCTTCGTAGACAGGAATTATTTCAACCGTATCTCCGCGCGCCCGGAATGTTCCTCGCGTAAAAGCCAAGTCATTGCGGACATATTGCATGGCAACAAATGAACGCAATAGGTCATCGCGATCAATCTGCATACCAACTTCGAGTTCTACCATTCGTGCGACATATTCTTCTGGCGTACCCAGGCCGTAAATACAGGATACGGAGGAAACCACAACAGTATCGCGGCGCGTTAACAGTGAATTCGTCGCGGAGTGCCGGAGACGTTCCACTTCGGAGTTAATCGAGGAGTCCTTTTCGATAAAGGTATCCGTTTGAGGAACGTAGGCTTCAGGTTGGTAGTAGTCGTAGTAGCTGACGAAGTATTCGACGGCGTTATGCGGCAGGAGTTCGCGGAATTCGGATGCCAATTGCGCAGCAAGAGTTTTATTTGGTGCCATAACGAGGGCGGGGCGCTGCAATTCTTCGATCAGCCAGGCTGTTGTCGCTGATTTGCCTGTGCCCGTAGCACCAAGAAGAACAACATCGCCCTCACCATCACGAATACGGGCGGCAAGTTCCCGAATGGCCTTGGGTTGATCCCCAGACGGCGAATATTCGGACACCACTTCAAAGCGATGTTGTGCGCGCAAAATCCGATCCGTAGTCACTCCTCTAACGGTAGTGGCATTTCAGGCGAGGAGCATCCCTGCGCTCAGCGCGTCGCACAGGTGTTCGCATGAAGGAATCGTAAAGGCACACTACACATATCCTCTCTGGACGTGGCATCCTAGAACGAGGCCGAAAGAGGCCATTCGAGGAAGGAGTTATGAGCAATGAGCGTAGCCGCACAACCATGGTGGCGTAATGCCACGATCTACCAGGTCTACCCACGCTCATTTCAGGATTCCAATGGCGATGGTATTGGTGATATCCGGGGAATTCTCCAACGTGTCCCGTATTTGGCACGACTCGGTATTGGCGCAGTCTGGTTGTCTCCGGTATATCGCTCCCCTTTTATTGACGGCGGTTACGACATTAGTGACTATGAGGATATTGACCCCCTCTTTGGGGATCTCGGTGATCTTGATGATCTGATTGACGCGCTCCACGCCCATGGGATCCGTCTGGTCATGGATTTGGTGGTGAACCATACCTCTGATCAGCATCCTTGGTTCCAGGCGTCATTGGATCCGTCATCCGCATACCGGGATTGGTATATCTGGCGTCCAGGTCGCGAGGATGTTGTTGCAGCGGATGTTGCTCCAGGACAGTGGCGCGGAGATGAACCGAATTCATGGGTCAGTGCATTTTCTGGCCCCGCGTGGAGTTGGCATGAGCCCAGCGGCGAATATTATCTGCATCTTTTTGCCCCGGGTCAGCCCGATCTCAATTGGGAAAATACTGACGTACGCCAGGCAATCTATTCCATGATGCGCCGCTGGCTAGATCGTGGAGTTGATGGTTTCCGTATGGATGTCATTAACTGTATTTCTAAACCTGAAAACCTGGCGTCGCAGGAACCCGGTGGATTAGAAAATGCCTTTTTTGGCCCTCATTTTCACGAGTGGATACAAGAAATGCGTCGCGAAGTCTTTGATGCTTATCCAGATCGCGATTTCCTGACTATTGGGGAATGCCCGGGTGCCACTGTTGACGACGCTATTCTCACGACACATCCTGAGCGGGCAGAACTCGATATGCTATTCCAATTCCAGCATATGGGTCTTGACACTGCCGGTGGCGATAAGTTCTCTCCCCGTCCTCTATTCCTTCCTGATATGAAGGCAAATCTCGCTCATTGGTGTCGAGGTTTGGCGGGGCAAGGGTGGAATGCCCTGTATTTATCGAATCACGATCAGCCTCGCCCGGTTTCACGTTTCGGGTCGAGCAGTTATCGGGAACAATCGGCGACCGCATGGGCAGGTATGCTCCATGCTCACCAAGGAACTCCTTTTGTCTACCAGGGTGAGGAACTTGCCATGGGAAATTTCCCCTGGTCCTCAATATCTGAGTTTGACGATGTCGAAACTCTTGGGGCGTGGCGTGATCGAGTGACCTTGGGCGATGGGGATCCAGCTTCAGTATGGCCAGCAATCGTTGCGTCATCTCGAGACAATGCGCGCACACCCATGCAATGGGACGAGGGCGAACACGCCAGCTTTAGTAGCACTACACCCTTCCTCCCCGTAAATCCCGACTATAAGCACATCAATGCCGCTGCGCAGGTAGGGATTGAGGGATCGCCCTTCGAATTTTATCGCCGCATTATTGAACTGAGAAAAGAACGTCCTATTCTTACCAATGGCGATTTCGAGTTATTGCATGAGGACCATCCTCATTTATGGTGGGTGCGCCGTAGGCATGACAACCAAATTTTCGACGCAGTAGCAAATATGTCGGATGCTATGTTGGAATTCGATATTCCTGCTGGCGAAGTCCTGGTTTCTAATTACCCACAGGAAAATGGCGAGACAAGTGTGTTAAGGCCATGGGAGTTACGCTGGATTCTGCGTTAATCCTTCCCCGCCCCCTAGAGGCTGAGTGGCACCATGCCGTGTGAAAGATGGGTGTGCTGGTTCTGTTCGGCCTTAAAGCTGCCGCCGTGCAACTTGAAACCCGGCTTTCGCGCCTATGGACGCAGAAAAACCTCCACCCACACCGCGTATGAAAAATGGTTCTAGGCATTTTCTTAACGGTGTGGGTGGGGGATGTAGAAGGAGCCCAGAAGCATCGAATGCTCCTGGGCTCCCTCTTCTTGTGGTGTGGTTGCGGTGGTGTCCTACTCTCCCACACTCCTTCGGGTGCAGTACCAT
>JAUNHH010000006.1 GCA_030524055.1 Actinomycetaceae bacterium | reverse complement strand
CTTGATACAGAACTGTCACCCATGTCCTGAGACATCACACAGGGGGTATTGGTCCCTAAGTGTAGTGTTTTGTCCTTAACGTTCTGTTTAGTCCCTAGAGCTAGGAAAGCTTCCGCGGCTTCCGAGAATCCACGGAATATGTCATGTCCGGCAGCGGAAAAGCGGCTTAACTGATATGCACATTAACGGCGTAGTTATTTGCTGCGGCCGCTCGATAAAAATTGAGCAGACGATGGAATGCCTCTCGAAGGTCTTCGCGGAGTTCCTCTGGATCCTCATCCCAAATAGGCGGGTAAATATCGGCCTCCGTAAATCGAGAAAAATCAGCGGCAGCAACCAGCGAGCCAATATCCACTGATTCTAACGCCCTGACAATAGGTGCCACCTCATTAGCGGGAGTCACCCCATAATAGACTCCCTCTTCTGCGAATACTTCAATTGGTGTCAGCGCTTCGACACCCACAATGGCGTGACTGAGCGGTGAATCCTCAATAGGAGTGATTGCGCTGGTGCCAGTGAAAAGACAGTGCAGAGCATCCCATAATTTGCCAATTTCACCTGATGGAAAAGAGGCATCAGGGTGCAGGTGCTCCTCAGAAGACTCGACAGAATATAAAGCGCGGACTCCCATAACTGCCTCCTAGGTGACTGTGCTAAATGGAAGGTCTATTACCAGATGCTGACAATAACGGCGTAGTTTTTCTCAGCCGCTGTCCGATAAAAAGCCAGCACATTCGCAAAAGCGCGGCGGAGATCTTCACGGAGCTCTTCAGAATCGTCATCCCAGATTTCAGGGTAGAGTTCGGCCTCGGCAAATTGAGAAAAATCAGCGGCAGCAACAAGCGAGCCAATATCCACAGCTTCAAGAGCAGCCACAATATCGGGCACGCTATCGGCTGGAACACTTCCCGCAAAGTCCTCGCTATCTTCATCGCCTAAGAAATCAACACCAACAATCGCCTCACTCAGGCGATTGTCTTCAATAGGATCCGTAGCGCTTTCACCGGTCAATAGGAAATGCAACCCGTCCCAGGACTTATCAATATCGCCGCGCGGGAAAATATCGTTGCCCGCTAATTCCTCCCACAGCTCAGACAAATCCCCAGTCGCTGCTTCAATGCGCTGGAGTTCCTCGGTGGGAATAGCCAGGTATTCGGCGCGAAGGCCCATAATGACTCCTTAAGTGGTACTGCTTATTAGTAGGTGCGGTTGAGATTGCCGCTGATAATAACTGGCACAGAAAACGGGGCACCGCACCGCCAAAATGCCGCGCCCCGCCCTCGCCAATGAATAATCAGCTGGAAAAGAAAAGGGAACCGAACCCGCCACGGCGGTAACGCTTGCCGCGACGCTGGCCCCAATGCGGACCGTCGTCATAGTCATAGCCGCCATAACCCTGGCCATACCCCGGCTGAACGGGAGGCTGGCGCGAGATCATCTGCGTTTCCAACTGGGTGATATGTTCGAGCTCTCCAAAGTCCAGGAAAACGCCACGGCACGTCTGGCATTGCTCAATGTGCACGCCATTGCGATTGACCGTGACCATCTCTCCGAGACACTTTGGACATAGCATGGGGCCTTTGCCGGAAGGACTGCTTGTGCCTTGGTAGGCAGGGATCTTACTCATGACTCAAGTTTGCCATTGCCCGGCAGGCCTCGCGTAGTGCAAAGGCTGTATCTGGACTGTGAAGACGCTGACGGGACGCCGCCACAAAAACTGCCACCCTCGCAGGTAAATCAATGAGATCCCACGGGTGCTTGGCCTTCGCAAGGGGAGTCACCGCAGTAGAACGGTAGCCGCGGAAGAAGTCGAACCAGTCGGCATCATCAATCAGGCCAGCCGCCCAAAAACCGCCAATTCGTGCCAGATCCCACGCTGGGTCGCCCACCCCAAAGTCATCAGGGTCGAGCAGGACAAGGTCGTAGTCAGGGGGAGGGACAACTTCAGCCGTCCCTAATGGCCCAACGTCCTGCGACTGC
This sequence comes from Actinomycetaceae bacterium, assembly GCA_030524055.1. Classification (GTDB taxonomy): domain Bacteria; phylum Actinomycetota; class Actinomycetes; order Actinomycetales; family Actinomycetaceae; genus Pauljensenia. The sequence goes on along the minus strand of JAUNHH010000006.1, from coordinate 139,821 downwards.
ACCTCTTTGCTTTTCGAGGCCGGAGCAAAACCCTCAAGAAGGGGGTCCTGCTGAGGGTTTGCCCCGGTACCAAGCGGCGAACGTGGCACAAGACCTAATTGGCCGAGGTGGAAATCCCCATGAATGAGCCACGTCCCATCCGGCTGGCCGGCTGGAAAGCGCGCTGCGACCTCGGTGACCAGGGAAATCCCGAGATCACGCATCCAGCCGGCCCGTAATGGTTGGACAGCGCGGACGAGGCGCTCGCCCCAACCATGAACTGGGGCTTGCGGGGGAGCAGGGCGGTGTAAACGTCCTAAAAGTTCACCCACCCCACGCCAATCCGGCTGTTCTCGATTCATTGTGTGGACCCGTGGCCACGTGCTATTTGGTGGATCGCAACTCAGATCGACCTGCAGGGCTGTCAGTCCCACGTCGCTTGGCCACAAACTCAACCGGCGGACAAGCTCCAAAGGGTTAGTGCCCGCGCGATGAGTCTTAATGACCGTGTTTTCCGTGAAAAGAAGGTGAGCACCCGAGGAGGTGTGGATTTCAGTGGGAGTCGGTGTGCTCATAGGTGGTGGACTTCTTTACAGGGATGGCCTACTTGGCGGGGCGGAAATCGTTATTGGCACCATTATCGATGATCTGTGGGGTTTTGCCTGACCAAGTGATTGTGGCATTCGAGCCATTCACGGTGACCTTGTCCAGCGACCCCACGTGGATGTAGGCATTTGGGGCCTCAACCACAAGGTTCTTGACGTTGTCAGCGTAAACGGAGGGGTTTGGTGCCTCGCTAGTAATCGTCAGGGTCTGAGCAGTGCCCGTTACACGTGCGTAAGTGTTGGCCTTGTTAATGACAACGACACCATTAGAAGAGTCCGCGTCGAGAGTGATATCCGGGTCGAAGTCGTTAATGTCAATGGCGGGTTCGCTAGCGGGGTCGGTGGCAGCAGGTTTGTCGGTGTTACCTGAGGTGTCTTCAGACGTGGTTTCTCCGCCGTTGGCCTCAACAGTGGTCTTGTCGGTTTTGCCGTCGCCGTCGGTGTCAACATCAACTTCCACTTTTGCGCCGTCTTTGCCGGCTTCCACTTTGCCAACGCCGGGGATTTCGATGGTGGCGCCATCTTCGGCAGCTTCAACGCTGCCCGCGGGGGTTTTAACAGTGGCACCAGATTGGTTGGCTGAGACGGAAGCCTCTGAGGAGGACGCTTCAGATTCGGCGGCAGTTGGTTCGGAGGCTGCTGACGAGGCGGGCTGAGGGTCGCTGCTGGAGCCCGAGCCAGTAAGGGTGGCACTGCAGGCGCCGAGTGCCAATGCTGCGGTGGCCAGTGAAGCAATAGCGGTCAGGCGAGTCATATGGCGGGTCATGGGAATCTCCTTAGAGGAAGGGTTGTGCCCCAAGCGGGATACTCACACCGTAGCCCGCAGGGTGTGGAAGTGCCGCATTCTGGGTGTCGCAAGATTGAGACGCTGGGCGAAAAAGGAGGTGAAGGAGGGGGTGTGGGGTACGTTTAAGCTGGTCGCGCCGGAAGTAGGGGCTGTGTGATGCATAGCCCACCGCAGATTTTTGCCGATCCGGGCTCGATTGGCGTACAGTTATGCGCAGCCAAACGGCACTGCGCTCGTAGCTCAATGGATAGAGCATCTGACTACGGATCAGAAGGTTGGGGGTTCGAGTCCCTTCGAGCGCGCGGCGGCCCCCCTCGGTGCGATCCACCGGCGGGGGTTCTGCATTTTTGCCGGGGGTTTCCTGGGTGTCTGGTTCCGTCAGGGTTGACGAGGGCGGGGCACGGTAGGGCGCGAGTTTTCCCGAAAATCAGCCTCTATGTTCGTGTGCAGCCCCTTTGGTGCCGCGACCCCAACAGCGAGTTTCTGTCACCGATGTCCTGATATGTAACAGAGGACAAACCGCCGCGAGGACGAGTTATGGCGGCAGGATCTGCGTTGTGGACGCGCTTTGTGGTTCTGAGGGTGTGGGCTGGAAATGGTGACCTGCGGAAATGGGGGATGCCCCACCTGCTTGAGCTGATAAACCGCTGTCAAGACGTGTTTTCTTGGCTGGCACCGCGTTGTGGGCGCGGGTTGTCATGAGGAGGGTAGGGCCAGTGGAAAGTGACCTGGGGAAATAGGTGTGCGCTTGTTGTCGGGTTTTCGTGTGCACTGACAAACCGCCGCGAGGACGAGTTTTGGCGGCAGGATCTGCGTTGTGGACGCGGTTTGTCATGTCCGTGCCGGGTCCATGGGTCAAATATAGCGGATTATATGGCCGTATAGTGAAATATTCGGGAATCTGATGCCGATTAGTGTGGTTTCTATCGAATGAGTGCGTCTTGCGACCTGTGCGTTCTGATAGAGATTTGTGCGCCCTGGACGCACCAAACCTGCGCAGGGCGACATTTTTGCCCGAAAATCGGGTTTTTTGTCGCCCTTTGCCGGTTTGGTGTCGCGGCTAGTCAAGTGGCTAACCATAGGGCCCGTTATAGACCCACTTTGAGAGACCAGGTCCCGCCCTCGTACCTGGCGAGGGCCTTTGCCGCAACAGACGTCACCTGAGCATTGACCATCTCGCGGATGGCTCCGGGAACCTCATCTGGGGTAAATCTTGCCAATGGAACGCCGCCCGAAAGGATTTCCAATGAAGCGGGTTTCCCCAAATAATCCAGGCGTAAAGTCGCCAACACAAAATGCGGTACCTCGGGCCCCACTTCCCATACTTCTTTATGAGCGCGCCGACTCAACGCAGTTTGCAGCCCAGGAGAACTCGGAATATCCACCCAATTCTCCGACTGTAAAGCCACAATAGACGGGTCTTTACGTCCGATGAGTTGCCCCCAAAGATCCATGGGGGTATCCAAGCATGGCCCGCGCGCCGCGCCAAACCCTAGTTTTTTGGCGACGAGGGCGGGGCCACAATCCAAGGATCACGTGACAGTGCCTGAAGTGCAGGAATATCAAGCGCCGCATAAATATCCGCAGAGCTACGGGCACTATCAACTCCCAAGGATTCGCCAATCCACTGGAGAATATCGGCCACACTCCACCCAAGCGCCGCTAAATCAGCAATCGTTGCCGCACCATCACGTTTGGCTAAGCGTGCCCCTGAAGAAGTGACAGCTAAAGGCACATGAATATAGGTGGGAATAGCCAAATCCAGAGCAGAGGCCAAAGCTGCTTGGGCAGGAGATTGGGATAATAAATCATCCCCGCGGACCACCTGATCCACCCCTTGAAAAGCGTCGTCAACAACAACCGCTAAATTGTAGGCAGGAATACCGTCATTACGGCGCACAACAAAATGGTCTACCGGGCCGGTATATTCCCCATAAAGCTGGTCATTAATAGTGAGGGTGGGCTGAGAAAATTGAAAACGCAAAGCCGGAATGCGGCCCGATTCTGCAAGTTTTTCTCGGCGAATGTGCCGCTCGGACTCAGGTAAATCCAGGCACGTCCCTGGATAATGGCCGGGGGGAATATGGGGAGCAGAGGCCGCTTCGCGAATATCGCGCCGCGAACAGTAACATTCAAACACCTGGCCGGAATCAATTAGCGCCAATAAAGCCTCTTCGTGAGCCTGCCGGCGTTGGCTTTGAATAATGACATCGCCGTCCCAGTCCAAGCCGATAGCCGCTAAATCCGCTAATTGTTGGTCAGCAAAACCGCTACGTTCCCGGTCAATATCCTCAATGCGAATAAAAAACTGTCGCCCTGTTCGCCTGGCCCAAATCCACGCCAAAATAGCGGTGCGCAAATTACCAATATGCATTTCACCGCTAGGGGAGGGCGCAAAACGCCCAGCCCCAGAAGGAGTGGCAGCAGAATGCCCGGCAGACTCTTTAGGCATCGGCCCCGGCCTCGTCAATGGGAGTGCCGGAAGGGCTGCCGGAAGTGCCCGCGGACCTGCCCGACCCCAACCCGGGCCCCGACGCCGATACGGAGTCCGTCCCAGCAGAATCTAAACGCTCAATGGCGGCATTGAGACGCTCCACTTTGCCGCTGATTTCCCCGCTGTGCCCGGGCCGCAAATCCGCTTTAAGTACCAAGGAGACACGCGGGCTGACCTCGGCAACCGCATCGCAGGCAGCGCGGATAACCGGCATGACCTCGTCCCACTCGCCTTCAATCGTGGTGAACATGGCGGTGGTTTCATAGGGCAACCCGCATTCACGGACAATGGCGACTGCGCGGGCAACGGCGTCGGTGACGCTCCCGTCGGGAGCATCAGAAGTCAGAGGCGAAACGGAGAAAGCAAAAAGCATGCCTTAAGAGTAGCGAGGCCGGGGCGCGTGGGCGGCGACAAAAGGCGCAACAGTAAGCAGTTCCTTAGAGGCCGTGCTGACCGGGCCAATCCCAAGATCTGCAGCACTGCCTGGTCACCGACCTAGGAATGCTCCCGCAAGTCCACGCGGGCGGACCTACCCGGGCCCACTCAGAGCCCAAAGCCTCAGATTCCCTCAAGGGTGGCCAGGACGCGGCCTTTAATGGCGGGTGATTCTGGAACGTCAGCGGGAATCTGCTCTGCAAGATTGCGCAGGTAGTCAGCTGAGGCTGATGCCTGTTCAGCGTCGTCCAACAGGAGCGTCCACAGTGCAGCGGTCTCCAATGCGAGCAAATCAACTGTATTGGTCATATCCCGGGCAAGTTCACCAATGACCTCAACCGCGCGCGGCGCATTGGCCAGTAAAACCTGAGCGGCAGCCAAGGACTCATGCGTCATATCGTCATCGAACTCGCCGTAGTCAATGTCCTGGTCATCAGCAACAGCAAGATCAATTTCTTCGGCAACGCGCAAGTGAATCTGCTCGTCAATGACGTGACTGCGGATGTCCTCTTGATAGGGAACGAGGTCCTCATCAGCGATTTCTGCCAGGAGGCTCAGGATTTTTTCGGTAATAGCATCGCGCGGAGCATCGGGGCCCCATTCATCCAAAGCAGCAATGGCGACAGCAAATGCCGGGCCGCCTGCAGGGAAAAGGGTGCTCTGGTGGAAAAATGCGCCGTCAAGAGCACTGGTGGCGGCGGCCATTGCGTCCCGATCATCGCCCAGAAGAGTTTCTAAGGCTTGTGCCTGCTCCGCTTGTTCGTCCGGTGAATAGGCGTGGACAAGGTGTGCCCAGTCAACGGTGTCAAAAATCTCGCGGGAGGAAGGGTACGCAGTCATGAAGTCTGACCCTACCGGAGAGGAAGCGAATCCCGCGCGATAAAAAGGAAAAGATCGCGTTAAGTGAGTGCAGTCATATGTGGGTGCGGCGGGTCGGAGCTTGGTCTCTCACGCAAATGTGGGTGGTCACAGTTAGCGTTGTCCTATCAACCTGCACGAGGAAGGAGCTGGCCATGGGCGCATGGGGTACCGGCATTTTTGAGAATGATTTCGCCTGCGATTGGGCCCTCGAAATTGACGAGGGCGGGCCAGGCGACGTTTTCGCCAAGACCTTCTCCGAAGTCACTGAATCGCTGGAGGAAGCCAACTTCATTGCTGGGAACACTGCGGAACGGAGTCTGGCCGCACTACTCACTCTTGTCGAGATTGCTGAAGGTGTCACGCCTACCGCTGTGTTGATTTCGGTGGATGAGGAGGATGACATCGTGCTACCTGAATCACTAAAAGTAAGTGGGCAACAATTGCAGGACCTTATCGCCCAAGGAATTGGTGCAGTTACGCCGATTATTGCCGACCCAGACAAGTGTGAATCCTATGAACTCTGGTTCGAGGAGGAAGACCGAGATGAGTGGAAGGCTGGGGTTGAGGACCTCCTGGGTCGCGCTCGTATTTTGTTCACATAAGGCGGCGCACCGCGCACCAGGGATGGGCGCGTTTTACCAGGTAGGCCCCGTAATTCAGGGTGACCCGCATCGGTTGGCGCCCCGCCCTCGTATTAGGTAATGAGAACCTCCACCCTCGCCTTTTGTTGCGACGCTACTCTCCCGCCTAGGGTTGTGAGTGCCTCTTTCGAGGCGTCCATAACGGTACGCAGAGCTACCAGATGGAGGAAATATGATCGACTTGCGCGGGGTCCGGAAGGTCTACCCCGTCCGTGGCGGGAGTGACGTTGTCGCCCTTGACCGCGTTGACTTGCACGTGAATAAAGGCTCCATCCATGGGATCGTGGGCCAATCGGGCGCCGGAAAGTCCACGTTGATCCGATGCCTTACAGCATTGGAACGTCCCACCGAAGGGTCCATCCTGGTCGATGGCGTGGACTTGGCAGTCCAACGTGGACGGGCTTTGCTGAATGCTCGGCGCAAGATTGGCATGGTCTTTCAGTCAGCCAATCTGCTTGATGCGCGCACGGCGGCGGAAAATATTGCCTATCCACTAAAAGTCGCGGGCGTCTCCAGCGACAAGCGCAAAAAGCGCGCAGAGGAACTCCTCGAATTAGTGGGTTTGGCTGGCCGTGGAAACTCCTATCCGTCGCAACTCTCCGGTGGCCAGCGGCAACGTGTGGGTATTGCCCGGGCGCTAGCTGATACACCCTCAGTGTTGCTTTGTGATGAACCCACTTCAGCCTTGGATATGGATTCTACCCACCAGATTCTCGACCTCATCCGCCATATTCGCGACACTGCTGGGGTCACCGTTCTTGTGATCACCCACGAAATGTCAGTGGTGCGTGAAATCTGTGATTCGGCGACACTGCTTGGTCATGGGAAGGTCCTTCAATCGGGTAGTTTGAGTGACATTGTGGCAGATCCGGGGAGTCCTTTGGCGCGTGCTCTGGTGCCTGCTCCCAGTGTGGAAGACGCGATTCGCCCGACTGACACCACATTGCTCGACGTTATTTTCACCTCCTCACCGGGGGTGCCAACCGGCGCCAATGTGTTGCGGTTAGCGTCCTCAATGGGTGCTGATGTCACAGCTGGAACTTTTGAATCCATGGGTTCAGTCCAAGTGGGCCGTTTAGCATTGTCAGTCCCCACCGTTAATAAAGACTCCATTATTGGGCAATTGCGCTCCAATCATGCGATCGCTGAGGAGCGCCAATCATGAGCACTATTTCGACCTCGCTTCTTGTTTCTGCACTGCATCAAGTGGAGCCTGCACTGGTGTTGACACCCACTGGAAAAGGCGACCCGGAGTGGCTTGAAAACCCAGCGCTGACTAGGGAATTTATTCCTGCCATCGGGGACACCCTCCTCATGACAGGATATTCCACCCTCTTTACGGTCATATTCGGTACCGTTTTGGGCCTCATTCTCGTTAATACTGCGCGCGGCGGGTTATTCCCCAATAGGCCCGTGTATCAGGTGCTGAGTTTTATTGTGAATATCGTGCGCTCATACCCCTTTATTATTCTCATTATTGCGCTGATTCCTTTTACGCGCTTTGTGGTGGGATCATCACTGGGGTGGAAAGCAACTGTGGTGCCCCTCGTTGTTGGCGCAATTCCCTTCTTTGCTCGCCTAGTGGAAACCAATATCCAAGGGGTTGAATCCGGGAAGATTGAGGCGGCCCACATGATGGGTGCGTCCACACCGCAAATCATGTGGGGCGTTCAAGTCCGCGAAGCGCTACCGGCCATTATTCAGTCCATTACCGTTCTGGCAATCACTATGGTCGGCTACTCCGCGCTGGCAGGCACTGTTGGTGGTGGCGGCTTGGGACAAATGGCCTTCAACTACGGGTATAACCGCTTCCAAGGCGATGTCATGATCTGCACAGTGGTGGCCATCCTCGTCATTGTGCAACTCATCCAGATGATTGGCGACATCCTCTCCAAAGCGGTTGACCACCGCTAAAGGTCGGTCAGTATCGGTCAAAGCGAACTCACACAAAACGGCGGCCCCTCGGGTCGCCGTTTTGTCACAATCGCTCACTGAGCGGAACGCACTTAAAACTCTCTCGGGTGAGCGGCAGAATCTTTACTAGGCCCGAGTCCTCGGGCACAACCTGATCCCAGGACCCGCACCTGCGGGCCCGCATGAAACGGAGTATTCCAATGCGTGCTCTTCGCCCATTCTCGGCCCTCGCGGCCATTGCCGCCCTGACCTTGGCTGGGTGCGCCGGTGGCGCCGGAACCCAATCCGCAGCCCAAAGCGGCGCGGCCTCAGCCCCAACTTCTGCCGCTTCTGGAGATTCGGCGGCTTCCGGTGACTCTGCTGCCTCTGGCGATTCTGCTGCTTCTGGTGCGGCCGCCCCTACAGGGCAGGTTGAGGTTCTCAAGGTTGGCGCTTCGCCCTCGCCACACTCAAAGATCCTTCGCTACGTTGATGACAATCTGGCTGCCAAGGTCGGCCTGGACCTTGAAATCGTGGACTACACCGATTACATCCAGCCCAATGAAGCCCTGAATGATGGCAGCCTGGACGTCAACTTCTTCCAGACCAAGCCCTATCTGGCTGACCAGACCAAAGAAAAGGGCTACGACTTTGTTCCCGGTGAAGGAGTTCACCTAGAGCCGTTGGCCATCTACTCTGAAAAGGTCAAGAACCTCAAAGAATTCCCAGAGGGTGGCAAGATTGGCATTATTGCTGACGTCACCAACCAAGCTCGTGCGCTGAGGTTGCTGGAATCCCAGGGCTTCGTCAAGATCACCAATGCGAATGCTGATAACTCTGATATCACCATCCATACGGTCGAAAAGCTGAAGAAGTTTGAGTTTATTGAAGTTGAGGGTGCGCAGTTGGTGCGCTCTTTAGCTGATGTTGATATTGCGGTGATTAACGGCAACTTCGCGCAGGAAGGGGGCCTGTCGCAGGCCAAGGATGCCCTTGCTGTGGAGTCCACGGAGAATAACCCAGCAGCAAACCTGCTGGTGTGGAAGAAGGACACGAAGAAGGCCGCTGCTATTGCCAAACTCGAAGAGCTCCTTCACTCTCCTGAGGTCAAGAAGTACATCACCGACACTTGGACAGATGGCTCCGTTGTTCCGACCTTCTGATTGAGGCGGCCCCAGCTTCACAGGTGTCACCGGCTGGGCAGTCTGATCAGGCAGGAAGTGCCGACCCGCATTAAGGTGGGTCGGCACTTTTCTGTGTAGGTAGCGCGGTTTTGGTATGCCTTGGCGGGTTCTTTCTATTGACGAGGGCGGGGCGCCAATCTCTGGACGGGCAAGCGTTTATTGGTGCGTGTTTTCCCTGCCGAAGCTTCATTACGGTGAGTACTTGAGTATGTGTGCCCGGTGCTCAAGGCGCCGTTTCTTTCTCAAGGCAGAGTTTGGTGCTCAAGGCACCGTTAAATTGCGAATTAACGCTGCCTTGAGAGTGGAACTATGCCTTGAGCGCGTAAGTATGCCCTGAGTGCAGAACTATGCCTTGAATCGAAACCTCAATACAGGCGGCGCAGCTGCAAGGGCGTGAAGCTGTCAGATATTTTGCGCGCGAAAGGTCGGGCAACTGCAGGGGGTCTATCAGACGTCAATGTGCCTATAGACCCTGCGCTATTAAAGGTGGTGGCCACATATGCAGCGCTGCTTTTTGGCCGGGCGTATTACCTGGGGCGGCATCGCGTGCCCAGTGTGGACTTTGTGAACGGCGCCCTGAGAATCAGTGCGCCCCGCCCTCGTGAATATGTGCAATGCCTGACCTCAAAAGAAAGGGCCCCGAAAGCTCTACGCAAGCCAATCGGAAGCAATATGACACTATCCGAAAGGACTTGAGGAGTAGCGGTGACCTCAGCACACACTATTCTGAGATCAGATAAATAGTTGCTAACCGCACAATCGAAGGCCTCAAGCCCCACATTTGGCGATTTCGTGGCGCAGTTCATATTTGAATCAAAGCGGCTGTTGGCGGCTGTATTACTTTCTTTTAGCTGCCAAATAACTAGATATCTCGCGTGATGCATCAGAAAATAGAAGGAGTAGCTACCCCCACACCCTTGTTCACCTGCCCATTCCACATCAGGCGTCACCAGCAACTAGGCTAAAAGGGTCGGGCGCAAGGCGCTACGATGAGCCAGACTAGACAATGCCATTAGGCACCCTGAGATGAGACGGACTCATGGCCTTAGGATTCTTTAAGCGTCTGTTCCCCGGTTCGGAGGGGAACGGTGAGCCAGTGCGCCCTCTGCCCACTTCTTCCCGGTCGGCTCCGACGGTTGAGGTCGCTCAGAATGTCCTCGCCTACCCCTTATTCCTTGCTGAGCCATCCCGCGATGATGTCGTGCGCGCCGTCCATAGCGTGAAGGCAGCTAGTGCAATTGATGATGCCGAAGACGTGATCTGCGTTGAATTTGGCCCTGTCACTGTTTTTGTCTCGATCCTAGGTGCCCCCATTCCAGACCGTGAGGCAGAGTATTTCTGCCACCCACAATTCCTTAAAGACGGTCTCCCCGCCGAACAGCAGGCCAGCGCCATTATTGCTGCTCAAACTCAGGGGGATGGTGCGCCAAGTGATCCGCGTAAGGCGCAGATTCAGCGGATGAAAGCCCATGCTCGGGTTCTGGCAGCAATCGCTGGCCTCCCGGAGTGCATCGGTGTCTATGTGGGCAGCGCTGCGACAACCCTTCCCGCCCATCTAGTAACTGAGGTTCTTGCTGGCGATCCCGTGTATTCCATGGTGTATTCGCCGATTTGGTTGGTCCCTAAAGGTTCGCGCGGGGATGCCTACAGCGTGGGCCTTAAAGCAATGGGGCATGCAGAAATCCAGGCCGTTGACATTGATGCGACCGATGAATCGACGCTGAATTATCTGGCTGACATTGCTCAGTACATTATTACTGGAGCAACAATCGTGGCCGGGGAGTCCCTGCAGCGACCCATGGAAAAGAAGCATTCCACCACATGGGAACCATGGGTTGGCGATGAGGGAGCAACAGCTCTGCAGATCGATTTGTAGTCCATATATTCACGAGGCCGGGGCAAGCGCCAGATACGATCTGACGGCGAGCCCCGGCCTCGTGAATTCTTTTCAGTCCACAATGCCGTAGAGGCGATCTCCGGCATCCCCCAGCCCGGGGACGATATAGGACTTCTCATTGAGGCGTTCATCGACGGCCGCAACGACAACCTTGACGTCGGGTCGATCTCCAATGAACTTCTCGAAGGTAGCCACACCCTCAGGGGCGGCAAGTAAACACACGCAGGTGACATCTTTGGCGCCGCGCTCAAAAAGGTAATCCACGGCGGCAACCATGGTGTGCCCGGTAGCTAGCATTGGGTCGAGAACAAAGCACTGGCGACCTGATAAATCATCGGGAAGGCGATTTGCGTAGGTCTCGATCTGGAGGGTGTCCTCATCGCGCTTCATTCCCAGGAAACCGACTTCAGCGGAGGGTAGGAGGCGCATCATCCCTTCCAGCATGCCCAGGCCCGCCCGTAGGACGGGAACAACAATGGGGCGTGGAGTGGACAGCTTTGTCCCCACGGTGGGAGCTACTGGCGTATTAATCGCGGTTTCGGTGACGGAAACATGTCGAGTGGCTTCATAAGCCAATAAAGTGACAAGCTCGTCAACGAGTTGGCGGAATGTGGCAGAAGGAGTATTTCTATCACGCAAAACCGTGAGTTTATGAGCGATAAGCGGATGGTTGGCGACATGAAGATGCATAAGGAAAGACTAGCGCGTTGCGCTGAACTTCGGGATTAGACCTGTCTCGAAAGTAATATCGCCCATTCGGTCACAATTGCCGCGTTTTTCGCCTCTTGTGGTCTTTAGGGAGAAATATCCCTGCTTACTATCTTCCTCGTGTTCCTCAATCTATTGTGGCGCCCGCCCTCGTCACCTGAAATCCCTCCCGACACGATCTACTTGGGTTTTGTTCTGCTCTCTGACGTCCCGTCATTTGCAGAAGTCTGCGCCTCAATGAAGGAAGAAGAATGCCGCGCAACCCATGTTGAGCGAACCGATAAAGGGTTAATTGCGCGTATTGACGATTCATTGGTGACCGTCACATTCCATAATGAGCCTTTTCCTGATGGAGAGGCGGAAGCGCATGTTGATGCTGGTCGATACCCAGATGGCTTGCCAGGTGAGCATCGTGCCCATGCGCGAATAGTGGCGCGCACGGATCCGAAAACAACGATTCATCGATCCTGTTTACGCGAATGTCAATTCCATCGTGCTATCGCCTGGATGGAAATGACCTATTGTTTATCAGCCTTGCCTGAAGCAATTGGTGTGTATAACCCTCAATCGGAAGAAACTATTTCCGCTGCCGAATTTCATTGGTTAGTGGATGAGGATCAGGATTCTTTAGCGCCGGCACTTATTTCTATGTCGGTCGAACATTCCTTATTGGGAACAAATATCCGTACCCGCGGATTTCGTTCTTTAGGACATGTGGAACTAGAGATTCTTCACTCGCAGCGAACTGATGAGGATATTCGTCGCGTGATTTCCATGATTGCTCACTCTGTTTTTACTGGTGGGGTCATTCCTCATTCGCAAATGCCCTCGAAGATCGGGGGCTATGACATCTTTGCTCATTACACGCGATCGCTGCGTTCCTGGTGGCAATGGGTGACACGAATTGAGGTTTAGCGCGGTCTAAGGCGTGTGGTGTGGGGGTAACCATTCACGAGGGCGGAGCGCAACTGGACTGCAGCAGTGCGATTATGGGAAGAAGCTGCGCGGTAATAACTGTGGCATCTGACTATTCTTTTCAGACCTTACCTGGCGTTTTGTCGCACCCTAAAAAGAGCTGTTTGCGTTGATGCAGGTCGAATCCAAAAGGGCATCGTGTCCAAAAAGTCATGCATTTGCCGCTAACGGCAGTAGGGAAATCGCAATTCCGGTGATGAAATTGCAGGTAATAGCCGAGCTGATGCTCAATACTCTCGGCTGAAACAATCAATAATCGCGGCGATAACCCCGTCAAACGAAGGTGCCATTCGATAGGCTGTGGTTTGTGACGACCGAACTCAACACTGAGGTAATGCGTCGCGCATTAGATGCCGCGAAACGCTCCCTGGACACTGATGATGTGCCCGTCGGAGCGGTAGTTCTGGACGCCTCCGGACAGATTATTGGCGAGGGCTGGAATACCCGCGAAGGTGATGACGATCCTTGCGGTCACGCGGAAATAATGGCGCTACGCGCGGCCGGCAAGCATTGTGGCCGCTGGAACTTAAGTGGGTGCACCCTTGTGGTCACCCTTGAACCGTGCACCATGTGTGCAGGTGCCATTGTGCAAGCACGTATAGGCCGCCTGGTCTTTGGTGCATGGGACTCTAAAGCTGGTGCTGCCGGGTCGATGCGCGATGTTGTGCGCGATAGTCGGCTGAATCACCAGGTTGAGGTGATCGCCGGAGTATGCGCAGGAGAGTCCCGCGAACTCCTGCGCGAATTCTTCGAGACGAGACGCAGCCAAGACACTGAGGAAGAAGACCTCGGTGGCGAGGTTGTGCCTTCGGATAGTGCTAGTGACGAGGGCGGGGCATCTGAAGAGGCCCCCTTGAGCGTGAATGACACCATCAGCGTTGATGGCACTGACACGCATAATGTCAGCGAGGAGATCGAGGCCACTTCACCCGTTGAGGATAAAGCCTCCGCTGAGAGTGAGGGCATAAGTAGTGCCGCACCAGCCGTAGCTGCCTTTGCTGGCATGACTGCAACAGCGGGGATCCTTTCAGGCAGTGAAGTCCCGTCAGAGGATGACACTGACATCTCTGCTGAGACCTCTGATGACGCCGTCGAGGAAGTAGATGCCACCGCCGACACTCAGGTGGTGTCTGAGACTGAATCTGCTACGGAATCTGTCAGGGGGGAGGAGTACGAATCCCCTGCTGAAAATGACGAGCAGAATGCGGATACCGATACGCAGGCCGACAGCCCTGAGGTTCCTGTGAGTTCGTGGGCCGCCCTCGTCAATAATGACGATGAGCCGAGCAGTGCAGATCGCAGCGAAACTGCCAATGGCAATGCTGATGACACTGTATCCACTGCCCAGACGGCACTTGAGGGGCAGACGGTACGTGAGGAGCAAGCGGCATCCCAGGAGCAATCCGAGGACCATGCCATCCACCACCACAATGCGCCGCCTGTGCGTTTAGCTGCCTCCCCGCCGCCTCCAGCTCCACCATCAGACCCGCATCATGCGTTGGCGATTGCTCGCGCTGCAGCTGCGGCAGCTGAGAAGGCTCGGCAGGAAGAGTTGGCTGAATCCAACGGGTCTGCCGAGGTTCCAGATGAACCTACCGGGGTGCCAGATGAACCTGCTGAGGTTGCAGATGAACCTACCAAGGCGCCAGGTGAAGCAGAATCTCCGGAGGGGCCAGCCGAACTTGCCCCTGAGGGTTCTGTGGAACTTCCCCCCGAGGTCGATGGGGTCATTATTGAAGATGACCCAGTGGAGAACTTTGCTCTGCCGCGCACCAGTACTGTGACAGATGCCGAAATTTCGGCCACTGTGGCTGCTCCTGAGGAAGAGGATGCCTCTGGTGATGAGGCGCGCCTTGATGACACCAACGGGCTTGACATTGACAGCGATCACCACGGTGACGTTGAGAGCGGCGACACCAACAGTGCTGATGAAACGGCCTTCGAGAGTCCTCTAGAGGATGCGACAGGGGCCGCCGAAGCTGAGACACAGGATGTGTCAGACGAGGCCGAGGCCGGAATTGTTGAGGGTGACAGCGAAGCTGAAGAACCCCAATTAGAAGGGGCGCACGGCGGTGAGCCCACTTCTGAGGTCCCCGCTTCCGAGGTCCCCGTCGAGGAAGCCGCAGAGTTTTCTCCTTCGCCAGCAGCCGCTGCTTGGCTCATGCCTGACGCGCCAGTGAGCGTCCCTGAAACCACAGAAGACGACACTGAGTACGTCGCGATGGCCGGCGATGGTCCTGGTAGCACTGGCAGTGATTCTGCGCTATCTGATGATAGTGCTGATCAGAGCGTGCTCCATGAAGAGGAACACGTCGCTGAGGCCCCTGCCGAATTCGGATGGCTGAAAACCCCTGCGCAAGCACATGACACTTCCGAAGAAGACGACATAGAGCAGCTATCTGAGGTGAACTCGGCGGATGCGGACACCGCAGATGCGGCAGACTCTGCCGAAGAACCTCAAGGCCCCGCTGGAGACACAGAAGGATCAGTTGGCGAGGACCTGACTACTGATGGTGCGCACGAGGACGCATCTTCATCTGCGTCAGTATGGACTCCTCCGCTGCCCAAGATCCCTTACCCCGCTGCTGTGAATAGTGACGATAACCCCGATAAATCGGGTATCGAAATCATTGCTGAAGAGGTCAATTCCACGCGGATTATTGATGACATTCCCGCAGAGGCGCCTGTCCTTGAAGGAAATGCCATCGACGTAGACGAAGATAAAGATGCAGAATCCTTTATTTCTGCCGCGCGGGAATTCGCTGCTACTGCTGATGAACACCACTTCGCTGCTGACTTCGACGCGCCAGGCGCAGATGGTGACGACACCATAGGTGCTGATAGTGGCGAGGAGCCCCAACAGCTCGCAGAAGACTCTGACCAGGCCCCTGTTGAGCCAAATATCGAGGAACATCCTGAGGACGAAGCCTTTGAGGAGGCCCTTCCTGGCGGACCCTCAGCGGAAGAACACTGGGACGTCGAAGAGACCACTCTTTCTGAGGCGCACTCAGAAAGAGAAGATCCGTCGAACGTGGCAGTGGGCCGCGAAACAGCGAATCACTATGACTCACCAGCTTCTGTCGAAGGCGAGACACGGGGCGAATCCGCGGTGTCGATTCCCCCGGAAGTGTCTATCGAACCGGGTGATAGCGCTGACATGGAGCAGATCTCAGAGGGTGAAGCCGCCCATGAGGCCGAGCTGTACCAGGAGGACTCTGCGCTTCACGTGGACGCCTCCGAGTCAGAGGAAGAACCACAGGAAACAGCAGAGAACCACGATTCTCACGGTCCGACGACGGCTCCAACCCGCCGTGTTCATCGCGCTCACCTCACCACCACTGGGTTGAACCCGGAGGACTTCCCCAAACGGGCAGATATTCACGGAGTGCGCTCCACAGTGGACAATCGTGGAGCTTATGGGCGCCTACGTGCCGTAGATTCGCCCCCGCCCTCGTCACATGAGGAAGAAGCGACTGAGGAAGAAGTGACCACCCAGGGCGCTGAAACCCGCCCTGAAGACAACAATGTCACGCCGATTCTGCCTGACGAGCAGCGCACCGAATCCCCTGAACCGGCCGACCACGCCACGGACCACCAGCCTGATACTTTCGGCACGGGCGCCTTGGATACTCCGGTGACAGGGTTGGGCGGATATGTCTCTCGGCGCGTAAATGCGCAGGCCACGCATGATAGTGAGGGTGACGAGCCCGACACGTCAGACACCATTGATCTGCGGCCCGTTGTTGATGCGATTACTGCGCATGAGGCGGCACTGGCCTCAGGCGAGGAGGGAACACGTGAACTCAGCGATACCCAGCTGCATTTCCTGAAGCTTCAGGGGGGCGTGGGCGACGATGAGGCCAATCCTGACTTTGATGCGCCCGTTGATACCAACCACGGCGGCGCCGGGGAAGAAGCACAAGCGGAAGCTGACTCAGCACCCACCCCAATTCCCTCCCGACGTTCCGTTTTGCGCGCGGCACTCGCACAGGCTGGCTTAAAGCGGACCACCTTCCTTTCTCTTGGTGAGGACGAGGGCGGGGCGGGGGCCGAAACATCCACCGGAGGTGCTGAGGCTGCTGAGACCTCCGGGCCCGCTGAGATGACGCCTCCTGATCTGCCTGAACATGTGGTGGATAGGCAGAGCGCCGACACTGCTGCGAGTGATACTCCTGCCGGAATTATCCGCACCCCAATTGCGTCGCGAGGACCCCGGACAGGTATTTTTGATGCGGTCAAACCAGCGGGAACGACCGGCCCAATTCCATCTGTCACTACTACAGGGGCGCTTGCCTCTGGTGACGGTGCGGATATGCCTGTGGGTTCTGAGCAGAAGGGGACGCCACACACTCCAAATCCTGCGGAAGCTATTGATGCTCTTGGCTCAACAGGAATCGGGCGGGCTGGGGGTTTTGACAGCGGCCCGAGTGGAGACGCACGTCCTACTGCGGAAGGCCCGTCACTTGACGGTGAGGCGCCAGGCGTTGCCACCAATGTCTCTCATGCGCCTGACAATCCCCAGGAAGACCTCACAGAAACCCGCGTCATCCGGGGTCGCCGGCCCCTGTTCCCACCCGTTGGCGTATCTACTCCGCCCCAGGGCACGCCAGTAGAAACCTCTGCTGGATTTGCCGTTCCTGAACAGCACTCTCCAGTGCAGGGTATGCCACCAGTGAATACACCGGTGGTGCCCTCGCCGCCACCGCCAGCCACACCACCGGTCGCGGTGACACCACCTCCGCCGCCAGTGGCTCCTGAGTCTGCGCCAAATCCGCCAGGTGGTGTGCCATTAGGGAGTGGGCCCGTACCAGTACCTCCAGTTGAGGGTGTGCCATCGGCGCAAGCACCATCACCTGCGGGACATACGCCAGTCCACGGTGCTCCGCTTCCTCCACCTCAAGGGGCGCCAGTAGTGCCTGCTGGTCACGTACCTCCTGGCTCAGCGGCGCCTATTCCGCACGACTCTGCGCGCGCAGCAGGGCCTGGGCAACCCGGCGAGACACGGAATCCCGTAACCCCGGTTGACCCACGAGGAAATGGCCCCTTCGGGCAGGCTCCCGCGCCTGACTCTGTGCGAAGTGGGGCTCCGACCTCGTACCCTGACGCGGCTTCACCCGATACGCCGGGACGACCCATGCCGCCTTTACGATCGGAATCGCCTCAGCGGCCACCGCAATCGGCGAGGTCTGGTCCCATGATGGGAGTCTTCGCTAAGGCCGCGAAACTGGCGGGATCTATTCCACCCCCAGAAGAAGCGCTGAGCGTGCCCACCGAGGTACCAGGTTCCATTGAAGGCGCAGGCATCCCCGCAGCAGAAACGGGCCTTGCAGATACCGGCGTGCTTCCTGGCGTTGGACTCCCAGCGGATGCCGGGATTTCTCCGGAAGGACTCAACCCCCCTGAGGCAGCTCCTGAGCTACCCGCGGAAATCCCCGGTGAAGAACCCGAGGATGACACGGAAGAGGCCTTTAAGAAGTTGCCGAAGTGGCTGACCCGCCGCGGACGCCAAAAGCCGACGCCAAAACACTGACAATGGGATCAACGCCCACACACTCGCCCGCAGATCGTCGCAGCCGCGCGCCAATCTTCGGGCGAGTTGTCACTATTTCTGACCGCTGTTCGCGCGGGGAAGCCACTGACACCTCCGGGCCACTGGCCGCTGGCGAACTGGGGGCCTACGGGGTAACGGTCGATCAGATTGTCGTGATTCCCGACCAGGTGGAAGATATTCGCACGGCGATTGAGCGCGCGCGCAATGAGGGCGTGCGACTGCTACTGACCACCGGCGGTACAGGGATTTCTCCCCGCGATGTCACCCCTGAATCCACCGAGCCGCTATTGAGTGCGCGCTTGGATGGGATCGCGGAGGCAATTCGCCGATTGGGACAAGAAAAATCCCCCTATGCGCTGCTCTCACGCGGATTAGTGGGCCTGGTCGGGCGCGGGCCAGAGGCCATGCTGGTGGTGAATGCCCCGGGATCCCCTGGAGGAGTGCGCGACGCAGTGAGTGTGATTGGCCCGCTGCTGGCTCATATTAATGACCAACTCGCAGGTGGAGACCATCCGCGCTAAAGGCTGCGCGGGCCCGATTGAAGATATGTAGGCGTTGGGAACATATGTCAGCGTTGGGGGCCTTCCCGGCGCTGACTTATGTTCCCAACTCTTACTTATGTTGGCAGCCCTTTGGGCACAGGTGTCCTCAAAGGTGGGCAGTTGGTTCTTGAGGCGTGCACCGGACGGGCAAAGGGCGACATTTTTGCCTGGAAATCGGCTTTTTTGTCGCCCTATGCACGTTTGGTGTCAAGGTTGGTGGCACGCTGCGCCCCGGCCTCGTCAATGATTAGGCACCCTCGCGACGCCAATCGCCGCTACGGCCCCCCGATTTTGCCACGATTTTTGCTTCGCGAATATAGGCCGAGCGATCCACGCCTTTGACCATATCGATAATGGTGAGGGCAGAAATCGTCACTGCAGTTAGTGCTTCCATTTCCACTCCAGTGCGATCCGCAGTGCGCACAGTGGCGCTAATCGCCACATAATCATCTTCTAAAGACAGATCAATTTCTGCGCCGTGTACGCCAATAATATGCGCTAAAGGAATCAGTTCCGCTGTGCGTTTTGCGCCGTGAATACCGGCAATACGGGCCACCGCTAAAACATCGCCTTTAGGAATAGTGCCCTCGCGTAATGCAGCAAGAATTTCCGGGGAACATGCCACTTCGCAGGTGGCCGTTGCAGAGCGCACAGTTGGAGTTTTCTCGGTGACATCAACCATATAGGCAGTGCCATCACCGCGCAGATGCGTAAGTCGATCAGTCATATTCTCTCCATTAACGAGGCGGGGTAAGCGATTTTAGGGAAGCGTAATAATATCTACCGAATCCCCGGCAGAAATATGCGTGACCTCAGGCGGAATAACCGCTAAAGCCTGCGCAAAAGGTAAAGAGGTGACAAGATGAGAGCGGGCACCTAAAGGGTGAACGCATTCCACAGTGAGGGGGTGAGAAGAATCAGCAGAAATCCCCATGGGGACGAATTGAGTTTTCCCTTTCGGGCTATTCCACTGCGATAACGATCGCGCTGACTGAGTCGGCGGAAAAAGATACTCGGGCGCCCCGGCGATCACCTGTACAGCAGGTGCCACATAAAGGTGGAAAGAGACAAAAACAGAGACAGGATTTCCTGGCAAACAGATCGCGGGAATCTCGCGGCCGCCTGCGCGCACGGTACCCACCCCTTGCGGCCCGCCCGGCTGCTGAGCCACATGGTAGAACTCGACTGACGGCGCCAAGGCCTGGCGAACCACCTCAAAAGCACCCGCTGAAATGCCGCCACTGGTCAGGACAAGATCGCAGTCCGCATCGGCAAGAGTTTCCACTGCCTGCCGGAATGCTTCGACGCTATCAGAGCTGCGCTGCACGGCAGCAACCTCAGCCCCGGCTTGCTCAAGAAGACCAGCCAGAAGAATTGAATTGGAATCAGGAATCTGCCCCGGTGAAAGTTCCGCCCCGGACACGAGTTCCTCGCCAGTGCTCAACACAGCCACGCGCGGACGCCGATACGCCGCCACCTCCGAATGGCCAGTGGCCACTAATGCCGACAGCGCAGCAGGAGTGAGGCGCTGCCTAGCGGGAAGCACCTCAGCGCCTACAGGCAAAGCTTCGCCCTCGTGGCGAATATTCGCACCCTTTTCGGGGATGGCGTAAATAGTGACGAGGGCGGGGGCCGCTCCGCGGCCACTATGGTCAGTATCTTCAACTTTGACCACAGTATCGGCGCCGACTGGCAGCGGTGCGCCTGTCATAATCCGCAGTGCTTCGCCAGCGCCAAGTGCGCGGGAGGAGGCGCTGCCAGCAGGAATATCTCCACCTACTGGCAAGGAGGCGGGCAGCGCCAAAATATCGCTATGGCGAATGGCAAAACCATCCATTGCTGAATTCGTAAAAGGCGGCACTGGCAAAAGAGCAGGAATAGACTCAGCTGTATATAGACCGCGGGCCGCTGATAAAGGAAAAATGTGCGGCGCAGGGGAGTTGAGAATAGCGCGAATCTTCTCCCGATGCTGCTCAATAGATAGTGCCGTCATGTGCTGACTTTCCGCCTGTTATGCGCGGGGCGTGGCACTGAAAGATTCGGCCCCGCCCTCGTCAAAAGAAGCAAAAGTGAGGATATCGACTCGTCCGCGCAATGCATCCCCAATAGCGACGCGGCCAATGAGCGGCTCACCAAATCCCGCAATAATCTTCACAGCCTCCGTAGCCATTAATGTCCCCGTTTGGCCAACAACAGGTCCAAGAACCCCCACTTCCGTGGAGCGTGGAGTAGACCCATCAGGAGGAATAGTGGGATGCAGCATTCGTAAATGTGTGGCGGGCACACCTGTGGGCGGATTCGACCAGAAAACACTGACCTGATATCCCATTGCCACAACAGTTCCCCAGACGAAAGGAACTCCGGAATCTGCACACCAATCCGCCACTAGATATTTCGCGGCAAAAGTATCTGTGCAGTCGATAATGAGATCCCACTGACGCCCATGAGCCTCAAGAAACTCCCGCGTCACATGAGGGTATTTCTCAATACGGACTTCCGAATTGAGCGCCCCTAAATGGCGTTCGGCAGAATCCGGTTTTGGGCAATCTACATCCTTTTCGCTATGGAGAAGTTGGCGGGCCAGATTAGAGACATCGACATGGTCAGAATCGCACACCCCAATAGTGCCAATTCCTGCCGCCGTTAAATAGAGCAAAACCGGCGAACCTAAGCCGCCCGCGCCCACAACTAAAACCCGCGCAGCCCGCAAACGCGATTGGCCTTCTAATCCAATTCCCGACACCAACCAATTCCGCCGATAGCGCTCGGCAGAAGGGTGATCCTCGGTCATTTCTTCTGGAGCGTGAAGTAAAGGAATACGCACTCCGCGACTGCCAATGCGCGCGCCGCTTTTTCCGCTACGCGCCCCGCCCTCGTCACTATTCATTACGGCAATCCTGACCACATATGCGAACCATCGGCAAGAATCTGCTTTTTCCATATCGGCAGACGCGCCTTAATCTCTTCAACAATAGCCTCGGTTGCCCCAAAAGCTTGCGCGCGATGCTCGGCCCCAACAGCAACCACCATTGCTAAATCACCCACCTGAAGGGAACCCGTCCGGTGCCACACTTCAATAGAGTGCACACCAGGCCGAGAAATAAAATGCTCCGCAATATCGCGCAAAATCGCATCCGCATTGGGGTGGGCAGAATAATCAATACCCGTAACGTCAAGGCCATTGTCGTGATTGCGTACAGCGCCAATAAAACTGGCCACAGCCCCACATCGGGGATCGTGGGCAGCCGCAATAATGTGCGCCGAATCTAAAGGACTCGATGATATTGCCGTATGGATATGTGAACTCACAGTCACCTTCTTTCACCCACCAGCAAATGGGGGAAGAACATCAATACGGGCCCCTGCAGGAATATGTGTATCCCGGTCAGCGCTGGCACTATTCACCAGGAAACTAGACACACCTAAAACAGGGCCTAAAGCAGGATGAGATTGTGCCAAAGAATCAGCCAGAGCGCCCACGGTCGTGGGCGAATCGCCAGGCTCAAGAGTAATAACGTCGCTGCCAGCAGCCTCAGCAGCGCCACCAAAGAAATGAATAGATATAGTCATCGGTTTCCATCCGTGAATAGGGCGTGGAATAAGGTCTACCTGTGTCCGTAAAGGGGAATCAGGGTCTGGAATAAAATGGATATCCGCTGTGCCAGCGGAAGTTAAAGTGAGAATCCCTTCCACTAATCCGCGCCGCATTTCCAGCGCAAGAGGATCGGGATTATCTGGGTCAGTAAAAGGACAGGCGGTCAGAAGAAAAGAGGTGGGAGCTGCGGCAACTGGTTGAGCTGCCATCCCCAAAGC
This sequence comes from Actinomycetaceae bacterium, assembly GCA_030524055.1. Classification (GTDB taxonomy): domain Bacteria; phylum Actinomycetota; class Actinomycetes; order Actinomycetales; family Actinomycetaceae; genus Pauljensenia. The sequence goes on along the minus strand of JAUNHH010000006.1, from coordinate 117,456 downwards.
CGTCAAAAAAAGACGGATTTTCTCCATATGGTTGGGCAAAGAAAACTCTGGACTCGCAATCCGATGCTGCGAATGGTCCGGAACTCCAAAAGCGCTCAGCGCCGTTTTCGCCCATAACGCCCCAATTTCCCGCGCAGAAATAGCCGGTTCCGCCGCAGAAGAACGCAACCACTGCACCACAGCTGAAGCGCATTGCGTCAGCATTTGCGCAGGAAAACTGGGGTCTGTGGGTACGTAGGTGGCGTAGCCCAGCGAAGGGCGCCCCCGCCCAGCAGCCGGAAGAGGGCGGCTCACCACAAGGCCCTCAGCGACCAACGCATCCAAGGTTTCCCGCACGGAAGACACATGCAGGCCCGCTTCATCAGCCAATTCGGTGACTGTCACAGGGATCGAACGTGAGGCAATTCGCGATAAAAGGGCATGTTGTGCGGAGGTGAGGCCAGCCATGCGGCGAAGGGCCTCACCCAGGTCCAGCATCGCCGATGGCGGGTTAGTCATATCCTCATTATCAACCACGTCGGCTGAAATTCCAGTTTGAGTTTCACCATCCACGAGGGCGGGGCACCGGTTTCTTCTGATCGCGCGAACGATACACCACCTGAGGCCGGGTCAAATAACCCACCGGAGCGGAGACCGCATGGACAAGACGGGTGAAAGGCCACACACAGAACAGGAGCAGGCCAGCAATAATGTGGAGCTGGAATGCCGCGGGCACATCAATCATGATTTCTGGGCGCGGCTGGAGCAGGAAAATCGACCGGAACCACACGGAAATCGTATCCCGATAGTCATAGCCATGTTCCCCACCAAAAATCTGGTGAATCACGGTGGCCGCGGCACCCAAGAAAATCGGAATTGCCAGCAGAATATAGGTGACAATATCCATCCGGGTCGTCGCTAAACGCACGGATTTGACCACCAGGCGCCGGTAAATCAACCCGCATAGGCCAATAATCGTGGCCAGCCCAGCAATACTGCCGCCAATCACTGCCCCTAAGTGGTATACATGCTGGCTAATGCCCATAAATTCGGTGACCGATTTAGGCACCAGCAACCCGACGACGTGCCCCACAGCCACTCCTAAAATGCCGAAGTGGAATAGGGGAGAGGACCACCGCAAAATAGCGGATTCATTCCATTCGGAGGAACGTGAAGTCCACCCATATTGGTCGGTTTTAAAACGCCAGACAAGGCCAATAATCATCATGAGGACGGCCGCATAGGGCAGGACTACCCATAGGAGGGTGTCAACGAAGGTGAGTTCCCGCGAAGGGGAAATGGCCCCGTGACTATCCATCGTCAGTAACGCCGCATGAGGAAACATTCTTCTCACCTTTCCTCGGAGGAAATCGGGGAGGGGGTTAGATCAAGATTGCCAACGCCCACGAGTTCCGTGGGAGGGCCTTGGGAGACGAGCTTCTGATAGGCCGCAATGACCTCATCGGAAGGCTCAGGAAGAGTCAGGACAAGGGCTTCAAGAAGGTGGGCCCAGGGCGAGGAGGTGGCCCGCAGGGCAGAGCGGACCACTTCAATACCCTGCCGATTTACTTGGAGAAGATGTTCAGCAGAGCCCGTTTCGTCCAGGGCAGCAAATTCCAGAATGAGAGGCAGGTGGTCAGGCAATTCTTCCCGCTCATTTTCCCAGCCGGCCCGGCGCAACAGCTCTTTAAAGCCAATAATGGCTTGCCCACGCGAGCGCGTATCCCCATGGCTGTAATAGGTCAGCCCCAGGGCGCAGCGGCGCTTCTGATCGAAGGTCTCCACATAGAGAATCTGCAGGTCACGAAGACCAATGGCGTCGGCCTCGTCACAAAATGCGCCAAGGTGAGCCGCCACATCAGTAGGAAGACCAGGCAATTCTGCGCGAATAGCACTGATTTTTTCCCCCAGGTCATCCATCGGATAATCCAGCAGTAGCGAACACGCCATCCGCACCACCTTCTTTTGGGCATCACTCGCTTCCTGCGCGGGCGGCGCAGGCATGCGAGGAACCCCAACGAAGGTACTCACCGGCGCACCTCCAAGGGGAGCATGCGTCGTCCCTCAGGTTGGGCTGTCATTGACGAGGACGGGGCGCCGCCCATGCCATGGAAAGCCTCAACGTCATAGGACACCGGGCAGCCTTCGAGTTCTTTAATGCCGCGGGGCATTTCTGGGGAGGCTGTGGGAATAACGTAACGGTCATCGTATTTAGCAATAGCCATAAGCCGATACATTTCCTCGATGGTATTTCCATCGAGCCCGACAGAGGCGGCAATTTCTTCATTGCCCGCATTCCCATTGAAAATATCGCGCATATAGGAACGCATTGCCGCAAGGCGGCGCAAGGCCAGTTCAACAGGGCGCGTATCGCCGGCAGTAAAAAGGCCGGCCAGATATTCCATAGGAATACGCATTTGGGAAATAGCCGAAAGAAGAACCTTATGGTCTTCTCCGTCATTTCCAGTGGCGGTTACCTGGTCCACCACAGGTGACAGTGGCGGAACGTACCAGACCATAGGCAGTGTGCGGAACTCTGGATGCAGAGGCAATGCCACCTGATAGGTGGTAATGAGTTTCCAAATGGGGGAGTTCTGGGCGGCAATAATCCACGAATGGGGAACGCCATTAGCGCGGGCTGCCTCAATGACATCGGCATCAAAAGGATCCAGCAGAATATCGCGCTGTGCGCGGTAGAGGTCTTTCTCATCCTCCACCGATGCCGCTTCAGCAACGCGGTCAGCGTCATAGAGGAGAACACCCATATAGCGCAGGCGCCCCACGCAGGTTTCCGAACAAATCGTGGGCTGGCCAGCCTCAACGCGCGGATAACACAGGGTGCACTTTTCTGCCTTGCCCGTATTGTGGTTGAAATAGACCTTCTTATAGGGGCAGGCCGATACGCACATACGCCACCCGCGGCAGGCATCCTGATCCACCAGGACAATGCCGTCCTCCGTGCGCTTATACATGGCGCCAGAAGGGCAGGCTGATACGCACGCCGGGTTCAGGCAGTGCTCACAAATACGGGGCAGATAAAACATATAGGCGTCTTCAATAGTCTTCGACACCTGCAGATTCATCTGGTGCAGAACCGGGTCAGTGTCCAGCGTTTCCATTGAGCCACCCAGGTCATCATCCCAGTTCGGGCCCCAGGAAATCGTGTCAATAGGATCGCCAGTAATCTGCGAAATAGGGCGGGCTGAGGGCATGGAGTTCTGCCCAGCCGGGGTTTGTAAGAGCTTGTCGTATTCGTAAGTCCAGGGCTCGTAATAGTCATCCTGGGTAGGCATAACTGGGTTGTGGAAGAGTTTTGCCAAGGTAGCCAGACGCCCGCCATGAGCTAAAACAAGGCGACCTGAGCGGGTCCGACGCCACCCTCCGCGCCACTTGCCCTGGTCAGACCAGCCGCGCGGATAACCCACACCCGGTCGGGTTTCCACATTGTTAAACCAGATGTATTCCGTGCCATCACGGTTTGTCCATGCCTGCTTACAGGTGACCGAACAGGTATGACACCCGATGCATTTATCGAGGTTCATTACCATCGCGATTTGCGCCATCACCTTCATCAGAATTGCACCTCCTGGGAACGGCGGCGGATTGTCGTGACCTCGTCACGCTGGTTTCCGGTGGGGCCGTAGTAATTGAATGCGAAGGAAATCTGGCCATAGCCACCAGCAACGTGAGTGGGCTTAATGGCAATACGAGTAAGTGAGTTGTGAATACCGCCGCGTTTACCAGTGCGTTCAGTCAGTGGAGTGCCCACCATGCGTTCACTGGCGTGATGCATAAAGACGGTGCCTTCAGGCATACGGTGCGACACCACTGCGCGGGCACTCACAATGCCATTGCGGTTATAGGCCTCAATCCAGTCGTTATCGCGCACGCCAATCTTTTCGGCGTCCGCTGGGCTCATCCAGATCACCTGGCCACCACGACCAAGGGTGAGCATATGCGGATTATCAAAGTACTGGGAGTGAATAGCCCACTTATTGTGCACCGTCAAATAGCGCACGGATACTTCCAATGATCCTTCTTCACTGGTGCCCACATGGCCCACAGGATTTTCCCCATACATATGGGCCAAATCCAAAGGCGGCCGGAAAACAGGCAGCGATTCACCCAGGTCACGAATCCAATCGTGATCCAAATAGAATTGCGGGCGGCCTGTCAACGTGTGCCAGGGACGCAATTGTTCGACATTCTGGCAGAAGGCCGAATAGCGGCGGCCACCCTTTTCAGAGCCTGTCCACTCTGGTGAAGTCACCACAGAACGCGGCTGAATTACCGTGTCATCAAAGGTAATGCGCTTTTCTTCATCGCCTTCAGCCAGGTGCGCCAATTCGGTGCCTGTGCGCTTTTCCAGAGTCTTAAATCCGGTATAGGCCAGGCGCCCATTCGTTGTGCCAGAAAATGCCAGCACCATATCGGCAGCTTTAATCGCCGTATCCAAAAGGGGACGGCCCTCGCCGGGCTTACCATCCATGGGGGCACGGCCATTGCGGCGACCTAAATATTCCACTTCCACAGTCGGGTCAAACATAAAGCCTTTTTGAGGCAGACCCAGCTTTTCGGACAGCGGCCCGAGACGCTCAAATTTCGTCCCAATCATCGTGTAATCACGTTCAATGGGAATAATCTTTGGCATATCCACACCCGGATGCCAGCCATCGCGCGGCGGGACAACACCATTATGCAAGGTGTATTCATCAGGGCTGTCATGGAAAAGAGGAGCCGCAAACACATCTGTTTGTGTCCCTAAATGCTCCACAGCAAATTCAGACACCAAATGCGCCAGCGTCCTAAAGACCTCAAAGTCACTGCGTGCTTCCCACGGCGGATTCACGGCCACATTGAAGGAGTGGATAAAGGGGTGCATATCTGTCGACGACAGGTCATGCTTTTCGTACCAGGTGGCGGCAGGCAGGACAATATCGGAATGCAAAGTGGTGGAGGTATTACGGAAATCCGCTACCCACATGAGGTCGAGTTTGCCGTTAATAGGATCGCGCCATGTAATTGACGAGGGGCGGTGCCCTTCAGGCAATTCTTCTGCATTGACGTGGTTAACGGTGCCCAGCATGTGGCGCATAAAGAACTCGGTGCCTTTAGCAGAAGACCCCAGCAAATTCGTCCGCCAATTCGCCAAAATACGCGGGTGGTTATCTGGATGATCGGGATCAGTCACCGCAAACTTGAGGCGCCCTTCGGTCAACTCCTGAGCCACATAATCTGGCGCGGACATTCCTGCTTCTTTAGCCTGGCGGCCCAGTTCCAAAGCGGAACGGTTAAAGGTGGGGAATGAGGGCATCCACCCGCGCTGGGCTGATTCCACCAGGGTATCGGCCACCATCTTGCCTTCCAGGGTCCCAGCCCCCAAAGGATTAGCCATAGCGTCAGCGCGCGCCCCGTCATAACGCCACTGGCTGGTCGTCATGTAATACCAGCCGGTAGAAATCATTTGGCGCGGCGGACGTTGCCAGTCCAAAGCCAGGGTGTATTGCTGCCAGCCAGTAATAGGACGGACCTTTTCTTGGCCGACGTAGTGGGCCCAGCCGCCACCATTCTTGCCTTCACAGGCGCAAATCGTGGTCAGGGTGAGGAAACCGCGATACATGAGATCGGAGTGGAAATAGTGGTTAGTGCCCGCGCCCATCAAAATCATCGACCGGCCACCCGACTCAATAGCATTGAGTGCAAATTCGCGGCCAATCTTTTCGCAGGCCGCAGCTGGAATACCGGTAATGGTTTCCTGCCAGGCGGGGGTGGCCGGGTAGGTCGGGTCGTCATAGCCGCTTGGCCACAGTCCTGGCAGCCCCTCGCGGGCCACACCGTGCTGGGCCAACATGAGGTCATAGACCGTGGTCACCAAGTAGCCATTAATACGGCGGGCCGGGACGCCGCGGCGCATCACACCCGCGCCCACTGACGTTGTCCCCTGAGAGGAGGGCAAATCAAAGCGGTTCAGCAGTACCTCAACGGGCTCCCAGTCGTCAGATTCCATCATTGACAAAATGGGGTCAACGCCGTCCATGGCAAGATTCCACTTGCCCATCCCCTCATCACCGTAGTGATCAGCCAGGGTGCCGCCCGGGTCTTTCACTTGGCCATTAGCTTCCATGACCAGGGGACGGGCGTGGTTATTTTCCGTGCGCTCAGTGGTGCCTTCCGGCATCATTGAGGCCGTCAGGTACTTGCCGGGACGCCATGCCTGTTCCACGTCTTCAGCTCCGACAACTCCATTGAGGGATTCAGCCCCGACCTCGTCAAGACGGACAATGAAGGGGCAATCGGAGTATTTCAGGACGTAATCGCGGAACATGGGCTCGCTGCGTCGCACGTAGAACTCGGTGAAGATGACGTGGGCCATGCCTTCAGCGAGGGCGGCGTCGGTGCCCGGGTGGACGCGCAACCACTCATCGCAGAATTTTGTGTTTTCGGCGAAGTCTGGCGAGACGACAACAACTTTTTGGCCGTGGTAGCGAGCCTCGGTCATAAAGTGGGCGTCGGGGGTGCGGGTAATGGGCAGATTCGTTCCCCACATCACCAGGTACTGGCTGTTGTACCAGTCGCCCGCTTCGGACACGTCAGTTTGGTCGCCGAAAACCTGCGGGGATGCGGGAGGGAGATCCGCATACCAGTCATAGAAGGAGAGCATGGGGGCGCCAATGAGCTGGTGGAAACGTGCGCCAGCCCCGTAGGACACCATTGACATGGCAGGAATAACGGTAAAGCCAGCACAGCGGTCCGGACCCCAGGTCTTTAACGTGTAGGTATAGGCCGCGGCAAGGATTTCCATGGCCTGTTCCCAGGTGGTGCGGACCAAGCCGCCCCGTCCTCGTTGCGATTTATAGGCCTGTGACCGCTCAGGATCGGAGACAATATCGCCCCACGCCAATACCGGGTCCACGAGGCGCGATTTCGCTTCGCGGAACATGTCGAGCAGGACCGCGCGAATATAGGGGTATTTAATGCGGGTGGGGGAGTATTCGTACCAGGAGAAGGCCGCACCACGGGGGCATCCGCGCGGTTCGTATTCAGGCATGTCCGGGCCGGTTGTGGGGTAGTCCGTGGCCTGGGACTCCCAGGTAATAATGCCGTCCTTGACGTAGATCTTCCACGAGCAGGAACCCGTGCAATTCACCCCGTGGGTGGAGCGCACTACTTTGTCATATTGGTAGCGCTGGCGGTAGAAAATATCGGCGTCGCGGCCGCCCTCAAGAAAAATCTGGTGCGAGTCGGCGCTGGCGCGGCCACGGCGCAACCACGATCCCATGCGGAAAATCGGGGAGGCAGCTGAGGCCGGTTGAGCTGTGGCCGAAGAGTTCTCGGTGGTCATTTTTTCTCCCGTAGTGGGGTTGGGGACGTCCAAGTCCGGTCAGGTACGAGGGCGGGGCCAGGATGAATGGGGGTGGGAGTGCGGCCGGGGTTTATGTTGAGGCCAGCCGCACTCCGCCCTCGTTTATCCCGGGAATGGAGCAGAAGGTCGGGCATAACGCCACCACGCAATGACTGCGCAGATCGCGCAATAGGCGGCGGCAAGGAAATAGAAAATATGGGCAGGAATAAGGGTGAGGGCAACGCCCACAAAGAATGGGCCAAGGGCGGCAACTGCGCCAGTAAATCCTTGGGCCCCACCGGCTTGACGCTGAGGCATAATCATGGGCATTTGCTTGAAGGTAGAGGCATTACCAATACCTGCAAAGAAGAACATGACCAGCATGCCAATAAGGAAAGGAAGGAAATCGCCAGGATCATCTGTTGTGGCCAGGGTCCATCCGCAAAACGCCAGGGAAACTCCCATGCCAATGGCAGCAACAAAGGTCCAAATGGCGCCACCAAAACGGTCGCAGAGCGGCCCCCACACGAAACGCAAAACAGCGCCAATTAATGTGCCAAGGAAGGCATAAGACAAACCAACAGGCAGCGTCTTTGGGTCGAAAGATTCGGCTAATGGAGAGAGGTTGCCGAAATTCGCATTAATAATGAGGGCTGTTTGTGCGCCGAATCCAGAGAAAAGGCCGAAGGTCATAATGTAGAGGACCGTCATATACCAGGTGTTGGCATTCGAGAAGATATCGAATTGCTCCTTAATATTGGCCTTCACTGGGACGTCTTTGAGCATAGTGAAAGCCAAGATTGTGGCCAGCAGCGCCCAGGGGATCAGGAAGACGACCGCATTAACGACGCGCGGAGTGGTGTCGGCGGCAGCTGGGGCCAGCCAGGTCACTCCGAAGAGGCTAATGGACATCAGGAAGGGGGCGCCCAGCTGGATAGCGGACATCCCCAGGTTGCCCAGACCCCCTTGGATTCCCAGGGCAGTTCCCTGGAGGCGTTTGGGGAAGAAGAAGCCAGTGGAGGGCATATAGCCGGAGAAGGTAGCGGCGCCAATACCGCAGGCAAAGGCCAGGGAAAGAAGAACCCAATAGGGGGTGGTGGGGTTCTGGACGGCAAAGAACCAGCCGAGCATTGGCAGGATATAGAGCAGCGAGGAGGCAAAGATCATTTTCCGTGTGCCAATAGTGGCAGGCAGGAACATATAGACCAGGCGTAGGGCCGCACAGGATAGGCCTGGCATTGAGGTCAGCCAGTACAGGGCGTTTTTGGTTTGTGCGGCATCACCGAAGTTAAAGCCAATTTCGGTGAGTTTTGGCGCGATTGCATTGGGAAGGAACCAGACAGCAAAGCCCAAGAAAAGAGAGAAAGTGGTGATGACCAAGGTCGTCCAGGCGACTTTGGAATCCCAGTGGGCGGGGTCTTCGGTGTTCCAGTCCGCGAGGACTTTCCCCGAGGTGGCGGCACTGCTCATGGGGTGCTCCTGTCTGGGCCAATGTTTTGGAGGGATCGTATCAGGAAAAAATCAGGGGGCAGGTGGAAATGGGGGGAGAAATGGGGTGTGCGGGGTGTGCGTGGTGGCCTGACGAGGGCGGGGCGGGGGTTGGTGGGAGGTGGGGCTGGGGCCTGTCGCGGCTGCGTGCAATGGGCAGAATACGGCGGATTAATGCGGGTTTGGGACGGTGGTGTTAGCCGCCAATTCGGCTCATAGTGCGCGATGGAGTAGCGAAGTCGCTGGTGTCGAGGCCGTGAGCTGCGGGTTTGCTCCACATGGCGTTTTTCCAGGTGTCTGCAATGTCTCGATCTGAGGCGTCGCAACGCAAAAGTGTCCGTAAATCTGTCTCCCGAGTCGAGAAAAGGCAGGAGCGAATCTGCCCATCAGATGTGAGGCGAGTTCGGTCGCAGGCGTCGCAAAATGGGGCCGAAACGGAGGCAATAATGCCAATCCGGTGTTGTGTATTTCCATCGACCACCCAGGTTTGGGCGGGAGAATGCCGATCGTCGCGAGGAAGTGGGGTCAGGGTGTGGCGTGTTGATAGTGCGTGAATAATCTCGTCATAGGTGACCAGAGTTTCCCGTGACCATGATTGGGGCGGGCCAATAGGCATTTGCTCGATAATGCGCAATTCGACGTTATTGTCTAGACAGAAATCGAGAAGATCGGCAGCGTCGCCCTCATTAATACCGCGAAGAAGAACGGCATTGACTTTAATGGGGGAGAGTCCGGCGCCGATTGCCGCATGTAATCCTTTGAGTGCATCATGGAGGCGATCGCGGCGGGTAATAGCGGCAAAATGGGCCGGATCAAGGGTGTCCAGTGAAATGTTGACCCGCTGCAAACCGGCGTCTTTTAGGCCGTTTATGCGGCGATCGAGGCCTAAGGCATTTGTTGTCAGTGCGAGGTCTGGGGTATTTCCTTCGGCGGTGCGAAATGCGCTGCAGGCGGCAATAATTTTTTCCAGCCCTGCGCGTAAAAGCGGTTCGCCGCCCGTAAAACGAATGTGCTCAATGCCGAGTACTTCAACGCCAATGCGGCATAGGCGAATGACTTCATCATCGGTCAGAGTTTCTTCTGTGGGCAGCCATTCCAAACCTTCAGCTGGCATGCAATAAGAACAGCGGAGATTGCAGCGGTCGGTCAGGGAAACGCGCAGGTCGCGGGCAACTCTGCCGAAGCGGTCAATGAGCAGGTCGGGGGTGTTTTCTAGCTGTGGGGTGGGACTTGGGGATGCCGTTAGTGGTGCGTGGCTCTGGGCGGAAGTCTGGGTGGTGGTCGCGGCTGTAATGGGTGTAGCGGGCCTGTCTGAAAGTGCTAAATGCTGCGCAAGAATCGGCATTCCTAGGGGCGTGAGGGTGTTTTGGGAAGGTGTCTGCGCTGCGGATGCCTCATGTGTGGATGACCGAAACTCACTTGCCATGCAGACACCCTAGCGGAACTTTCATGGGTTTATCCCTCTTAATTAAGTGAGAGCGCTCTTGCAGATATGGACGGTGCCTTCCGGAGGGTGGGATGGGGGTCTTGCTGAAGGGTGTGTCGCGGTGTGTAGGGGTGGAAGTGGCCATCTGAGTTCATTCGATACTTCTCGAGTATGTCCTTATGTCACTAGTTAGCTAGAGTCTGTATGAAAGTACATCTATAGCTGCGGGTCTGTACTGAAGGGGATGCTGTTTACAGTGAGCGCTGCTCGGTGGATTGACACCGGACGGTCAAAGGGCGACATTTTCTGCCGAAAACGCGGCTTTTTGTCGCCCTCTGCATGTTTGGTGTCAAGGCGTAGGGCAGCCATGCCCCTCGTTGCAGGCGCTCGCCATTCCGCGCCCCGCCCTCGTTATGGGGAAGAATGACGCTATGGATTACCGCTCTACTTCGTCTACCGCCCACCCCATCCACGGGATTATTGTCGCTGGTGGGCAGGGAGTGCGGCTTGGGGGAGTGTCCAAAGCAGATCTTGATCTTGGCGGGCGCCTACTGGATCGAGTGCTGGAGGCGATTGCTGGACTCGGTCGCGGGCACATCGTTGTGGTTGCTCCTGACACTGTGGAGGTGAGGCCCTGCGTTGGGAATATGCAGGTGAGTCGGACAATGGAAGAACCTCCCGGCGGTGGGCCATTGGCTGGGATCGGTGCGGGCGTTGATTTTCTTGCGCAAGAAGTAAAGGTGGCCTCGGATGACCTTGTTGTCATCTCGTCAGTGGATCTGCCTGGGATTGGCGCGATTGTGTGGGATCTTGTGCAAGCGGCGCGTGAGGCTGGAGATGTCGATGGGGCGATTGCTTATGGTGGTGCTGGGGAGCCTTTTGATCAGTATCTGCTAGGAGTGTATCGTTTTGGCGCACTTTGCCAAGCATTGGCCCAGGTGGCTGGGGTGGAGGCAGGATTTGGGCAGCACCTGCACAGTATTGGAGTGCGGCGGGCTCTGCGAACTTTGTCATTGATTCGGGTTCCGGCCAGTGAGGAGGCATGTCGGGACATTGACTCTCCAGAAGATTTGCAGTGGTGGCATTCCCATTGACGAGGGCGGGGCGCGTGTTCAAGGCATACTTTGGCGCTCAGGGCATAGTTCTGTGCTCAGGGCATCGTTAATTCGCTATTTAACGGTGCCTTGAGAGTGGAACTCTGCCTTGAACACGTAACTGGTCATTGACAATCCGCGTCGAGGATGGGGTTCCGCCTTTGGAAACTGCGTCCTGGTGGTGGTTTGTCCGCTTAGGTGAATAAGTCGCGACCGTGCGTCCAGGTCGGTTCCCTCCAAAGGGTCGGGCAGGCAGCCTGGAACTCCCCTCAAATAAAGAGCAACCCCGCCCTCATCCAAAACTGCGGGTTGAAAACATCGAAAACTGCGGGTTGAAATCGTCCAAAACTGCGGGTTGGGTCGGATATAAGCTGGTCATGACGATGCTGCGAGTCTTTCAGGAGTTATGGTGTCTTCTATCTTCAAGGCATACTTTGGCGCTCAAGGCATAGTTCTGTGCTCAGGGCATCGTTAATTCGCCATTTAACGCTGCCTTGAGATCGGAACTCTGCCTTGAGCATGAAACGGTGCCTTGAGATAACAGCTCTGCCTTGAGTGCGTGCTGGTCATTGACAATTCGTGCCGAAGATGGGCCTCCGGCTTTGGGATGTGTGTCCTGGCGGCGGTTTGTTCTGTCGGGCGGATGGGCCACGCCTATTTGCCCAGGTCGCCAATTGCAGGTTGCCGGTCCGTATTGATAGTCCGCGTCCGCGATGGGGTTGCGGCTTTGGGGACTGCGTCCTGGTGGCGGTTTGTCCGCCTCAGCGGATGAGGCGCGCCTATTTCCCCAGGCCAGTTCCCAACAAAGCAGCCCCCGCAGGCCCGGACCCCCGAATAAAGAGCAACCCCGCCCTCGTCGCCACAATGACGAAACGAGGACGGGGCCGCACAAGACGCGAGAAGAAACTCAGCTTTCGCTGCGCTCTCCCACAACCTTCCAGGCTCCCAGCAAAATCGCGCTGGCCAACAGCCATTTCACGATTCCTCCCGGAATAAAGCGGATAAAGCCGGCATCCAGAGTCTCCCACAGACCCAGGGTCTTGCCCGTCAGAATCTGCAGATTCGCCCACATCCACGGCACACCAATGAGGAAGGGCAGCAGCGACGCAGCAGCAAAAGCTGCCAGCGAGGTCGCCGGCCGACGATCCCAGCGGCGCTCAGAAAGCCAACCGATGAGGAAAGCAGTGGGAATAAAAGCGAGAATAAAACCGAAGGAGGGCTTGGCCAGAGCCGCCATCCCACCCGCTGCATCAGAAAACCAGGGGATCCCAGCCAGGCCACCAACAGCGTAGGTTGTCAGCGAGGCAGCTCCGCGGCGCGCCCCCAGCATGGCTCCCACCAGCATGACGCCCAGGGTGGAGCCAGTAATCGGCACCGGCCACATCGGGATACTCACCTGAGCGAGCAGCCCCACAGAGCAGGCACCACCCGCAACCAGAACAATATCGCGCACCAACGATGCGTGGCCAACGAAATGGTCAGCAAGGACCCGAGTGGGAGAAAGAGGAAGAGTGGACATTGCGGTGTCCTTTCGTAGCGGGATTTGTGAGAGGAGCAAGGGCAGGGCCCGTCTTGACGAGGGCGGGGCGCGGGCAGCTCAGGTGGGCCAAGTGGAAAGACTGTTGGCACCCTGGGAGGACGCAGGATTGCGAGAGGAAATTGGAGGGCCCTCCTGAGAAGCCCGAAGCGATGGGGAGAGCTCCGTCGGATCAGGCCGGGCGCTCTGCCCTGGCGCGGAATCTGGGTCAAGGGCCGCAGGCTCCAGAGTTTTCAGCGCCGTGACTGTCACAAAGGCAATGGCCTGGTCATGGTCGTGGCTCAGTGACAGTGACCAGTCCAGATGCACGTTGGCACCTAAATCAGCCCTGAGTTCTTCCAGTGCGGCGCGAATCCGCCCGTGGAAAGTCACGCCAGGTCGGCCCCACCGATCGGGAGTAACTTCAATATGTGCCCAGTCCACCTCTTCAGGTGCCACCTGCGGCGGGCGCCCGTAGAGCAATCCAGACCAGGCTTTAATGACGGCTTCTTTAGCGGCCCACCGGGCCGCTAAAGAAGCCTCCGTGCGGGAAGGGCGCGCCTCGCCCTCGTCTATTCCAGACGGAAGCGACGCGCAATAAGACCATTCCCTATCAGTAAAAACGCGGGAGAAGACCGAGCCAGGCTCGGCAAGCTGAGCGGCGAAGGAGGGGACGTGAACCAGGTCCACGCCCACTGCCTGCGCCACAACAGCGTGACTCACGCCTGAGCCTCAGGGGCCTTGCCAGCCACACCAGCCGCTCCAGCCTTGCCAGCTGCCGGGTAGGTGCCGGACTCACCAAGGCGAGTATCAGCATCCAGCAGCATGGCGGCCTCAGCGTCGTGAGCGCCCTTCTTTGGCAGACGGCGGCCATCAATGGGCTCATACAGGCTGTCGCGCCCAATCATGGCCCGCTCGAAACGCACCCGACCAGCGGCAAGACGCTCTTCAGCGCGGTGACGCCATGCGCGGGCTGCCTCGTCGCCACGCTGGGCAGCAAGACGAGTCTCAAAGGCGCCCGGGTGAGCCAAGACAACCAACGCCGCCACGTGCCCAAAGCCCAGCGACGTCAAAACGCCCGCCCGCACCGGAGTTGCTGACACATCGAGTGGACGACGCAGCCACAACAGCGGCATAAAGGCCTTCATTGCCGGATCCAAACAATCCAGAGCGCGGTTGCCGGGGATTTCCTGAGTGCGGAAGATTTCCGTCAGGCCAGCAGTCTGGAATAGAGCCGCACCACCCTTTGCGTGACCCGTGACCGTCTTCTGGCTGACCACGTGCAGCGGGTTACCTGGGGTCCGGCCCAATGCCTGCGACAGGGTCGCATGAAGTTCGGCTTCATTCGGGTCATTGGCCAAGGTGGAGGTGTCGTGCTTGGAGACCACCGCAATATCGTCAGCGCTCAGGCCAAGGGCAGCCAGCGAACGGGACAACTGCGAATCGCGGCCACCGCGGGCAGCAGCCATCGCACCAATGCCGGGAGCCGGAATCGACGTATGTGCACCATCAGCGAAGGACCGCACATAGGCAACCACGCCGAGGACGGGCAGCCCCAGGTCAGCGGCCACAGAACCACGGGCCAACAGGACGGTGCCGCCACCTTCTGCTTCGAGGAAGCCCGCACGACGGCGGTCGCCCGCACGAGAGAAGTGGCGTGGGGTAATGCCGCGCTCGTAGAGGGCTGCGGATTCAGCGGTGGCATTCATATCGCCAAAGCCCGTGAGGGATTCAACGGAAATGTCGTCAATACCGCCGGCCACAACAAAGTCCGACTTGCCCAAAAGGATCTTATCGACGCCTTCTTCCACAGAGATTGCCGCAGTTGCGCACGCGCCCACCGGGTGGATCATCTGACCGTAGCCACCGACATAGGCCTGCATTGTGTGTGCAGCCACCACATTGGGTAGGGCTTCCTGGAGGATATCCTGCGGGCGATCTTCCCCAAGGAAACGATCAAGGAAGACTTTCCGCAGGGACTCCATACCGCCAATACCGGTGCCCTGAGTAGAGGACACATCAGCAGGGTGGACGGTGCGCAGTAGTTCTGCCGGGGTAAAGCCCGAAGAAATAAAGGCATCCACGGCGGTGACCAGATTCCACACGGCAATCGGGTCGAGGGCTTCAAGCATGGAAGCGGGAATACCCCACTTGGACGGGTCGAAATCGTCAGGCATCTGGCCCGCCACAGAACGGGTCAGTGTGGCGCGGCGAGGCACGCGCACCGCCGAACCGGCCTTCTTCCGGACATTCCAGGCGCCACTGGTCCGGTCGAACCAGATTTCCGTGCGGGCCGGGTCAGCTGCCACATAGGCCTGGGCGTCAGCTTCACTATCGACAGTGAATTCCTGATCCGAGGTCAGGTACACCGTGGCCACGTCATCCGAACCACCCTCAATGAGGGCCCCGTCATTGACCAGGGGTCGGATACCGGCGCGGGCAATGACTTCATCACGGAAACGGCCATAAATGTCGGCTTCTGCCACGGGGTTGCCGGATGCGTCATACCAGCCAGCAGAGGGTGACTCAGCCCAGTGAACCAGTCCGGTCATCCACGCCAATTCGAGGACGCCAGCAGCGGTGAGATCCACAGTGGAGTCAGCATTTTCGGCTTCGTGACGGGTACGGCCCGAACCCCATGCGGACACCTCGCCCAGGCCAACAATAACCACCTGGTCTTCAAGGGCAGTAGAGACCTCGCCCCATTCGAGCTGGTCAGCAAGCCCTGTGCGCACCAGATTCGGCAGTGCCGGAACAGTGGCGGGGCTGGCGGCTTCAGCGGGCGCGTCAGAGGACGCAGCGCGGGCGCGCTCCTGCGCAGCCAGAGCAGGCAGATCCAGGCCAGCATCACCCAGGCCACCAGTCAGGTCAGAATCCAGTGGGGCCTCGGCAGCTTTCGCGCGGGCCTCACGGGTGGCCAGAGCAATCAGGCCTTCGGTGATTTCCTCTGGTGTGTAGACATGCACGCCTGCTGCCTCAGCAGCGGGAACAAGAATGTCATTGCCACCCATCAGCGAGGTGCCCTTGACCCAGCCAATCCGCGGGTGCGCCAAGGTAATACGCTCTGGCCAGCCACGTTCAGTGCCCCACTTATTGACAATGGTGTCGAAAGAGGCTTTGGCTTGGGCGTAGGCGCCATCCCCACCGAAAATACCGCGGTTGGGCGAGCCCGGCAGGATGACGTGGACGCGGTGGCCCACAGCTGTGGACACATCCAGCGATGTCAGTTGGTGGATGGCGCGCTCAACGGACCACAGCAGCAGACGCTCTTGAGCAATGGCCTGGTGCGGGTCAGAACCGACAGTGCCAGACACCGGGGGAGCCGCGAAAGGCAGGAAGAGCGTCGGCAGAAGAGCAGGCTTGACCACCTTTGTGGTGGCGCCAGCTGTTTCTGTTTGCTCGGTGCCAATCCACGTAATGAGGGCGTCAATATCGCGCAGGCTTGCCATATTCGCAGGTACCAGCCATAGGGCGGCATCCGCAGTGGCGTGGCGACGATACAGATCCTTCGCAAAGGCCAGACGTGCATCATCCACGCGGGAGGAGGTCATGACCACGGTTGCGCCGCCAGCAAGAAGGCGGGCCACCACAGAAGCAGCAATAGACTTCGGTGCGGCACCTGTAACGAGGGCGACGTCCCCTTGGAAATCGGTCGCGGCGCTCTGGCCGGCGGCGTCAACAACCGCGCGGAAGAAACGCTCGCGTTCGCCGGTGGTGCGATCGGCATACCAGGAGGCCAAATCTGCCAGGGAAGAGCCCAAACCACGGAAAGCGGCCGCATCAACATCGGCCAGGGCCAACTGACCGGAGGCAATACGAGCCAGGTCTTCCCGGGCGCTCGCCCACCGGTCATCCAGGAGAACCGCACGGGCCGGCGTAAAGGCAGGCTTGACAGAATCCGCCCAATTCGGGCCAAGTTCTGTCTCTACGGCTTCAGCCAGAGCGGACAGATCTTCGTGGACACTGGGGGTGGGTCGCAGATCCACACCCAGGCGTGCTAGGAGTTCCTTCGCCTGGCTGGCAAGAATGCCATTTTCACCAAGGATTTCCTCAGTGAGTGAGGTCAGCGCCGCCGAATCCACAACGCCGCCACCATCAGCTCCGCCAGCACCGGGCAGAGCCACATTCACACCATTGCGGCTGGCCACAGCTTGAACCGCCGTATCAACAAGGGCGTCAGCATCAGCTGAGGAGGCCACCGAGGTGGGCAGGGTGGTCAGCGAACCACCGCGCACAGAATCACCATCGCGGGTGCCCAGCAGGATTTCTGCAGCTACATGGTCAGCCCAACCCTGGCCCAAGCCCCAGGTGCCAGTGACGCGGGAGGCCACATGGGTGGGAGCCAGGCCCGCGCCGCCCAGGAGCTTACGCAGGCGAGCAGTAATCGCATCGCCCAGAACCGAACCGAAAGGCTTGTAGTTGCCAGCGGCCCCGTCAATGGTGGGCATGAGCGCACCAATGGTGGCTTCCGCAGCGCCCTCAATAGTGGGTACGGACAGCTCCGCAGCCATATCCATCAGCAGCTGGTTGCGCTTTGAAGACACACCATTGGTCAGAGTCTCCACAGTGTCAGCGTCTTCAACCTGCTCAGCGGTGATCTTATTGGCGTTAGCCAACAGGATCCGCACAGCCTGGGAGGCACTCAGCGGCAGGTCCGCCACTTCGGCGCCAGACTTCGCGCCTGCCGATGGTGTTGACGAGGCCGGGGCCGCAGCTGGCGCAGGAGCAGGCGCAGCCGGAGCTGGTGCACTTTCCGCAGGGGCGGATTGAGGTGTGGGCTCAGTGGCGGCTGGAGCAACGTCATCAACGGGGGCGCTGGTCGCATCCTGAGCGAGGACACGCGCAGCGTCACGCTCAACGTTGAGGACCTCAACGACGCGGTGACGGTGACGCGGCATAGCCAGAGTCTTTTCCGCGAGATTCGCCAAGGTGGGGGCAGTGCCTAGACCCACTTCAATGAGTCGTTCGACTCCAAGTCCGCCCTCGTTAGTGGAGAAAAGCAGGTCCTGGGTTTCGATCCACCGCACGGGGGAGGCGAATTGCCACGCCAGCAACTCAATGAGGAGGGTACGGGCGGTGCCCACACGGTCGGACTCGGCGCGATCCCAGTCATCCACCAGAGCCTGCACGGGCTGGGAGGGAACAACGTCAAGGATGGATTGCGCGAACTCTCGGGTCAGCTCGAAAGTGCGGGCCACGAGGTTGGGGACATAGCGCCCTTCAAGGGTTTTGGTGTCGAACTCGTGCGGAATAATCGCTTCGAGTTTCTCGCGGAAAGGCCCAACCCCATCATGCAGACGTGAGGAGTGGAAAGGCACATCAATCCCGGGGATGAGCATAAAGGGACGACGCCCACCGAACTCATCAGCCCGCTTTTGCGCGTCAGCCGCGAGCGCCTCCAACCCAGCAACGGTGCCCGCCACAGCGTATTGGGTGTCTGCCAGGTTGAAGTTGACAATCTGGAGGAACTCGCCTGTTGCTTCAGCAACCCCAGCGACGTAGTCGCGCACGCCTGAGTCGTCCACACCGAATTGGTTGGGTCGTAGGGCGCCCATCCGGAAGTTGGACTGGCCCTTTTCGTCACGGGCCACCAGGTGGTGCATAGCGGAGCCACGCTGGTGCACAATGTCGAGGACCTGCTCGAAGGTGAGGATTCCTGCGCAGGTGGACAGCGCATTGTATTCACCAAGGGAGTGACCGGCGTAGACGGCTCCTTCGACGAAGGCGCCACGGGCCCGCAGATCAGCCATTTGCGCGTAGGCCAAGGTAGCCAGGGCAACCTGGGTGAATTGGGTGAGGTTAAGGACGCCGTCAGGGTGGCGCAGGATTTCGTCACCAATACGCAACTCTGTGGGGTTGTCGCGGACAATGGCTTCAATTGAGAAGCCAAGGGCGTCGCGCGTATGCGTATCGGCACGCTTCCACACTTCACGCACGGTGGGGGTCATGTCATCCATGCCCATTCGTTGGCGTTGGATGCCCTGGCCAGGGAAGACGTAGGCAGTAGAGGGGGAGCCAACGAGGGCGCGGCCAATAGAGACCACTTCTCCACCCACCCGGCAGGTGGCTTCTAGGGAGAGCTGGCCACCGGCGCGGCCAACCCGCTCAACGGTGATTTCCACTTCGTCGCGCAGATCCACCATGCCGTGCATTTGGTAGGACCAGCCGTGGATATGCAGGGCGGGGGTACGGGTACCGCGGATAACACCCAGAGCCGGGTCAGCGTCCAGCCCGGAAATACCAGCTGCTTCAATGACGTGCTGGGCGGTTGCGGACAGCCACATGCCGTGCACCAGTGGCGCGGTCAGGCCCGACAGGCCAGCAGCGGCTGCTGACGTGTGGATGGGGTTGAAGTCGCCGGAGACATTGGCGAAGGCCGTCATATCGGCGGGGGCAATGACGCGGGCGCGGCGCACGAATGAGCGCGGCGTGTCAGTGAATTCGACGCCGGGCGCGAAGTCGGGGGCGCCCTGTGGCGGCTGGGTGGAGCCAACGCGGCCACGAATAGCGAAACGTTCAGTCAGGCGCGCAAAGCGCGTGCCCTCGTGGAAGAGTTCCAATTCGACGCGCACCACGCGACCGGCGCTGGATTCGGAGAGTTCCGCACAGCGTGAGGTGACGTCAACGCGGGACCCTGTGGCAGGCAGCGCCTGGTCCAAGATGACCGTGTGGTCCAGGTGGACGGCGTTGACGAGGCCTTCAATAACGGGCACGTCATTGTAGATGGCGCTACCCAGCGCGGTGTAGATCGCGGGCCAGCAGGGGCCAACGAGGGCGTCAGGAACGATCTCAGTGAGTTCAGCATTCAGGGCGCCACCGGTGACAGCCCCGTGGGCGCGGCCCAGTTCTGCTGACAGGGTGAAGTGGTCGTGGACCGTGCCGAAACCGTCGTCTGGCGTAATGGATGGCATACGTTCAATGCGGTCACCATTGACGGTGGTGGTGCCTACGCCGGCGGCTCCTGCGAGGAGGTCGTAGCAGGACACAGAGAGGCGGGACATATCCACAATGGGGAAGCCGCCGGTGGCCACTGAGGAAGGCAGTGTCAGCGGGATGAGGATTTCCCGCACCGCGTGGGGCGCGTTGTCGCCGAGCCCATCCCAGGGGGTTTCGCAGTGGACAAGGATGCCGACCCCGCCCTCGTCAACAACGATGGAGGTGGATTGTGGCATGGAGTAGGCCGGGTTGGCCACGAGATTGCCGGCCCACTGGATGGTGGGCACTGTACGCAGGTAGGTCTGCACGTCGGGCGCGTTGGCGAAACGCGAGTAGACGGGGGTTTCTTCTGCGCCACCTTCGCGCACGGCATCGACAATGGCGGCTTCAAAGCGGGCGAAAAGTTCGCCGACGGGCTCGTCAATACGGTCAATACCGGCCACAGAACGCGGTCCGGGAATAATGCGCACAGAGTCAGCATCAAAGCGGGCGTCATGTGCTTGCCACAGGGTGTCGGTGCCCCACCAGCGCGCCAATTCGGAGTCGAGGACAGGCACGAAAGGCATGGGCTTGTGGTGCTTGCGGCACAATTCGGGGAACCAGGCCGCATCTGAGGGAGCCACCTTAGTGTGGGCAGCCGAGGGGTAGGCCTCCAGGAGAGTGGCCAGCGCGGCAGGGCCATCGTCAATGGCGTCGCGGTCAGCGAAAAGGGTGACGACGTCGCCGTGGTCAGCTTCGGAGAGGCGGCCTTCAATACGGTGGAAGAGGTCGAGGACGCGGTCTGCCCAGGTCCAGTCAGCCCAGGGGTAGGACAGTTCAACCACGCGGGTGGCCCATTCGGCATAGGTCATCGTTTCGACGTCACCGAAGTAGGGTTTCGCGGTGCGGCCTAGAGCTGCAATGAGTTCTTCGCGGCGCTCGCGGATAGTGTCAACGTCGCCGCCGAGTTCGTGGATGAGGCGTGACGCGCGTGAGGACGAGTTGTCGATTTCGTGCATATCCGCACTGAGGTGTGACAATCCGGAGGTCATGCCACCTTTGGAGGTGCCGCGTGCTACCCAGCCGTCTCCGCCAACACCGGGGGTTTCCTTCAGGAGTTTCTTGACCTGTGGGGAGGTGCGGGCCTCAAGGGTGGCCATTGCGGCAGTTCCTACGAGGACGGCGTCCACTGGCATGAGGGGGCGGCCGTGGTCTAGGGCCCAGGTGCCGGTGATATAGCGGGCAGCGTCAGCAGGGGTGCCGATACCGCCGCCAACAGCGAGAACAACACCTGGGGTGGCGCGGATCCGGGCGTAGGTGGCCAGGAGAAGATCGTCGAGGTCTTCCCAGGAGTGGTGTCCACCGGAGTGGCCGTCTTCGACCTGGAGGATGAGCGGGAAGTCCGGGTGCGCGTCAGCAATATCGAGGCACTGGTTGATTTGGTCAATGGTGCCGGGCTTGAGGCAAATAAAGGAGAAGCCATCAGCGCGGAGCTGTTCAATGAGTTCGCGGGCTTCGTCGAGTTCTGGGACGCCAGCGGCAATGGTGACAGCGTCAATGGGGGCGCCAGCACGGCGGGCTTTGGGGACAATCCGGTTGACACCGAATTGGAGGTTCCACATAAAGCGGTCGAAGAACATGGTGTTAAAGCCGGCGGTCCGCCCTGGCTCTAAGAGTTCTTGCAGGCCTTGACGGTTTTCGGTGAAGACCTCTTCGGAGTATTGGCCGCCGCCTGCCATTTCCGCCCAGTTACCGGCGTTGGCTGCTGCGGCAACGATTTCGGGCCACACGGTGGTGGGGGTCATGCCGGGCAGAGCCACGGGGGACTTACCGGTCAGGCGTGTAAAGGCGGTGTCTACGACGGTGCGCCCATCGGGTAGACGCACCAGACGCGGCGCGAAAACCGACCAATCGACGGGTTCTTCGACTTCTGTTCCGGGAACGTCAAGGGAAGTGCGCGCACTACGAGTAGAAGCATCGACAACGCCTGAACCGGTGCCGGCCAGCAGCGGGGCGGTGAGGCGACCCACCATTGGGGTGGGGCCGAGGTCAAGGAACCACTTCACGCCAGCTTCGCGGGCGGTGCGGATCTGCGCGGCCCAATCGGTGGGGTTAATGAGGATGGCGCAGGACAGGGAGTGGGCGCGGCGCGCATTAAATTGGCGGCCTTCTTCAGCGAGGCGAGTGGCCCACACGCCTACAAGATCCAAAGCCCCATCAAGAAGGGAGGAGTGGAAGGGGGCGCCAATGGGGAGCACGTCAAAACGGGCATCAATGGGGGAGCCACCATGTTCGTGGGATTCCACTGCCGCATTGTGGGCGGCGACGCGGGATTCAATGAGGCCGCGAGCAGACTCCAAATCGGTGGGCTTACCGGACAGGACAAAAGCGGTGGGGCCATTAGTCACGGCAATGGTCGCGCCCGTGTCAGCCAGCATTGAGGCAGGGACCCCGCGCACGGACATCATGGGGGTGACGCCAGCGCGGGTATTGGCCCCAAGGCGGCGGGTTTCATGCTGGGCGGCAGAGCCAATCAGGATGGACAGGGCCAGGATTTCAACAACCCCGTCCTCGTCGCCATCAATGAAAGCCTGCGCGAGGGCCGCACCGAGGACTCCTTGGGAGTGCCCAAGAATCGACGAGGGCGGGGTGGCGCGCAGATCAAGACCTGTCCCCTCAAGATCAAGGAGCGCCCCGTACTGGGCCAAGGTAATGGCTGGACCGGACACGGCAGGAGCCGTATCGGCGTCGTCATCAACGGAATCACCCGCGAGGATGGCATCAAGACGATCTGAAGCGCCAGGGGCGTGGGTGAGGAGCTCTAAAGCAACGGGTGCGAGGAACTCGCGGGCTTTAGCGAGAGCCTCACGAAGGCGCGCGCCCTGCTGGGGAAGGGCAAGGCTCGCGTCTAGAGCTGACCTCCAGGCGCTGCCTTGTCCGCCAAAGACGAGGGCGAAGTCGGCTTTCAGATCGTTAAGGAAAGTACTCATTGGGGTTCCATTCGTGGGGGACAGGTCAGTCAAAACGTGTGTGGGATGCTCACATAGGAGCGTTGTCGTGGATACGAGGTGAGTGGATATTGCGGTCTTTACGAGCCAGGGCCACCAGGGAACGGCAGATCACTTCGCGGGTCTGGCCAGGTTCAATTAAGGCGTCGAGTTGGCCGGACTGGAGGGAAAGATTCGGGTTCACCGACTGTTTCTCGTAAAGGGCCTGGTAGTGGGCGCGCTGCTCGGCCACGTCTTTACCTTCTTTACTGGCCTGGGCCAGCTGGCGGCGGAACACGATTTCAACGGCGCCTTCAGAGCCCATCACCGCGATTTGTGAGCCCGGCCAGGAGAAGTTGACATCCGCTCCCAGAGACTTCGAGCCCATCACAATGTAGGCGCCGCCAAAAGCCTTACGGATAATGACGGTGACCAGTGGGACTGAGGCCGTTGCATAGGCGGTAATGAGTTTTGCGCCGCGGCGAATAATGCCAGAGCGTTCCTGCTCTGAGCCGGGCCGGTAGCCGGGCACATCCACCAGGGTCACCACAGGAATCCCGAAAGCGTCACAGAATTGGACGAAACGGGCGGCTTTTTCTGAGGCATCCACATCCAGGGTCCCGGCGTCATTCAGCGGCTGGGAGGCAACAATACCGGCGGGACGGCCTTCAAATGAGGCAAAACCAATCAGCACTGAGGGAGCAAAGAGTGGCTGCACCTCCAGGAATTCCTCATTGTCAGCAATAGCCTCAATAACATCAACCATGTCATAGGCCTGCTTCGGAGATTCCGGCACGAGGGCACCCACATTCTCCGGGTGACTGGGTGTGTCAGTGGCCGGATTAAAAGCAAAAACCGGGGCCGGTTCTTCACAGCTGGAAGGCAAATAGGATAAAAGAGTCCGCGCATAGTCCAGCGCCTCATCTTCATCATCAGCTAAAAAGTGGGCCACTCCGGAAATAGAGTTATGTAGGTCGCCGCCGCCCAGGTCCTCTAAAGAGATTTCTTCACCGGTGGCTGCCTTCACCACCGACGGGCCGGTGACAAACATATAGGAGGAATCCTTGGCCATAATAATAAAGTCCGTCAGGGCCGGGCCGTACACAGCGCCACCCGCACAGGGGCCAAGAATCAAGGAAATCTGAGGGATTACCCCAGAACATTCCGTGGCCTTCTTAAAGATCCGCCCATATTGGGATAGGGCCATTACGCCTTCTTGAATACGCGCCCCACCCGAATCCAACATGGCGACAATCGGAATCCGCAAAGAGAGGGCCTTATCCATAATCTGCAGGATCTTTTCGCCTTCAATATGGCCTAGCGTGCCACCTTGAATAGAGAAATCCTGAGAATAGACAGCCACCGGGCGGCCATCAATAGTGCCAATACCCGTAATCACCGCTGAGCCAATATTCCCCTGAGAAATATCGCCTCCCGCAAAACGGTTCAACTCAGTAAAAGAATTCTCATCGAGCAGGCCAGCAATACGTTCGCGGGCCGTTTTCCGGCCATTCGGGTGCTGGCGGCCTCGCGCTTTTTCTTCAGCGGCATCCAGGATTTCTCTGTTTTTCGCGGCGAAGTTGTCGCGAGAAACAACCTCAATATCCTCAAGGGAATCGGGGCTCATCACTTCTCCTCAGCGTCGGTGGGGGTAATGGTCACTAGGAGGTCTCCAGCTTTCACAGTGTCGCCGGCACCCACATGAATGGCCTCAATCGTGCCGGAAGCGCCCGCAAAAATCGGCTTTTCCATTTTCATTGATTCCAGGACGAGGACGAGGTCCCCTTCAGTAACCTGGGTGCCCACCTCAGCAGCAACGCGCACCACAGTGGCTTGAATAGGAGCCACCAGGGATGGGCCGTCAATAGCCGCAGCGTCCGCGGAACGGGCGCGGCCCCGCCCTCGTAACGTCTGACGACGCGCCGGAATATCGCCAGCCACCGGCGCAGCTGCGGGACGGGCAAGCATTGTTTCCGGCAGTTTCAAAGTCAGGCGCTGCCCGCCCAACTCAATAACGAAAGACTCCATTGCGGGGGCAGGGGCTGCAGCCGGAGTCTGAGAAGCGGGCGCGGCGGGAGCCTGCGCAGCCAGGGTTTCCTTCACCGCATCCAGCAGGCCCTCATTTTCCATCCACTTCGTGTGGACCGAGAAAGGCCGGGTGCCGCGTGGCCATACCGGGCACGAGGACGGGGCTGCCGCCACATCCTCATCGGAGGCCTGAGCCCACGGTGAATCCGGGCCACAAAAATCCGGATGGGTAAGAATATGCGTCAACAGTGGGGTTGACGTGGGCAAACCATCAACGGTGAACTCGTTCAACGCGCGAAGCAGACGCGCCAAAGCCTCGCTGCGAGTCGGAGCAGTGACAATCAACTTCGCAATGAGAGAGTCAAAATCGGCGCCAATCGTGTCACCGTCACGAATAAAAGAGTCAACGCGCACACCCGGGCCGCCCGGCCACGTAATCGACGAAATCGTGCCCGTGGCAGGCATCAGATCATCAGCAGGATTCTCCGAGGTAATACGGACCTCAAAAGAATGGCCGCGCAGGGGAGCCGGGTCAGAGAGTTCCTGGCCGCGCGCAATCCGGATCTGTTCACGCACCAAATCAATACCGGCGACCTCTTCAGACACCGTGTGCTCCACCTGCAGACGCGGGTTCACCTCCAGGAAGAACACATCCTCGTCGGTGACAAGGAACTCGCAGGTGCCCACACCGATATAGTCCACAGCAGCAAAAAGGGCACGCGACCAGGTCCGCAGATTCGCCTCCACCCGGGCAGGAAGATGCGGGGCAGGCGCTTCCTCCACTACTTTCTGATTACGGCGCTGCACCGAACAATCGCGGGTGGTCACCACCATGAAATTCCCCAGAGAATCACGGACACACTGGGTTTCCACATGCCGCGCATGGGTGACAAGTTTTTCCACAAAGCAGCCGCGCAGGGCATCAGGGCCAGCAAGGTCAGCAATAAAACGCGCCGCGTCCTCGTCACTATCAATACGAGTAATACCGCGCCCACCCCCCGCGTCAGCGCGCTTGACCAGAATCGGGTAGCCAACCTGGGCAGCAAAAGAGGTAAGGAATTCAGTCGGGTCGCCCTCAATTTCCCCGCCCGGCACAGTGGGAACAGAGCAGGTCGCGGCAATAGTGCGGGCGCTAATCTTGTCACCCAATGCGCGGATCGCTTGAGAAGAAGGGCCCAGCCACGTCAACCCCGCATCAACAACGGCCTGAGCAAAATCGGCGTCTTCAGAAAGGAAACCATACCCCGGGTGGATGGAATCCGCGCCAGAGCGGGTGGCCGCATCAATAATGGCCTGCGGATTCAGGTAGGTCTGGGCAGGGATTGACGAGCCAAGTGAGTAGGCTTCATCCGCCAGGTCACAAGCCAGGGAGTTCATATCCTGGTCGGAATACACAGCAATCGCGCTTATCCCCAGCTCGTGGGCTGTACGGATAACGCGCACCGCGACCTCGCCCCGGTTGGCAACGAGGAGGCGGCGGACCTGGGGAGCAACTGTGCTCATCGAGACTCTCCTTGGGGGGTGTTGGGAGTAGGGGGTGCAGGGGTGGAAGAAGCAGCAGGGTCGCCTGGCAGCGTGTGGGATGTGGGCAGGTGGATATCGCCCACCTCAATAGAAATCAACTCCTCATCGGCCCGGCACAGCAAAGCGCCGTGGGGAGACAGGCCAAGAGGAGTAACGTCGCGGATAGTGCCATCGGGGAGGTGCACAGTAGAGGTGTGGCCAAGATGAGCAAGAAGAGTTATGCACTCATGGTGCCATTCCTCACGTGTGCCCTCATCAATAAGGGTTCCCAGGTGTGTGAGGAAGGCGCTGAGAATCTCGTCGCGAAGAGCAAGGAAAGTGGTTTCTGGGTCGGGGGTGGTGGGGGCGCTGGTAGCCCCGCCCTCGTTCTCGTGAATAAGGCCAAGGGTGGTCGCTTGCGGGCCCGCGTCGGCAGGAATGGGCCCAAGGTTGAGGCCAAGACCAATAGCTACCCAATGCGTGCGCGATACCTGTGAGTCCTCCACGCGCAGATGCTCACAGAGAATGCCGCCGACTTTTCCGCCGTCAAGAATGAGGTCATTCGGCCACTTCAAGGTGACGTTATGGCCGAGGTGGCGCAGGGTGCGGGCCATTGCGATTCCAGCAACCAGAGTCACCCATTCCAAGTCCTCATCGCGCACACGCACAAGGGTGGCCATCAGCAGTGATCGGGAGCCGTCATCGCTCCATGTCCGCCCAGCCCGGCCGCGGCCGTGTTCTTGATGGCGAGCGGTCAGGGTTGTCAAAGGGGTGGGGGAGTCCTGCTCGGCGACCTGTGAGGCCAGCACCGTCAGCACGGAGTCCACCGTGTCCAGGTGGGTGATCTGTGGGGTGGCGTGGATTCGGCTCATCGTCCTCTATCCAACCTGGGCGGGCTCGCAAGCTCAAATACACCACTGTATGAGGACTGAGATCCCGCGGAAAAGTCGCCTTCTGGGAGTGTTGGGTGGGTGGGCGGGTCCCGCGGTGGTGCGCGAGCGTGGGCTAGGCGCTTCGCCATTGACGAGGGCGGGGCCCAAACTCTGCCTTGAGCATCGGCTTCACAGCACAAAGCGCCGCCACAATGCCACGTCGCCTCTCATACATATGTGCGCAGCGGTTATTGCTCCCCGCTATTCACGCATCGGGCCCCGCCCTCGTCCATTTAGCGCCTAGGCGCTACCCTCCACTGCTTCAGACCCTCCATGGAGGACCAGCAGAATCGTCTCTAAGACTTCCTGAGCCGCCGGGTCAGAGGTATGCCGCGCTAAAGTCTCCTCCGCGCTCGCGGGCGCTGTCCCTGCCAGGGAGGGCACAGAATCCCAGGCGGTACGTGTTTCAGCGAGCCTCGCCCTCGTTGTTTCACGCCACGCCACCACGCCGGATGCGCGCATGACGATCCCAATAACCGCGTGAGTAATTGCCCGCATCGGCCGATTAGGGCGCCGCCCCGCAGCGTCTAAAATCCAGCCCAATACTTTCCCGAGTTCCTCGACGAATTCGACATTAATATCGAGAAGGCGCTCTCCCCATTGTGTGTCACGAATAGAACGCATCAGCAATTCGGAATGCAGCACATAAAGGTGACGATTCACGCGAATAGCTTCCAGTGCTTCGGATAAAAGATTCTCCATGAGCAGCGCAGGGCGCACATCGGATGCGTCTTCACCTGTGAGTTCGGGCCGCGCCGCCCATTCTTCAACAGTGGCACGCAGGCGAGAAATTAATGCCGCATATTCATCTTCTGCAAGGGCCGCTAAAAGCGAATCCTTCGACGAGAAATTCGAGTAGAAAGCCCCCCGAGAAAAGCCAGCGACTTTGCAAATACGTTCGACGCTGGTGGCTTCAATTCCGTCTTCAACAATAATGCGCCGGGTCGCAGCAATCAGGCGGTCCTGAGTTTCAAAGCGGCTAGACACCGGAACGCTCCTCATCGAGTTGGTCAATAATCGCTGGCAGAAGGGGAAGAAGCACCGCAAGGGTATCTTCAGCTCCCCCAGGAGAACCAGGTGAGGCCACTACTATAGCGGCGCCAGGCTCACGCGAAGTCACACCCACAACCGAGCGCGATAGCCCCGACAGGGGAGTATTTTTCAGGCCGTAGGCGCGGATTTGCTCGGCAATGCCGGGGATTTCCACCTCAATATGCTCGCGGACAATCTCGGGGGTGACATTGCCGCGGGCGAATCCGGTGCCGCCAAAAACAATAATGAGCCGGGTCGGCAGGGGCGTATGGGAGCGACGAGCAATGGCGATTGCCTGCCGGAGTGCCTGAGGATTCTCAGGGGTGATCGTCACGTGGACCTGCGTGATCCCTGCACTGCGGAGCAGATCAGTGGCGCGGCCTGTCGTGCGATCTTCTTTGGTTCCTCCGGCAACACGGTCAGAAAAGACAATGAGGTGCGCTGCGAGTGTGGCAAGGTCAGCTTTTGGTTTTTTCGCCATGGCTGCGCTCCTTTTTTGTCGGTGACGCTACGGCTGGGCGCCACGCAGGATGTGGCCACACTATAAGCCTTTTATGCAGGCGATGGGAGGGGGAGTGGAGGCTGCCCTGATATCTTGTCCAGGAATGCGGTCCATCTTAGGAGGAGGTTGCTATGCGCCGAAGCCCCGCCCTCGTCTGTGCTGGACTGCTCTGTCTTCTCAGTGCCTGCTCTGCTGGCCCTGCGGCTGGAACTCAGTCTGAATCCGCCCGCACAACGGTCACTATTTTTGCTGCCGCCTCACTCAAAGACTCCTTTGGGGCGCTGGAAACCGATTTTGAACGCGACAATCCGCAGGTCGATATTGTTCTTGACCTGCAAGGATCTCAAGATTTAGTGAGCGCCCTCGAAGAAGGAGCGCAGGCAGATGTCGTGGCCACAGCTAACCGTGACACGATGGATAAACTCCAATCCGGCGGATTAGTGGGTGCGGTGCAGAATTTCGCCGCAAATACGCTCACGATCATTGTGCCCAAAGGAAATCCCGCAGGGGTGAGTGGAATGGATGCGTCATTAGAGGGCAAAAAGCTCGTCATCTGCGCCCCGGAAGTTCCCTGTGGAAATGCCACCAAGCGCCTCGCCAAAGAACTCGGTATTTCGCTCAACCCTGTCTCCGAAGAACAAAAAGTCACTGACGTTCGCGGAAAAGTTGCCTCCGGTGAGGCCGATGCGGGAATTGTCTACCGCACGGATGCTTTCGCAGAGAAAAATAGCGTTGAGGAGATCGCTATTCCTGGAAGTGAGAAAGTCAAGAATATTTATCCCATTGCTGTCCTCAAGAATTCTGCCTCGCATGGGTGGGCCCAGAAATGGGTGGACTATGTCCTTTCTGAACGCGGCCAACACACTCTCCGCGAATACGGATTTAGTCCAGCCGGGGAAGAATAATGTCAACCACTCAGCGCCCACCCAATGCCTCACCCTTACCCCTATGGGTGCACGCCATTTCCCTCATTGCGCTGGCCTATATTCTTTTCCCCCTCATCATTATGACTGCCCGCGTCCCGTGGGCGCACCTCCCGCAGATCCTCAGTCAAGACGCCGCTCAAAGCGCACTATGGCTCTCACTTCACACCAGCGCGATTGCTCTTCTCATTAATCTCCTGATTGGCGTCCCCTTAGCGGTGTGGATTGCTAAAGGATTTCCTGGCGTTGCCCTGATCCGTATTCTCATTGCCATTCCTCTGTCCCTGCCGCCAGTAGTGGCAGGAATTGCCTTGCTCTCAGCATTTGGGCGGCGCGGCCCACTCGGTGGACTCATTGATGCATGGGGATGGAATATTACCTTTACAACCACTGCCGTAATAATGGCGCAGGTCTTTATTTCCCTGCCTTTTCTGGTTGTCACATTAGAATCCGCATTACGTGCCAGACCGCAGGGATTAGAAGAAACAGCGGCGGCACTTGGGGCATCCCCGACGCGAATATTGACCCACATTACTTTGCCCTCTGTTTTCCCGGGATTATTGCGCGCTATAGCTTTATCATTAGCGCGATGCCTCGGAGAATTCGGCGCGACATTAACATTTGCGGGCTCCCGACAAGGGGTCACGCGGACAATGCCCCTGGAAATCTATTTAGCCAGAGAAGACGGAGTAGATTCAGCATTAGCACTCGGAATACTTCTCCTCATTGTCGCCACTGTGGTTGTGGCACTTACTGAAATGCCCACACTTGCCCGATTATTACGCCAGCGTTCAACCTCACCGCCCCCTTCGCGTCAGGCGTTTGGGACTGGGAGCCCTGAAGCCAGCGCCCCGTCCTCGTCGAATCCGGCAGGCGAGGCCGCCACGGAAACCCCACGTGACTTGCCCAAAGGAAGTGACGTGTCCATATCTGGCCAGATCAGTGCCCGCGAGTGGAGCGTGGACCTGGACCTGCCCGCCGGGAGCGTCACCGCCCTGATGGGCAGAAATGGGTCGGGAAAATCCACCCTTGGGCTTCTCCTTGCTGGGCAGCTGCGGTTGGACTCAGGGACGGTGAACATCGGTGAGAAAACCGTGGATGACGGGCGGATCTACCTGCCTGCCCGTCAGCGTCGCGTCACCATTGTCAGCCAGGAGCCGCGGATTTTCACCCATATGTCGGTCCTTGATAACGTCGCTTTCCCCCTGCGTTGCCGAGGATTTTCTAAGGCCAAGGCCGCCGAGCGCGCAATGGAGGAACTTCGCCAGGTGGATTCGGCTGACCTTGCCGCTCGGCGCGGGGATGAACTTTCTGGCGGTCAGGCCGCGAAAGTTGCGCTCGCCCGCGCCCTTGCCTGCGAGCCGCGCGTCCTTATTCTTGACGAACCCACGGCAGCCCTTGACGTTGAAGCCAGCGCCTCGGTGTCGCGGATTTTGCGGGATCGCTTGCGGGTCTCGGCCCCAACAACACTGCTGATTACCCACGATATGGTCGAAGCGATAACCCTGGCCCAGCGCGTCGCCATTATGGAGGGCGGCCGCATTGCTGAGGTCGGTGCGCCCGCGGAGCTTTTTGGCCAGCCGAGCAGCGTCTTTACAGCCAACCTTGCCGGCCTCAATATCGTGCAAGGGCAGGTTGAATCCGCAGGTGAAGGCATGGTTGTCATGCGTTTAGGGGGCGCTCGCCTTATGGCATTGGGCGAGGGTGCCGCCGCCGCTCAGGCCTTCCTCTTTGCTCCTGAAGCCGTCGCCCTGTATCGGGAGCAACCATCTGGGTCGCCGCGCGGAATATTTCCAGCAAGGGTGGAATCGGCCCAAGCCTCAGGAAATCTGGTGACAGTCACGCTGCGCATTGATGAAAAGCAGAGTATTCGGGCGCGGGTGACGGCCAGTGCCTGGGCGGAATTGGCCGCCGCCCCAGGGGAAGAGTTGTGGTGTGCGGTGAAAGCCACGCAAGTCCGAGCCATTGATCTTCCCGTGGAGGGTGCTTCCCCAGCAGAGATATAACGAGGCCGGGGCACGCCCGCTAGCGGGGGGTAACCACAACGTTAAGGACAAACCCATACTTTAGGGACTAAACTCCCCTCTTTTATGCGTATAGCTTTGTCCTCAACTGTATGGGTTTGTCTTTAAGTGTCGGATTGGGTCCACTTTGACGCGCCGCAGCGCATACTCACAAGGGGTGCCTTAGACAGGCCAGGAGAATTCAATCCGCCGCTCGCGAATATCAGCCCGATCTAGACGTACTTTGACCACCGACCCAAAGGGTAGGGTATGGCGCTCGTCAGTAACCACCACTTTCGCCATAATTGCTGGGCTTCGCACCATAACTGTGCCCGATGACCGCTGATCCTTAGCGCCGCGGCCTCCACCATTACGGCCTTGAGAGGTGGCGCTGTCACCATGACGTTTCCCAGAATCTCCAGCCGCAGAGGTCAAAGAATCGCGTGAGGCAGAGCGCGCCCCGCCCTCGTTTGTGGACGACCCACCATTGGAGCCGCTGACCGGCACCGACCCTGCCACATCCACAATGGCCCCAGAGAAGATTTCACCAACGCGATCCTCAAGAAGAAGCGCCTCAATCGCTGCAAGTGATTCGCGGCCAGCAGCTGACACCCGCTGTGTTGCTGACCCCATGAGCTGCGGCAAAGTGCCCAGTGACTCTACGACCCACTCGGGTACCGGTTGCCCATTAGAGGCCGCAATACACAATTCCAGCGACCAACGGTCAACTAATCGGCGCAAAGGGGCAGTGGTGTGCGCATATTCAGCAGCAATCGGCGCATGGAGTGCCTGCGGCGCGCCCTTTTCGGGAAAATCTGGCGCCTGCCCCACCCCAAAAACGGTGTAACCCGCGCCGCGGAAAAGGCTGGTCGCCTCCAGGAGGAATGCGGCACTTCGCGACCGCCCTGGGTCCAGTGAACGCACTAACTCCGGGTAGGACATTTCGCGTGGCCAGTCCACTTTGAGCACATCGGCAACCAGGCGCATCCGGTCTAATGATTCTGACGAGGCCGGAGGCACAGTGCGCAATACGCCCATCCCTAAATCTCGCATAAGCGAGGCCGCGCACATACCCGTCAGTAAAGAAATCTGCGCATTCCACTCTTCAGTTGCCAGTGCCGTGCGATAGACAAGGTGGTAGCGGGGGCCTCCTGGCTCGGTAGTGGACATAATTTCCTGCTCAGGCACACGCGCAGACACCCCGCCGCGCGCACTTTCGCGTTCTTGACGCAATCCGCCAATCTCTTGCAGAAGGCGAGGCATATCAGCGGGCACACTGGCCGGCATAGGAGGCAGCCCCTCAGGGAGCGGGTCCGCCGCATCCGCATCTGCTTCTGGCTGCGCAGAGTAGGTATCGATCCAGGCCTGGACCTGCTCGTAGGTCAGTTGAGCGCGGGAACACACCAGGGCCCGCCGCACCGTCCACGACAGGCGCCGCCCGTCCGCACCCAGCACGATCTGCCAGACGCAGGCGGGGCTGACCTGGTCGGGCAGAAGTGAAGCCGCGCCTTCTGAAAGTTCCCGGGGATGTAGGGGAGTAGCGTAATCCGGCATATAGGTGGTCAGCCCACGGTCACGAGTTTCGCTATCTAAGGGCGAGTCCGGTGGGACAAATGTTGCCACTGACGCAATCGCATAGGACACCAGGTAGGTCGGGGTATGTGCGGGCTCTGCCGTGTTGCCACCAGGCGCATCGGTGGCACCCCCCGCCTCGCCGTGTGGAATCCGCGCTAAATGCAGGGCCTGATCCAAATCCCTTGACCCCTGTGGATCGATCGTAATAAAAGGAATATGGGTGGCATCCAGGGCAGGCAGTGCCGGGTGGTGGAGCCCAGACAGATCCCCCGCCTCTACCTGCGGAAGTTCAGGGAAGACGGTGAGTTCCTTATAGGAAGGTGAGTCTTGTGTTGACGAGGGCGCCGCGCCGCCCTGTGTATTGCGGACATCGTGTAGGCGCTGAAGCCACGTTGCCCAATCGCTGGTTGCCCGCTGGGCTTGATCGACAACCTCGGGTGGGAATGAGGCAGGGATCTGAAGTTCGGAGCGAATCTGGTCGAGGACAGGAACGAGGACGGACTCGGCGACTCCAGCTCTAGGGAGAACGCGATCGACCATATTTTCCTCCATTGGGTAGGTGCTGCCGTGGAAGAACTCCACAGTCGTGCCGCCACTAAGCCTAAAGGGAGGCGCAGACATTTGCTGACAGCGCTGGCGGGAGTGAACAGTTCCGCCCTCGCCACAATTTTCCTGTGTGCGGCTCGATGCTGTGCGCCTGCCGCAGGATATGTCAGCGTTGGGAACATATGTAGGCGCAGGGGCGCTTCCCAACACTGACATATCTTCCCAACGCCTACATATGTCACAAACCTCTCCCTATGTTCAGCGCGCCCCGCCCTCGTCAATTCCGCCACGAAAATGGAGTAACGCGCCAAATGGGGGTGCGGCAACGTAGAGTTCAGGGGTGACCACAGCCCTGTATCGCCGCTACCGTCCCGACACCTTCGCTCAGGTGATCGGGCAGGACCACGTCACTATGCCGCTTCGTGCGGCTTTACGTGCCAATAAGGTCACGCATGCCTACCTGTTTTCAGGGCCTCGCGGCTGCGGCAAAACCACTTCCGCCCGGATTATGGCGCGCTGCCTGAATTGCGCTGAGGGCCCAACAGACACCCCGTGCGGCACCTGCGATTCCTGCCGCGAATTGGCGACCGGCGGCCCCGGCTCCCTCGATGTTGTCGAAATTGACGCGGCCTCTCATGGTGGCGTTGATGACGCTCGTGACCTGCGAGAACGCGCCACTTTTGCTCCGGTCCGCGACCGCTATAAGGTCTTCATTATTGACGAAGCCCATATGGTGTCCTCCGCTGGCTTTAATGCTCTGCTGAAACTCGTCGAAGAGCCCCCGGAGCACGTCAAATTTGTTTTTGCTACCACCGAACCAGATAAAGTCATTGGGACAATCCGCTCGCGGACCCACCACTATCCTTTCCGTTTGGTGCCGCCGGATACCTTGGGCCCGTATTTGACGCAACTGTGCGGCGAAGAAAATATTTCCATTGATAGCGGCGTCATTCCGCTGGTGATGCGAGCTGGTGGCGGTTCTGTCCGCGATACGCTGTCAGTTTTGGACCAGCTCATGGCAGGTGCAGTGGATGGGGCCGTGTCTTATGCGACGGCTGTGGCACTGTTGGGGTACACCGACGCAGCCCTGCTCGATCAAAGCGTGGATGCCCTGGCTGGCGGAGATGGCGCCGCCGCCTATCGCGTCATTGAGAAAATGGTCGAATCAGGTCATGATCCGCGCCGTTTTGTTGAGGACTTGCTGCAGCGCCTGCGGGATTTACTGATTATTTCCGTTGCGGGCGATGGTGCAGCTGAAGTTCTGGTGGGAACCCCTGCTGACCAGCTTGAACGCATGTTTGTTCAGGCGAGGAATTGGGGCCCTGGACACCTGTCGCGCGTTGCAGATCTAACGGATCAGGCATTGCGGTCAATGACGGGGGCAACGTCGCCGCGCCTGCAATTAGAGCTGCTGTTAGGTCGGATTCTTGTCCCGGTTGCCGGGGTGAGCGATGGCGCGCCCGATACTGTCCCCGGAATGGTTGGCATGGCCCACGGCGGAGCCCCACGCGCAGATGCACCCCCCTCAGGTGAACGTTCCTTTGGTGCTCGTCAAGCACGTGAAGCCCTGGCTCGCGCTCGGGAAGAAAAGTCCGCTGGGCAGGTAACTTCGCCAATTCACGAGGGCGGGGCGGCTGGCCAACCCGGCGCCCCATCTCATGCGCGACCTGCGCCAACTGAAGGCCCCCAGGCGGGCATACCCGATGGGGCGGGAGCGCCTCCCTCCCGCGGCGGAGATGTTGGAACCCGGCCAGTTGGCAGCGATGGCGCGCTCTCTCACGCAGGAGATACAGCCCCTGCGGCAACAGATACAGCCCCGGCGTCAACAAAAGCCGGTGATCCTTCGGCAGGGGCCTCTCCATCGACGCATAGTGCTGGGTGGGCAACAGCTCAACCTGGCTCGGGGCCAGCGAGTGTGTCTCCTGCCCAGAAGACAGCTGACCAGACCCCCTCTGAACAGCATCGGCCTGAGCAGTCCTCCGCCCTTTCGAGCAGAGTTGAGTCAACGCCACCAGCGCATTCTGGCCAGGCTGATCGCCATCCTGGCGCCGAGCAGAGGCCTGTAAGCCACAGTCCGCGCGATATGAGGCCTGGCCTCGTCAATGAATCTCCCCAACCATCCCGCCCGCCTCAGGAAACGCCCGCTACTCAGGCTCCTGCCGCAGCTCAGGGACATGTGGGCCGCGATGCGGATCTTTTGCGTGGCCGGTGGGGTGAAGTCGTTGAGCGTCTGTCCACCCTGAGCCGCGTTGTCTGGCAAATGGTTGAACATAATGGGCAATTGGGGGCTGTGGATGCCTCCACCGCCATTATTGTCCTACCTACTGCTGGACATGTCGCGAACTTTAATAACTCGGGGAAAGCGGCTGTTGTTGAGCAGGCTATCCACGAAACGACAGGTCTGCGCCTGAGTGTGCGCGCCGAACTTGGCCAGTCCAGCGGCGGTCCCACGGTGACCACTCCGGGAGCGCCCGCTGGCGGGCCGTCGGGTGGTGAGCCTCCTCGTAGTGGCGGCCCTTCGGGCGAATATCCCGCTGGCCCAGCTCAGGGCCGACCCGGCGGAAATTCCGGTGGGCAGGGCCCACACACACCTCAGGGCAGCGCGCCGCAGAATCAGGCGGGGTCTACCTCCTGGGGTGAAGTGGCCGAGCCAGGAAGTGGACGAGGCCGGGGCGCAGTAGATGACGCACCTTCTAGCCGAGAAGTGCCTTCTGAACATCCGCCCTCGTATGAGCCTCACGAAGCACCTGCCAATTTCCGCACGGAGCCCACTCCCACCCCTGAAATCGACGGTGCATCCAGCGGCCAAGTGTCGTGGAATACTGACACGCCTGTCCAAGACAGTCCCCAACGCGACCCTCTTCCTACGGAAGATACTGGTGAATACCAATGTGATGCTCCTGCCGATGAGGTCCACGAGCGGGAAATCCGTCCTGCGCATGGTGGAAACTTCGGCGATGGTGATGTGCCTCCTGTCGAGGAACCTCCTTATGACCTGGAGGAACCTCCATATGATCCACACATTGACGATGCGCCAAGCGATGATGTGGATATTCCTACCGAGAGTGGGCCACGTGTCGCCGCCGTT
Organism: Actinomycetaceae bacterium; assembly: GCA_030524055.1. GTDB lineage: Bacteria > Actinomycetota > Actinomycetes > Actinomycetales > Actinomycetaceae > Pauljensenia. Next base: position 80,577 of record JAUNHH010000006.1, on the reverse strand, counting down.
GAATCACCGCGCGAATCAGCCACTTCTGATCCGGTGGAGGACACGACTAGCAGTATCACCAGCAGCACTGATCAGACTAAAGAATCGGGGGAGTATTCTGCCGAGGCCTCAACAGAGTCATCACCTGGGGACGCTTCTTTTAGGGATTACCTCCCAGGAGATCCGCAGGCCTCATGGACCCCAGTGGCCGTAAAAGGCCACCCGGATACCGAACCTGATACATCCCCTGCCAGGCCAGAAGAGGCGCCCGGGGAAATCGACGAATCTGTGGCCCCATCGGCGCCTGAATCAGCGCCTTCCCCCAGAGACGATCTGCCTGAAGTTGCTGATATTGATGGGGATATTCCGCCTGCAGACTACCCTCCAGTCCCTGAAGAAGTGGATGCTTCTGCCTGGGAAATGGATACCCCTGAGGACTATTCACCGGACTCTATTAAGGAAGCAGACTCTGGCCTATCTGAGGTCGCCCCTGCCGCTGAATCGGAATCGGGCCTTGAACCGGCCCCGGCCTCTGAACCAGCCCCGGCCCCACGTGAACCGGCCCCTGAACCAACCCCGGCCCCCGCCCTCGCCGAGCCAGAACCTGCCCCCACCACCTCCTGGGCAGCAGCGATTCCCGGCGGCGGTACCTCTTTTGACCCAGATCCTTTTGCCGAGCCGTGGAGCCCCGCAGCCTCACGCAGTGCTCACCCAAGCAGCGGCGCTGACACTTCCGGAGTGAACTCCCCTTCCGCAGCCTCCACAGAAGAGCCCCGCCCCACCTCCCGTCTGGCAGCTTTACGTGCCTCCAGTCAGCAAACCCCGCCTGCCACCGAACCTGATCATGTGCGCGCAGCAGATGATGATTCCGCTAGCCTCGACGATGATGATGTCGATACCTCTACAGTGGTGGGGGTTGCTGCCGTCCTCGACATCCTTGGCGGCACCATTATTGACACTCTTCCCGACCACCAGGCAGGACGCTAAAACCCGTGTACGAAGGCGCAATCCAGTCCCTTATTGACGAACTTGGCCAACTCCCCGGGGTTGGCCCAAAGTCAGCCCAGCGAATGGCCCTCCACCTTTTAGAGGCCGAACCAGAGGATGTCGCTCGCCTCACGGATGCCATTAATGCGGTGCGCACGCGCGTACGCCACTGCGAAATATGCGGAAATCTCACGGAGGATGATATGTGCAGAATCTGCCGTGATCCTCGCCGCGATCCGACACATATTTGCGTCGTCCAAGAGCCAAAAGATATTCAGGCTATTGAGGCTGCGCGGGTTTTTTCTGGGCGCTATCACGTTCTTGGCGGGGCAATAGATCCCATTCGAGGAATAGGGCCCGATCAATTGCGGATTCGCCAGCTCCTGGCCCGTCTTGGTGATGGTCAGGTCACAGAAGTCATTATTGCGACGAATCCAAATATTGAAGGCGAAGCAACAGCTTCTTATTTAGCGCGGACCTTATCGACAATTGGGGTGGCAACCTCCCGTTTAGCAATGGGTCTGCCCGTTGGTGGAGATTTGGAATATGCGGATTCGGTGACCTTGGGTCGCGCTTTAGAGGGCCGTCGTCGAATGGAATAATTCCATTCACGAGGGCGGGGCATTTCTTTATCTAAGGTGAGCATTCGCACCCGAGAGTTCGCCCTCAAAGCCGGGCGGCGTGCTATCGCCTGGCGCCCCGCCCTCGTAAGATACACACCATGTCTCATTCCTCTTCCGACCACTCCCTGCCTGAAATATCAGAAGAAACCCCCGCGGAAGGGGATATTCCCCGTATGACCCCACGCCAATGGGGGGTGATTGCTGTTGCCACAGTCGCTGTCATGCTCTTGGCAATTGACGGCACAGTATTGTCCTTGGCGGTACCGCATTTAACGCGCGATCTTAACCCGTCTTCAGATGAAATCTTATGGATTGGCGATATTTATTCTTTTGCTCTTGCGGGCCTGCTGGTCACCATGGGTAATCTTGCCGATCGGATTGGCCGGAAAAAACTTCTTCTCATTGGGTCAGTAGGTTTTGCTGCTGCCTCTGCATTGGCGGCATTTGCTCCCAGCGCCACAGTGCTGATTTTGGCACGCGCCCTTTTAGGTGTTTTTGGGGCAACAATTATGCCCTCCACTCTGTCAATTATTCGCGATGCTTTCCGCCATCCGCTGCAGCGAACCCGCGCTATTGCTATTTGGTCTGTTGGTGCTTCCGGTGGAGCCGCATTAGGCCCAATTGTGGGCGGCTTCCTTTTAGAGCATTTCCATTGGGGTTCGGTTTTCCTCATTAATCTGCCGATTATGTTGGCCGTTATTGGCCTGGGGATCCCGATTCTTCGCGAGTCACGCGGAGAAAATGTCACGGTGGATTGGCTATCGGCTATTGGCTCTGTTGTGGCAATTATTCCTCTTGTCTGGGCGGTGAAACATGTGGCCCATGTGGGATTTGATGTGGCTGCCGCAATTTCTCTCCTTATTGGTTTAGTTGTGGGCATCTGGTTTATTCGCCGTCAAATGCATCTTGACCATCCGCTTCTTGACCTTAGCCTTTTCCGTATTCCCGCATTCGCTGGGGCGGTTGTCAGCACGGGTATGGCCATTTTTGCCCTGGTTGGGTTGCTCTTTTTCTTCTCTCAGTACCTGCAACTCGTGCGCGGCTTATCGCCTTTACAAGCCGGAATGGTGGAGTTGCCTGCCACTGTGGGCTCTATTGTCGCCACTATGCTTGCCACCCGTTTCCTTATGTGGATGGGGCGTGGGCGCGCCATTGGCGCTGGGTTGATCCTTCTTGGCCTGGGGATTGGGGTCTTAGGGCTGGTTGCGCAGGTGCAGGCGCTCTGGCCGCTTTTGCTGAGCGTGACAGTTGTCGGATTCGGGGTGGGTTTGGCCAGCACGCTGGCCACGGACGCTGTGGTTTCCGCCGCTCCCGTTGAACGGGCGGGCGCCGCCTCTGCGATTTCTGAAACCTCCTATGAAATGGGCGTGGCAATGGGTATTGCTGTGCTTGGGTCAGTCCAAACTGCCGCCTATCGCGCTTTCCTCCCTGATTTGTCGGCGCTGCCGGCTGAAACTGCCCACAGTATTCGCGAGTCTTTAGCGCGCGGTCTGGCCGCTCTGGAAGGCGGAGTAGGGGAGAACGGGATGATTGCTGACGCGATCCGTATCGCATTCACCCAAGGAATGCAGGTCGCAGGAATTTTGGCGGTGATCCTCATGTTTGCTTCGGGGATTTTAGCGTGGCGCGTGATTCCTTCCACGCGGGAAGTGTCCAGTGGAGCTGGCCACTAATCATGTGTGACGAGGGCGGGGCACCACCCGAGAAAGGGGGAACGCCCACCCCGGATTCTCGCGGAAAAACGGCAAGGTACCCGGGTGGAGGAGAAGAGACTAAGGGGGATCCCTTAATGTCCGAAGAATACATCTAGGCATTTCCCTGATAGAGCACTCTAAGGCGTGATGGTTACGATAGCCCTATGCCCAAGACGAGTGACGCCTCCCAATCTGGATCATCACGGATGACTCTTCAGCAATGGGGGGTTTTAGCCGTCACCACAGCATCAATGATGCTTCTGTCTATTGATGACAGTATTTTGGCATTGGCTGTTCCCCATATGGTCGCCGCTCTATCGCCAAGCGCCACACAAATCCTGTGGATTGGCGATATTTATCTTTTCGTTATCGCCGCGTTACTTGTGACAATGGGGAATGTTGCCGATCGTATTGGTCGAAAGAAAATGCTGTTGATTGGGTCGGCGGGTTTTGCTGCGGCCTCAACATTGGCGGCTTTCGCCCCGTCAGCGGCATGGCTGATTTTTGCGCGCGCTCTTCAGGGTGTTTTTGGGGCATCTATTATGCCCTCGACATTATCTATTTTGCGTGATGCCTTCCGCGACCCTATTCAACGGATTCGTGCAATTGCGATCTGGTCAGTTGGGGCCACTGGTGGAGGTGCCTTAGGTCCAATTATTGGCGGCGTTTTATTGGAGCATTTCTGGTGGGGAGCGGTTTTCCTCATTAACTTGCCAGTCATGCTGATTATTATTCTCATTGGCATTCCTGTCTTGCGAGAATCTAAAGGGCAGGCGGTGAATCCTGACTGGATTTCTGTCCTAGCGTCTGTGGCTTCCCTCTTTCCTATAGTGGTGGCTATTAAGCATATTGCTCATGATGGTATGGACCTATTTGCTGTCGGGCTCATTCTTATTGGCAGCCTGATTGGCATCTTCTTTATTTACCGCCAGCGCCACGATGAGCATCCTCTCCTCGATATTTCTCTCTTTAAGACCCCCGCATTTGCTGGAGCAGTATCAGCAACTGCCTTTACGATTTTCGCTCTGATTGGGCTCCTCTTCTTCTTCTCCCCCTATTTGCAACTTGTCCGAGGAATGTCACCTTTGGCTTCTGGAATGATGCTGATGCCAGCAGCCGGTGCCGCCATTGTCGCTTCAATACTCTCTGACCGTATTTTGCTGAAAATGGGGCGCGGACATGCCATTGGATTTGGACTTGGATGCCTCTCCTTTGGCCTGATGGCCATTATCCTTTCCGAATCTGTTCCGGGCCTGTGGGTGATTCTCGGATCCATGGCCCTGATTGGTTTCGGCTGTGGCCTGGCCTCCCCACTGGCTACTGACGCTGTGGTTTCTTCCGCCCCCGTTGAGCGTTCAGGCGCAGCCGCGGCGATTTCTGAAACCGCCTATAAGTTGGGTGCTGCCCTAGGTATTGCCCTTTTAGGCTCAATCCAAACCTGGGCCTACCGCCGTTTCCTTCACCTGCCTGAAGAACTCCCTGAAGGTACTGTCAACGCTTTAAAGGATTCGCTGGCTTTGGGGTTGAGTCAGGTGGATACATCAACTCCAAGTGGTGTTCTCGCTGCTGAAGCTGCCCGTGAGGCTTTCTCCTATGGAATGCAGGTTGCTGCTGGATTCGCTTTGGTTCTGGTTGTGGCCGGGGCAATCCTCGCGTGGAAACTTATTCCGTCCACTATTGGGCAGGCGACAGATTTAATGCACAAGGACGCCAAAGAAGCCGATGAAACGGGCGCCCAGCTCTAAAAGCACCGCCTTTTGTCTCATTGGTGCCCCGCCCTCGTTTATTGCGGGGGCAACTCTGCTATTGGCACTGCTTCACGAGCGGCTTCACAGCTTGCCCACAGCCCCTTCACCACCAGGGCAAGGCGGCGTCGTGGGAGAATCTTTTCTGTGAGCACAGCACCAGAATCCACGTATGTCCGTGCAGATGGGTCCCCGGCGAGAATCCTCGTTGTGGACGATGAAGCCGTTCTTGCCGAGCTTCTTGGCGCTGCCCTGCGTCATCGCGGTTGGGAAACGCGCACGGCAGCCAATGGCTGGGAAGCGCTCGATATTGCGCCGGATTTCGACCCTGATGTGGTGGTCCTTGATATCCAAATGCCAGGATTGGATGGTTTGGAAACTCTGGAAAGGCTCCGGAAAAAGCAGCCTCACCTGCCGGTTCTTTTCCTTACCGCCCGCGATGCTGTAGCGGATCGCGTCACCGGCTTGCGGGCGGGAGCTGACGACTATGTCACCAAACCTTTTGACTTAGATGAAGTGACTGCCCGTATTGACGCTCTTTTGCGTCGAGCTGGAATGGCCAGTCAGACAGTGCGCCACGTCCTCGTTGTGGGTGACTTAGTCCTCGACGAAGATTCCCATGACGTCACGAGGGCGGGGGTCCCCATTTCCCTCACTAACACTGAATTTGAGGTCTTGCGTTACCTGATGGAAAACCCGAATGTGGTGCTGTCAAAGTCGCAGATTCTCGACCGAGTCTGGTCCTATGATTTTGGCGGCCAAGCCAATGTCGTGGAGCTCTATATTTCCTATCTGCGGAAAAAGATTGAGGTTGATCAAGAGCCGATGATCCATACTGTCCGAGGTGCTGGATATATTATTCGGCCAGCCGCTGGGGCATAATCATCCATAATGACTACACCTGCTCCTCGCGTCACCTCCCGTTTATCTTTAGCCACCAGGATTAGCATTTTTATTGCCGTCCTGGTGTCTTTAGCGCTTGTCGCGTTAGGCGCAGCAACAGGTGTGGTTTTGCGATCCTGGTTGAGCGGTGAAATCGACAATAATGTCCGGGAAACGCTGCACCACTTCGAGAAAAAGTATGCATCAGGCAGTGAACCGGCCAGTATTCTCTTGCGTCAACCTCCCCAATCATCGGGTGACCCCAATGGGGGAGACACTCTTTTTGGCTTCCCTATTGACGGTCAGAATAACGCCCAAGAATCCGGTATGGAGACCGAGATTTTTGAGGGGACTGAGCCGGAAAAGGATTGGGATGATAAAGGCGACCCGCCTTCCCTTAAAGGCCCAGGTGCCGCTGAAGGTCAACTTCTTCTTTACGCCAATGATTCTGCTGTGGCTGCTGGCGTTGTTGAACAATTCGAGTCTGTCCAATTACAGCCAGAGGAAATAGCTCCCATTCTTGAGCTGCCGCCTGATGACCAGCCTCGCACTATTGTCATTGGTGAACGTGGCGAATTTCGAGTGATTGCTGATACCGCTCCAGATGGCTCTTTTATTGCCTCGGGACATTCCCTGTCTCAACTGAATGGGACTATTGCCACCCTCCTTTTTGTTGAGCTGATTTTCGGCGCCATCATTATTACTGTCGCTGCTGCTGTTGGACGTCGCTGGGTTGTGCAGGAAATGCGTCCACTTGGCGCAGTGGCCTCCACTGCGCGCCATATTGGGCGCCGTGATCTCACCAGTGAAAATCTTGCTCCCTTTGGGCGAATTGACTCTGAAGCTGCCCAGCCTGGAACAGAGGTGGGCGATGTGGGGCATGCGCTCAATGCCATGATTGATAATGTCGAAGGGGCATTAACTGCGCGCGCAGAGTCAGAAAATAAATTACGTCGTTTTGTTGCTGATGCCTCCCACGAATTACGTACTCCCTTGGCCTCTATTCAGGGTTATACGCAGCTGCTTCAGCGGGATTCTATTGATGCGCCTACCGCTTTGGCGCGTATTTCTTCTGAATCGGCCAGAATGTCGGGCCTGGTTGAGGACCTTCTTCTTCTTGCGCGCCTTGATGCTGGACGTGAACTCGACCTTGAACCTGTTGATGTGATTCCTCTGGTGATTGATGCGGTGATGGATGCCCATGCGGCGGGTCCGGACCACAAGTGGATTTTGGATGTGCCTGATGGAATCGATGCGGAAAAGTGTGTGGTTTTGGGGGATGAGCCTGCATTGCGTCAGGTATTAGCGAATTTGGTGAATAACGCGCGTGTCCACACGCCCTCGGGCACTGAGGTAAAAATCGGGGTGCGTCTGGAAGGGGAGCCCAAAGATAGTGCTAATCAGGGCGTCCAAGACGGTGCGGATGCGGATATAGAGAAGGAATCCGCGCCTAAAGGCGGGGCATTGCGGAAGGTTGCTGCTGCGTCAAAGGCTCAGGCCGCCAAAATGGCCGCCGCTTCGACTAAATCCGCTGCCGATACAGTTGCCACCCCGCCCTCGTCTATGAGTGACGATGCCTCGCGCCACACTATTGCTCTCTATGTTTCTGATAACGGACCCGGTATTCCCGCTGATCTTCGCCCCACCGTTTTTGACCGTTTTGTCCGCGGCGATGTGTCGCGGACGCGCTGTGATGGCAAAGGCTCGTCAGGTCTTGGCCTGGCCATCGTGTCCTCTATCGCTAAAGCTTTGAATGGTCGCGTTGAGATGGATACGCATAGCGCTGAGGACGGTGAAGGGGAAACAGGCACTACCTTTACCGTTCGTCTTCCGCAGGTGTCTTCTGATTCTTAACGAGGCCGGGGCATGCCTGAAGGACGGCCAGCGCGAAATTATGACCGCATCATGGGCATAAGTTTCCTTGCCGCCCGTATTTCTTAGGATTGGCGGTGGCTGCTGATTGTGGCTACCACCCGCATTTGCGGATGTTCTTTGCTGCCTCGCGCGGCGTATGTACGGCCCACAATGGGCGAGGAGGAAAATAGTGGCGCTGATTGTTCAGAAGTATGGCGGCTCATCGGTTTCAGATGTGGCTGCAATGAAACGTGTTGCCCAGCGAGTTGTTGATACTCACGCTGCTGGCCACAAGGTGGTTGTTGTGGTTTCTGCAATGGGGGATACAACAGATGAACTTCTTGACACAGCAGCGCAATTAACGCATAACGCTCCTGAACGTGAAATGGATATTCTCCTCTCCGCTGGAGAACGTATTTCTATGGCGCTGCTGTCTATGGCTGTCAATGATTTAGGTGTGCCAGCTGCGGCCTACACTGGCGCGCAGGCGGGTATCCGTACTGACCGCCAACATGGGCGTGCACAGATTATTGGTATGGTGCCTGAACGTATTGCCCGCGCAATTCAAGAAGGTCAGGTCGCGATTGTTGCTGGATTCCAAGGGGTATCTAGTGACGAAGATGTGACCACCCTTGGGCGTGGTGGATCGGATACTACTGCGGTGGCGTTGGCGGCGGCACTTGGCGCTGATGTCTGCGAAATCTATACCGATGTGGATGGGCTTTTTACTGCTGACCCGCGCATTGTTCCTAAAGCTCAGCGTCTGCGCACTATTAGCCAAGAGGACACCTTGGAATTAGCTGCTCATGGCGCAAAGATTCTGCATCTTCGCGCTGTGGAATTTGCCCGTCGATATGGCGTGCCTCTTCACGTGCGTTCTTCCTTTTCTGAAAAGGAAGGGACATGGATTTCTGATACTCCCGCCCACCCTGACCTCAAGGGCCTTGTGCCCGCCGCTGCACTGCTAGACCCCAAGGAGACCGAGATGGAACAGCCTATTATTTCCGGTATTGCTCATGACCGTTCACAGGATAAAATCACGGTCACTAATATTGACAATACTCCCGGTGCGGCTGCTCGTATTTTCTCTATTGTTGCCTCAGTGGGCGCCAATATTGACATGATTGTGCAGAATGTTCCGGTTCAAGACCAGTCAAAGGCGAATATTTCTTTCACCCTGCCTGAAGGGGATGCGCGGAAGACTCTTGATGCGCTCGAAGCTCACCGCGATGAAATTGGATTCCAAGAACTGCGCTATAACCCCAATATTGGCAAGTTGTCTTTAGTGGGTACAGGAATGCGTACTAACCCGGGTGTTTCCGCCCGTCTTTTTAGTGCTCTCTCAGATGCAGGAATCAATATTGACCTGATTTCCACCTCAGAAATCCGTATTTCTGTGGTGACTAAATTGGAGGATTTGGACCGCGCAGTGCAGGCCGTTCACTCTGCTTTTGGCCTTGATGCCACCGAATCTGAAGCTGTTGTTTATGGCGGGACCGGGCGCTAAATAGGGCGGTGCGGGTGGCCATCTAGGCGCCGCTGCGGCGACGCGCAGTATTGCACCCGCCCTCGTTTATTGACGCAACCGGGCCCGTAATGAAAGGACCAGAAATGACCGACCTAACCCTTGCGATTGTTGGCGCTACCGGCCAAGTGGGCCGCGTTATGCGCACCCTAATAGAAGAACGGAATTTTCCCGCTACCAACGTCCGTTTCTTTTCTTCAGCGCGTTCTGCTGGCACTACCCTGAGCTGGAATGGCCAGGATATTACCGTTGAAGATGTGGCCACCGCTGACTTTAGCGGTATTGATATTGCGGTCTTTTCCGCCGGTGCTACGGCTTCGCGCGAATATGCGCCGAAATTCGCTGCCGCTGGCGCTGTTGTTGTCGATAATTCTTCCGCATGGCGTAAAGATACCGACGTTCCACTTGTGGTCTCTGAAGTCAATGGCGGCGATATTACCGACCGCCCCAAAGGCATTATTGCCAACCCGAATTGCACCACGATGGCGGCAATGCCTGTTATTAAGGCGCTTATGGATGAAGCTGGTGCCCTGGAGCGCCTCACTGTCTCTAGCTACCAGGCTGTATCCGGCTCTGGGATTAAAGGCGTTGACGAGCTGATTGGCCAGGTTCAGGCAGGGGTTAGCCAGGACCTTGCGGCCCTCGCTGTAGATGGCACTGCGGTGGATCTTCCTGCCCCTGGCGTCTATGTCGCGCCGATTGCCTTTAATGTGGTGCCCTTGGCGGGGTCAATTGTTGATGACGGCTCGGAAGAAACCGATGAAGAGCAAAAGCTCCGCAATGAGTCCCGCCGAATCCTCCACCTACCTGACCTGCGTGTTTCCGGTACCTGCGTGCGCGTGCCTGTGGTCACCGGCCACACTTTGAGCATTCACGCCGAGTTTGCCGGCGCTATTACGCCCGAGCGTGCTCGTGAGGTCCTCGCCAGTGCTCCTGGCGTGCGCCTGGCGGATGTGCCCACGCCGCTTGAGGCAGCGGGCCGCGATGAGGTCCTCGTGGGGCGTATCCGTAGCGACCAGGCTGTTGATGGTGGCCGTGGCCTCGTCCTCGTTGTTTCTGGTGACAATCTGCGTAAGGGTGCGGCTTTGAACGCGATCCAGATTGCTGAACTTGTTGCCGCACAATTGAACGAGAAGTAAGTCAGCTGGTCGGGTGCCCTGCTGGGGGCAATCTTCTGGGCGGATTCGACGGCCTCGGTAGGGCCAGCTGCCTAGGTGCCCTGCTGTGGGGAATCCTGTGGGACAAACCGCCGCCACGATGACATTTGCCGCGTGGAAATGCATCGTGGTGGCGGTTTGTATTGTTCTACGAGGGCGGGGCCACTATTTGTGCAGGTCGGAATTTTCTGGTGTCTAGGCCCCGACTGACAACCCGCCACCACAATGACAATCGCGGCCTGAAAACACGTCCTCGCGGCGGTTTGTCCGTCTGGCCCGGTGCGAATGGGCGCCTGGGCCTCAAGTCTGCACCTATTTGTGCAGGTCACCAATTGTGGGCTAATGCCTCCGATTGATAAACCGCGTCCACAATGAGATCGTGCCGCTAAAAACGCGTCCTCGCGGTGGTTTGTCCTGAAGAGCAACCTCAGGCCAGAGGCAGATCGGCTGCGAAAAACATGTCCTCACACTGGTTTACGCTCCAGCGGCACTAGTCCGCTACAAGAATCGCGACACCACACCTGCAAACGGCGACAAAAAAGCCCGATTTCAGGCAAAAATGTCGCCCTATGACCGTTTGGTGCATCCAACCCACCCACAACACCCCCACCAAAAACACACAATTCTGCTGTTAACCCGATAAACACCTGCCCCACTCCCCGAGGGTGGCAACCTCACAATAAAGGCGCCGACCCCGATTTTTACCGGATGTCGGCGCCTTTATCCACCTTGCTAGGCGAAAGTCTGCAATCAGCCTTTATCTGCGGCAACTTGCTTATGGACTTCCTCCATATCCAAGTCGCGGATTTGCTGAATGAGGTCTTCTAATGCGGGGCCGGGCATCGCACCAGATTGACGGAAAATGGCAATGCCATCACGGAAAGCCATCAGTGTTGGGATTGACGAAATCTGTGCAGCCATAGCAATTTGCTGCTCAGCATCGGTGTCTACCTTGGCGAAAACAATATCCTCGTGCTTATTCGAGGATTCCTCGAAGACAGGGCCAAATTGACGGCAGGGTCCGCACCAGGATGCCCAAAAGTCCACCAGAACAATCGGATTCTCAGTGACGGTCTTCTCGAAGGTTTCGTCAGTGACGTCAACGGTAGTCATAGGGGTCCTTCTTAGGGGGTCACACTCGCTGGACGAGTGCTGGGCCGGGTGGCCCTCGTCGTTACTCTTACATTAACGATGCCTTAGTGAATCCTATTCCGCGAATCTTAGGATCCTTGTCACCATAAGATTGAAGGAATAAGGCCAATCAGTCGAAGGAAAAGGACAGGGGGATTTCCCGATCACATAATGAGGCGGCGTCAATGAGATAAGGAATCGCCATTTGTGGATAAAAGGAGCTACCCATGGCACATTTTTCTACGGCTAATCGCTAATATCCCTGGAAAGGACCTCAGAATACATATATTCAGTGGTGAACTGGGCAGCGCAGAAAAGCGTCTTCTGAAGAATGGGGGAGGGAAGCTCTGGGAGGAGCTGTCCGAGTTTCCCTTGCCAATTCGGCGTTTTCCTGCTGGCTAGTCCCTGTAGCGGTCGTCGAATAGGCGCCTGCACCTGCAGCGATGCGGCCGTCCTGCCTGGCGCCGCGCCCAGTATCAGCACTGTGAGAAATATGCCCGGCCCCGCCCTCGTTAATACGCCCCGGCATCGGTATTGGCGCAAGATCACCCGAAACGCCAATGCCCCGTAGGACAAAAGCGGTGGCGGTGGCGATGCGCACTTCGCGTTGTGCGTGATGTTCAGGCAGACGCTGACCAGCCAGTGACGCGTGGATGAGGCCAACCAATGTGCGCGGATCCTGAGCAGGAATACGCCCTGCCTCAATGGCGCGCACCAAAATAGTGCCAAGTAGTGCGCCCACAGTGCCCGCATGATCATGTAAATGTTCGCTGGTCTGCTGGGAGAGATGGTGCCGCAGATTCACTCCTGAAGTCAGGTGGTAGCGATCTGTCATTTCCAAATGGGCCCGCAAATAAATACGGAGCTGGTCGATAGGATCATCGTGCCCAGCCAGAGCAGCATTGACATGTTCAGAGAACTCACGTGTAGCCTGCTCCATAAATGCCAGAAGCAGTACTTCTTTGTCTGCAAAGTGGTTATAAACGGCAGTGCGTCCCACGCCCGCGACTTTCGCGATCTCAGACATAGTGATGGTGTCAAAAGGCCGAAGAGCCATGAGATCAGCCAAAGCGTCAAAAAGCTTGCGGCGAGTGAGTTCGCGATGGTCCGTGAGAGTGTCCCCGATAATTTTCGGCATAGGGATATTCTGACAGAAAAGGTGAGTGTGTCGCCAAAGTAAGTGGCATATGGACGAGGGCGGGGCAGCAGCCTTTTACAGGGCGCTAGGGGTAACGTAGGCGCGCATCAGATCCGGCACAGACCTCACTTGAGGCGCGCACAATAGTCAATAATCGCCTGAGCAATAGGGAAATCGTGTCGTATCCACGGCAAAGAATCCAGATCGGTCAGGGGACACCAGCGCATCTCAAGATGGCCCAAGCCGCACTGAATAGGCGGGGCATCTGGCGTAAGTGTGGCCAACCAAACTCCTAAACGTCGCCCATTCGCAATCGGCCACCAACCATCGAGAGGGCCAAGAATCTGAGGGCCAGCGCTAATCGTGGTGGATAGTTCCTCGTCGATTTCACGGTGAAGCGCCTGGAGAGGCTCTTCGCCCTCTTCAACTTTCCCACCGGGGAGCTCGAAAAGGCCATAAAGCTCAGGCGGATAGGCCCGAGCGGCGCACAATAACTGAGTGGGGGCGCTCAGGGAATCAACAATGGCTGCAGCCACAACAGGGCGAGGACTCATAGGGCTCAAGTCTACGAGGTTGCCATGCGGTGGAACTGGCGACTTTCAGGGTGGGTGAGTTCTCGCCCCGCCCTCGTAAAAAGAGCGTGACACGTGCGGCGCCATCCACATGCGTTTCACTTGGACGAGTCGGCGATGTGGCGCTATGATTTTCACTCGTCCCCACAAGGGACAGCACGCGGGCGTAGTTCAATGGTAGAACTTCAGCTTCCCAAGCTGACAGCGCGGGTTCGATTCCCGTCGCCCGCTCCAATGTGATGTGGCAAGACATATGAGACAGTTCATAGGTCTTGCCACACGTTTATCTAGTCGGAGAAATGAGACGCCCTTTCATGTGCTTTTTCCGGTGCATCTATCCAGACTTATGAGACAGTTATTGTTGCTTTCTTGCGTGGTAGTTCTTGTTGGGATCTAGGATGTGTTCCCCGATTATTTCTCCGCTGCCTATCAGCATCACTGTGACTTCTTTTCCGGATATCAGCGCATAGACTCTTTTGCCCGCGTACCCTCTTCCTATTCCTAGGTGTCTGATTTTGTTCATGTACCGGATGGTGATTTTGCCTTCTTGGTCTACCTTGTCAGTTCTAAATCGGATTGCTGACTCCGATAGCGCTACTGACCCTAGTTTGGGTTGTGTTGTGTAGATGTAGTGCGGGGTTTTACCGTTTAACGCGCTGTGTGATCTTTCTTCGTTGTAGATCCGCATGAATCTGGCTAGTTGTTCATTGAGTTCGGCTATACCGGTTGCTTTTGGTTGTGCTGTTATCCATCGTTTTAGTGTTTGCCAGAGTCGTTCGACTTTGCCTTGGGTGGTGGGGTGCCCTGGTCTTGAGTTGCATTGTTCTATGCCCAATGTTTCATAGGCGTTAGGGCTAGATCTTCCTCCGCCTCCGAAGCGGGTTGTGTATACGACTCCGTTATCTGTGAGTGTTGCTGCGGGTGGATCGTGTTTTGTGCAGGATTCCCAGAAGGTGTCGGTTACTGTTGCGCCGAGGACTCTTTTGCGGGCTGAGAGATGGAGCAGGAAGCGGGAGTGGTCGTCTAGCCATCCAATTACTTCTACGTCGGTGTTATCTGCGAGGCGTAGGTGTGTGAAATCTGACTGCCATAGTTCGTTTGGTAGGTCAGCTTCAAAGCGGTTCCAGGATGTTCGTGGGCGTTTTTTGGGTTCTTGTTTTGTTAGTCCTTCCTGTTTGAGTTTGCGTTGGATTGTGGATTCATGTGGTGGTTGGCGTCCTGCTTGTTGTAGGTGTTGTCGTATGGATCTTGCGCCTGCGTAGTGGCCTTGTTTTTTGAGTGTGTGGTGGGTTGCGATGATGAGTTGCAGGGTTGTGTCTGGGGTTTTGGTTGGGTATGTGTGGGGCGGGTTGATTGTGGGGTGAGGGCGGTGGTGCCGTGTTGTTTGTATTTGCGTAGGAGTTTGTAGGTTTGTGAGCGTGAGAGGTGGAAGTGTTTTGCTGCTTGTGTGGGTGTCATTGCGCAGGTTGTTATGGCTGTGATGATTGCTTTGTTTCGGGTGGTTTTGGGGTTGTGTGAGTCAGTCATTTTTATAGTGTGGCGACTGTCCCATATGTTTGGGTAGATGGGTGGTGGTTGTGGGTGGGGTTGGGTGTCTCGTTTGTTGTGCTAGATGTTTGGTTTGCTGTGTTGGTAGGGGTGTCTCATATGTGTTGCTTCTAGACAGGTCATGGACGAGGCGGCTGGAGCGGCTCACGGCCCCGGCGTCGACCTCCTCGCCCTCCAGCGACGTGTCCGCGAGGATCGCGAGTATCGAGAGCAGGCAGAACGAGATCGCGAGCACGCTCGGCGAGTTCGCGCAGAGTCTCAACGGCGAGAGCTTGAATGCCGCGTGGCGGAGCTTGGTTGTGGAGGCACAGAAGAATCGCGCGGCTACGGCCTCGGCGATTGAGGGTCTGAAGGCGCAGGCCGCGGCGAACCAGAAGCTCGTGAGCCAGGTCGGCGGGGTGGTTCAGCGGATCGAGAAGCGCACCGAGGAACGGGTCGAGAAGGCTGTCGAGCAGGTCGCCGGGGAGGCTTCGGCCACGATGACCGCGAGCCTCGACGCCTCGAACGAACGGGCCGAGCGAATCATCGCGGCGACGGCGAAGCTGGAAGCGCGTCAGCTCTGGTCGGCGGCCGCGGCAATGTGCCTCGTTCTCCTGCCGGTGGTCGTGGTCGTCGCCGGGCTCTGGATGGGTATCGCCGGGCTCATCACGGGCGCTCAGTGAGCGCTGGACGTGGACGGGAGCGTGTGGCTCGGCGTCGGGCGCTGGCTCGTGGTCGCCGTGGGCCTCGCCGGGGCCGGCTACGCCCTCCTCGCATCCGCCCGCTGGGTCGTCGGCCTGGTGGAGACCTGGAGCGGGCGCGGGATGCCGAAGTGGTCGAGCTGGCGCAAGCGGTGACCACGGTTCCCGAAGGCAAGCGCGCGGAGCGCGTGCGGCAGCCCTTACACCTTGACATTGGTCAGTGTGCACTGTATAGTTCAGTGCATGCTGACTATTGCTTCGCGCCTCGACGTCATGAACCGGCTCGGCCGGGCCATGGCCGACCCGACGCGCTCCAAGATACTCATGACCCTGCTCGACGGCCCAAGCTATCCGGCCGTGCTCTCGCGCGAGCTGGAGTTGACCCGGTCGAACGTGTCCAACCACCTGACCTGCCTGCGCGATTGTGGGATTGTCGTCGCCGAGCCCGAGGGCCGCCAGACGCGCTACGAGATCGCCGACCCGCACCTCGCCGCGGCGCTGACGTCCCTGATCGACGTCACGCTCGCGGTGGACGAGGACGCGCCGTGCATCGACCCGGCATGCTCGGTGCCGGGCTGCTGTGGAACGGCGGTGGGAGCATGAGCGAGACCCTGACCACCGCGCGCCGCGCGACCCTGCACCGGCGCGTCCGCTTCATCGTCGGCTTCACGATCACGTACAACGTGATCGAGGCGATCGTCGCAGTCTGGGCGGGCGTCCTCGCATCGTCCGCGGCGCTCACCGGCTTCGGGCTCGACTCGGTCGTCGAGGTACTCTCGGCCGCGGCCATCGCCTGGCAGTTCACCCGCAAGGACCCTGAGCGGTGGGAGACGGTCACCGTCAAGGCCATCGGCATCGCGTTCTTCGCGCTGGCGGCCTACGTCTCGATCGACGCGGTGCTGGCCCTGGTCGGCCAGGAGGGCCCCGACCGTAGCCCGCTGGGCCTCGGCATCACCGCGCTGAGCCTGGTCGTCATGCCTCTGCTGGCATGGATCGAGGTCCACACCGGGCGAGGGCTGGGCTCCAAGAGCGTGATGGCCGACGCCAAGCAGCTCATCCTGTGCATCTACCTCTCCGGTGCAGTGTTCATCGGCCTCATCCTCAACAGCCTGTTCGGCTGGTGGTGGGCCGACTCGGTCGCGGCGCTGGTCGTGGCGGTGTTCGCGGTGCGCGAGGGCCTGGAGGCCTGGCGCGGCGACGTCGAGTCACCGTTCGAAGTGCTAGAGGACCTCGAAGACGAGGACGACTGACCCGTCACCCGACGATGAAGAGCCCGGAGGCAGCCTCCGGGCTCTTCATCGTCAGAGCCAGTGCTGCAACCCAGACATGTGCTAGCGCATATCAATCACACCGGTGCCCACCTCGATGTTTTTGGTGCGCGCACCCGCTGCTGCGAGCACGGGCACTGGAGAGGCGGCCTGGCGAGCCCAGTGGTGCACACGCCGCGCGGTCCGACTCCCACTTGGAGATCGCCTGACGCGACACCCCGAGCAGGACAGCCAAACGCTCCTGGGTGAGGCCACGACTGGACCTCAGGTACTGAAGGTTCTCACGAAAGGACATGGCAACTCCTGCACTCAGGCCGTAGGAGAGACGGCTGACATCCGATTCCCCTGTAGCGGTTCATCATCCACTGTGCCAGTGAGGACGATGCACATCCACCACCCAACGGTTGCGATCCACAGAGCAACCACATATCTCCCGCAACCACTGGTTGCATCCACCCGAACCTCACGAGAGGTGATGTGCTCCGATCCCAAGGCACGTGTTCCAGCACAAACTTTCGTGTTGCGAAGGGTGTTCTGGATAAAAATGGCACCTGGAGGCCCGGAAAAACGACTCCCGAGGGACACCTCGCACGGCGATTCCATACTTGTTGTCAGTTACTACCTCATAAATAAGTTCCTTTGGAGTCAGCAAGCCGACTCCACAATTTCTCATGACACCTCACCAATTTGACATCCGGTCCGTTGCGCCTCTGAATCGTTTTCGTGCGAAATGTGAACCCGTCCGCACCTAGCGGCGCACCCACCAGGCCCGGCTTTGCACCCACCTGCACCCAGAGATGCACCCACCCCGGCTCTTGTATCCATCGTGACCACCTTTGGTCCATTTCTCCTTTTTTTATGCGCGCGCTGGCTGAAGCTCCCGGCGCATTCCCTGCCAATGATCAATCAACCACCGATCATGGCTGGCCACAATCAGCGTTCCACTCCAGGCACTCAACGCCCGCTCCAGCTCCTCAATCGTCGCCAGATCCAGGTAATTGGTTGGCTCGTCAATGACCAGAATGTCCGGCGTCTGTGCAATCGCCACCGCAATCTGAACCCGACGCTGATTCCCATCAGAAAGCTGAGCGATCGGCACCCGCCACAGCGACGGGTGGAGAATGCCTGCGCCCAGATCACCAATGCCCTCCTCCCAGAAAGTAGGGGTGATCAACGGGTCATCTATGGCGGGAAGCTGCTGAGGAACACAAACGATCCGCCCCATGGCGTGGATCGTGCCCGAAGCCTGCTGGGCGCCGTGCGGCGGGTGACCAGCAGCAATCCACTGCAATAGCGTGCTTTTCCCTGCACCATTAGATCCGGTGACGAGAAGATGCTCACCAAACGCAAGGTCAAAAGTTATTCGCGCAAGCCTGCCAGGAATAGCCGCGCCGCGTGCACTCACAGCCAGGCCAGCAGTGGCCGCACTCGTGGGTAGCGTCAGGCGGAGGTCATAATTGCGCGGCTTACGGACCTCATGAGCAGCCAAAGTGTCAAGCCGCTGATCATCATGTCGAGTCCTCCTCACCGCAGTTGCTGCTGCCCGATCAGCAAAGAACTTTTTGGCCATGCCTTGGGCAGTTGCTAAACGCACTCCACCGCGGGCAAGTTCCTCACTGCGACGCCGATGGGCTGTGAGCTCACGTTTTTCCTCTTGCTGTGCGGAGTGAATCCGCCTGTGTTCGGCCCGTGCCCGCGTTTTTGCAGCAAGGTAATCACTATAGGCGCCCGCACAGCGGAATACACCCGGCACAGGGCCACCACCTTCCGCAGTGACAATGGCTTCCCATGGTGCAGTGTCTAAGTCATAGATCACCGTAGCTACCGCCTCAATAAAAGCACGATCATGACTACTGAAAAGGACTGGACCTTGCCACGAGCAGATCTGCTCCACCAGATATGCCACCGCACCGTCATCAAGATGATTTGTTGGTTCATCCAGAATCAAGACGGCCGGCCTAGTCAGTAATAACGCCGCCAATTCGAGACGGGCCACCTGACCAGGGGAGAGTGCGTCTAGCCTGCGGGACCTCCCTTCGCCCGCCACCTGGGACAGCCCCAGACCTGCGAGGGTCTCATCAATACGGGAGTTCAATGACCAGGCATCAGTTGCCTCAAGGCGGGCCAGCGTCGCATCGTATTCATTGGCCAATGCCTCACTGGACGGATCGTCTGCAAGGCCAGCGGCAATATCGTTAAAACGGGTCAGCAAGGCGAAAGTTTCTGCCAGAGTCGCCTGAAGATATTCCGCTGCGGTGGTATAGGCGCAGGTGGCTGATGGTAGGTGGAGGCGCTCGCGGGCAGTTACGCCTCTGATTGTGGTCGAGCCACCGTCAGGGGTGAGTTCGCCGCGAATCACGCGTAAAAGTGTCGTTTTGCCACATCCATTAGGTCCTACGAGGGCGGCGCGCTCGCCATCGCCGACGGTGAGTGAAATGCCGCGTAAAAGTGGGCGGGCCGAAAAAGAAAAGGACAGAGTATTGACGTCAATAATGGGCATAGTGATCTCCCGGGCCGTTGTAATACGGGTGGCTTCTCGGCCGAGCCGAGTGGGGATCACAGCTTCATCGGAACGAATACTCTCCTATGAGGGTGAAAGACGTGACTAGGGCACCGACTCTATGTCAAGAGTGGAGTCCGAGTAAAGACCTCAGCGAAGGCCACTCCCTGCCACATCATGGCTTTGAGTAGATCAGGTTTTGGCGGCGTCCCCTTGATATTTAGTGCTCCGCCCTCGTTGGTGGAAAAACGCACTGATTGCCCAAGGGAGTTGACAGCGCATATTTTGTCAGGGAAAGACATGATGCGCATCGAATGAAATATAAACAAGGTGGGTTGTCAATAGGGAAGCTGAAAGTGTCCGTAGGGTGGCCTATGGCCTAAATCACTAACTTGTCATGAGAGCGATCTCATCCACTATCTATTTACCTGGAAAATATTGCCCAAAGGATGCTTGACCTGCACATTCATCTCATTCTCTCTGAGAAGCTCCTTAGCCTCCCCATAGGAGTTCTTGGCCGAAGATTACTGAATCTTTGCCGGTCAACGCAGAGTTCATCTTGAGTTCTTGGCGGATTGTCCTCAAAGTTATAGGTGGTCGCTGTGACTGCGACTACACCATCAACACTGTGACAAGGGCGGACTGTGCAGTTCCGCGACCTCGACTACCGAAGGGCTGGTCAGATGAAGAAGAGCGTTCTTATCGGCGCAGGGGCACTGGCCCTGGCTATTGCGCCAAATGTGGCGCAGGCTGCTCCAGTTGATAATGCTTTAGGAGCAGCAAATGGCATTGACGCCGTATTTGGCGCGGATGATTTGCCTGCCCCAACACCTGATCCGGACCCCAATGTCGAGGGTGGGCAGGATCGTCCTCAACCCGAAGCCCCAGAATTCCCAGACAACGTTGAGGATCCTGACGGTTTTGTGGATGAGGTCCCGCCTGGTTTCGAGGGTGGTGAGGAGCCTATTCCTCACGAAGAGCGCCCCGAGGTGCCTCTCAATCCAGAGCCCACCCCCAGTCCAGAACCCGGCCCAACACCAACTCCGGAACCTAATCCTGGCGTAGATCAACCCGTTGAGGATCCCGGCGCGAATCAACCTGTTCCACTTGTGCCTGTTCCTCAGCCACAGGCTCCTGCTGAAGAAGAGGTTCCCCCAAGCAGTGATTCCCAGCCTGACCTACTTGGCGATGTGACCTGGGATCTGGATGTCGAAGAAGAAGCGAATGAAGTATACGAAGATGGCGTGTCTCGTTCGCAACTGCCAAGTGAGCCAATTACCCCGGCAACCAGTGTGACGGAGACTCAAACCGATATCACGCTGGCTGAAACTGGTGGCACCTTCGCCTTCTTCCTCGCAGGAAGCACATTCCTACTCGTTGGTGGCGGCGGAGCTGTGATGGCAAGCCGCGCCATTCGCCGGAGCAAGCCGCATACGTAAAAACTGCCGCCCCGCAAGGGGGACAACTGAAGAAAGGACCACATTATGCTGGCGCAAGCGATCGGTTTATTTACCACTTTTGCCACTGTTGGCGGAGGTTTGTGGGCAGTGTGGGGAGTTGTCACCCTTGCAGGTGGGCTAAAAGACCACAATGGGCCACAAACTCAAGATGGAATGTGGCAACTTATTGGTGGGGCAATGATTGTTGCTGCCGCTCAACTCTTTTCCACAATCGATCTCAGTGGGGTAGGTGGGTAGGCAGCACTGTCATTCATCATGCCTGTCTGAACTGAGGACTTCAGGAGGGAGATGAGTCCCCATGTTCGATGACATGCTCCTTGAAATGCTTCGCCTCACTGTGGAGGCGGGCAGCCTGAGTGTTGATCCTTTACGTGAAGGTATCGAAACCTACGGCGGGGGAGCCGCGTATAACGCTGTGCGCGCTATTCATAATGTCGCGATTCGACCAGTGTCCGCCGTGGTTATTGCCTTAATGTGCACCATCGAATTAGCGCGCAACGCTAGCCGGATCGAGGGTGACCGGGAATTAGGTGTCAAAATTATTGCGGCCTCGATTTTCAAAATGGTGCTTTTGGTGTTGGTGGCGCAACATGCCCTCGATTTATTGGGAGCCATTGCAGAGGTTGCCAGCGAAATTATCAAAAACATCTCTGTGTCCGCGCCATCAGTGAATACGAATACCGAGGTTCTTAACTCTGCTTTTTCAGAGCAAATTCAAAGCGCAAATGATATGGAGCAAGTTGGCGTCCTCGTGCTCCTATTGGTGCCTTTTATTGTCTCGATTATCTGCCATCCAATTCTCGAGATTCTCATATTCTTTCGTTTTGCAGAGCTTTATCTGATGATGGCGTTTGCCTCGCTTCCTATGGCTTTTGTTGCTCATCCAGATACTAAGAATATTACTGTTGGTTACCTCAGGCGTTTTGGTGCGGCCTCCTTGCAGGGAGTTGTTCTGATTATTATCGCCGTGATTTATCCGCTGCTCATCCAGTATATTCCCGCATTAAATATTGGCCCACTTGGCGATGGTGAGGGAATATCTGTGTGGGTGGTAAAGAACTATATTTCTTTGCTTCTAGGGCCCGCGGTTTTCCTCGTTTTTGTTCTCCATAGCGGAAAACTCGCGAGGGCGCTGGTCGGAGGCTAGATAGATACGCATATAAAGGAAGTAGCTGTCATGTATACAAGGAAGTGTTTATGGCTCTCGAAGTGAAAGTCTATAAGGAGATTTCGGCTTACGATCCCA
This sequence comes from Actinomycetaceae bacterium, assembly GCA_030524055.1. Lineage (GTDB taxonomy): Bacteria > Actinomycetota > Actinomycetes > Actinomycetales > Actinomycetaceae > Pauljensenia. The sequence continues at coordinate 58,588 of JAUNHH010000006.1, read as the reverse complement.
AAGTCATGTGGGGAATGTCGTGGCGTCAAATTGGCTGCACTGCAGTCATGATTCCTATTGCCGCGATGACCTATTACGGGATCTGGTACCTGGGCTTTCTTGAACTTGCCCAGTGGGCCACAGTATTTGTGGTGATGCCATTTGTCCTGGTGGGATGGGTACGCCCTAAAGGATTGCGATTCGAGAAATACGCTAAATATGTCATTTCTGGATATCGACGCCAGCAAAAATTGCGCTATGAAATAGAACCTTTTTGGTCAGTAGAAAGGGAGGTGGCCTTAAATGTTGAGCCGAAACGCTCAGAGTCGCGAGCAAAGCGGACGCGAATATCCGAGGTCGGGCAGTGAGCAAACCCCTCATCGACGAGGGCGGAGAAAACGCTCTAGCGCTCAGGACGTCCCGACGAAAAAACGCCGAAGTGCGCAAAATGCACTGCAATATGAGGCGCTGACCGAAACAGGGATCTGTGTTCTTGATGAGCATCGCTATTCGATGACATTAAAGTTGTCAGATATTGACTATCAGATCGCGCCAGAAAGCACTCAAGAAGGAATTATTGAGCAGTACGCGCGTTTCCTGAACTCCTTTGATTCCCAGCATTCCTTGCAAGTTAGCGTGGTCAACCGCTATCTCGATAAAGAGGCGCTACGTAATGATGTGGAGTTATCTCCTCGAGGGGATGGAGTGGATCAATATCGTCATGCGCTTAATGAGATTATTCGAGCTCGCCTTGCCTCGGGCCGGAATAACACTGTCACAGATAAATATCTGACGATTACCGTTAAGGCGGATGACTATCAGCATGCAGCAATGGTCTTAGCTCGCGTCGAGGCCGAAGCCTGCGCGCAATTGCGTTCCGTTGGTGGCTGCAAAGCGGAACGTGTTTCAGGAGAGGGGCGCCTCCAGGTTCTTCACTCCATACTCCGCCCAGGATCGCCTTTTTCTTTTAGCTACGATCAGCTCATTGGTACGCCATTGACAACGAAAGATGTCATTTGTCCGTGGCTCATGGACTTTTCTGATCATCGCAGCGTCCTTCTCGGCAATGAAACAGACACGTACTTCCAAGTCCTGTGTATGCGTGACCTACCACCCTGGCTATCTGATCGCCTCATCCGCGAGATTACGGAAATTAATACCGACCTCGTGATTTCAGTGCATATACGTCCGATTGACCAGGCTGAAGGCTTAAATCTAGTGAAACGCCAGATCGCTGGTATGGATATGCAGACAATCCAAGAACAGGAAAAAGCGCGTAAACGGGGCTACTCCGAGAATCTTATTCCCCATGAACTTGTTGTTGCTCATGAGGAAGCTACCCAATTGCGCAGGCAACTCGAGCAATCCAATGAGCGCCTCTTCTCCACGACAATTCTTGTGGGAGTGCGTGGCGTCAGCCCTGAGGACTTAAAGGAGCAAGTGGCGCATGTGCGTTCAGTTGCCCGCAAACAATCCTGTGTCCTTGAGGATCTGCGCTATATGCAAGAGGATGCCCTGAATGCAGTTTTGCCTTTAGGGACATCCAATTTGCCAATTTTCCGTACAGTGACCACGGCAACCGCCGCCATTATGATTCCCTTTACCACGCAAGAAGTGATGCATAAAGGAGGTATTTATTACGGCGTTAATGACACCTCAAAGAATCTCATTATTGGGTCGCGTGCGGCCACAATGAATGGAAATGCATTTTTCCTTGGGACTTCCGGTTCGGGAAAGTCGCAATATGCAAAGAAGGAGCTCACTCAGGTTCTTCTTGGGCGCCCCCAAGATGATGTGGTCATTATTGATCCTGAGAAAGAATATTGGGCACTGGGTGAAGTTTTTGGTGCGACGCGCATTGATATTTCTACCTCCTCACGGCATTCAATTAACCCTATGGAACTCCACCGGGATGCCTTTACAGATGACGGTAACCCGATTAAAGCGAAAGCAGAATTTATTCTTTCGATGTGTGAGGTGCTGTTGGGCGGGGCAACCGGGCTTTCCCCAGCACAACGCTCTGTCATTGATCGCTGTGCGACAGCCGTCTATCACGAATACTGGAATAGCCCTGTTATGTCAATGCCAACGTTGGCAACTCTGCATAAGAAATTGCTCTCGGAAAAGGATCCTGCTGCGTGGGAAGTGGCAGCGGCATTGGAGCTCTATGCAACAGGATCTTTTTCCGGTTTTGCTCGGCAGACAAATGTTGACACAGGCTCACGTTTTACGATCTATGACATTTCCAGTCTAGGTGCTGAATTGAAAACATTTGGCATGCTGGTGGTTCTCGAGCAAATTTGGAATCGAGTGATTATTAATCGCGCTCAAGGTCGGCGTACCTGGCTATATATTGACGAGTTCCATTTGCTTTTCACTAATGAATATGCAGGCGCCTATTGCCAGATGCTCTATAAGCGTGCACGTAAATGGGGGTTGTTGCCCACGGGTATTACCCAGAATATTGACGAGCTGCTTTTATCAGACCGTGCGCGACTGATGTTAGCGAATTGTGCGGTTGTTACCCTGCTTGGGCAGACCCCCACTGACGCGGATGCTCTGCAGGAACTCTTTGGCTTTTCCGATAAGCAGAGAGAAAAGTTTACTCACGTTTCTCCAGGTCAGGGTCTGTTGAAAATGGGTGATGCGATTGTTCCTTTTGATGATCGTATCCCCACCGACTCTATTCTTTATTCCCTTTTCACGACGAAATTCGCTGAAATGCAATTGGCGGATGAGGGGTGAGAACGTGTGGTAAATATTCGCCGGTCCTCCTCGCATTCCTACACGGCAGGACACTTTTCGCAGATCACTATTTCGACACGGAATCAACGCCTGCTCTCCAATGGAGGCAACACACACTCTGATCGCCCTGGCCCTGCCGAAAAAGATGGGCACAGGGGGCACGTCAATGCCACCCAGAGTCCTGGGGCCGGTGAAGATCGGCCTCGCCATGACATTTCCGCCCGCGGTGGGCGCACTTCGTCCAGGCAGCAGAGTGACGTTGGCGGACGCGACGCGGCAGGCGGCGTATCCGCGCAGCGGCGCCGTCAAACGGAGTATCAGATGCCCTTCGGGAAAGAGGAGGAACGAGGGCGGGATTCCACTCCCTCAACCTCACTTCAATTAGGCCTGCGCTCTACCCGTGACTCTTTGCGTTCTCAGCACATTGCGCCGCCCGTGCGACCAGGCTTCGGCAATGCTCCACTTTCCGCATCGAGAAAATATGGGCGTACCCGAGGCTCTTTTGGAACGCGCCTCACTAGAACTGTCATTCATAGTGCGCGCAGTGGGTTTCGGCGTGTTATTCGCGCTCCTCAAAGTGTGTGGGCGTCGTTATCGGCGCCACGGTGGAGACTTCTTATTGTCCCCGCCCTCGTTATTCTCTTGATTCTGGCATTCCTTCCTGGATGGATTGTTGACATTATCGCCAAGCGCTCGGCCATTACCCTTGGCGGTAGTTGTCATGGGGCGGTTGCTGTACCTGAAAATGCGCGTCCGTGGGTGAGCGAAATGGCGCACTCTTCGCACCTCGATCCAGGTTTTATCGCGCGAATGATGTATCGCGAATCAAAATTTGATCCGGAGGTTTTTGCTCCAGATGACAATGGAGGCACATGGGGGCTCATTCAAATTAATCGGCGAATATGGGCCACGGTGTACCCCGGTGAAAGTGCGTTCGGTTCTGGTACTCCGAAAGGCATTACCGACCCGATGGCCCATGCAAAATACGGCGGGCTCTATTTAAAGAATGCTCTCGAAGAAGTTCGTGCCCTCCGCAGCGCAAATCCAGAAGCCCCCTATGCAAAAATCAGCGAAGAAGAAGCGCTAGTTATTGAGCATAATGCTGGCCGTACTGCTTTAATGCGCTACCCGCATATTCCTTCTCTGACGAAAAACTATATTGAGGAAGTGGTCCACGGGAAGTCGCCATCAAGTGCGCAATGCGGTCCGACGTTATCAGGAAGTGGAGCTCCAGTTGTTGCTGAAGCGCAAAAATATTTAGGCGTTGATTATGTCTGGGGAGGGGAGAGTCTTGCAGAGGGAGGCTTAGATTGTTCCGGACTGGTCCAATTGAGCTATTCCAATTTGGGAGTTTCCCTACCTCGAACTGCAGATGAGCAGGCGCGAGTGGGTCAAGAGATTGCTTCTGGTCCGGGAACGAGTGTTGATCTTTCACTGCTCAAACCGGGCGATGTCATTGCTTTCCGAGTTCCTGGTGTATCGCGCTATCACCATATTGGAATATATGTTGGCGATGGCCAAATGATTCATGCCCCAACAACGGGTGATGTCGTCCGTTATGCCCCTTTGGCTGGATTTTGGGCAAGTGAAGAGTGGGCGGTTCGTCGTTTTGAAGGGCGAGGCTAAAAGGGGAGAGTAATGAGAAGACAATGGCAATTCACTCGCTCGCATTTATGGCTCATCGCGGCTATTAGCGTTCTTCTTGCGGCTATCGGGTGGTCAATATTTTCAGCTGTCACCCGCAGTGGCGAAAACTCCGCTTCCAATCTCGCTGACGAGGGAATTCCTGACATTATTCATGCTCCATCCTCAGGTTCTCGCTCGTCTGCAACGCGACCCCAAAGCGCCGCAGATTCTTCGCAATCGCAGGTAGGACAGAGCGCAGCCCCGCCCTCGTCAGTGAATACACGTCAAAGTGCATCTGGTGCCACCCACAGCGGGAAGAAGCAACTTGACGCGGGGGTGGAGGCATGCGCTAAACCCGCCCAGGATTTTGCGCGAGACTATTTCGCTACCGAAGATGTAGACCCTGCCCAATGGCGACTGCGCCTCGCTCCTCATGTGACCAGCGACGGCGCGAAGAATATCGACCAGGTGCCAATGGAACTCATTCGGCCCCAAACCATCCGAGATGCCCCTGTCCCTGAAAATATCTCGACGACAGACGCGGGTGAACGCGTTGATTGCAATCTTTCAACCAGCGCAACAATCTGGCAGATCAGTCTGCTCCGAAACCCCAGTCAAAGCGTATGGAAAGTCGATAAAATTACTCCACTTGACCCTTCTGCAGCATATTTCCCGCCGCGGAACCATCCCCACACCCCTGTTGGCCCCCAATCCGAGGAGCTGCCGCAATCGTGATGCTTGACCCGAATCTCTCTGATCAGCAGCTATACACCATAGCTTCCGACACGCAGCACCTCAGTGACGAAATTCTGCTTGAACTGCGTTTCCATCCCAACGCCTATCCGAGTTTGACGCGCTGGGCGCTGGAAATGCTGTCCCTGCCGCCAGGGCACGAAGGTTTTGCGCCACCTGAACCTGGCGAGGACCTCGATGATGACCTCTACGCTGCGGATTCCGCGCGCACCGGCAGGCAGCAGGGTGGGATTTTTTCGCGGATTCTCGCTGCCCTGCCATTTGGGGGCGGGCGCAGTCGCGATAAAACTCATCAACGAGGACGAGGCGCAGAACGCCGGAACCCCAAAAGCGCGCGACGCGGCGAATGGAGGCACGAATATGGGCCCGATAGTGGGCCCGGTGGGGATAATGCGGGCGGGACTTCTGCGCGGATACCTGCAGGTGGCCCAGATAGGTTCGATGCGGACGTCTGGGACAGCGCAAGTGTGTGGGACAGTGCGAGCGCATGGGGAGATCCGCCAGAACGAAGCGGAACGCCTGGGCGTCACGGAGCAGAAGGAAAGGAGGGTGTTGCTTCCTGGGATGAAGTGATGGGCCAGGATGGGCCGGACTCTCAGGGGGATCGCGAAAAGCGCGATCTTTTCGCTGCGAGCAGCCGTGAAGCCACATACGAGGGCGGAAATCGCCCTGATGAAGGCAGCGTATCTCTTGGTTTCTCACGCAACGCTGCCCTGCACGATGAGGCACTTGATGACAGCCATGATTCAGATAGTGCTGACTTTGATGTGCGCAGCGAGTTCGGCAACCCTTCGAGCGCACGGCATGATGCTCACGCTGATAGTGGCCGCAATAAGGGGTGGACACATGATGATGACGAGTGGGACAGCGACGAAGGAGATGAGGCGGATGAAGGCGAGTCAGGTCAGCGAGACTGGTTCGGGACCCACCAAATTCGCGAAAGGGAGCAGCGGCACGCGACCTCTCATATGCCAGCGCTCAGCTCGCATGATTCCTCCTCCACTTCCAGGCGGTACGACACCGTAGACAGCGACTATTCCTCCTTGCCCCTGCGGCGCGAGCGACCTCCTCACAGTGAAGGCCAGAGGCGCAGTGAAAAGTCAGCCTATGCCCGTCAGAGACAACTCCGTGAAGTGCGGCCTCACCAGGGGAGGGACAGCGGTGCGGCTTCCGGCCCCTTGTCCCATTTATCTATGCCCGCACGCATTGGCATGATTGCAGGAATTTTCCTGATTATCGCTATGGGGGCAATAACGGTCTATTTGCGTTTCTTTAGCCCTGGGTTGGCGAGTGCTGCCACTAATGTTCCTGCCGCGGATCAACCCGTTCCAGCTGCACAATCTGGGCAATCGGAGGCTCAGCCAGGAACAGATACCACCTTGGGTGGTTCACCTGCACAATCTGGTGCTACCCAGCCTGGCGGTGCGCCCCCTGCACCCTCTGCACCCTCTGCCCCAAAACACCTGCGCGCCGGGCAGTCGTCCTATGAATGCGGGTCGCAGGGCGTTGGCGTGAGCTGTTGGGGATATTTCGGCGACAATGACTACCGAGAAGCCCAGGAAATCCAGGGCCTGCAGGAACGTACTATTGTCAAGCTTGCAGTTGGCCGGAATTTTGGCGTAGCAGTTGATAATGGCAATACGGTGTGGGCGTGGGGGATCAATGATCGCGGCCAAATGGGGCGCGAAGAAGGTCCTCCAGATGTCACCACGGCTGTAGAGATTGGCACGGTATCTACTACGCCCACTCAGATTATTGCTGCACATGACCACACCTGCCTGCTGGTTGATGGCAAAGTGTGGTGTTTTGGGTCGAATATGGCAGGGCAAGTCACCGGAATACGATCCACTGACCCTGCTGCTTTGACGCAAATGGAAGGCATTACGGATGCCGTTGAGTTAGGGTCCTCCGGGTATGACATGTGGGCACTCACGCCGAAGGGCACATGGATTTGGGGTAATAACACCTTCCGTCAGGCGGCGCCATCAGAAGGAGGGGATGGGGTTGGACCCACTTTTATTGACAGTTCCGGCGCACAATCCCAGTAGGTAACCGCTTATGTGGTGGAGGGTGGCCCTTCCATTCCTGTGCCAGCCACCCTCCGCCCTGTGCCAACCCCCTTCGGGAGTGGTTGTTACTTACTCTGTGCCAGTCCCCTTCGCTGGTGGTTGGCACTTACCCTGTGCCAGCCCGTCCGCTAGCGGCTGCCGCCTTAGTCCCACCACAGCCGAAAGAGTGGAGCGGAAGCTTTCTGATCAATGTATTCCTGCGGATTCGTATAGTTATTTTGGTCGTAGTCATCAGGGCAGGCCTTGTAGATTTCCGCGCATAATGCGACCAAAGCGTCGCGGTCCAGGCCGCCCTCGGGGAATTGGAAGCACAGCACGTCAAAACTGGCGCCCAATACCGTCAGGTGGAAACGTTCTTCCCAGGACTTGGCAACCTGAGCAATCCCAATCCCTTCCAAACCATGGTTGGTGGGCCCAAGCCAGCCGAGAGGCTCTAGCGCATCTGCTGGGGATGTGGCAGGTACCAGCAGAATTCCAATCTGTTGGGTTTCAGGATTCCACGGAATGTAAAGCTCGTCCGCTGCAGGAAATGGGGCAGAAACCTCTGGATGTAATGCTTTGACCTCGTTAATCGGGGTCAAACCGGCGTAATACTCGGCGTACTCTGGATCTTCCTCAAGGATATCGGGATCCATCTCAGACAGCAGGTATTCCTCTGCATTAAAAGAATGATCGCTGGGCTGCCACGCACCTAAAAGTTCGCCATCGAGCCAGGGACGTTCAAGGCTGTCATCGAGTCCAGTGACAGTCAATGGCCAAAGGCCCGTTTCAGGGAAGTGCGCGGCCAGGGTGTGCACCGCGTCCATAATGTCGATGGGGTCATCAAAGGGGCCAGAGGTGAACCAGGCGACAGGTTGGTCAGGGTTTTCGCCTTCCTTTCCGTAAATGTGGACTCCGGCAGGCAGAGTAATTCCGGCAATGGTCAGTGGCCCTTCCGGGGGAAGAGCGCCGCGGCGTGGTGCAGAAAATGTCATGTCATGACGGTACCTGGTGCCACCCACATTTGCGTGAGCGAGTACGTCTGCGTATGTTGGCAATGACAGGCCACCAGCCCCAATTGATAAACCGCGCCCACAACGTAGATTCGCTGCCCAAAACACGTCCTGGCGGCGCTTTGTAGTGACGTACGAGGGCGGGGCCGCTATTTGTGCAGGTCACCAATTGCAGGCCAACAGCCCCCGACTGACAAAGCGCGCCCATGACGACAATCCCCGCGCGAAAACACGTCTTCGCGGCGCTTTGTCCACCTGGCCCGATGCGGATAGGCACCTAAGGCGCTCTGCGAAGGTCACTCATTGCAGCTAGCACTACTGCGCCGCAGAAGTATCAGCGCCGCCCCCGCCCTCGGACATATCAATGCCCAGCCGCTTTCTTTCTTCGGTAATGATTTGCTTGGCCAATTGCGCTTCAGAAACATCAATGGCATCGTGAACTTTAGCGGTATCAGATTCACGGGCGTATTGATCAAAGAGGTCTCTTTTTACCGCATTCATTTCTAATAGCCGCTCATCAATAGTGTCATCACCAATAATGCGGTGCACATGAACAATATCGGTCTGACCCATTCGGTGAGCACGAGCAATAGCTTGATCTTCGAGGCTCGGTTTAACCTGAACTTCTGCCAGAATAACAACTTGAGCACTTTGGATATTGAGTCCAACTCCGCCCGCGCCGATTTGAGAAAGCAGAATATGTCCCTTTGTGCCCAGTGAGTCAACAAGTTCCTGGCGTTTCGCTGGGGGTACGTCCCCATTAATAATTCCCACGCTATCAGCAACAAACTCACTGTGGAGTCGGTCTAATACATTCCGGAAGTAGCTGAAGATCAGGACATTCTTCTTGTCTTCTTTGGCGTCCTCAATAATCTCTCGGATGCGTTCAATTTTCGCTGAATGTGGGGATTCGGCAAGCATTGCTGCCTGGCGAGCACCCATCCAATTGCCTGACTGAATAGCCTGAGCGTAATGTGCCATATCGGCTCTGCTGAGACTAACCCAATCCAGGTTTTCGACTTTCTCGGGTAGCTCGTCTAGCACATCGTCCTGGTTTCGCCGCAGATAAACAGGAGCAATTGCCTCACGAAATTCACTGGGTAAAACACTCGACTTAATGTCCCTACCATTTGATAAGGACTGTGTCAGGGTGGGCTGAATATATCGCACAAGTTGGCCGAATTCATTGACGCGATTCTCCATTGGTGTGCCAGTCATGAGTACCGCAAATTGTGCTTGGTCGATAAGTTTCGCCACCGATTGTGAACGTTGCGCTGCTGGATTTTTCACCATATGTGCTTCGTCAACAATCACCATAGTGGGGGAGGGAATATGCAAACTCCGGGTTCCCTCGTAGGTGGCAATTAAAATCCCGCCATTTTTCGCCCAGACCTTTGTTTCGTGTTGTTTGAGGGGGCCGTGGGCAATATGGGTCGGAAGGGCAGTAAATTTTTCGCTCTCCCTGCGCCAATTGACAATAAGAGAAGCGGGAACGACGATCAGGATGCGAGCGTTCGGTGTTGTTGCTGCGACATGTGCGGCCGCGGCCAAAGCCTGAACAGTTTTCCCCAAGCCCATTTCGTCGCCAAGAATGACTTTCTCCTGAACGACAATGAATTTAGCCCCGAAATTCTGGTAGCCGCGGAGAAAAAGTCCGGAGAGCAGAGAATCATCTAATTCGAGACTCCGAATCGCCTCAATAATCGACTGATCGAGGCCAGCTGTTGCCGCGCTAGAGGTGTCTTTCTCCAGAAGGCTATCTAGCAAAGACTGGTAATGTGCGGGCCGACTCTGATAGTCCTCCCAGGCATTCCCAGCCATGGCTCTGCTCGCTTGGTCGGCAGTTGAGCCGCGAAGGTGAGTGGGAATCCGGGAAAGAAGCTTTTCGGCATTTTCTGTCGCCCATGCAATGTCATCAATAAATTGGGCGTAGGCTATGTCACCTGCTTTAATCGCAATAAAAGGATCACCGTGATTGATCACTGGCCCGGGAAAGGCCGCAAAATACTCATGAAGACGACGTTGCCGGGTCCGCTCTTCCGCGCTAAAGGTATCGGTCAGTTCATAAAGGTGGAGTGTGCCCACAAGATTCCTAGCCGCTGAGCTCGGATTATTGCCAATTCGGTGGGAGGCAGTCTTTTGGGCTTCAGATAATAGGGTCTGTGCTGCTGCCTTCATGCGTTGCGCGGTCTGTTCCCCAATTCCTGGCACAGAAAGAAGCGTATGGATGGGTGCATCCAGCACATCTTTAACGGTATTCAACCCAAAGGCGCCAATTCCTGAAAACCTCAGTCGCTCGTCAGTGACTGTTTTGAGCTCTTCAACGGGCATTTGGGCGATAAGCTCTTCGGCTTGTTCCTGGTGAAGGGCATCAAGATGGGCATTAGCTAAAGCAGCGAGTTTAGATTTCGCAAAAGGGGCGGCATTGAGTTCCGTGAGAATGCGATACGCCTGCGAAAGGTAATCGCGATCAAAAATATTAAACTCTGCGGTCTCGGCATTCTCTACACCCGCACCTTTTGCAAGTGCCTGCCGTGCGGCGGAAATATAGACATCTGGATATTCATGCGGCCCAGGAAAAAGAGGAACAGCATTATTCTGAATATTCCGGGCCTCGTGGGCATGATCCAAATGCGTGCGAATAGCGCGCTCAAGGTCAGGTAAATAAGGGATATTTAGTTGCTTGTCTAGTTCTTCCGCGGCTGCTAAGGCCTGCTTATGCGCCTTAGTGGAAAAAAGAGAGCCAAAGAAGCTAGTTGCTTTAGCGCTATCGTGATAGAGCTGCCGAATAGGGGCGGCAATATGGGTAAAAACGGTCAGATCATTTTCTGCACCCGCACAGGCAATAGAAGTATACAAACCCTCCGGCCACATTATTGTTCCGGGGTCAATCAGATACAGAGAATCAGAAGGGCCGGCAGTAATCGTTACGTGGGTGCCAATATGTGCTTCTGGGGCTTGCCGAGTGACTTCATTCAGGAGGTCCTGGGCGGGGGCAATAAGTTCCGCGAGTGCTGAAGCTCGATGGCGTAGTGCCCTAATGTGAGTGCGATCCACCCGCCTATTTTAAAGCGGCTTTTCGGGTGGTCAGAACAGCTTTTCCTTGGTTGATTGACAGTGTCTTCGCGATGTTGCCATCGAAATCAAAATCCTCTGCAGGCCCGCATATTCTTCCCACTAACGATTGCGCCTCTGAGCTCATTGAGCTGATTTTCCTTGTCTTCTATGAGCCGCGGCCCTGCCTCTACCAGCAATAAAGCCCTTCTTCTGCGTTCTGGCAGGCTCATGGCTAGCCTGTCCTTATGGGGTTTCGTGCACAAGCTAAAGGCAATGTTCCGCCCGGTGGGCCACTTGCTATCGCTGGCCTGACCATACCTTCAGGAGTCCGCCTTATCTCTGATTACACAGGGGAGGTGGTTGGCTGGATGGTCAAGGAAACGCCGAGGACTCATGCTGACCTTCAACAGGTGGTCCGAGTTCTGGCCTACTACTTTCCGCAGACGGGGTTATGGCCAGTGGTCGTCTATGGTGACACGGATTCTGACACGGAACTAACGCTGGTGGGAACATCCAGTGACGTTGGTGATGACTTTGATAGCGAGGAGTTCCTCTTGAAGGCGTGGTGGTTTAGCACGCTTCCTGAGTGGGAGACGCTCACCCCAGAAATATCCTCACCTTTCCCAAAGGCGGCAGACCTCTATCTGCCTGCCTCGTACGCGGGCAAGGAACCAAAAGGACTGATCCTCGCCCCAGGAACATCGCCTGCAGATGCGTTGGAAACATTGGGGTGGTACTGCGTTCATGACAATGAGTTGATGGGCATTGGAATAGCGCGGATTATTCAGTCCTGGGAGCGACGCTTCCACCTGACCCTCGTCGGTATGGGTGAGACCTTCATGGTCTTCCAGCCGCCCGTCGGGGGCCTGGATTCACATGCCTTGGCAGCGCTCAATGCTGAGGCTCTCCGCATCGATCCAGATGAGTCAGATGAGGAAGACTATCCACCGGACTTCGTGCCATCTATTCCGCCGCATTTCCTGCCGATTGACGAAGGAAAATCGTTGGTCACAGCAGAGATCTAGCGCTCGTTTCCGTTTCCTTTCCCCCTACGAGGCCGGGGCACGACGGCTATCAAGGGCGGCCAATCTGCCCTAGTGAAGACAGGTACTAGGAAACTCATTGGTCTATGCGTGCCGAGGGCTATTTGCTGTCATCGTATCGACGGGTAAATACCTCTGTTTCTTCTAGAGGAATCACAACCTCTATCTCGTTGAGTGCTTCCTGATTTATGATCGACGTCTCCTCAATGCTCGACTCTGCTTCTTGCAACCATTTAGAGTTCCAGATTGGTTCGGAACTACCGCAAGCTACTTTGCAGAGCTTCTCTCCGTACTCCATGTCAAACTTATAGTTGAGAGAAATTCGCTGGAGCCAGACATCAAGGAAGCCAGTATTAGGTATGTCAGCAAACTTATCCCGTATGCGTTCTAGATAGCCCTTAATCTCGCTTTCTTCTTCGAATGAGAGGAGCTTACTAAGAATAGATGCGGCATGGGGATAAACTCGAGGGTTGCGATACATAATGTCTGCAATAATTGCAATCAGCACTGGGTTGTTTCGGGGACGCTTGGCGCGGGGTTCAATAGACTCGCGGAAACGCTGCAGGGACTTCATTAGAGATCCGGAGTTGGGAAAACGCTGGGCAAAATCGCGAATGAGTAATAGTGTTTTGAACCGGCTCCGGCGGAATCTAAGAGCTTGATTTGCATACTGCTTGTCAGGTTTTATCGATGAGCCGATTATGTCATCTGAAAGCTTAGTTTTGGGGCTGCTTAGCTTGAAATTAAGAGCGCCCAAAATAGTGGATAGCAAAAGGAGAATCTCCTGTGCGTCCTCTTTTGACTTGGTGAAAATGCGATAGTCATCCCGATGTCTAAGAATTCGATAATCTATATCCCTGTCCTTGCGTTGTAATTCTTCGCTGAGTTCCAAATCGGCATAACCTAAGACAAGTTCGGCGACGAGATCCGAAATCATATTTCCTTGAGGAATCCCGTTTGTTTGCCCCTCATGCATATCCTGGAACATAGCATCAAGTTGGTTACCTAAGCATTCTTCTCGCCTGTGGTTTTTTGCCCAGGTCTTGGTGTGGGTTGCCCAAGCAATGCTGTGTGTGTATATCGCCCCATAGCAGTCCGTAATATCGGTGGTGGCAATGTACTTGTAATCGAGGGATAGTCGCACTGACTCCTGCTCAAAATCGAGCCACCACCTGCAAATGGCAGTTGCCTTTTGTGAATCAGTCTCGCTGATCGCAGGGAGACTGGTGCAGATAATTCTATCGTTTGCCTGAAAGTCTTTAAAGCGGGATTGGAGTAGTTTCCAGTTCGTAGATTCCGTTAGCAGGGTGGCCAGTTCCGCATAAAGAACAGGGTGTATCAGTTGCATGGGTCGCCAAGCGTAGGCACCATCCTTATTGCTGACGATAATGTAATTGACATCGTCAAGGGCGCGTATCTTCGTGCGTGCCGTTTTTTGTTTCTCCGCGGGTCGGACTAACTTTCTCGCGCAAGTGAGTACAGCGGTGAAATCAAAGTACTTCGGCAAGTCGAGTGAACAGTAGCTACTTTGCTCGAATAAAAAGCTTCTGGCCTCTTCAGAAGACATTTCGAGGAGTGGTCGCACCGCTTTGGTTTCAGTGCTCGTTTTCCTGGTCATCTTTGCTATTCACTCCGAATTTCTGGCTTGTTGTGGTCTCGTCAGATAGAGCACTCAACTTCCCTGCATCGTACTCCTGCAGTAACGTCGTGAGGACTGTGACCAATGGCGGAAGATTCTGAGTGGCATTTTGCCATACCGTAGTGTTGTCAACGGTTCCATACTGATGAGCCAAAACGTTGCGCATCCCGATAATCGCATGAAGTCCAGGCACTCTTGCAGCAGTTGTCGGGTCATCGCGGCGAAGACGATTTAGTGACTCGCCAAGAATCTCCAACTGACGTTCTACTGCAGAGCGTAAAAGAAGGTCATTATGATAGTCGTCTAGGCTAACTTCGGAGATGAAGCCCTGAGTGGCGGTGGCGGAGCGGAGTGCGTCCCAAAGGTGTGCAGGTGTCTTAGAGTTCATAAATCACCTGTGCGGTACTCAGGATGGAATTGGTGAGAAATGGATTCTCCAGTGACTCAGTGGTCAGTAGATCTACTTTGCGGCCGGTGATGTCCTCCAGCGCGCCAAGCAGGCCGAAATAATTATCGAAACGGTCCATTTTGTCGGGGAGGAAATCAACCAGGAAATCCACATCACTGTGCGCCTCGTCGAATCGCTCCGTGAGGATAGAGCCGAAAATGCGCAACCGTTTCACCCGATAGCGCTGGCACGCCTGCGCGATTCGTTCTAAGTCAATCTCGACTGCCAAAACCATGGCTTCAGTGTCTCAAATCTGGGTTTCGTCTGTGAAGATTTCGCCTCAGCATCCACTGTTATTGTGTCGATAGGAAGACTTTCAAGCTGCGGAGAGTTGCCACGAAAACAGGTTAAATGGAGTAATACGTGAAGTGCCCCTCAGCGGCACGCCCCCGGCTCAAGCAATTGTCCTTGCCGGTGAGGTTGTACCGCAGAAAGGGGGTGATGGCCCATGCGAGGAAAGCGCAAACACGACAAGTGTGAGTGCAAAGGCAAAGCCAGAATCTTCGAATTCCGCGGCGACGGAATAACTACGAGGATCCTGGCTGTTGCTGTCCTTGTCAAGGCCATCGAGGGTCTAATCAGGGCCCTGACGGGCCTCTGGTAGGACCACTCAAAGTGGGTCACTCGTTCGTAGCGCGTGGCCCGCCCCTAATGTCCTTGCGTCCCAAGGCTACACCCATTCAAAACCGCCAAGCAAGAGATAAAAACATGGCTTCGTAATGCTCCTCAGAGCCAATTAGAACCTGGGTTAAAGGACAGAATGTGTTGGTGGGGGGTGAGGCGTCACATCGGGTTTCATCGGTGAGGACAAACCGCGTCCACAACGATAATCGCCCCTAGAAAACGCGTTGTGGTGGCGCTTTGTCCACCTAGCGCGACGGAGATAGGCACCTTGGTCCCAAGCCGGTACCTATTTGTGCAGGTCACCAATTGCAGGGTAGGAACCCCAAATGATAAACCGCGTCCACAACGACAATTGCCCCCGGAAAATACGTCCTCGCGGCGCTTTGTATCGATGCACGAGGGTGGGGGACACTATTTCTGCAGGTGGGAAATTTCGGGCCTGCGGTCTGTAATGACAACCCGCGGTCACGATGCAGATTCGCTGCCAAAAATTACGTTGTCGCAGCGGTTTGTCAACGCACACGGCAAGTAGGTGACAGGCACACACCTATTTCTGCAGATCAGAAATTTCGGCCGCGCATCCCGCATTGATAACCCGCCGCCAGGATGAGGTTCTGCCACTAAAAATACGTCCTCGCGGCGGGTTGTAGACCTTGCCCAAATGAGGTGGCTGCTTGGGGCAGTTGTGTGCGGACAAAGTCCCGAATGGCTGCAGAAATAATGCAGTAAACCCACCCAAAATGTGGGGGCTACTCACTAAGCTTGGAAGTGCCCCTCAGCGGTACACCCCCGGCTCACTACATGTCCTTGCCGGTGAGGTTGTCCCGCAGAAAGGGGGTGATGGTCGATGCAGGACAAGTGCAAGCGCAAAAAGCGCCGAAGTAAAGGCAAAGCCAGGATCTTCGAATTCCGCTGGCGCGGAAAAACATCGAAAATCCTGGCACTTTCAGTCCTTGTAAAGGCCATCGAGGACCTTATCCAGGTCCTCATTGGACCTAGATAAGGACTCTCAAGTGGATCACTCGTCGCAAGCGGGTGGTCCACCCTTATGTCCTCTACCCCAAGATTACACCCGGCAGGAATCAGCCGGCAAGAAAAATACGGCCTCAAAATCCGGCGCTTTACAGTCCCAAAAATGGGGCACATATCGCCGCCCTGCTCGCAGGTCCGCGCAACTCCCGCGCCCCGCCCTCGTTAATGGGCACACAAAAACCCCGAGTCCGCGGGACTTCGGGGCTAATGGTGGCTCCGACCGGTATCGATCCGGTGACCTTTCGATTTTCAGTCGAACGCTCTACCAACTGAGCTACAGAGCCAGTGACCGGACCAAATGGTCTGGTAGCGACCCCGACGGGACTCGAACCCGCGACCTCCGCCGTGACAGGGCGGCGCGCTAACCGACTGCGCTACGGGGCCTTGTGATAAGTACAAGACCTATTCAGTTGTCTCCAGTCTAATGACCGGAGTCGTACCCCCAACGGGATTCGAACCCGTGCCGCCGCCGTGAAAGGGCGGTGTCCTAGGCCACTAAACGATGGGGGCCTGGTTCGTCTTTCAGGCTTGCGCCCGAGGACGAGGAAGATAATAGGCAGAAGCGAGCGCCAATGGCAAAACAGAATCCTGTGAGTACGCTCACCCCGGTCTTGTTGGCTATTCTCAGGGCATGTCAACGACCCCGTATTCGCTGGATAACGCCGAAGAAATCAGCGCCCAATCGCCGGAATCTTTCCCGATTCCCCCACGCGAAATGCGCGAAGCGCTAGCCGCAGGTGACTATGCCAAAGTGATTTTTCGTGGCACTAGTGCAGATGGTGGCGCTCAGGTGGAGCGTATGTGGGTTGAAGTTCGCTCCTGCGGCAACCGCGACTATGGCGGCACTTTGGCTAATGATCCTTTTGATTTAGCGGGCCTTGCCCACGGTGATGAGATCCGCTTTGGGCCTGAACATGTGATCGCCATTTCGCAGGCGTGATCGGCGCAAGTCCGGCACGTAAGCGTGCGCAACCGGGCTGCCAGTGCGCTCGGCAACGGGTTTGGCGCACCTGCAGTGATCTGCCTCGCTCAGCGAGGCGCGATCCACAGGACACACAGGGACGAGGGCGGGGCGCCGCCATACCCTCGACCTTTAGGCTAAAACCATGACCTCCCTCGTTGGACGCTTAGGTGAAGAAATGTTGCCCATTGTGGATGGGCCACAAAGTGCGAGCCCGGCGCAGAGCGGTAGCCTGCCTCAAAGTGGGAGTGACGCCACTACTGTTGCCGCGCAAAGCGCCGACTCGGCTCACAGTGCCGCTGCATCTCAAAGTGCTGATAGTGCCCAAAGCGGTCCTGACTTCCTTGCCGGAATTCTTCCGCAAAGTGGTGGAATGTCCCAAAGTGGCGGAGAAATAGTTGCTACCGCCGCGGAGGTAGCTGTTGATATTACCTACATTATTGCCGCAGGATTTATTGGCGCGATTCTCGGCCTTGCTCTCGCATTTATTCTAACGCGAGTTGCCCATCGAGTTGCTGCCCGAAATAAAATAGGCGAAGCCCTTATTCAGCGTATTCGCCTGCCCTTAATTGTTACTCTTATTGCTGCGGGAACCTGGGTAGGAGTGCGTATTTCTCTGCTTTTCCCGCAAGTCGCCCAATGGGCAGCAACGAGCACAGGATCTGCTCTCCTGCATGCAGGTTTAGTGGCCATTATTATTTCGGCAACCTGGGTGGTCTATGCGGGCCTCGGAGTCCTTGATGATGCTGCTCGCCTGCGACAACGTGCTGATGCGGGCCTTTCCCGGCGCTTCCAAACTCAAGCGCAGGTGGCGCGCCGCGTTGTTCAGGCCTTTGTGGTGGTGATTGGTACCTGTGCGGCTTTGGCGACATTTAGCGAGGTGCGTGCAGCAATGGCCACAGTCCTGGCTTCCGCAGGTCTGGTTTCGGTGGTTGCTGGTCTTGCCGCCCAACAAACTCTTGGAAATGTGTTCGCCGGAATTCAATTGGCATTTACCGGCGCTATTAGTGTGGGCGATACAGTAGTTATTGACGTCCAAGGAGAGTCTGGCCGAATTGAAGAAGTGACATTGACGTATGTGGTGGTGTGTTTATGGGATGAACGTCGCCTTATTTGCCCCTCAACGCATTTCACGACAACTCCTTTCCAGAATTGGTCTCGCCGTGCTGCTGACCAATTAGGGACAGTAGAAATGCCTCTTGACTGGGCTGCTCCTATTCCATTAGTCCGAGAAAAGGTCATGGAGATTGTTCAGGAGAGTCCTCTATGGGATCAGCGCACCTGTAAAGTGCAGGCTTCCGCGTCAGATGCCACGACTGTGACGATTCGAATTCTCGTGTCAGCCCGAGATTCCGGCGCCTTGTGGGACTTGCGTTGCCACATCCGCGAAAGCCTCATTGAGTGGATTCACGCTGAACACCCCGAAGCCCGCCCTATTGCGCGCATTATTCCTAATGAGCCTCTACCGCAAGGGCAGGGATCGTCTATGTAATGGTGTGGCTCCGCCCTCGAAAATTGACGAGGGCGGAGCCCTGCTCATCTCATACGCCACACCTTGAGAACCACCAAAGTGGGGGACAATGGTCGCATGAGCGATTTCCCTTCACTTGACGCAGCCCACCGTACCGAAGCCCAATGGCGTCAGATTCTGACCCCCATGGAATATCACGTGCTCCGTGAAGCTGGCACCGAACGCCCTTTCACGGGTGAGCTCCTCAATGAAGATCGTCAGGGTTCTTTTGTCTGCCGTGCCTGTGGAGCGGATCTTTTTGACTCGGAGACGAAATTTGATGCCCATTGTGGGTGGCCAAGTTTTCATACAGCAAAAGAGGGTGCTGTTCGTTTCCTGGAAGATGTCAGTCATGGGATGGTGCGCACGGAGGTGCGCTGTGGCACCTGCGACTCTCACCTCGGGCATATTTTTGATGACGCCCCAGACCAGCCGTCTGGCCAGCGCTATTGCATGAACTCTGTATCCCTGCGTTTTATTCCTGCAGAACAGTAGAAAGACCATCGTCAGCTGACCTGAAAGACCAGCCTCCCATACGCTACTAAGGATATACTTGCCCAAGTAGGGAAGACCTAAGTAGGCATGGATGGGAGGGTAGTGGCGATGATGCAAAGATCCCACGCTGCACCAACTGAACAAAGGCTTAATGCCCGTATGCTAATTAATGTGGGCGTATATACCGCCCTCTATTTTGTTGTATTGGCGGTCGGTGCTTCAGGGAAAATGGGTGGCCCAGTATTTCTTATTGCCGGCGCTATTGTGGCGGCAGTAATTAATGCGGCAGTTATTATGCTCTACCTGGTGAAAACTCCAGTTTTCGGGGCGATGACACTCCTAGCCGTCCTTATCGGCGGATTTATGGTCATTATTCATAGCTGGGTGGTTCTTCCGCTGATTGTCGGGCTTGGTCTGGTTGCGGATATTATTGTATGGGCCGGCAAATATCGCTCTCGATGGGCGAATATTTTTGCCTACGCCTTATTTTCTACGTGGTTAGTTGGCCCGTTTTTGCCCGTTTTCTTCGCGGCGCGCGCCTACTTCGATGAGATGGCTGACCATGTCAGCATCGAATACGCCCAGGAAATGGAAGCTCTCTTTAGTCCGACAATGATCCTGGGTGTCATGGTGTTGACCTTCTGTTTAACTACCTGTGCTGGATGGGTGGGAACCCGGATCCTCGAGAAACATTTCGCCTCCTCTAGCCTGATTTAGTGCACGCTTGCGAAGGGTGGCGTCTTGCCCATTGTGAGTCAGCAGATAATGAGGACTATTCACAATTAGATCTGGTAAGGCTAAGCTAACCAGCTGGATGGTCTCGGTGGCCATCCAAGTACCTCATGTCCTCACGAGGAAGAGAGCCATGACTGCTGCCCTGTCAGACATTTCCGCCACACCTCTGAATGCGCGCGCTCTGATTAACGTCGGGGTCTTTAGCGCTCTATACTTCATTGCTGTTTTCGCCACTGCGATGCTGGGCATTCTGGGACCTGGCGTCCAAATCGTCGGATTCTTTCTTGGGACGATTATCAACGCCACCATTATCATGCTGTACATGGTGAAAACCCCAGCAATGGGGGCAATGACAGTTCTCGGCGCAATCATTGGCCTACTCATGATCCTCACCGGCCACTATATTTTGACGCTCCTTATCACTGCCGGTTTAGGCCTCGTTGCGGACCTCATTGTCAAAGCGGGGAAATATCGATCTCGGGGCTCAAATATCCTTGCCTACACGATTTTCCAATTCTGGGTGATCGGTCCTCTTCTGCCAATATTCTTTGCCGCGGATGCCTACTTTAAAGAAACGGCGGCATCAATGGGGCAAGTTTATGCAGATGGTATGCGTGCTCTTTTCTCGCCGACCTACATTCTTGTGTTCCTGATAGGAAATGCCATAATCGCTGCCATTAGTGGTTGGATTGGCACGCGCATCCTTGAGCGGCACTTTACGCGTGCAGGCCTATTGTGAGTCTCGTCGATCTTGTTGCTGGACCGCGTAGGGCTACTCTTTCGCTGCAAAAAGACCTATTTTTCCGTGCAGATCCACGAACAAAGTTACTGATGATAGCGGTCAGTAATGCCGCTGTTCTAGGACACCTGAGTGTATGGTCTACCGTGGCCGCAGGCTGCGCAGCAGTTTTTCTCTTGGCTGATTCTCTCAGAGACAGGAAATGGTGGATTTTTGCTGCCCTCTTTCTTTCTCTGACAGCCACCTACTTTTTTCTTCCTCTACTGTGGCCGGGGCCTGTCGGCATTGGATTAGCAATCTCTGCATTATGGTTCGCCAAATTTTCCACCGTTTTTGCCCTCGCCATATGGTTAGTGACATCAACTAATAGCGGTGAGTTTCTTGCGGGGCTACGCGCCCTTCATATTCCCGGTGTCATTGTTTTGCCCGTGGCGGTGGTCTTACGTTTTGTTCCCGCTATTCTTCGGGAATTACGTGCCATTGTTGATGCTATGCGATTGCGTGGAGTTGTTCCCTCCGCATGGTCAGTTCTGAAAAGCCCGGTGCGAACAGCGGAACATGTCTTGATCCCATTATTAGCCATGACAACACGTATGGCAGATGAACTTAGTGCTGCCGCCCTGATTCGTGGTTTAGATCGCTCGGGCCCGCGAACATCCATCATTACCCTTGGTTTTAAAGGTGGGGATGCCCTTCTTTTTGTCATTACGGCGCTCATTATTGGGCTCTGGATTTTCGATCTGACGCGACTAGGTGGATGAGTATGGCTGGAAAAGAAGGAACCCCGCCCTCGGATAATCAGGACCAGGGGTGGGTACGTGCCCATGTGGACGCCTTTACCTATGGCCGATCCGCCAGCGGGAATTCCCCCTATGGGCCTATTGAAGAAAAGCCCGTTACCGACGCTCTTCCACCATGCCTATCCGATATTCATGTGGACTTCCCGCCAGGTAGTTTTACCCTCTTATGCGGCGCAAGCGGATCTGGAAAATCCACCATTTTGCGGCTTTTCAATGGCCTTGTTCCTCATTTTCATACGGGCATTCTTGATGGCAGTGTCCACGTCAGTGGTGTGAATGTCCCCGAGACTGATCTTTCCCAGGCCGGGCGCACAACATCGACTGTTTTTCAGAACCCACGGACCCAATTCTTTACCTCCGATGTCTTATCAGAGCTCGCTTTCCGCGGAGAAAACTACGGCATTCATCCAGAGGAAATTTTGCGGCGTGCAAGCGAGGCATTACACCAACTCGGAATTGAACACCTCTGGAGCCGTCCATTAGCAGCCCTATCTGGTGGGGAACTCCAAAAAGTGGCCTGCGCCCAAGCAATTGTCGCCCAAACCCCAGTCCTCCTTCTTGATGAGCCCACATCTAATCTCTCTCCAGCAGCAATTGCCGAATTCGCCGATATTCTTCGGCAACTCAAAAATGACGGCATCACCATTATCATCGCTGAACACCGTATTCATTTCCTTCGCGATCTCATTGACCAAGCCATCCTTATTGACCGGGGGCGGATTATTACCCGCTACACCGCTGAAGAATTTTGTTCCCTTGATGAGGAAACTCGCGAAAAAGTTGGCTTAAGGACACTGGTTACCCCGCCCTCGCCAGAAAATGATCCGACATGGGTTCCCGCGCCGCACCCTGCCGCCCCACTAGCGCGCGGACTACATCTGTCGCAAATGCGTTTTTCTTATGGGGGCACACCGGTTCTCAATATTGACCAGCTTCATTTTTCCTCGGGTGAAGTCACCGCCATTATTGGCGACAATGGCGTAGGGAAATCGACATTGTGCCGTATTGTGGTGGGCCTAGAAAAAGCCGATAAAGGCAGCAGTATTGAACTCCATGGGCAGATCACTTCTCCACGGCAGCGCCTTAGCGAATCCGCCATGGTGATGCAAGATGTGCATCGGCAACTTTTTTCTGCGACAGTCCGCCAAGAAATCCTCCTTGGCCTCAGTCAGGACCACAAAAATACGGTCAATGTTGAGGCCCTCCTTGAGCGTTTCGACCTTGCGGACTTCGAGCAGCGCCATCCGCTGTCACTTTCCGGAGGACAAAAACAGCGTCTCACCGTTGCGGCTGCAGCTGCCCGTGGCGCGGCGATCCACGTGTTTGACGAGCCCACTTCAGGGGTTGATCACCGGCAATTGGTCGAAATTGGACGTCAACTCCGGGAATTAGCCGAAGCGGGCAGCATCGTTCTGGTGGTCACCCACGATCCGGAATTAGTCGCCGTCTGTGCAGATCGCGTGGTGCAGATTCACCGCCTTAATCAGAGCGACCCTACCCATCCTCAGGTAACGACTTTGGTCCGGCGCGAAGAAAAGGGCCACGTGTAGGTGACAATCGGAATATGCCTCAGCGCCATTCCCTTCCCCAATTCCCTCCGCAGATTTTTATTATTGGCTCTGCTCTGACTCAATATATTGGGGCCGCAATCGCTGTCATGCTATTTACGCGGATTGATGCGCCCCATGTGGCATGGTGGCGGCTGGTAATTGCTGGGATTGTGCTGCTGGCATGGCGTCGCCCATGGCGCGATGGGCTCACTAAAAGAGACCTCGCTATCTCTGCCCTTTTTGGCCTGATATTGGCCACGATGAATGTGTCCTTCTACTCGGCGATTTCGTATATTCCAATGGGAACAGTTGTGTCGGTAGAGTTTATTGGTCCGGTCACCGTTGCCGTTTTACGAGGGCGGGGCTGGATCCCAAGAATAGCGGCGCTGCTGGCACTACTAGGCGTGAGCAGTATCGGCGGATTAGGTTTGAATCTAACGCGCACTGATGATCAACTCGGAGTGGCGTGGACCTTATTAGCTGCCCTAGCGTGGGGTAGTTATATTGTTTTGGGGCAGAAAATTGCCCAAAATCGCTCGGGAATTACGAATCTCGCTTTAGGGTGTGCTTCGGGTGCTGTTATTTATGCGCCGATTCTTGGGCCCGGCGCTCTGGCTGCACTGTCCCATAGTGACGTAATGGTGGCTCTTCTTGGAGTGGCACTTTTATCCACAGTGGTGCCCTACAGTCTTGAAGCTTTGGCAATGCGAAAACTCAGCGCAGCCACATTTGCTCTTTTTACCGCATTGCTTCCTGCATCGTCAGCATTAGTTGGCGCTATTATGCTGGCGCAAATCCCCGGCATATGGGAAATCATTGGCCTTGTGCTTGTCTCTATTGCCGTATGGCTTGCTACCCGCTATGGGAATAAAGAGTAAGTGTGGGTGGAAATGGCGCCCCGCCCTCGTAGTTATTCGTGGACAACGACTGTCGTACCCATCTCAGTCCAGTCATAGAACCATTGGGCTTCTGCGACGGGCACATTGACGCACCCATGGGATGTTAAGTCTGACCCTAAACCAAACTCCCCAGCCCATGGCGCCCCATGAATAGCGAAATCGCCTTCATAGTAGGTAATCCAGGGAACGTCTTTCACACACCACTCATAATCTGCGGAACACCCTAAATCCTGGGTGCTCATCTTGTGGTAGACCTTAAATGTCCCTTGCTTCGTTTCATAGCCATTACCGCCATGATTCATATGCACAGGGCCATGGACCTGCTGGGTGCCAATATAGGCAGTAATCGAATCGTCGCTTAAATCGACATCCACCCATTTTTCGTCTGATCGCGCAGCATACGCAAAACGATCATTCCCCGCCGAGACCACTCGGGTTTCTTGTGGTGCTGGAATAGTATCCGCGGCTAACGCAGTGTCGCCTTTAACCCCCGAAGTCATCGACGTAATCACTGCATTCACTGTGGCGTCTTGATTTCCTAATACGACACCATCTTTGCCAGCACGCGCCTTTTCTAATTCAGCCCCAGAAGAATCAACATTGACTACAGCGGGCACGGGTTCGGCTGCGTGTTTTGCCGCAAAGTCCTTGACCCAGGTGCCTACAGCTTGTCGTGATACTTGTGGGGTCAGCTGACCTTGGATGACAGGGACAGTAATCCATTGGGCTTTGACCTCAGGAGAAGGGACTAGCCGGTCCTGTCCAAAAGTCAGCGCCACATCTGTTTTTACTAGTGCATTCGCACGTTCGGCGGCCTGTTGTGCCTGCGCATCAGTAATCGTAGGCTGCTGCTCGGTGGCAGTTAAGGTCACGTTTTGTGAGGTTAATGTGGTGGCAGCAGTACGCACGGCGTCATTGACCACCTGCATATCCACACCCATCCCACTGCGACCAGGCCGGGCAACAAAAGTTTTCCCTGACTTATCTAAAACCACCGAGGCGTCAACGGGGCCCTGTCCAATAAGATCGCGAATAAGGGTGTTAAATGAGCTGGCGTCCTTGGAACTAGTTGTCACAACTGCGGGAATATCGCGCTGATCAAGGAGTGCTGTGGCCCTGGGTAATACTGCTGAATATTCTTTTTCAGCGGCGGCAGCGGTAGCAGGAATATCCACCGAAACCCCTGTTTGTGACAGGGGAACAGTGACCGATGAGCCGTCAATAGTAATGGTGACGGTGACATTATTGGCGCGCTGACGCAAATGATTTTCCAGGTCCTCGCGCGACATTCCCGAAGCGGATTCTCCAGCAATAGACGCCCCTAAAGGTAGCGTCCCAGCGTAGCCAGTCTGAGTCCCAGCAAGGGTCCCAATACCCAGGAGAAAAACCCCAAAAACGCCCAGAAAACCCCGGAAAAGCCGGGAAGACTTCAGCTGACAATGATGGTCACCTGACCGAAGAGTTCCTCTGCGAGATGCTGCTGACGCTGATAACGCACGTGAAATCCCGCGCACAAGGCTTTCCCGCGGGGGTTCCGCACGATGCTGGGAAGGGTGGGTCATAGTTGCTCCGAGGTCGGGGCCGGTTCGTCAACGAGCATGCACTAGTTTATTGCGCAATCATCACCCTAGCCAATGCGCAGATGAAATAACATCACAGAGATAACATATGTGAATTCATATTCTGCAGGTTAAAGGTGATTAGCCCCGCCCTCGTTAATAATTACACCTCAGGTAGCGCCGCTTTTGGCGTCGGCTTCGTCCCTCCAATCATGAATGCAACGACGGCGCACACGATGCCAAAAACCATTACCCACACCATTGGGTCAGGATTTGTTTCCCCTCCCATTGTTGCCAGTGGAGCGGAAATAGAAGCTGCGATAGCAACCCCCAGGCCTTGGACAGCTGACGCGGTACCAGCCCATTCACGTACAGATTCCAAAGACAATGCCGCTGCATTACCGAAAACAACGGAAATGCTGGTCAAAAGGAGGGCGAAGCCAATGCAGACAGGAATCAGGGTTGGTGTCATGACAATAATCGACACCACCAGAATCACTACAGAAATACATGACCCAACTAAACCTGTGGCAATCAGGCGCCTCGGCGAAAAGTAATGTAATAGTCGCGTATTGGCCACAGCGCCGAGAGTTGACAACAGTGCATTACCAGCGAAAATCAGCGAATACTCAACAGGAGATACCCCTAGGGTTTCCTGCAGAATGTACGAGGAATTCGCCACGTAGCCGAAGAGGCAAAAGAAAACCAGAGAACTGGCCAGCATTAGTGAGACATAAGAGCGCACCCGCATAATCGCTACGAAGCCATTAAAGAACTGGACAGCAGGATTGGTTTCCATATCCCGCTTTTCCACTGGCAGGGTCTCAGGAATCCAGATAAAAGCACTCACCAGCATGAGCACACAAAATACGGTGAGGAACCAGAAAATGTCGCGCCACGAACCCCAGGTCAATACCCAGGCGCCCGCAACAGGGGCCACCATCGGTGCCAGCCCGCCAAGAGCCTGCAAAATAGACATTGTCGAGGCCAGAAGCCGCCCCCTGGCGACATCTACTAATACTGCGCGGCCAACAGCGGAGGCTGCGCCACCGCCAAAGCCCTGAAGGAAACGGCCCACCATCAGCACCCAAATACTGGGAGCCACAGCACACAGCGCTGAACCAATCAAAGCAATAACGCCACCAAGCAGAATCGGCAGGCGCCGTCCCACTCGGTCAGAAGCCGCCCCAGCCATGACTTGACCGGCACCAAAGGCAATAAAAAAGGCCGTGAGTGTCAGGCCAATAAGGGCTGCATCGGTGTGCAAATCCTCAGTCACTGCAGGGAAAGCCGGCGCGTACATATCAGTGGCAAAAGGCGGGACGGCATTTTGAATAGCTAAAGCAGCCAAAAGGGTAGTCGTCACACCAGCAGCGCGCCGCTGCTCAGAAACAGAAAGATCCTCACCGGAATTCATGCATGCCTCGTCTCAGAACTGTCTTGGGAACCCTCACGAGGCTACGCCTCTTTGACGCCAGTTTTCGACCTCCTGGCCGAATTTTACTTGTGGGATCGGCGACGAGGGCGGGGCACTGGCCACATAAAGGGGAGCCCAATACCGGTGCGCAGCGTGGTTATTGCTACCGTGCAGAGGGCAGCGTTCCAGTGCTCAATAGTGCAGCAGTTGCTTCAACCTCACGGCGAGCAGGGCAACTGGCTCCACCACGTGCGGTTGTTGACAGCGCCCCCGCACAATTCGCCATTAATAAGGCCCGCTCGATCGGCACCCCTTCAGTGAGGAGGGCAGCCAAAACGCCAGTATGTGTATCTCCCGCACCATTGGTATCCACTACATCAACAGAAGGTGAAGGAATATGGAGGGGAGTGGCCTTCGGGCCCGCACACCACCAAGCGCCCGCCGCGCCAACTCGCAATACCACCGGTGCGACCAGGAATGTCGCCAGCATTTCACACATTAATGAGGGTTCAATATTCGGATCCGTAAAAGGCATTGTGGTGCCATCCGGTGTGCCCGCTGGGGAAATATCGCCAATACGGGCCAGTAATAAACGCCCCTCACGCTCATTCATTGACCATAAAGGCTGCAAACCTGCCACCATTTTCAGCCGGTCCGCGGGAATCTCAGCAACCATGGGTGAAACGTCAATAATGATTCCTAAATCGCGGCCCAGCCAGCGGGCGCTCCCCCGAGACACCGCTTCGGCAACCCCAGGGTGAGTCAGGGAATAGCCACATAAAACAATGACATCCCCATCGGTCACCGGTAAATCTGCAAAGGACTCTTCTGGGACTAAGGTTTCTGCGCCTCGGGTTGAAATAAAGGTGCGTTCACCATTGGGTTCAGTCATGGCGACGCAATAACCCTGATCCACCCCAACCATTCGGGGGCCCATGAAATGAATATCGGCTCGCTCTAACGCTGTACGCGCTAAGGACGCAAAAGCGCCTTCTCCTAGGGCACCGCCATGACGCACAGTCGCGCCCATTCGCCGCGCTGCCACCAGCACATTAAACCCGCCCCCGGGCAGCATGAGCGGATCATCAGCAAAAACATCTCCGCCTGGCTCGGGAATGGCCTCCACTGTCATTGCTAAGTCCACAATGACCTGGCCCAAATACCAGACGCTTCGCGTCGTGGTCCCCACAAAAGAAGGGAGCGATCCCGGTGGGGTCGCATTTGGTAGACCTGATGGTGCTGCCGTATTTCCTTCGCCAGAGCCTCCCTGGACACTTAAAACACCGCGGTCCCCAGGGGTGCCAGGTAACCCGCGAATATCAGGCACCGCCGCAGACGTTGCCCCATACTCCGCGTCAGAAAGAGAAGGCGCAGGCATCGCTCCAGAAGCAGCCCCGCCCTCGTCAACGGGAGGCGGCCCGGGGATGACAACAGGGCCAGGTAGCGGCGCGGAGGGGCGCACCCGCAAAGCAACCAAGGTGTCCGCAGCGGAGCGCAAATCAATCCCTGAAACGCGCTCAACCTGGGCGACCATTTCCTGGGGCCAGGCAGCTGTTCCCAGGCAGGCACCCAAAATCGCGCCACAAATAGCGCCAATCGTGTCCGTATCTCCACCCAAATTGGCGGCCACCAGCAAAGCCTGTAGAGGGTCATCAGCAAATTGACTGGCCAATGCAAGAGCCGCGGGCACCGACTCATTCGCTTCCATGGACGTGCCCACATTAGAACGGATCGTGGAAGCCACTTCCTCAATGCTTGGCACTAAATGCAAGTCACCGGGCAGGCGGCCCACAAGAGCCAAAGCTTCGCGTGCACGTGGCACAATGTCAGCCACTGGCGACCAGTGTCCTGACTTTGGCACTGCAGCCGTTAGCCGCAGGGCCTCACCCAACACCCGTCCCACTAAATCCACGGGCCGCGCCCCATTAGGACTCAAGGGCGGCAGCGCAAGCGATCCTTCCACGCCCAAACTCACCGCGGTGGCCACTAAATACGCGGAGGAAAAACCCTGAGGCGAATCGTGGGTGACCCGAGTCGAACACCTCACCGCATCCGCCAGGCGGCCCGGATCCGAAGCTGGCCACGCAATCCCCACAGGCGTGACACGCATAGCTGCACCATTCGTTGTGCCAGCTCCTAGTCCTTCAGCAGGGTCAGCCCCGTGATGGACCTTCTCTAAAGCGGCCTTTGTTGAGGGTCCTAAAAGGTCCAGCGACCCTGTGGCCGCCATTTTTTCTTCCCACCCTAAAAGCGCGTTGGCAAAGGCATGGGGGTCAATAATTCCCCGACCTTGGGCCAATAGGTCAACGAGAAGAAGAGCCTGTTCGGTGTCGTCAGTAATATGCCCGGCGGGCATTGCAGGGGCGTAGGGCTGCTCTCGGGAAGAATCAACCAATCCGCAAATGCGCCCATAGTGACGGCGGATCCAGTCAGGGGACATTGCCTGGCTGGGCATGCCTAAAGCATCCCCTAATGCCAGTCCCTGGAGTGCTCCCAATGCGCGGTCTGCGACCCCGGGATCTGGTGCCTGTTCCACCCTGGCGGTCGGTACCGTGGGCACATCAACGTCCGCTGTCATGGTGTACATCAAACCACCCATACGACTTTTATGCCGCAACCGGTATATCCGCGTGGGGGTAGGGAAGTGAAAGGAAAAGAAAGGAAGTGAGTAGGCCCGCCGGGACTCGAACCCGGAACCCACGGATTAAAAGTCCGCTGCTCTACCATTGAGCTACAGGCCCACGCCGCATCAGCGACAGGGACCATTCTAAGAGGGAGACGTGCCAATGGTGAACTCGTATCGCACTCCGCGGCGTCCCGCCATGCTCTCAGCTCAGGCAGCAGACGCAATTATTGGTGACGACGATCCCGCGGAAGGATCAGTAATTGCTCACACTTCCGCATGGGCCCTCTTTGGGGTCGGAGACGAAGAATTCGGCGCAGATGCAGTGATTCGTCTGCGTGAAACCATCCGAAATGAAGGCGTTGACGTTGTCGCGCACATGTGGTCTCGCTCACCTGAGTTCACTTTGCCGGGAGCCCTGTGGCGCCTGTGGTTGCTCAGTGAGTGGTATCGGCAACATTCTCATATCGTGATGCGACGCTTCGAAGAAGGGATGGCTGCGCCGCGGGTTCCAGGACTGGAGCCGCCCATTCAATGCGATCCGCCAACAGTGGTCATTGAGCGGATATTTGCCCTGCTTGCAGGCGAGTGTACGGAAGATGATCTGCCGGAAATCCTGGCGGGTGCAGCCCGACTTATGCGGGTTTTGGCGGCAGGGGAGTCAATGGGGGCCACATGGATTGCTGACCCGAATGATCCTCTGGCCTTTCCAGTGACTTTGCGAGGGCGGGCGTTGCTGCGCACTGCTGAGGAGCTCGATCGCGCTGCAATGGAAGCGGAAGTTGGAGCACTGGAATAGTCGTTGTGTTGCCAGAGGAATCGACGAGGGCGGGGCGCCCTCATAAAAAGCCTGGCCCCGGCCTCGTTAATGACGATTCGCATAATGACGAAGGCCACGTGTCCACTTTCGGGGTAGGACTATGCAGGTTGTCGCCGGTAATGGAATGATAGTCACATAGTGACGCCGGACACCCATCCGGCCCCGCTACGGCGGGTCAGAACCGATATTTCAGGCGCATTGACGCCAGAAAGGGACGCGATGTCCGATCCCACCATTGAAGCCCCCGATGCCTCATGGCCAGGACCCTCCGCCCCAGATGATTCTTTTGATGACGAACACAATGGCGCGTCCTCTGCTCCCGAAGCAGCTCCTGTAGAAAGTGCACGTGCCGAAGAACTTTTTGTTCGGGCAGATGACGCCTCACTGGTTGGCGTAGAACACGAAGATTCCGAATACGAGGACGAGGAAACTCCGCGCGAACACGCTTTGCCTGACTTTGAAGTCCAAGTTGATACCTCTGCCCCCCTAGGTGAAGATCAGCCACTACCAAAAGGGCGCTTTGCTGATCGAGAGATCTCCTGGATGGCCTTTAACCAGCGAGTTCTAGAGCAGAGTGAAGATGATTCGCTGCCGCTACTTGAGCGCGCGTGGTTCTCGGCGATTTTCTCGTCCAACCTCGATGAGTTCTTTATGGTGCGCGTAGCCGGGTTGAAGCGCCGTATTGCTGCTGGGATTGCCAGGCCCGGGGCATCCGGCTTGGAGCCACGCCAAGTATTGGAAGGCATTGGTACCCGCGCCCGTGAACTCACCATGCGCCAAGCCAATGATTTCCAGGAATTGATTTTGCCTGCCTTAGCTGCGGAAGGTATTCATCTGCGGCATTGGGATGATCTCAATGAGTCGCAAAAAGAGACCTTGACGCGCTATTTCCGTCGGCAGATTTTCCCGGTGCTTACGCCGCTTGCGGTTGATCCTTCCCACCCATTTCCCTATATTTCCGGGCTGTCGCTGAATCTCGCGGTTGTTGTCCGCAATCCTTTATCTGGCAAATTCCACTTTGCGCGCGTAAAAGTTCCGCAATCGCTGCCGCGACTCATTAATATTGAAACCGCTGGTACACATGATTCGCCAGAAGATTATGTGCACACTAAGGCTGGGGCCAACTTTATTACCCTTGAAGATGTGGTGCGCGCTCATCTTGAGCACCTGTTCCCTGGCGTGGAAATTCATCAGGCACACGCTTTTAGGGTGACGCGAAATGAAGATCTCGAAGTGGAAGAAGATGACGCCGAAAATCTTCTGGCCGCTATGGAAGAAGAGCTTTTACGGCGTCGTTTCGGGCCGGTTGTTCGCCTTGAAGTTGAAGACACTATTAGCGACTTTGTCCTCGAGTTCCTCATGGACAAGTTAGAGATTTCTCAGGCCGATGTTTATCGTCTTCCTGGACCGCTGGACTTAACACTGAATAATGTGTTGCATGACCTCGATATTGCCCACCTGAAGTACCCGAAATATGTGCCGGTGACGGCAGCGGGGCTAGCGGAAGTGGAATCGTCACGGGCCATTGATATTTTCGCCCAGATCCGTGCCCATGATGTCCTTCTTCATCACCCCTACGATTCTTTCGCTACCTCCGTGCAAGCCTTTATTACCCAGGCGGCGCGCGATCCCCATGTCTTGGCAATCAAGCAGACCCTGTATCGGACTTCTGGGGATTCCCCCATTGTCTCGGCATTAATTGAGGCCGCCCAATCAGGGAAACAGGTGGTGGCTATTGTCGAAATTAAGGCCCGTTTCGACGAAGAAGCCAATATTTCTTGGGCGCGGAAATTAGAACGTGCTGGCGTTCATGTTGTCTATGGCATGGTTGGATTAAAGACGCACTGCAAATTGTCTTTAGTGGTTCGCCAAGAAGCTGATGGTCTGCATCGCTATTGCCATGTGGGTACAGGAAACTACCACCCCAAGACGGCGCGCGGCTATGAAGACCTAGGCTTGCTGACGTGCAATCGTGAAGTGGCCCAGGATCTTACCCGCCTCTTTAACCAGTTGTCCGGTTATGCGCCGCGCTCAACTTTCCATCGGCTATTGGTGGCGCCGCTTTCTATTCGCGATGGTCTGATTGAACGCATCGAAGGTCAGATTGCCAGGAAGAAAGCCGGATTAGATGCCTGGGTTGGCATTAAAGTGAATTCCATTGTCGATGAGCGCATTATTGACACGATTTACCGGGCCTCTCAGGCAGGCGTGAAAGTCGATGTCGTCGTGCGTGGTATTTGTGCGATCCGCGCTGGGGTGCCGAAATTGTCAGAGAATGTGCGAGTGCGGTCAATCTTAGGTCGCTATTTAGAGCACTCTCGGATTTATGCTTTCGGCCCGAAAGGCGAAGAAGAAGTGTGGATTGGGTCCGCGGATCTGATGCACCGCAATCTTGACCGCCGAGTGGAAGCTCTGGTCCGTATTGCTGATCCGGCCCAAGTGGAATTCCTTAGTGACTTGATTCGTCGTGGAGTTTCTTCTCGTGTGGCCTCATGGACACTGCGGAAAAATGGATCGTGGAAGCGCGTGGCCAAAGATAAAGAAGGACAGCCTCTTGCCGATATTCAGACGGAATTAATGGCGCAGGCGTCCTCGCGAGTAGTTGGCCGATAGTTTTGGTCGTTTCTGCGTGAACTTGACCCCGCCCTCGTGAATTCATATGTACGAGGGCGGGGTTTGTTGCTGTCAATCGTGATAGCGAGTCGAGTGTGCGCCATGTGGGCTCTGCCCGTGACACCAAACGTGCATAGGGCGACAAAAACAGCCGATTTTAGGTGTAAATGTCGCCCTTTGCCCGTCTGGTGCATGTCGCACAAGCAGCAGCCCTCCTCAAAGGGGCTCCGGCCTGGGCCGGTCCTAGGGTGTGAACATTTTCAGCATCATCACAGCTGGAAGAAGTACCCTTAATTTATGCCGCGCACCCGCCCTGCCCCGATACCCTCCCGGTTGGTCAGAGCCGCTGGAGCGGTGGTGTGGCGATTTACTGACCACAATCGGCCACCGGTGATTGGCGAAATAATTCGCCCCTGCGATATTGAAGTCCTCATTGTTCACCGCCCGCACTATCGCGATTGGTCGTGGCCTAAAGGTAAAGCGGAATCTAACGAACCCATTGTCCAGGCAGCAGTGCGTGAAGTTGAAGAAGAAACCGGTGTGGCCATCCGCCTTGGTGCACCTCTAACAATGCAGCGCTACCGCTTGGGCACAGGACAAACAAAAGAAGTCCACTACTGGGTGGGCACTCCATTGGCGGCAGAATTGGAACAGACCCAGCTTCCTGGAGCACCAGCCCTGCGGTCGCGCAAACCTGTTCACCCAGCATCAGCCAGAGAAATCGACCAGACGCGATGGGTCAGCCCACAGCGTGCAGATGCTCTATTAACCCGCCGAGGCGACCGCCGCCTCCTTTCTGACCTTCTTACCCGCGCCAAAAAAGGCACTCTGGTGACGGCCACTATTGCGCTATTGCGCCACGGCAAAGCCGAATCACGCTCGTCCTGGCAGGGCAGTGACCGCTCGCGCCCACTCACCCGCTTGGGCGTGCGCCAAGCCCTGGATGTTGTGGACCTCCTGTCAGCTTTTGGCATGGAGCGGGCGTTGACCTCCCCGTGGACTCGGTGCGCTGCAACCGTCAGCCCGTGGGCACGCCTGGCCTCCGCAGAGTTAGAAACGGTGGATGCCCTCACTGAAACGGCTGTTTATCGCGATCCGCATTCCGCTCAGCACCTTTTAGCCGAGCATTTGCGGTCTGCACTCTATCCCGAGGTGTGGAGCATTCACCGACCGACAATGCCAACACTGATGGAGCCACTAAAAGCAGTGACAGCAGCCCCTTTGCGTGGGCAGTATCCGGATCATTCCCCCTGGTTAGCAACAGCTGAAATGCTGGTCGCTCATATTTCCCGACATAGTGGCATCGAGGTCGTGGGATTAGAACGCCATGGGACGCGCACAAAAGATCTCTTGGGGGAATAAAGGGCAGCCCCGCCCTCGTCCCACTTTATAAACGCGAATCTTTCACCGACCCAATAAGGGGAGTGAGGTTCTCGTCCTCAACCGCACAGGTAATGCGACGATCTCCCTGCTGCTCCCAGGAGTCAACTGTGGGTGTCAGCCACCATAATGACAGGCTCGATTCAGTATCAGCTATGCCAACATAACTGCTGAAAGCCTCCCGACAAATATCGTCTGCCGTGGCATTTAAGGAATCTGGGGAAGGCATTTTTTCGTCAGTCAAATAGTGGACATGAAACACTTCGCTTTCATGCGGAGTGTCGCAATCAAGTTGGGTAATTTCGTAGACCTGCTTAGCTGCCTTATCTGGGGTCATAAAGCAATCCCCAGGTTGGGCAGTGTAAATAATATTCCTGCCAGAAGAGGGCTGGTCAGTGACGTCGCTGGCAGCTCCTGATGCCGGGCCGCCCCCGGGGGCTGACCCCGAACACGCAGACAAAGCTACGAGGACGAGGCCAGCGCCAAGAAAAGCACAGGCTCTGTGGGTAAATCGCATTATTCACCCTTTCTTTCTTGCCGGGGGCGGACGGGATGTCAGATGGGACTATTTTTTGGCGGAACCGGTTGTTTCCTCCTCAGCATCAGTGAAGAGCAAGCAAATCCCGGTGCGGTCGCCATTATTCCATTCTTCTTCATCGGGATACAGCCACTCGAATTGGTATTTGGAGGTTTGGTGCGATGTGCCGACATAATTAATGAATTGCAGTTGGCATATCGGAGTCAACTGCTGATCGACTTTCTCCTCGGAAGGGTAGGGGGCATTTTCTGTCCC
The DNA here is from genome assembly GCA_030524055.1 of Actinomycetaceae bacterium. Taxonomy (GTDB): domain Bacteria; phylum Actinomycetota; class Actinomycetes; order Actinomycetales; family Actinomycetaceae; genus Pauljensenia. The sequence continues at coordinate 23,687 of JAUNHH010000006.1, read as the reverse complement.
TAGAGATTGCGTGTAAAACACTTCTAAATGGTGAGATTCCTTGCAGTCGATCTTATAGAAGTACTCATCTCCCTCATAAACTATTAGACAGTCGCCTACTTTAAAGTCCATCCAGTTCTCCACAACTTGAGTTTGTGCCTTATTCCCGTTATCCGCATTACTGCCCTTTGAGGAGTTTTCTGTCGATTCGTCAGGGTTATTACCGGACTTATTGTTCTCGCGGTTCTCCTCCTGTTGTGAACCGCCGGAATTCTCTTTCTTATTATCCTGATCTGCGCCAGAGTCCTGATCTTTATTGTCGGATGAATCCTGATTTTTCTGCGAGGTCTCGTCTTTATCTTTGTCGCGGGAGGAGTCTTTATCCTGATCCTTATCTTTATCGCGATCAGAGCCTGAGTCACGGTCTTTTTCGCGTGAGGTTGATGAGGAGTCGCGTTCATTATCGCTAGATGAGGAAGCCTCAGTGGCGCAACCTGCTAATGCTAGTGAAGCGGCAAGGATGATGGTTATAGCTTTATGAGTGAAACGGGTAGTCATTATTAATTCTCTCCAATGGTAAAGTGCCGGGATTTTACCTTTCTAGGCAGCGGTATGATTACCTTTTTGCCCCTTGAAGGGAGCCAGTGATTTCAGCCCCGTTATCGTCCACTGCGACACAGATGATGGTGCGTTCACCATCTGCCCAGGCGTCTTCACCAGGAACATACCACCTGAAGTCGTACTGAGAATCCTCAGGTGTGAGTCCAACGTAAAGGTAGAACTGGTTGTTGCAGGTGCGTTGTGCAGCTTGCTCAACCACTTCTTTTCCGGGATAGGGGGAGTTAGGATCAGCTTGGGGAAAGAGGTGCATGACCTCTTGATGGTGTGGTTTAGTGCAATCCGTCAGATCGCGTTTCTTGCCTTGTTCGCTGACGAAAAGGCATTCGCCCTGTTTAAGCGCACTGAGCGGTTTTGTTTCTCGGGTTGAGTTTCCTTGGTTTTCCTTGGCCTGATCGCCATTATTGGGTGTGGAGTTCCCATTGTTATTACGGTCAGAATTGTCTGTGCCGCTATCGTTTCGATTGGAATCTTGTTGTGAGTTCGGGTCCTCGTCAAAACCAGGTTGCTCATCCTGATTCTCTTGCTTGTCCTGGCTCTTTGAGCTATTGCTGTCCGCTTCAGAATCGTTATTGCGGTCTTTGTTGTCTTTATCGGTATTACTGTCTTGATCTTTATCGCGGTCAGAGTCCGAATCTGAATCGGACCCAGAGTCGCCTTCCTTATCTTTATCGCTGTCTGACGCGGAATCACGGTCTTTTTCGCGTGAGGTTGATGAGGAATCGCGTTCATTATCGCTAGACGAGGCCGCGTCAGTGGCGCAGCCAGCCAGAGTTAACGAGAGTGCGAGGCCGATGGCTACAACTCCGTGGGTAAAACGGGTAGTCATTTATCCTCCAATAACAATATGGGGGTATATGTGCGGGTACTGCAGACCTTTCTACGAGGCAGAGCCTTTTACTGTTCCAGTTAGGGGTGTTAAATCAGTATTGACAGCCAAACAGACAATAATGTGATCCCCAGCTGACCAGGACTCTTGCGTAGGGGTCATAAACCACGTGGTTAAGGTGTCGTGTTGCTCAACGGGAACACCAACATAGGCTGCAAATTGTTCGGCGCAGATTCGTTGGGCTTCCCCGTTGAGGACTTCGTCACCTGGAAAGTCCTGTCCTTCTACGGTGTGAACGTAGTAGATCTCAGCCCCATGTGGCTGGGCGCAATCTATTGGCTCCACATTGCGGATTTCCTCCCCCTGTGGCGAAGCAATACAGTCTCCGACTTTGAGGGAAGTGGCAGCCAATTGGTGATTACACCCAGCAACAGCGGTAGCTGTCATTAGCACAGTGGCAATGACGCTTCCGGTGCGGTGAGAGCTCATCAGGGACCTTTCAGCAAATTTGTGGTTGGGGCACAGCCTACACAAGAACTGATATTGCGCGCGCAGTGGAGGTGGACTACTTCTTTGAGCCTTTAGCGCTACCAGTCCACAGGTTGTTCTCCTCTTTTTCCAGCATGCAGTTGTAAATGCGGTCACCCGCTTTGGGCCCCCAGGTTTCCCTATTTGGGGTCAGGTAGGAGAATTGGAACTCTGATTGGTCGGACGCAACGCCAACGTAGCCTTTGAATTCACGTCGGCAGGTGGCCTCGACCTCTTTATCAATGGCTTCGTCCCCAGGGTATGCGCCAGCGTCAAGATAGCCCACGAAATACACTTCGCTCCGGTGTTCACGGCTGCAATCAACGATGGTGGAATTGGCGATCTTGCCATCGCTGACATCAAAGGTTACGCAATTTCCCACGTAGAAAGCACTCTTTTTCAACTCTGCTTCACTAGGCTTGTCTTCGCTTCCACCAGGGTTGCCAGCGTCCTCATTATTGTTAGTGTCCTCAGTGCCCTCAGTATCCTTAGTGCCCGCATCTGCACTGTTTTCCGAGGACTTGTCTTCGTCCGTCGAGCCACCAGAATCTGCGCCTGACCCGGAGCTGCCACCAGCTTGAACGGAAATTCCGGAAGATTGGGGTGCTCCTGCGCAGGCACTGACAAGTACCGCACAGACAATAAAACTTGCGGTAGTCATTAGTCGCTGAATAGACATCTGATCATTCCTTTACTGCACGTCACTTCGGCGGAAAATGGGATTTTGCGGTTGCGCTACCGGCCCAGTCCTTGCGCGCTTCCCTTCAGGGGTGTGCTATCGCGGGAGGTCACGTCACACACAATGCGGTTGGTGTCTTCAGTAGTGCTCCGCGAATCGGCAGTGGGGTGGAAAAAGTTGAAGACTGAATGGATAGGCCTGAAGAAATGGGGGCAGAGCACGCACTGAGGACACTGGCGCGCAGTGCTGCAAGAAGCGCTGCGTATATGCGACCTCGACTCATAGTGGTTCCCTCAATATTCGTTGACAGAGTGCCTGGGTTTAGCGTCAGGCTATCGGAAGAGGGATGGAGATGCTGGGCGGGGATTGAAACAGTTTGCCCCGCCCTCGTCAATAAAAATTCACGAGGACGGGGCCAGGTTTTGTCACGCGAAATCAGTGAACGATCAGCGCATGAACAATGTGGAATAGCACTGCAGCGACAGCGCCAGCTGCTGGAAGGGTGAGGAACCAGGCAACGACGATATTGCCTGCCACACCCCAGCGAACCGCAGAGAAACGGCGGGTTGCTCCAACGCCGAGAATCGCCGAGGTAATGGTGTGAGTTGTGGAAATTGGCGCGTGGAGCCAGAAAGCCGAGGCATAAAGCACGCCAGCGGACACTGTCTCAGCCATAAACCCACGTGCAGGATCCAGATCGATAATCTTGCGTCCAAGGGTGCGCATAATGCGCCAACCGCCAGCGTATGTCCCCAGGGAAATCGCCACTGCTGCAGCAATCTTGACCCACAGAGGCACGGTCATTTCACCTGTGACAGGATCCACAATATTATGGTGTGCTCCATAGCCTCCAGCCATGAGTGCCATGACAATTACGCCCATAGTTTTCTGCGCGTCCTGCAGGCCATGACCCAGAGCCATTGCTGCCGCTGAAATCGTCTGCAGAATGCGGAAACGACGCATGGTGCGGTGATACGGCAAACTGGCCAGCGCTGCCAGCATGAGCTTCATGATGATAAAGCTCAAAAGGAAGCCCACCAGCGGGGAAGCAAACATGGGGATAACAACCTGGTTGAAAATGCCTCCCCACTCAACCTGAGTTGCAGAGGCCAATCCTGCACCCACAAGGCCGCCAATGAGAGCGTGGGTTGAGGATGATGGCAATCCAAACCACCAGGTAATCATGTTCCACGTGACCGCACCAAGTAATGCGGCAAGGACAATAATGAGCCCTTCCCGTTGCATTAGTGGATCTGTGGACTGCGTATAGTGCCCAATATCGATAATGCCCTTACCAATGGTTTTTGCCACTTCGGTGCCCAATAATGCGCCAATCACATTCATGATTGCTGCCATGAGAAGGGCCACTCGCGGAGTTAATGCGCGAGTGGATACAGAAGTGGCAATCGCATTAGCTGCGTCGTGGAAACCATTGGTGTAGTCAAAGACAAGGGCAATGACAATCACCGTGGTCACGAGGACCAAATTGAGGTCCACGTTCTCAGGACTCCTTTACCGCGATTGTTTCGATCCCATTAGCGAGATCTTCAAAGGCGTCCGAGCACTTTTCGAGTGCCTCAATAACGTCCTTGAGTTTAATAATCGTCACCGGATCTAAACCTGACTCAAAAAGGGTCGTTAAAGTCAGGCGATAAGCGCGGTCGCCGTCATTTTCCAGGCGGTTAATTTCCACCCAGTAGTCGCGCATATCGAGGGGCGACTTTAATGAGGGCATTGCCTGTGCGGTCTGCTCAGCGCAATTGGCAAGAACTTCTACCTGCGTGGCGACCAGGGTGAGAATCTCTTCGGGCAGATCATGCAATCCATAGAGAACGAAGAGGTCTCCGGCCTCATCCATGAGATCCATGCAGTCATCCAGCGCTGCCGCCAGGGCCCCAAGATCTTCACGGTCGAAGGGGGTGACAAAGGACTGGTTGATGCGATTAATGATCTGATGGTTGATCTCATCGGCTTCATGTTCAACGCCGTGGAGCTGGTCGCGCAGAGCAACCTGTTCGCTGACAGAAGCTGTGATGATAGAGGAGAGAAGACCGACTCCGGTCACCAGGTGCTGAGCCTGGCTCGTGAGTAGGTCAAAAAAGGACGGGCCGTCGAATTTACGAAGTCCCATGAGTCCTCCAATGAGCTGAGCGGGACGGCGGTCGGCTACAGCGTAGGGCACGAAGGGCCTGTAGAGTAAACGCCTTTTGCTCAGTGGAGGGGTGAAATTTACTGAGTGGCCGGATGGGGATGGGAAAAAACGGGGAAATCCTTGGCCTGTCCACTAACGAGGGCGGGGCTTGTGTTGAGGGACACAGTTCACCGGGACTAAGCGCCCGCGCATTAGGCGGGGGAATCCGTCATCATTGACTACGTAGACCACGGGCACGACGTGCCCGAACCTCAACAGCCCCAGGAGGCAAAATGTCCGTGACCGAACAGGATGTGCGTGCGGCAGCCCCGGCGAACGCGCCCGAAGATGTTATTAGCTGGGTGACCGAGATTGCGGCGCTAACCACTCCGGACGCCATCGAGTTCTCTGACGGCTCTCAAGAAGAATGGGATCGCCTGACCTCGCAGATGGTGGAAGCAGGTGTTTTCACCCGCCTCAATGAGGACAAGCGCCCCAACTCCTTCCTCGCTCGTTCCCTCCCCTCCGATGTTGCCCGCGTTGAATCCCGCACCTTCATCTGCTCAGAGAAGGAAGAGGATGCAGGCCCTACCAACCACTGGGCTGATCCCGCCGAAATGAAGGCCATCCTGAAGGAAAAGTTCACTGGCGCGATGAAGGGTCGCACCATGTACGTGATCCCCTTCTCCATGGGTCCCCTCGGTGGCCCCATCTCCCAGCTGGGCATCGAAATCTCTGACTCCCCCTACGTTGTCTGCAATATGCGCATTATGACCCGTATGGGTCAGGCCGCAATGGATCAGATTGCTGAAGGCAAGCCCTGGGTTCCTGCCGTCCACAGCGTTGGCGTTCCCCTCGAAGAAGGTCAGGAAGATACCACCTGGCCCTGTAATGAAGAGAAGTACATCACTCACTTCCCCGAGACCAACGAAATCTGGTCCTTCGGATCCGGCTACGGCGGCAACGCCCTGCTCGGCAAGAAGTGCTTCGCTCTGCGTATTGCCTCCACCATGGCACGCCGTGACGGCTGGATGGCCGAGCACATGCTCATCCTCCGCCTGACCAGCGAAGCTACCGGCAAGCAGTACCACGTGACCGCTGCCTTCCCCTCAGCTTGTGGCAAGACCAACCTGGCCATGCTTCAACCCACCATTCCCGGCTACAAGGTCGAAACCGTTGGTGATGACATTGCCTGGATGCGCCCCGGCCCCGATGGTCGTCTCTACGCCATCAACCCCGAGGCTGGTTTCTTCGGCGTTGCCCCCGGCACCTCCTACGACACCAACCCCATGGCCATGGAAACCATGAAGGCCAACTCCATCTTCACCAACGTTGCTCTGACCGACGATGGCGATGTGTGGTGGGAAGGCATTGACGGTGACGCTCCCGCTCACCTCATTGACTGGCATGGCAATGACTGGACCCCCGAGTCCGGTGAAAAGGCCGCTCACCCGAACTCCCGCTTCACCGTGCCTGCCTCGCAGTGCCCGATTATCTGTGAAGACTGGGAAGCTCCTCAGGGTGTGGCCGTTGACGCCATCCTCTTCGGTGGCCGCCGGGCCTCCAATGTGCCTCTCGTTGCCGAGCAGTACGATCCCGCCCACGGCGTCTTCATTGGTGCATCGGTTGCCTCTGAGGTCACCGCTGCTGCCACTGATGTCAAGGCAGGCTCCCTGCGCCACGACCCCTTCGCCATGCTGCCCTTCTGTGGCTACAACATGGCCGACTACTGGGGCCACTGGCTCGAGATGCAGGCCAAGGTTGGCGACAAGTTCCCCAAGGCTTACCAGGTCAACTGGTTCCGTAAGGACGAAGATGGCTCCTTCCTGTGGCCAGGCTACGGCGACAACAGCCGTGTCCTGGACTGGATCGTGCGTCGCGTTGCGGGCGAGGTCGAGGCCATTGATGGCGTGACCGGCCGCTACCCCAAGTTCGAGGACTTCAACCTGGATGGCCTCGACATCGACCAGGCTCACTGGGACAAGCTCTTCGCTATTGATCCCGATGCTTGGGCAGCTGAAATGGATGACACCGAGGAATACTTCGCTCAGTTCGGCGATAAGCTCCCCGCTGCCATCACCGAGCAGCTCGCCAAGTTCCGCGAGCGTATTGCTGCGGCCAAGGCCTGAGATGCAAGACGCTATGTTTCCGGCGGTGCGCATTAGTGCTCGCAGGTAATATCAGCACTTAATCTCAAAGGTAGCCCCCGCCCTGGAAATCCAGGGCGGGGGCATCCTTATCTTTGAGGCCCCCTTATTGTGTGCTGTCCTCGCATTTCGTAGCACTTTTTCGCACGTGTACCTATTTCGCGAAAGTTCGGTTCTTCTGGAAGCTTCCTGCTGGTCGCTGCTCTTTTCATGCATCTCATAGGTGAAATATCAGAGACCTTCTTCCGCTCCGGTCCGCCTGCTCAGGGCATACTTTGGTGCTCAAGGCATACTTTGGCGCTCAGGGCATACTTGTTTGCTCAAGGCACCGTTAAAACGCACTTTAACGGTGCCTTGAGCGTAGAACTCTGCCTTGAAGTCCAAACGGTGCCTTGAGAACCAAACTCTGCCTTGAGTACTCGTCGCCCGCGCACAAAGGCCTGTGCACGAAACGGTCAAAGGGCGACATTTTTGGGTTATCGGCAATAATGTGTGTTTTTGGTGGGCGTGTTGGGTACCTGTTTGAGGGTTCTGTCCTGTTGAAAGAGGCACACTTTGGCGGGTTGGAGGCACCAGACAGTCATAGGGCGACATTTTTGCCTGAAATCGGGCTTTTTTGTCGCCGTTTGCACGTGCGGTGTCACGATTCTTATAGCGGGCTGGTGCTATTGGAGTGCGAACCAGTGTTGGGACATATTCTTCGCAGCCGATCGGCATCCGGCCCGAGGTTGCTCTTCAGGACAAACCACCGCGAGGACGCATTTTCAAGCAGCAATTACCGTTGTGAACGCGGGTTGTCAGTCAGGGTTGTTCGGCCGTAAATGCCGACCTGCACAAATAGGTGCAGACTTTCTACCCGAGCACCTATCCGCACCGGGCCAAGCGGACAAACCGCCGCGAGGACGCATTTTCAAGCAGCAATTACCGTTGTGAACGCGGGTTGTCAGTCGGGGTTGTTCGGCCGTAATTGCCGACCTGGGCAAATAGTGGCCCCGCCCTCGCACATCTGGACAACCCGCCGCGACGACGCATTTTCCAGGCGCGATTGTCGCACAGGACGCGGTTTGTTCTGGATAAATCCCCACATATCAGGGCCGTTGACGCCCAGGAGACATCCATGATGGTCTCAGACCATATGACCCTAATTTTTCCGTGCGTCCCCAACGAAAAACCCGATAACCACACACATTCACACCGTTAACCCACATTTTTGCCGGAAAATCGGCCTTTTTGTCGCCCTATGCACGAATGGTGTCGCGCCATCCAAAAGATACCGTCGCCTCACACGCTCCGAGAGCGCAGACACAGGGTGAGTCAGATGTAATCACGCGCCCCGCCCTCGTGAATGAGTAAAGGAAGGGTCAGATGCCCACTTCGCGACCAGTTGGCGCAGAGCTTGCCCTGTGAGGCAATCGAACTCACCCGCCTCCACCTGCACAGATACCAGACAACCTAGGACCTTCGCCGCGCACATTCTGCCTCACTTCGTTAAGTTAGAACCAGAAGATGGTCAACAGGAAGTCATTGACGGAAAAAGAGTCACGCTCATTTCCTGGGCTTCCTGCGGCCAGGCAGCGCATATCGCGGAACCTGATCTCCCGCAAGGTCCTACAGGGCCACAGGGAAATCGCATCGCACGCTTCTTCGGTCCTACAGGGCTGGCGCTACACATGGTTCCACCTTCCTGGGTCACTACCTCTGACCCTGTTTGATTGCTGCTGCGCTACGAGACGGACGCCGCTCACCAATTGCATATGCCTGTCGATACCAGACGTGTAATGGCTTTTGGGGCGTTCATTATCGAAACGAGATGATTTTCTGTGTCCACGAAGCCCTCCGAGAAACCTACAGAGCGCCCAATAAAAAAACATGGTGTGCACCCTTCGCACCTTATGGACCCAACAATGGGCAAGCGGCACTCCCGGTCGCTGTTGGATCAGCCAACAGCCGGCGTTGCCCGAATGACCCGCCAAGGCGAAGTACTTGACGCCCGCCACCCAATCCTCGAACCCGTCCTGGAAGACGTTGGAGAAGAACAGCCAGGTAGCCTCGATAAAGTCGTTTTCGGCGTCACAGGGGTTTTGTCGCTGGCCTTTGTTCTCTGGGGTATTTTCCAGCCGGATTCCCTCAGTGCTGCCTCTCAAGTGGCCTTGACATGGACGGTGAATAATACCGGTTGGCTTTTTGCCTTAGCCGCAACGGGATTTGTCTTCTTTGTCCTCTGGTTGGCACTTGGCCCCTACGGATCGATCCCGCTGGGAAGTGATGGCGAAGACCCCGAGTTTTCTACTGTGTCCTGGGTGGCCATGATGTTTAGCGCTGGCATGGGCATTGGTTTAATGTTCTACGGCGCCGCCGAGCCATTGTCACACTTCGCTGATGGGCCTCCCGGTAAAGCGAGCCAAGATGTGCAAACCGCAATGGCAACTACTCTTTTCCACTGGGGATTACACCCCTGGGCGATTTATTCTGTGGTCGGTGTTGCAATTGCCTATTCGGTTTTCCGTAAGGGGCGCCCACTGACGATTAGCGCCGTTTTTGAGCCGCTGCTGGGGAAGAAGCAGACCTATGGTCCAGCGGGCAAGGCGATTGATATTTTCGCCATTTTCGCGACGCTTTTCGGCTCGGCGACTTCGCTAGGCCTGGGTGTTTTGCAGATTCAGCACGGTGTGGAGATTCTGGGCTGGGCCGGGGAGTTGGGGAATGACTTCCTAGTCATGATTATTGCTGTCTTGACAGTGTGCTTTATTATTTCCGCCGTTTCTGGTGTGGCTAAGGGTATTCAGTACCTGTCCAATATCAATATGGTTTTGGCCGTTGCTCTGGCATTTTTCGTCTTTGTTCTTGGGCCAACAGTCTTTGTTCTCAATATCCTGCCCACCACCTTGGGTGGCTATTTGCAAGAACTCATGAGTATGTCAGCGCGCACAGGTGCCAGTGGTGCCGATGCTAATGAGTGGCTGTCGTCCTGGACGATCTTCTACTGGGCATGGTGGGTGTCATGGACGCCTTTCGTAGGCATGTTTATTGCCCGTATTTCACGAGGGCGGACAATCCGCCAATTCGTCGCTGGCGTTCTTTTGCTGCCCAGTATTGTTAGCCTTCTGTGGTTTGCCGTATTTGGTGGTGCAGCTATCCATGCTGAGCAGGCTGGGCAGAAACTTTCCGAGGCGGGCGACGCTGAATCCACCCTTTTTGCTCTTTTAGGGACAATGCCGTGGGCGCAGATCACTTCTATTCTGGTTATGGTTTTGGTGGCGATCTTCTTCGTTTCAGGAGCTGATTCGGCGTCGATTGTTATGGGGACTCTGTCAGAAAATGGCACTATTGAGCCGCGAAAGTGGACAGTGGTTTTCTGGGGTGTGGTCACTGGAGCCGTTGCTGCCATTATGTTGATTGCTGGCGGTGAAAATGGGTTAAAAGGCCTGCAGGCAATTACGATTGTTGCGGGTTTGCCATTCCTTGTGGTTATGATTGCCCTAGCAATTGCTCTAGTCCGCGATTTACGTAATGATCCGCGCATTCTGCGCAGTAAATATGCGGAAATGGCAATTGAACAGGCAGTCGTTGAAGGTGTGACCGCCCACGGTGACGACTTCTCGCTGTCAGTGGATGCTACTGCCCCTGGTGAAGGTGTGGGTTCCCTGGTGGAAACCCCTGAACCAGAAGTAGAAGAAGGTGTCACAGATGAACCCGTTGATGACGGTGGCACAATGACTCCAACGATTCCAAGTTCATAATGCGTGGCAGCCCATCGTTGCTGCCACTCCCATAGGCCCGCACCCCGCTCAACTCCTCTCACCGAGCGGAGTGCGTCTATATCTGCTGGCGCTTGGGAGTGTCGGGGTTAGTGGCGGGGTGCCGGCCCTGAGCAGCAGGGCTTTAGGACATTTCCTGTTGGTGTAGTGGGGCTGCAGGTGCCCATCTCCAACGCGCCACGCGGACAAAGCGCCGCCAAGACGTGTTTTGGGCAGCGAATCCGCGTTGTGGCGGCGGGTTGTCAGTTGGGGCTGTGGGACCGAAATTTCTGACCTGCGTAAATGTCGGCCCCGCCCTCGTACATCAATACAAACCGCCGCGACGACGCGTTTCCAAACGGCAATTGTCATTGCCGACGCGCTTTGTCCTCCCCGATGCCCCCAGTGCTTGCCCCAGACACCACAATCGGAGCGATAACTCCACTCATTCCTCTCGTCCGAGTATGCGAAATGAGTCTAGAAAATAAAGGACTGCCCCGAAACGCCCTAACAATCAGAAAAACAAGTATGGTCTGCGAAAAGTCAATATAGGAGCAGGTAAAGCCTGATTTAGGATGAGCGACGATCTATTCCGCCCATTTTCGCAGTTCAGGAGTTTGAGTGGCTCATTCGGCACTCCATGTACGCCATCGCTCGCGCCTGGCTTCTTCGCGCCTTGTTGCGACTCTGCTGGCCCTGAGCGTTGGGGTAGGCACCGTTGTGCCCGTCGGTTTGTCCTGGGCACACGAAGGAGTCCCCTCCGAACCCTGCGATTCCCAAAGCAGTCAATCGGCTGCCCAATCTGATGCGCAATCTGCAGCCGACACGCCAAGTAGTGGTGGGCGAGGGGAGGAGTGCCCTTCACTGTCCATTCACGAGGGCGGGGCTAGTGAGGAACACCCAACTCCTGGCGTGTCCGAAGGGCAGGGGAGCGCTGACGTTTCTGCCCCTGCCTTAACTGAAGGAGAAGACAGCCGCGATGAGAGCGATACGCCTGCCATTAGTGAGGCCGTGGAAAACTCTCCCGAGGCTGACAAAGCCGATGAGAGTGTAGCCCCCGAGAGTACTGCCAATGTGGATACGGATGTAGCAGCGAGTGGAGACAGCGCTGCGACTAGCCAGTCTGCCGATACTGCTCAATATGCTACTGGCGCTCAGTCTGTTGTGGACCCTGCGGCGGAAAGCCAGACAGTAGCCACCGTGCAATCGGGGGAGGGGAGCCAATCTGCTCACGCTCCGCAATCCGGCTCCGAAGCACAGTCAACTGACGGTGCGCAATCTCTTACCCTTCCCCAGTCTGGGATTACTGCCCAGTCAGGTGTAACTCCGCAATCAGGTACTCGCCCTCAATCGGGTCAGCCTTCCAGCCCAGTCGGTGGAGGAAATGAAGACCGCGCAGCTGCAGGAGCGGCGAATACAGGGCGCGAATTATGGGTCATTAATGGCGCTGCCACTGATACTTTTGGCGACGGCACGGAAGGTAACCCTTTCCGTAATCTCACCACCGCTCTGGCCCGTGCCCAGGCTGGGGACACTATTAAACTCAAAACCGATATTACGGTGACAGGAAGTAGCGCCACGTTTACTATTGGCAAGAATGTCACTATTGACGGAAATGGCAATGTTCTGCGGCTTCGCGGGCCTGACCTGGCATTAGGCGCGGATGTCACATTAAAGAATATGAGCCTGAACCTTATTAAGGAATCTCAGGCCTCCGGCACTATTTGGATGAGTGGCTATGCGCTGACTCTTGATGGGGTTTCTACCCGTATTGGTCTGAATCAAACAGGGCAGCGTCCGCATATTGTCACAGGAACATATGGGGCAGCCCCGTCCGGACCTAATGCCCGTCTTTTAGTGACAAATGCCAGCGATGAAACCCGTTTTGCTTCTATTGTGGCGGGTGACCCAGATCAGCCGAGTGCTATTCCAGTCACTATTGATCTGGATTCGCGCAATATTCGCGTGGAAGATGCCATCTATTTAGCGCCTCCTGGGGTGGCGGGGCAAACAGGAACAGTTGACCTGGCAAGCGCCTCGAACTTTATTGAGCGCATTGTTAATCCCGCCTCACCTGCAGGAGCAGGGGCGCGTTCGGTGACATTCGACAATACTTTCCTCTCTGAGCTTTCCATTGATGACGTCGATCATCTGACGATTAATGGTGGCGCTGTGACGTTAGCGAAAGGAGTCACCGACCTCGACGTCAGTGGAGTATTGAGTGTCGAGGGCGGGGCGCGATTTGATAGTGCAGGATCGCAATTAAAGGCCGGCCAGATTACTGGCGATGGGACTATTCGTATTCACTCTGAAGGCTCCGCCATTTCTGGTGGGACTGAAGAAAGCGTGACATGGGAAGTCTATCGACTTGATAATAATTACGTTGACCATGTCGGGCGGGCTTATATTACGACGGGTTCGCCAGCTATTAATCCCTCAGTGACATTATTGCCAGCCGGTGCTCCCTACCAATTAGTAAAAGACGCAGCCGGCACGTGGAAACTTGAACGCATCACCCTTAATGCCAAAACGACTCCAACGGGCAGGGTTACCCTGAGGGAAAATGGCGTAATCGCACCTATTGCTGCGGGCGATTTCCAATTTACCGTCGAACAGGACGTCGATAATTGGACTGATTCTGTTACTGGTGTGCCCACTGGTCCTGTTTCTGTCCAAGCAAATGGAACGCTGAATCTGGGGACGTGGACATTTGCTGAGGAGGGCGACTGGTTCTTTACGATCCGCCAGGTCAAAGGAAATAAAGCTGGCGTGACCTACGATATGGAACCCATTCAACTCCATATTGAAGTGCTGACAGCATTCGATGGTAAGCCGATTGTCCGGACGCGCTATGACAAAGCAGGGAAGCGCATTACTCGAATGGAATTTGCCAATACCCGCGTGCCTACTCAAGAAGTGACTGCTCCGCCTTTACCAAATACCGGTGGCGTTGGTAGTGACTGGATTTATCTCTCCGGTTTGACTGTGAGCGGAATAGGACTTGCCGCCACCATTCACCTTATTCGCATGAGGCGGAAATATGCCTCCTCATTGTGATGGCGCCCATTGACCAAGTTGTAATATTTCGGCAGGTCAAGCCTGCTTTGGAATGTCACAATTGGTCCATCTCATCAACGGTGCAGTATTCCTATGTGCTCCCACGAGAGTTCCCTGAAAAGGCGAGACTCAAAAGCGATTCACTGGCGGAAGCTGCTGGACATATTACGTCCACTTAGAAAGGAATCTCCAGTGATTAGCCGATTTACTCGGGCCCTGCGCGCATTAAGTGCGGTGGGTATAACAATGGGCCTTGCCCTTGGAGGCATGGCATTATCGCAGCCAGCTCATGCAGCTGACCCGGGTGAGGTTAATCCAAATACGCGGGGCTCAATTCACGTCCATAAATACGAGAATCCAACGTGGGCGAATACTGTGGCCAATGGTCAAACAGTGACTGTTCCTGGAGGGGCAAAGCCTATTCAGGGCGTTGAATTTACTGTTCATCCCATTACGAGCGTCGATCTAACTAAGCCGGAGGGGTGGGCAAAAGTCGCCAAAATGACGCCTCAGGAAGCTCGTCGAAATACGACGACACCAATAGTGCAGACAACGAATCAAGCGGGAGAAACAACCTTCTCCAATCTTGCAGTGGGTGCCTATTTGGTTCAGGAAACCAATGCCCCGCGTAATGTGAGTAATCGGGTGGCGGACTTTATTGTCACTATTCCCCACCCCTCGAAACTGCAAAATGGCACCACTAGTTGGACCTATGACGTTCATGTCTACCCCAAAAATACCGTGATGCCAACGCCACTTAAGTCTGTTAGTGATAGTGCGACTTTCTCAAGTGGTCAAGAGTTGGTCTGGACGGTGAAACAAGTTATTCCCGCATTTCCATCTGGTGATACCTTGCGTTCAATTACGCTAACTGACGTTTTGCCATCCTCACTGGAATATATTTCGGTAGACGCAGGGGGTATTAGCCATACATCGAATTATTCGGCAGATACACGCACTCTTAGGTCTACTGTCACCAGCACTACTCCCGGTGAGACAATTACGTGGAATATTCGCACACGAGTGAAAGCCCCTGGAGTAATCCCCAATACGGCAACGGTCACCTTTAATCATGACCGTGGACCCTCAACAGTGACTTCAAATACGGTGACCACCCCTTGGGCGGCAATGAATGTCGATAAAATTTCCTCTGGTGGTGATGGGCGCCTAGCTGGTGCAGCTTTTCTCCTATATCGCGATGCTGCCTGTAATGCGCAGCAAGTTGTTGGAGTTACTTCCGATGCATTGACAACGGGAACTAATGGCGCTTTCCCAGCTTCAGTAATTCTGAAAGAGGGGACTTATTATCTAAAAGAAACTACGCCTCCATCAGGCTATGCGCTCCCCGCAAATAACTGCATTCGTTTTGATATTACTGCGGCAGATAATGGTACTACTGGTAGGGCTAAAATTGTGCAGATTGCTAATAATAAAATGGCCGTCCCCGCTCTGCCAATTACCGGTGCTAATGGCGAACTTCTTTTAGGTCTGGGTGGTACCGCTATTGCCCTGACCGGTGTTGGTCTGACCGTTCTTGCTGCTCGTAAGCGTGCTCTCGCTTAAGTTCTGGCTCTAATAGATAAGAGGAAAAATCGTGAGCACTCTGCGCACTATAAGCAGGCGTATTATTCTTGCGTTCTCTGCTGCGATGTTGGCTATCGCACCGTCTGTTATTGCTTCGCCTCAAGCGCATGCTGCCACCCCAGCAGATATCGATTTCAATGCGAAGGGCTCTATTACTATCCATAAATATGAGAACCCGGCCTGGGCAGATTCTGCTGCCAACGGCCAAGTTCTTAATGCCCCAGCATCAGCAAAGCCAATTCAAGGTGTGACATTCACAGTCCGTAGAATGGTGAATTTTGATTTGCGGCGACAAGGAGACTGGGATCGATTGACCCAACATGAGGTCGGTTACTTTAGTCAATCCGCGAATGGGACACCAGTAACCCAAGTTACGGATGCCAGTGGGACGACAACATTTTCTAATCTGCCCGTGGGTGCCTATTACGTCACGGAATCAAATGCGCCTGCTAATGTTCACACAATGTCACCCCCTTTTATTGTGACTATTCCTCACCCGTCCCAAGGGCAGGGTGGGACCTCCTCCTGGGTTTATGATGTCCATGTTTATCCGAAGAACACTGTCAAATCTGATCCGGTAAAAACCCTCGATGACTCAAAGGCCTTTCTTAAGGGTGATGACATTAGCTGGACTATTGATCAGGTCATCCCTGCTCCGTCAGTTGCTGATCCTTTGACATCCATTACCCTGATCGATGAATTACCTTATGGATTCACCTATAAGTCAGCAAAGGTCTACGTGAATGGGGTGGAGCAAACTCTGCCAATTACTCACGATAGAGGGACAGTGACAGCGAACGTAGCAAGTAGCGTTGCGGGATTTGGTGCTGGAAACACTATTCGCCTGGAAATTACTACCACTGCTTCTGATGGTGGAGCTCGGCCGAATCGGTCCGAAACGCAATTCCGGACCAAGAATGGCTTTAGTCGAGCCTACTCCAATACGGTGACGTCCCCCTGGGCATTTATCGATATTTTAAAGGTTGAGGCGGGTACAACTACTGGATTGAAAGGCGCTCAATTTGAGCTATATAAGGATGCGGCCTGTACTCCAACCGAAAAGGTGGAGATTGATCCGCAGAAACTTCTCTCTCAGCACTGGGGTGATCTTCCTGATCCCCTCTTAGTGAAAGCGCGCGCCTATTACGTCAAGGAAGTGAATCCGCCCTCGGGTTACCTTGTCCCAGCGAATAACTGCATGAAGATCGAACCTTCTCCTGTGGACAATAACGATGATGATCGGCCAAAAGTCCTTCAGGTAGAGAACGTTAAGGCAGCCGCTCCGCCTCTGCCTGCTACAGGTGCCAATGGTGAACTCCTCCTCGCAATTGGCGGTGGAGTTGTCATCCTTACCGGACTGGGGATTGTCTTTGTTGCGCTGCGTCGCCGCGCCAAGAACTGACCCGCAATACATGCGCACACTCAGGTAACCCCTGAACAGTCGGGGCTGTCACTCCTTCAGGTGGCAGCCCCGCCCTCGTCCATTTTTATTCCATCTGTAAAGGAAAGGGCAGCGCCGATGGGCCGGATTGGCTTAGCCATAACCGCAGCACTCACCCTGATTATTGGGGTGACAATGCTGGTTTACCCCAGCGCTGCCCAATGGGTGAGTCAATATAACCAGTCCAAAGTCACCGAGAACTACTCGCGGCAAATCGACGACACTGACGGCGGTCCCGAGCAGCAAATCCTAGCTGCCCAAAGCTATAACCATGCTCTCTCTGCTGGCGCCTTGGTCGGTGCTGACCAGCGCATTCCTACCTCTGAAGAGCGCCCCAGTGACGATATGCAGTCCATTATTCCCTATGGGAAACAGTTAATGGCTGACGATTACGGCCTGATGGCGCGTATTCGTATTCCCTCTATTAATGTGGATTTACCTGTTTATCACGGGACCTCTGATCAGATTCTTCTTCAGGGGGCGGGCCATTTAGAGGGGACCTCCCTGCCGGTTGGAGGAAGTGGAACTCGGTCAGTGATTACTGGCCATTCTGGACTGGCTCAAGCGCGAATGTTTACCGACCTTGACCGCGTACAATCCGGCGACATTTTCTCAGTGGAAACCTTTGGCGAGGTCTTTACCTACCGTGTGTTCGAGAAAATCGTCGTTGACCCATCAGACTCAGAATCCATCCGCGCTATTGAAGGCCGCGACCTTGCCACCCTCATTACCTGCACGCCATTAGGACTCAATACTCATCGCATTGTTCTCACCGGGGAGCGTATTTATCCCACTGAAGAAGAAACGGCAGCAACAATGGTACCAGTGGGGCCTGGATTCCCGTGGTGGGCAGTAATCTGGGGTGGGGCAGTCATCATTATTATTTCTGGCGCCATCGTACTTACTCGTGAACCCAAAAAGAAAGGCGGAGATGTCATTCTTATTCACGAGGGCGGGGCGCAAATAGAATAGTGGCGCACATTAGTGATAGCCGCCTCAAAGGATGTACGACCAGCAGTATTACTGCTCAGACATTTTCTGTATAGGCCCTCCATCACATATGTGTACTTTTGCCAATAGGTAGGCCATATTTTCCCTTCCAATGCCCCCAGGTATTACTTATATGAATACCAAAAACCCGTTTGACGAGCACCTATGATCATTCGGAAGGTCCCTTAAACGACAGATCAGTGCATTATCCGTGTGCCGTCATTCATTACTGAGTAGAGGTATGCGGGTGCGAAAGGTGTTCTTATGGCCATCTCATACGGCCGCGCCAGAATCTTCACCCCACGGGTGCTGGCGTTGATTGCCGCGATCCCGCTACTTGCATTAGTGGTGAGCGTTTTTACGCCACTACGCGCTCATGCAGCAGTGCGCCCAGAAATTACGATTTCTAATGTCTCTTTCACGGCGATCGACGCCCTGAATAACCCGACTCCTGGACAACTCTCCATCGGGAATTATGGGCAAATTACATTCAATTGGGATGCCACTGCAGTTGCTGACACTCTTCAGGCTGGCGACGCATTTACGATTGATCTTCCAGTGCCCCAATTAGGCTTTAAAACGGAATCCTCCTATCCAATGCGAGTAGACCTCGGGGCAGGCCTTGAAGAAATTGGTACCTGCGTCACCGACAATACTCAGGACGGTAACAGCGTCTACACCAAGGCGATTATTACCTGTACTTTCAACCAGACTGCACAGGATCGCGTTGCCCAGGGATTCCGTAACCTCACTGGTAAAGGCGAATTTCAACTTCAGGTGGCCCGCGCCTATGCCGGCGAAAACATTAATGTCATTGCCAATGGTGTGACCCCTATTAGCGTGGACCTGCCCGGCACTGGAGGCATTCGTGGTAACGGAGTTGCTCGCTATGTGCCCACCCGACTCGTTAAAGGCGCTTCCGGCATTGGCGAAAAAAGCAAGTTCCTGTCCTGGAATATTGCATTTGGTACTCAGCACCTTGCAGCGGCCTACGCCCGCGCAGGCAATCCTGTCACTTTTGACGGTGTTACCCCACGGACTGTCTCTTTCACCGACACTATCGGCCCAGGTTTGAAATGCCCCGAGGAAAAAGACATCTCGCTCGCCCGCAGCTCCTCTATTGACTTCCCCGGAGCTGACCGTAACTTCATCCTCGTTCTTGATCGAGCTACTGCAGGCAGCACCACCACAGTTGCTGGTACCTTCGAAGTGACCGCTACCTGTGGGGTACAAACTGATAAAGGAATCCCGGTCACCATCTCCATTACCGGACCTTTCGCTGAAGAAACCAACTACACGCTGAACTACCCCACACCGGTGGACTCAGCCAGTGGTTTCGCAGTGTCTGGATTCTCTTACCAAAATGAGGTGTCCATTGATGACACTGACCTGGCCGTTAAAAGCACCAAGTCTTACATGAGCGCCGCTGGTATTACCGCCATTATGGATCCGGGATATGGCACTTTCCAGATCGCCAAACTCATTGAAGGTCCTGGCGCTGCCCAGGCTGCAATGGGAACCCCCTTCACATTCGAGGTTGCCTACGAGCTGCCCCCGAATAAGACAGCCACTGATTTCCCAGGGTGGACCCCTCCGGGCACACTCAACCCTGATGGTCGCACTGGTACCGCCACCTACGAAGCGCTTCTTGGTAGCACCACTCGCTTCCCCGGTGCCAGCCCCTCAAAGCCCTTCCCAGCAGGGACCAAGGTTTCTCTGAAGGAACTCACTGACCGTACCCCTGCCCCTGAAGGCTTGGAATGGGAAGAACCCACTTTCTCCGGAACCACCGGTGCCACCAACTCGCTGACCATCGCTGATTCGCGCACCGTTGGCATTTCTGTCACCAACCGGATGCGCCTGCTGCCCTCGACCTTCGCGATTTCCAAGAAGGTCACTGGTGTTGTCCCCGCAGATCTGGCCGCAAATAAGGAATATGACTTCTCCTGGTCGTGCTCCGACGGCAAGGTCGGCACCCTCAAGGTCAAGGGTGATGGCGTGGCTGTGCCCGTCACCGCTGAGTCTTTCGAGGTCGGCACCTCCTGCGAGGTCCGCGAAGAAACTGCGGGCACCGATATTGCCGAACACACTCTGGCGGCACCTGACCCGCAAACCGTTGTTGTCGCACGCAAAACGGCAAACCCCGCAACGGCTGAATTCACCAATGCCTACACTCGCGAGGCCGGAGCCTTCTCCGTCAAGAAGACCGCTTCACCTGTGGCAGATGGCAAAGCCTTTACCTTTGCCTACCGCTGCACTCTCGATGGGCAACTTGTCCCAGGCGGCGAAGGCACACTTGAGGCCACTGCTGGTGGGGACGCCGTTAAGGTGGAAAATATTCCCACCCGTTCCTCCTGTGTGGTCACCGAGCAGGCCCCCCAGGATATTCCTGGATCAACCCTGACCCCGCCCGCTGAACAAACAGTGCAGATCACGGCTGCTGGTGCCACTGCGGAATTGACCTTCCACAATGAGTACACCCGCGACACCGGTTCCTTTACGATCGCCAAAACCGTTGACGGAAATGGTCGCGACCAGGCTGCAGGTAAGGTCTTCTCCTTCGACTACTCCTGCCAGGGCCCAGACAATACAACGGTCAATGGCACAACGGATGTTGCTGAAGGCGCCACCGCAACTGTGGCCGGTATTGCCACCGGTAACTGCACCGTCACCGAACGTGACCCCTCTATTGCTCGCTCCGATGTGGTAACAAAGATTGCTGTCGATGGCGCTCCTCAAACCGAGGGCACCGCCGCCACCTTCACCCTTGCTAAGGGCGACAATAAGCAGATTGCCGTCACCAACACCTACACCCGTCAAACCGGCACCCTTGAAATCGTCAAGGAAAACCAAGGTCTGCCCGCGAATATCGCAGCTGCCAAGGACTTCACCTTTGACGTCACCTGTGGCACCCAAAAGGGTATTGCTACCGCTAAGGGAGATGGGACCCCCGCCCTCGTCAAAACTGAGGATGGGCAAGCAAATCTGGATATTCCTGTGGGAACCCAGTGCTCCATCACCGAACGCAACCCAGACCCCGTTGCTGGATTCACCTGGAATGGCCCGGGCACCCTCACCCAAGAGGTGACTACCCCCAATGCCGCCACCCAAGTGAAAGCACGCAATGAGTACACTCGCCACGAAGGCAGCTTCGCTTTGAGCAAGGTCGTCACCGGAACCGGTATCGACCTGGCCAATGGCACCGAATTCACCTTCGCCTACCGCTGTGAAGGTGTGGCAGGCGACGTGCGTGAAGGCGAAGTGAAACTTCTGGCTGGCGCCAATGAAGTGGTCACCAATGTGCCCACCGGACGCTGCTCGGTCACGGAAACCTCCGCTCCCGTAGCAAATACAACCCTGGCCACCGCTTTTACTGTGAATGCTGGTTCACCTATCGATGGTGCCACCGCAGAGTTTGAGGTGACCAACCAGAACGAAACCCGCGTTGAAGCCACCAATACCTACACCCGCGACCTCGGCACCCTTGAGGTTGTCAAGACCGCTGAAGGTGTGGCCCAGCCGGCCCTCCTTGCCAATAAGGAATTCCGTTTCAACGCCACCTGTGGTCCGCTGAAGGGTGTCGCCACAGCAAAGGCTGACGGCAACCCCGTGGCATTCACTAACGAGGACGGCTCTGGCCAACTGCGCGTTCCCACCGGAACCCAGTGTGAGGTGACCGAAGCTGCCGATAGCGCTAACCTGCCCGGCTACTCCGTTACCGCTGCCGCGCCAGCCACCGTTGACGTCACCTCAACGACGGTGCCTGCCCGTGCGGAAATGAAGAATGTCTACACGCCTCAAACCGGCACCCTGCGTATCTCCAAGCAGGTTGACGGCAGCGGCGCAGGACTTGCTGGAGCGAACTACTCCTTCACCTACACCTGCCAGACTCTGGCAGGAGAAACCCAAACGGGCACTGTGACGGCAACGCCGAATGCTCCCGCTGAGGTTCCGAATGTGGGCGTTGGACGATGCACCGTTGAAGAAGCTGCTTCCCCGGTGGCTGGCACAGACCTGAGCACGAGCTTTACCGTTAATGGCGGGCAGCCCGTGGCCGGCGCAGTTGTCGAGTTTGACCTGGCCGACCAGGCTGTGGCTGAGATCGTCGCAACCAACACCTACACCCGTCACACGGGCACAGTATCCATTGCTAAGACCGTGAACACCTCTGATGGTGTTGACCTTAGCGGCTCAACCTTCCCCTTTACCGTGACCTGCGACCAGGGCATTACACCCTTTACCCTGCAGGTTCCCGGAAATGGGACGCCCGTAGAAAGCGGTCCGCTGCCCTCGGGTGCGTCCTGCACCATTGCCGAGGGCGGGGCACAGCGTGATGGATACACGCTGGCGGCCACAATCGACACCCCGCAGGTCACTATTCCTGCCAAGGGTAAGGTTGAGGTCAAGGCTCACAATGAGTACACCCGCGATATGGGGACCTTCACCGTCAAGAAGGTGACCACCACTAACGATGGCACCACCATTGATGGCGACTTCCCGATCCAGTACTCCTGCACCGATGGACAAAAGGGCACCCTGAATGCTCCTGCCAACGGCAATGCCGTGAATGGACCTCAGGTTCCCACAGGCTCTACCTGCACCATTAGTGAGCTTCCTGCGGATACCGCGCGTGACGGCTATGCGGTGAATGCCTCGGTGGATCAGCCGACCATCACTATTGCGAAGGACGCCCCCGTTAATGTGACGGTGACCAATGCCTACACTCGTTTGGTAGGGGCATTCACCCTGTCCAAGACAGTGGATGGTGACGGCGCGGCTCTGGCTGGTGACACCTTCTCCTTCACCTACGCCTGCACTGATGGCGCTGGCCGGCCCAGTAAGAATGGCAAGGTGGATGTGCGCGCTGGCGAGGCCCCCACACCTGTTGAGGGAATCCCCACCGGCACCTGTGTGATCACGGAAGAAACGCCCGCTCCTGTTGTGGGTGCGACACTGACCACCGCACTAAATGTGGATGGCACTGCCACTCCTGGCAATACTGCGACCGTGGCCGTCAATGATGGCGCAACTGTTGCAGTGGCTGCCACCAACACCTACACCCTGGAACGCGGCTCCTTCTCTATTGCCAAGAATATTGTCGGTGACGGTGTTGCCCAGCATTCCACCCGTTCCTACACCTTCGATTACGAGTGCACCTCAGCAACTGAAGGTGACGTTCGTGGCGAAATCCAGGTTCTGGGTAATGGGGTTCCTGTTGAGGTTGGGGAGAAATTCCCCGTTGGCGCCGACTGTGTTGTTGCCGAACGTCTCGATAGTGCTCTGACTGCCGGGTACGACGTGGAAGTTGGTGAAGATCAGGAAGTCAAGATTACGGCTGATCCTCAGACGCTGAACTTCGTCAACACCTATAAGCAGCACACCGCGACCTTGAAGGTAGCGAAGACTGCAAAGGGTGGGCCCGCTGACATTGGTACAAAGAACGTCACCTTCGACTGGAAGTGCACCAATGGTCAAGAAGGTCAGGTCCAGGCTAAAGCTGATGGCGTGACTGTTCCAGTGACCGTTGGCGGTGGCGATGCGGTACGCGTGCCACTGGGCACCGAGTGCACCATCACTGAAAATGCCGATTCTGCCAAGGTCGATGGTTATGACCTGACACCTGCAGCTCCTGTGACCCACCCGGTGGTCACCAAGAATGCGGAGATCACCTTCACCTTCGAGAATGTGTATGCGGCCAAGCCCGTGGACACTCCTCCTTCCGGTGGAGACGATGACCAGTCCGGTGATGTCAGGCAGTCGGGTGACGCTGGACAGTCGAATAATGGCCAGCAATCCGGTGGTGATAACGGTCAGTCGGATAACAACCAGCAGTCTGGTGGCGACAACGGACAGTCTGACAATGGTCAGCAGTCTGGTGGTGACGATGACCAGTCCGGTGATGCCGGTCAGTCTGATAACGGTCAGCAGTCCGGTGATGATGACCAGTCCGGCGATTCCGGTCAGTCT
>JAUNHH010000019.1 GCA_030524055.1 Actinomycetaceae bacterium | reverse complement strand
GCCGTTAACTCTTTTTCAGCGGCCACAAGATCGGCGGTGTTTGTCGCATTTTTCATCAGATCCGTCAGGCGCGCAACCGACGTTTCTAGGGCTTTAATTCGCCCGTCAACATCAGCAATTTGCTGGCCAACATCATCGGATTTAGAGGAGATATGCGTCAGCTCTCCCATCGATTGAATATGGTCAACTAAAGCCTCATAGCGTTCAGCTGGAATACGCACAGTTGCGCGCCCACCCGTTGTCCCTTTATCCCCGTAAAGTTCACTTGAGGAAATGCGGCCGCTTTGCGCCTGCACCCATGACGTGAGTGAATCCAGTGATTCGCTCACGTTTTTCACTTCGATACTGGCTGTTCCCACAACTATCTGTGTGGTGGGAATTATCGTTGAGGCGTCTTTAGCATCAGCAGTGTCTGGCCTGTCAGTACTCGCGACTTCACCGGCCTCATCAGCCGGTGCCGATGGCTGAGCAGGTTCCATATGGGTTTCCCCTGGGAGTGGTTCTGACGCGGGAGAGGAGCGATCAGCGGGAGGGGTCGCATTGGTGCCACTTTCTGGCGCGCAACCGACAATTGAAAAAGTCAAGGCGAGGACAAGAGCGCTCAGCGCCAGCGGGTGACGTTTCATTATCACTCCTTAAATGGGCCAGGGAATAAAGGCGCGGGTGGGAAAATCTATGCCGGATGTCCCTCCCCCAGATTTACCCACCCGCACTCAACTCACAAGCGCTAGGACATTTCGCGTCCCATTCGTAACCTTGACGTAATGTCAGCCTTGAGTTTTCTTGCCTTTAGTGGTGCGCTGACCCGCGCGTCGGGTGCGCTGCGTAGGGACAGGTTCGCGGTGCACCAGCGTATTTGTTGCTTGGACACGAGGGCGGACAATCATCGAATCAATATTGACATGTGCGGGCAGGGTTAACGCCCAGGTAATTGCTTCGGCGATATCTTCGGCAACAAGAGGATTCGGTACCCCTTCATAGACTTTTTCTGCAGCTTCTTCTGAGCCCAGACGATTCAAGGAAAACTCCGGTGTATGCACCATGCCTGGAGCGATTTCAATAATGCGCACGGGGTCAGCCACCACCTCTTGACGCAAGGTATTGGCAATAATGCGTTCAGCATGTTTGGCGGCCACATAGCCACCGCCACCAGGATAGGTATCGTGAGCAGCTGTTGAGGTCAAAAAGACAATACTTCCACCACTGGCCCGCATTGATGGCAAGAAGGCACGCGTCATATGTAGTGCTGTCATGACATTTCGCTGATACATTTCCAACCAGTCTTCAGGATTAGCATCAGCAATCGAATCCACACCGAGAGCACCACCAGCGTTATTCACCAATGCGTCAACGTGGCCTTTTTCTAAAATAGCGTCGGCAATATCCGCCACTGCGGCGGCGTCGCGCAGGTCGCAGGCATACCAGCGGCATCCGGTGCGTTTTGCTAAATCTGCCAGGCGATCAGCACGCCGGGCAATGGCAATTACATCCCACCCTTTTTCGCGCAATGCAATCACAGTGGCTTCACCAATTCCTGTGGATGCGCCTGTCACTACTACTCGCCTACGGCGAGATACTGTTGATCGGGCCACGGTTGCAGAGGAAGCTATAGGAAGTCGCCTTTTCATACCCAGATTTTAATTGCCATTGTCAGGGCTGCGCATTATTTACGCCGCTGGCAATATTTTCACTCCGCACCGCGCCCTGCGTTAGCGTTGGCCTATGACTGACTCTTTGCCCGCGGCCCCCGCGCAGACTCCACCTGATTCAGTATTTCGTCCTCAAGATGACTTCTACCGCTATGTCAATGGTCAATGGCTGGCCACTCACGACATCCCCGCTGATCGCCCGGTTGACGGTGCTTTCCATGCTTTGCGTGACGCATCGGAAGAACGCTGTCGCGCCATTTGTGAAGACGCGGCCAGCGGAGCCGTTGATGATCCCGATGCCCAGCGCATTGGCGCTATTTATTCACGTTTTATGGATGAGGCTTCTGTTGAAGCCCAAGGCGTTGCGCCCTTGAGTCCAGAAATGGACGCAATTACTGGTGCTGCTACCCATAGCGACCTTGCTGAAGTGGCGGGAATGCTTCAACGCGGCGGGGTGGGCGCTCTCGTTGCGGCGTGGGTGGGCACTGATCCACATGATTCAGCGGCCACTATGCTGACCTTAAGCCAGTCCGGCATCGGGCTGCCTGATGAGGCCTACTACCGGGAAGACACCCACCAGGACACGCGTGAAGCGTATACGGATCTTCTGCGCCGCTACAGTGAACTTTTGGCGCCAGATTTTCCGGCTCTTGCGGGGGATCCTTCCGCGCGTGCCCAGCGCATCGTTGAGTTAGAGACTGCTTTTGCCTCCCACCACCGTGATGCGGTGAGTAATCGTGACCCGCTGGCCCATGACAATCCGCGTCGCTGGGCTGATCTGGCCTCTGAGTTCCCCGGATATGACTGGCAGGCGTGGGCGCGCGGTTTGGGTCTGGATATTGACGCTAATACCCGGGTCAATATTGCTCAGCCGGAGTTTCTGGGTGGCGCCTGCCAAAAGTGGGCACAGACGGATCTGGAGACGCTCAAAGAATGGCTGGTGGCGTCACTGATTGATACTCGGGCACCGCTCTTATCGCAGGTTTTCCAGGACACCCATTTCGATTTCCATGGGCGTGTTTTATCGGGGACGGAAGAACTGCGTCCTCGCTGGAAGCGCGCTTTATCTCTTGTGGAAGGAACCGTTGGTGAGGCTTTGGGGCGCGTGTGGACGGCGCGGCATTTCCCACCAGAGTCGAAAGCACTAATGGATGATCTTGTTGCTGCTCTTTTAGAGGCCTATCGGGTGTCTATTCGTAATTTAGAGTGGATGAGCGAGGGGACAAAAGAGAAGGCCTTGGCAAAATTGTCGGCTTTCACGCCGAAAATTGGCCATCCCGAACAGTGGAAGAGTTACGATGCCCTCGATATTTCTTCCTGCCCGGATTTAGTGTCCTTGGTGCGGGCTGCTAATGCGGTGGAAACTGACCGGGAATTAGCGAAATTAGGCAAGCCGGTGGATCGCCAGGAATGGTTTATGTTCCCTCATACGGTCAATGCCTATTACAACCCGACAATGAATGAGATTGTTTTCCCTGCCGCTATTTTGCAGCCTCCATTCTTTGATCCGAATGCTGATGCGGCAGAGAATTTCGGTGCGATTGGCGCAGTTATCGGCCACGAAATCGGGCATGGTTTTGACGATCAAGGTTCCCGTTGGGATGGTGATGGGAATCTGCACAATTGGTGGGAAGATGAGGATCGTGAGCGTTTCGAGCAGCGTACTGCGGCATTAATTGCGCAATATGACGCTTTAGTTCCCCACGATATTGCCGCAGACGAGGGCGGGGATGATCTTCATGTCAATGGGGCGCTGACTATTGGCGAAAATATTGGTGACCTGGGCGGATTAAGTATTGCCTGGGCTGCCTACTGCGCCACAATGGATAAGGCGGGAGAAGAAATTACCCGCGAGAAACAGCAGAGTTTCTTCCTGTCATGGGCCAGGGTATGGCGGACGAAAGCTCGCCTAGAGTTTGCCAAGCAAATGTTGGCGATTGACCCGCACTCACCAGCCGAGTTCCGGTGTAATCAGGTGCTGGCAAATATGGATGCTTTTGCCGATGCCTGGGATCTTGCTCCTGGCGACGCCCTGTGGATTGCGCCGCACGAGCGCGTGCGCATTTGGGCCTAATACTTGCGCTGCTGCGGCAGGGAAGACAGTGGGAGTTCTTTAACGAGGGCGGGCCTGCGCCCTCGTTACCTGCTATGGGAAAGGCCCCAGATCTTCCCTGCCCGCGGTGCGATTCGATGGTTTCGCTGTGCGCATGGGACACTAGCGCTGTGAGGCCACCACCCACGGTGGCAGCCACCAATTCAACCGATGAAAGGTGACCGATGCCGGGACTAAACCTTACCCGTGACGAGGCGATTGCACGCTCAGAAGTGGTCTCCGTTTCCCACTACGACGTGGTCCTTGATTTAACCACTGGCGATGAAACCTTCTCTTCGCTCACCACCGTCACTTTTGACGCCACACCAGGGGCATCGACATTTGCCGATTTAGTGTCGAATAATGTCCGCTCAATTACCCTCAATGGGAATGAGATTGGTGTCGGAGCCCATCAGGATCATCGTATTGAATTACGGGATCTGGCGCAGCACAATACGCTGATTGTTGATGCTGATTGCGACTATATGCATACCGGTGAAGGCCTGCATCGTTTTGTCGATCCTGCGGATGGCAAAGCCTATTGCTACTCACAATTTGAGGTGCCCGACGCTCGGCGTGTATATACCAGTTTTGAGCAGCCCGATCTGAAAGCCACATTCCGTTTTACGGTGACTGTTCCAGCCGGGTGGACCGTATTTTCTAATGCCCCCACCCCCTCCCCCACTAAAGCGGGAGATGCATGGACCTATGCCTTTGACACAACCGAAGTCATGTCCACCTATATTACGGCGATTGTCGCTGGTCCTTATGAAGGCGAAACGTCATCATTGACCAGTTCTGATGGCCGTACTATTCCGCTGGGCGTGTATTGCCGCGCCTCATTGCGTGAACACCTCGATGTCGATCGTATTTTGGATATTACCCGGCAGGGATTTGCTTTCTTTGAGGCCCAATACGGTATTCCCTACCCCTTTACAAAGTACGACCAGATTTTTGTTCCCGAATACAATGCGGGAGCTATGGAAAATGCTGGTTGCGTGACTTTCCGTGATGGATATGTGTATCGCAGCCGCCCCACAGAGGCAGATTTAGAGACCCGCGCCAATACGATTCTTCACGAACTCGCCCACATGTGGTTTGGTGACCTGGTCACCATGAAATGGTGGAATGATCTGTGGCTCAATGAGTCTTTCGCCGAGTTTATGAGCCATTTGGCGTTAAGCGAAGCAACCCAGTACACCGAAGCGTGGACTGGCTTTATGCTCCGTAAAGACTGGGGTCTCAAACAGGATCAAATGCCCACCACTCACCCGATTATGGCCGAAATCCGTGATCTGGCTGATGTGGAAGTGAATTTTGATGGCATTACCTATGCCAAGGGTGCCTCTGTTTTGCGCCAATTAGTCAGCTATGTTGGGCGTGAGCATTTCTTCGCTGGCCTCCACGCCTATTTGACGGCGCACTCCTATTCCAATGCGACCTTGGCTGATTTGTTGGGCGAATTGGAGAAGGCTTCAGGACGTGACCTTTCGGCGTGGTCAAAGGTGTGGCTGGAAGAAGCAGGCGTCACCCTACTGCGGCCCATTATTGAAACGGATGCGGATGGGACGCTGACTCGCGTTGCCGTTGAGCAATCCTCGTTCTCACCGGGCTCGTCACTGCGCCCTCACCGTCTGGCTGTTGCAGGATATTCCTTAAATGAGGATGACACCCTGGTGCGCGTTCTCCATGAAGAACTCGATATTGATGGCTACCTGACGGAAATCCCCTCTTTCGTTGGGCACCCACGCCCCGATTTCCTTTTAGTGAATGACGGTGATTTGGCCTATGCCAAGGTGCGCCTTGATGAGGATTCCTTAGCTTTTGCCTCAGCCAATATTACGAAGTTCGCTGACTCACTGACACGCGGAGTTGTCATGTCTACCGCGTGGGATATGACCCGTGACGGTGAGATGGCGGCGTCGGACTATTTGGATTTGGCGCTATCTGCAGTGTCGATTGAAACCAATATGCCGATGTTGACGCTGACCCTGCGTCATATTGACGAGGCGGTCCGCACTTTCGTTGCTCCTGAAAAGCGCACTGACCGGCAAGAGCAGGTGGGCAGTAAGCTTCTGCTTCTTGCTCGCACGGCTGCCGCCGGGTCCGATCAACAGCAAATGTTCTTGCGCGCTGCGGCACGCAACGCCAGCACACCCGCACACTTTGAAGTGCTATCTGCCTTCCTCGATGGCAGCGAAACCCTCGAAGGTCTCGATGTCGATATTGATCTGCAGTGGGTGTTGCTCTTTAACCTGGTGCGCGGCGGGGCAGCCAGCGAAAAGGATATTGCTGCACTCGAAGCTGACGATGCCACGATGACTGGCCGGCAAAATGCGGCTGCGGCCCGGGCGGCCTTGCCAGATCCAGGCGGTAAGGAAAAGACGTGGAATGCGATTATTCGCGACACCTCTATTCCCAATGACACGCGCTGGGCCATGGTCTCAGGTTTTTGGGCGCAGGCTCGCGTGGCTCCTCAGGAATATCTCCGCTTTGTTGAGGACTACTTTGCTTCTCTTGAAGAGGTGTGGCAGGCCAATACCTTCCACACTGCCGAGGATATTGTGACCCTCATGTTCCCCTCAGATCTGGCAGGATATGCCTCTGGCGTTGATCTTCCCGCACGTGGAGCCGAGTGGATTGACTCTCACCCGGATGCCTCAGCTGCTTTGGTGCGTATTCTTCGCGAACGCTGCGCTGTTGCCGCCCGTCAAGTCGCTGCTCAGGCAGCAGATGCCTAAATAGCGCGGGCGTAAAAGCGCCATTGCCAGTGCCGCCAGTCCCCAATGGGGCTGGCGGCACTGGCGTTTACCCTGGGGTGCCGCAGTTTTAATGCTGTGCACCAAACGGGCAGAGGGCGACATTTCTGCCCGAAAATCGGCTTTTTTGTCGCCCTGTGCACGTTTGGTGTCGGGCAGCGATATTTCAGCTAGCCACGCCCCGCCCTCGTTGAGAAAGCAAATGGGAAGCATTCCCAACATATGCACATATTGCTATTTCCTGATATGTCTGCTTTACTAGATCCCGTGAGTACACGAGAAGGAGCGCATGACGTCGCCAGGCTTTTTAAGGCCCTCGGAAATGAGGCCCGCCTTGAAATCCTGTGCCTCCTTAATGATCAGGAACTCACTGTCGGTGGCATTGCGCACGCCACCGGCCTGTCACAACCGCTGGTATCGCAACACTTGCGGACCCTGCGTGACATCCACCTTGTGGTGGGGACACGTCACGGAAAAGAGGTTGTGTATTCCCTTGCTGATCATCACGTTGCTCACGTCGTCAACGACGCCTTTACCCACGTCACTGAAGGACACTCTCATGACTGAAAAAGATATCCACGCCGAACACACCATTGCTGACCACGAGCATGGCGAAGGCTGTGGCCACGAAGCAATCCAACACGGCGACCATGTGGACTATGTTCACGGCACTCACCACCACGCGCTCCACGGCGATCACTATGATGAACATGAAGCGGTCGCAGAGCACACTAAAGAAGAGCACGAGCATGGCGAAGGCTGCGGTCACGAGACTGTAGAGCACGGCGATCACGTGGATTACGTCCACGATGGCCACCGTCACGCTGCCCATGGCGAGCACTACGACGAGCACTGAGCCATTTTCGCAGGCCGGAACCGTTCTATTGGGCGGTTCCGGCTTTTCTTTTATTGGCGAGGGCGGAGCACAAATTCCGCACTGAGGGCTGCACCCATGGCACCTGTCACATCACGGCTGGCTATCTTGCGTTGACCCTAGGTCAACCCATTTAACTGGAGATATGAAGCGACCCCTCTTTTACTTTTTAGCTGGTGAAGTAACCTCTCTTATCGGAAACTCGATTATTGGCGTTGTTCTGCCGTTGCTTGTCTTACAGAAAACTGGAGATCCTGCAATGGCAGGAATAGTGGCGACAGTCAGTGCCTTGCCGGGTATTGGGGCGACCATTATTGGTGGGTGGCTGATTGATAAAGTCGGCCGACAGCGAATGTCCGTCTTTTCTGATATCGGGTCCGCTTTATCTGTTGCTGGGCTTGTCATTGTCGATATGACATTAGGGCTTTCACTGGGCGCCTTTATTATCTTAGGGGTGTTAGGAGCGCTTTTTGATGGCCCCGGACAAACAGCCCGTAATACGTTGATTGCTAATGTGGCTCGGACCAGTGAAACCTCGGTGGAAACTGTCAGTTCACAGGCTGGGGCCATTCAGGGTATTTCTCTTCTTCTTGGGCCGGCATTGGGTGGCATTTTATGGGTGCTTTTGCCATCGAGTTCTGTTTTGTGGATTACTGCGGCCTGTTCCGCTGTGGCCGCAATTTTTACAGCCCTTATGCGGGTGGCACCAGATTCCATAGAAGAATCCACTGAGGAAGCCCCCGGTTTTACTTCAGCACTTAATGGCTTTAGTTTGGTGTGGGCCTCTGTCCCCTTACGGGCATTCCTCCTGATTTTTGCTGGTAGTGGAATGCTGGTGGCGCCCCTTCTCGGCATTATTCTGCCCGCCTATTTCTCGAGTATTGGAGCGGGAGAACTCACTGGGTATAGCGTTTCTCTATATGCTGTTGGCTTTACTGTGGGGTCTGTGGTCTACGGCATCCTCTTTAAAGGTCGCCACTGGGGTGCGTGGACTATTTCTCTGCTTCTTTTCCTTGGAATGGGAGTCGCGATTGCCCCCTTAGCAGGTTTTTGGTGGATTGGTCTAGGAATGGTCCTGGGTGGCATTGGCTCTGGTATTTCTAATCCCCTCATGACTGTGGTCTTTACTGCTGATATTCCAGAGGAATCTCGTGGCCGCGCATTTGCCGTCATGTCCACTGTTGGACAAGTCGCTGCCCCAATTGGGTTGGGACTCATTACAGCGGTTATTGGTGTGGTGAATATTGAGACTGCCTCCTGGGTGTTTGGGGCATTATGGCTGGTCATGATGTGTGTAGCCTTTGGGGCACCCGGTATGAAACACCACTTGGAGTCCTTATCAGAGGGCGATAACAGCGCTATTGTCGATCAGCTGCTTGCCGAGGAGGATCATGCTCAGCATTAGTCAACTCGCGAATTATGTGGGGGTGACTGTGAAAGCCATCCGTCACTATCACCGGATTGGTTTATTGCCTGAGCCTAGCCGGAATTCCTTGGGTCATCGCGAATATGACGGACACGCGGTATTGACACTACAGCGGATTAAAGTCCTGTCTGAAGCGGGGGTATCCCTGGGAAAAATCACTGCTCTCCTTCGTGACCCTCAGTGTTCAATGGAGGCGGAATTAGACGCTATTGAGAAGGATCTTGACGCCCGTATTACAGAGCTGATCCATACACGTTCTCGCCTTCAAGAACTCAGGCGCGATCAGGAAGGTGCATTTCTACCGGAAATGTTACGTCGCCTCCACTCGCGCCTCAAAGAACTTGGTTTTAGGAAAGACTACATTCGCACATGGACGGAAGGGTGGGTTCTGCTCTGTATTCTCCTACCCGAGTTCGCCGAGAAACATATCCCCCTGATGGAAAGTGTCCTTGACGACGAGGAATATATGGCGATTCTCTTCGAAGAGGAAAGGGTTCTCGAATTACCGGTTGGGCACCCAGATATTGCTGCCCTGGCCCAGCGCGTTGCCCAGTGGATTATTCACAAGGGCTTGTCTGACGAAGAATATTCTCAGCCTGACCTTGAGCCGATATGGTCTTTAGCGCACCCCGTCTTTGAGATTACCCCCGCCGAAGAAGAGCTCCAAAGGCTGATTGAGGCACAGGTAACGGCATTACGAGAATCGGCCCCGCCCTCGTAAATAGCGAACTCAGGCGGGGGCAGAGACCCCTGCCACTTCATCATCGACCACCGTTGGGCGGGCAGCAAAATACGCCAGAACCATCATTATTCCTGCCGATGCTGTCATTAGCCACAAAATCGTTGACATCGACCCTGTCATATCGAGAACAACACCAATAATCACTGGCCCAAATGCGGCAAAAACATACCCCCACGGCTGCACCATTCCCGATAAACGAGCAGTCATTTCCGCACTCCGTGTCCGCGCAGGAAGGAGGGCAATAATCATCGGGAAACAAAAACCACCCAACCCCAAAAGGAATGCCCACAGCACCGCGATTTGTGGGGCAAGATTCAAACCAATCCACCCCGCGGCGGTAATCACTCCGAAAGACAAACCAATCAACGGCAGGTGACGTGCCTTAGCGACAACGAGTGGCATAATTAAGCCGCCAAGAATACCGGGAGCATTCACTAATGATGCCAGCGCCCCCGCGGTTTGTGCGTCATATCCTTGCGAGACAAGTACCTGTGGAAGAAACCCCATTTGCACATAGGCATTTGCTGACTGGGTCCCAAATAGACAGGTCAGTAAAACAGCCGTTGGTGCATGCCATAAAGAACGACGGACAACGGAAGCATTCGCATGATCCCCACCATTGTGGCCACCCGGATGACGGGAGGGACGATCCACGCCTATTCGAAGTGCCAGGAAAGTCCAGACCACTAATGGAAGGGCTGCAGGAATCGCCCATAATGCTAAAGATATGTGCCACGAACCCACAACGTGAGTTAGCGGCACCGAAACTGCAGCACCCATCGTTGCGCCAATAGGCATAATCGTGCCAAAAACAGACAGTAAAAGAACTGCCCGGAAAGGCGCATATTCTTTAATCCATGCGGGCACAAGAACATTACCGACCGCTGGCCCCACCATTGCGCAGGCGGAAAGCGCCAAAAAAGACCAGATTTCTGGGGCAAAAGGACGCGCAGCTAAACCAATGACAGAAATGCCAGCGGAAATAGCTATTGCCCCACTCAAGCCTATTTTCTGAGCTAAAGGAACCGCGCACAAACCGAATATCGCAAAAGTCAGGCACGGCAATGCGGCAAGAAGTCCTGCCGCCCACGCGCCAGTACCGAAAGCGCGCGTAATATCGTCCATTAACGGCCCAATAGTGGTGGCGCCAGTACGCATTGACGGTGAAATAGTGACAATGGCAATTAATGCCATTGCAATATGGAGTGACGCAGGCGCTTTATTCAGCCGTAAAGGATTGAGGGAAATGGGCGCTTCGGCTGATGACATAGGCACTCCCCTATTGTCCCGCACCACCGCGGCCGTGCGGGGCAATATCCCTGTTAACTCCCCTACCTTTCGGTAACTTTCTTAAGGGGCCAGGGGCCGCGCTGCCCCCCCTTTTTTGCAGGTGTGCGCCCATTCGTCGCGCAGATGTGGGTGGCCTGACCTATTCTCAGTGACTATGGGACCAACCTGGAGCAGTGAGCGCGTGGCGGAAGTTGCGCCGGACACGTCGTCGATGAAAGCCGCCCTGAAATTGGCGGCCCCGCATTCATGGACTGACGTGGGTGTTCACGATGCCCTGTTATGGGGATTATGTCAGGGTAGTGGGAAAAAGCCCTACCAAGTCAGTGTAGATACCTCTGGCCCGGCATATAAATGTTCTTGTCCCTCACGCAAATTCCCCTGTAAACACGCGCTTGCGTTATTGATGCTGTGGTCGCAGGGGCACATTGCTGACAGTGACGCTATTGCTGAGTTTGCTCAGGAGTGGGCACGAGGGCGGGCCGAGCGCGCTGAAAAAGCTGCCGCTAAAGCAGCGAATGCTGCCTCTGGCGGCGAGAAAAGCGCTGCTTCTGTGGCGGCATCGGACAAGCGTGCCGCTCAGCGGGAAGAGTGGGTGGGCGCCGGTCTGAATGATCTGGATCGTTTCCTCATTGACCAGATTCGTGAGGGACTGGCCAGCAACTCGGCTGACCGGGCTGAAAATCTACGACGTATGGCGGCCCGCATGGTCGATGCGCAGGCACCTGGTGTGGCGGGGCGCCTTCGGAAGCTAGCCTCAACGGTCTCTACTGTTGCGGATTGGCCGACGGTGGTGACGCACGAGTATGGGCGGCTGCACCTTTTAGCTCAGGCGTGGGCAGGCCGAGATAAACTCCCCGCGGATCTGCTAGCTACAGTACGCGCCCATATTGGGTTCCCTATGCCGAATGAACAGGTGATGGAAAGCCCTGCTGTGCGCGACCAGTGGGTCATTCTTGGCTCTGAGGAGTCAAAGGAACAGCAGTTAACGACACGGCGTACCTGGCTGTTAGGGCAAAACACTGGGCGGTGGGCACTGGTTTTACATTTCGCCCATGCGGGGGCTGCCCTTCCCACCGACCTGCCAACTGCGAATACTCTTGATGCGGATCTGCATTTTTATCCTGGAGCTCTTCCTCTGCGCGCCATTGTGGGCACCCGCTATAGCGACCTGACTCCAACGTCAGGATGGGATTTTCGCGGGGTGGATATTGATACGGCGCGCGCCGAATATGCCACCGCTTTAGGCGCTGATCCCTGGCTAGAGCGGTGGCCAATGGCTCTTCACGGCATGCTGACCTACGCAAATGGTGGTGTCTATATGAACTGCGGCCAGTGCGTGCGATTATCTGATGGGGCGGAAAGAATTCTCGCCCGGGCGGGCACGTCGCCTCTGACTATTTTCGGGACACCGCAGACCATTATCGAACCACAACGCACAATCCACATCCACGCATTGTCTTTTCTTAGTGATGGTCAGGTGTTCAGCAAATGAATTCGACTCAGGTGATGAATTCGGCCCTTATTGGCGGCCCGGAGTCTATTCTTATTGATGCGGCACGGCTTGCGGTTGCTGACCAAGTCGCTTTTACTTTCTACGATATTGCCCCCATACAGGAGGCACCATCACAGGAAGTAGAGTCAGCTCCCACTGCTTTTACCTCCGCATTCCGGCATATTTTTGCCCAGAGTTCTCCCACTAAAGATACACTTATTCGGGAAGCATTTCGCCTTTTAGAAGAATGTCATCTTGCCCTTCCCACTGAGCTTATTCCAGAGCTCACTCACCTTAATAAGAATGCCTCGCGTGCTCAGAAAAGGGATTTTGCTGAGCGTTTGTCCCGCGTTGTGGGCGCGCGAGGGCGGTGGTTTATTGAGGTGACACAGCCAGGATTTTTCGATGTCGCTCTGGAGCTGCCCACAGCGGCCGATTGGGAGTCAGATTCTGTACAGCGCCGCGTGTCGTTCCTGAAAGATCTACATGCGAGCGAACCTGAAAAGGCACGAGAGTATATTGCCTCTGCCCTCCATAAGCGCGATAAGAATCGCGAAGAGTATATTGCGACTCTGCGTGATTGTCTGTCACCTGAGGATGAGCCCGTATTAATGCTGGCGGTTCACGACAGGAAACAGAGTGTCCGCAAAGGAGCCGGTGAATTATTAGCTCTTGTCGATCAAAGCGCTTATATCGACCGTGCAATAGAGATTGCGCGCGAGAGTTTTCGCGATGCACTGAAATATCCCGGCTCGTTGACGGTCTACCCGCCGGAGATGCCTTCGCGG
Source organism: Actinomycetaceae bacterium (assembly GCA_030524055.1). Lineage (GTDB taxonomy): Bacteria > Actinomycetota > Actinomycetes > Actinomycetales > Actinomycetaceae > Pauljensenia. The sequence goes on along the minus strand of JAUNHH010000019.1, from coordinate 31,834 downwards.
ACAACAGATCCATTGGGGTGGACCATGTTGGAGAGTGCCCAACGGCCCTACGAGAGAATCAATAAGATCGTAGAGCTTATTCCCCCTCACCGTCTGAGCGAGATTGGTTTGGACGTGAAGGCTCTGGCCCTCGACACGATTATTGAAGGGCATCCCACGAATTTGGGAAGGGCATTTGCCACTTCTATTATCCGTTGGAAAGACCATAATGCAGCGCGCACCCTATTACAGTTTCTTCCCCTGGGTGAATTGGCTGCCATTTTACCTGAGAAGGAAATGGTTGATGCCCTGCTTTCCTTCCTTTCTTCCCGTGAATTCGGTGCAGTGTGGGATGCGTTCAAGATATTACTTGCACAGCCTGACAGGTCTCTAAGCGCCGAATTGTCACGGACAATTATGACCTATATAGAACACGTAGATTACAAGGGGTATTCCTTTTATCTACATGATCTCACCCTTTTTCTCACCACCTATTGCGATATCTCGGTCAGCGAGGAAATCAGCACCCGTTTATCCGTTGCACTGCAGGGAGGATATACGGCAGGGCAAGCCCTCACCATTATCCATATTCGCCAGCAAATCCACCAATCCCTTTCTCTCTAAGGAGCACACTCAATGTCCCAGTCGATTCTTCGCCCTCACGCTGAACAGGCATTTAGCAGCGAATTAAAAGCACTACAGGCTATTGATTCTCGCCCACGTCCAGAAAACTGGGCCCTGTCTCCGTGGGCTGTCGTCGAATACCTGATGGGTACGACATTACCTGATGGGACGGTCATTTCCCCGAAATATGTGGGCAATCGTCGCCTTATTGAAGTGGCCGTCGCAACTTTAGCGACCGATCGCGCTCTGCTGTTATTAGGCGTTCCAGGAACAGCGAAATCCTGGGTGTCAGAACATTTATCGGCGGCAGTGTCCGGAAATTCGACTCTTCTTATTCAGGGCACTGCGGGCACTACTGAAGAAGCGGTGCGTTATGGCTGGAATTATGCACGTCTTTTAGCTGAAGGCCCCTCCGCTGCCGCTCTTGTTCCCTCACCGATTATGACGGCAATGGAAAAAGGCGCGATTGCTCGCGTTGAAGAACTCACCCGTATGCCTTCTGATGTCCAGGACGGCATGATTACTGTCCTTTCAGAAAAGACCCTGCCCGTGCCGGAGTTAGGGATCGAAGTTCAGGCGCGCCCTGGTTTTAATGTGATTGCCACGGCAAATGATCGTGACCGAGGCGTGAATGATATTTCTGCGGCTTTGCGGCGACGTTTTAATACGGTGGTTTTGCCGTTGCCCGCCTCAGCTGAAGAAGAACTGGCCATTGTCACCAAGCGGGTTGCTGAGTTGGGTGCCTCGCTGCAGCTTCCTGATACTTCCCATGCGATGACGGAAATCCGCCGGGTCGTAACAATTTTCCGGGAGTTGCGTCAAGGGCGCACGGAGGATCAGCAGACGTCAGTGAAGTCACCGTCGTCAACGCTGAGTGCCGCGGAAGCGATTTCAGTGGTGACCGGTGGTCTTGCTCTTGCTGCTCACTTTGGGGACGGTATTTTGCGTCCTGCAGATATTGCTGCGGGCATTGTCGGGGCGGTGGTCAAAGATCCGGTTGCTGATCGGGCTATTTGGGAAGAGTATGTGCACACTGTCGTCCATGATCGTGATGACTGGTCAGAGTTCTACGACGCATGCCAGCAGGCGGTATTGTGAGCCAGACACGTGTTTTTGGGATTCGGCACCACGGGCCGGGGTCTGCACGTTCGCTTGTGGCGGCACTGCAGGAGTTCGATCCTGAGATTGTGGTGATTGAAGGGCCAGCTGACGCGGATCCGCTGATGGTCCATTGCGCTGGACTGACTCCTCCTATTGCTCTTTCAGCCTGGGAGGTGGGCAATCCCAGGCGCAGTGCATTTTGGCCTTTCGCTATTTTTTCGCCGGAATGGCAGGCGATGGATTGGGCGCTGTCGCAGGGGCGCGAGGTCCGTTTTATGGACCTGCCGACGTCTCTTTCCTTAGCATGCAGTCGGCAAGAAGAAGAAAGTGTAGACGGCGCTTCCGGGGCAGACTCTGGTGGTGAGGTCAGCGCAGACACTAGTGACGAGGGCGGGGCTGCTCCCACCAGTGACAGTGCATCCGCTGTAACTGGCCCCTCAACACTCGCGGATCCCACTACCCCACCTGCAGACCCGATTACTCTTCTCGCCCGCGCCGCAGGTCATGATGACCCGGAAACCTGGTGGGAGGACCTGGTGGAACAGCGTGCGTCACGAGCGCAGCGTGCCCCGGCCTCGTCAGAGGAATCTGCCTTCGAGATTTTTGACGCCATTGCTGAAGCGATGACGGCTGTGCGTGAAGACCATGAAGATGATCCGCAGACGCTTCTGCGCGAAGCCCATATGCGGAAGATTCTGCGGCCACTGGCCCGCTCCTTTGAGCGAATCGCTGTCGTGTGCGGGGCGTATCATGTGCCCGCTTTGCAAAAGAAAGTGGCGGCCAGCGCTGATAATGCCCTCCTCAAAGGCCTACCCAAACTAAAAACCCAGATCACGTGGGTACCGTGGTCGCATGGGCGTCTCTCGCAAGCGCGTGGCTACGGGGCGGGCGTTGCCTCACCCGGCTGGTACCACCACCTTTTTACTGCTCCTGACCACCCTATTGAACGCTGGTTTACGCATGTGGGCAAGGTTTTGCGGGACAATGATCTGCCAACCTCGTCGGCACATGTCATTGAGGGGGTGCGTCTTGCCCAGACTTTGGCAGCTGTGCGCGGACGCCCCCACCCGGGTCTGTCTGAAATTCAGGAATCGACGCTAGCGGTTCTGTGTGAAGGCAGCGATCTTGCCTTGGACCTAGTGACACGTGAGGCCGTGGTGGGTGACCTTTTGGGCGCTGTGCCTGATGAGGTTCCGCGCACGCCTTTTGAAACGGATATGACAGCGCAAGCCAAGACCCTGCGTGTGAAACAGCAGGCGTCCGAAAAAACCCTCACCTTGGACCTGCGTAAAGACTTAGATCTTCAGCGTTCGCATTTTTTGCGGCGTTTGGCCATTCTTGATGTGTATTGGGGTGTGCCAGGGAATGCGTCCTCGACGGGCACCTTTAAAGAAGAGTGGCGTTTGCGGTGGGAGCCAGAGCTGGCCATTAATGTTGTCGAGGCTTCCCGTTGGGGAACAACTGTAGCCAGCGCGGCGACGGCACGTTTATTGGATGCGACGGACACCTTGGCGGATGTGACTGCCGGGGTGCGACGCTCCCTTCTTGCGCATTTGCCAGAAGCGTTGGACACCCTTTTAGGTTTATTGGATGAGCGCGCTGCGCAAACACATGATGTCAGCCAGTTATTGCGGGCTTTGCCTGATTTGGTGCGCGCCCAGCGTTATGGGGATGTGCGGAGAACAAATGCGGAGCATTTAGGGCATATTATTTCTTCCCTCATTGAACGTATTTGCGTGGGATTATATCCGGCTTTAAGTGGCATTTCTGATGAGGAAGCGGTAAATATGCTCAGGCATATTAATTCCGTAGAGTCAGTCATGTCGCTGCTTGATAATGCCATTCACGATCGCTGGTATCCGACTGTGGATCGCGTCTCCCGCAAGCGGAATATTCCTCCGCATATTGCGGGTCGTTTTGTCCGTATTCTCAGTAATGCCGGCCGGATTGATAGCGACAATCTGCGTCAACGCATGTCACTTTTCTTATCCGGTGGACATTCTCCAGCGGATCAAGCTTTATGGGCTGAAGGATTATTAACGGGTTCAGCCCTGCTACTGATTCATTCGCCTGGTCTCCTCCGGGTTCTCGACCAGTGGGTTATTGGCTTATCAGAGGAGCATTTCCTTTCTGTTTTGCCGCCATTGAGGCGTGCTTTCGGGGATTGGGATATTCCCGAACGACGCTCAATAGCGACAAAGGTCAAGAATCTCGATAGTGACGAGGGCGGGGCCGATAATGATGACACTGTGGATTTATCTGTGGTGAGTGCAGCAATGGCAACAATCGATCGAATTGTGGAGGCGGCCCAATGAATGAGGCTATTTCACAGGCTCCTTTAAGTGAACGTGATCGGAGGTGGCGGCTTCTTCTTGGTCAGTCACCTGATTTAGCGGGTGGCACTAGCCCGGCGTTAAGTAGTCAGGATGCTGCTATTGATGCTGCTTTGGCAGCGCTCTATGACCGGAATACTGGTGGCGATTCTTCTGGGAAGAAATCCACAGGCAGTTTAGGGGCTTCTGCGCCTAAAGTAGCGCGATGGTTGGGTGATATTCGCACGTATTTTCCGTCGCGCATTGTCCAGGTCATGCAAAATGACGCAATTGAGCGTTTAGGTTTGCGGCACCTTCTTTTAGAGCCGGAAATGCTGGACACTATTGAACCTGACGTGCATATGGTGGCGACTTTAGCGTCGTTAAGTAACGTCATGTCTGCGACAGCAAAAAATACTGCTCGCCAAGTGGTGAATCGCGTTGTCGAGGAGGTCAAAAATCGTCTCGAAGATCATCTTCGGCAAAGTGTTCGCGGGGCTTTACGGCGGTCTTTACGGACCAATCGTCCCCGTCCGGGGGATATTAATTGGAATCGGACGATTGCCGCGAATTTAGCGAACTATATTCCGGAGAAAAACACGGTTATCCCGGAGAAACTTGTCGGGTACGGTCGAGCAAGTTCCGGATTTGAAAGGGATATTATTCTGGTCGTAGACCAATCTGGGTCAATGGCTAGCTCTGTTGTTTATGCGTCAATTTTTTCCTCCGTCCTCGCGTCTATTTCTGCTCTGCGCACACGTTTTATTGCCTATGATACGGCTGTTGTTGATCTTTCGGAGAAGTTATCGGATCCTGTTGATCTAATTTTCGGCACCCAATTAGGTGGCGGTACAGATACATCACGCGCTTTAGCGTATTGCGAGCCTTTAGTGGAGCGTCCACGGGAAACTGTGATGGTCCTGATTTCTGATCTTTATGATTCTGATCGGCCTCAAATGGTGCGGCGCTTAGCGAAATTCCAGCAACAGGGCGTTCAGGTTATTACGCTTCTCGCTCTCAGTGACGATGGTAAACCCAGTTACGATAAGGAAGTGGGCGCTCAATTAGCGGCCCTGGGCATTCCCGCTTTTGCATGTACGCCGGATGCATTTCCTGATTTGATTGCGCTGGCAATCAATAAAGGAGATATTGCTGGGTGGGCTGCCAGTAACGAAGCCGCGAAAGAGTAGGCAAATGCCCTGCGAAACCCCTGACACATGCGCAGACTATCGACTATTTTATCGGTATGGATTCCACTGGCGCACCTGACATAGCACCACCACCCGACAATGAGGAACCTCCTGTTCTTTCGTTTAGCACCGCGACTTTCCAGGCAATGGGTTTCGCTGTCGTTGTTGTTGCGGGGTGGATTATTTCCTTCGGGATTGCCCAGTGGTTGGATTGGAATGTCGGGATCTACGCGCACGCCCAGGGGGATGCCCCGCAATCGAGTGTGCATGCGCCCCATTCCAGTGGGCAGTCGCAGCAGGCGGGTGATTCCCCTCAGTCCTAGGGTGCGTCTTTCCTGCATTGACGAGGCCGGGGCGCCCCTTGTCACTGCGAGCCTTTTAAGGAGGAGTGCCACGTGAATCAGCAACGAATACTGCTGGCGATTGAGGCTATGTCAGAAGTCGAGCGGATGGCCACTGTGGCTGCCGAGTACGGTTATGCGCTGGTTGTCTTGGCGGAGGACCCGAGCCTTTACGGTCGCACCAGTGCTGCGCAAGTCGTCCAATTCCCCACGCGAGATCATAATGCGATTCGCGACTATATTGAGCGGCATCGTCAGGAGATCGCGCAGGTTTTTAGCGTGACAGATACCTGGGGTATTGTTGCCGCCGAACTTCGGGACGAATTCGCTTTTCCGCAATTTGCCCCAGCGGATACTCTTCGCCGCCTTCGTGATAAAAAGTATGTTCAGGAGCGCCTTGAACAGTGTGGCCTTATATCTTCTAGGCAGGGGTGGCCAAGAATTATCAAGCCCCGCGGCGGCACAGGGAAAATCGGTGTCATATTGGTGCACAGCCAAGAAGAATTCGATGATCTAATTGCGCAGGGGACGTTTTCACCGCAGGAGTGCCTGCAACAGCCCTTCCATTTCGGCCCCCTCTATTCGGCAGAAATATGGCGGGATAGTAGCCAATTCTACTTCTTTGGGCTGACGAATCGGATTCTGTCAGGGCGCCCCTATTTTACGGAGACTGTGAAATCCTTCCCGTGGGCCGCAAATAGCGAGTGGGAAAAACAGGTAGAACACTGGGCACGCACCATTACCGAAGCCCTTGATTATACTTTCGGACAGGCACATATTGAGTTTATCGGGACAGCACACGGCTATGAATTGGTAGAAATCAATTGCCGGATGGCAGGGGCACTCATTACTCCCGGAGTACTTGCTACCACCAATTACGACCCCTATCGGATGGCCGTCGAACACGCTCTTGGTGTTCCCATTAGTCTTCCGCCACAGCGCACTGTGACAGGAGGATTTAGCCACGTCAGTGTATACGCAGAAAAACCTGGCATACTCCGGGCAATACATGGCCTAGAAAAGCTTCGAGCCTATCCTGGCAATCCACAGTGGCATGCATCGAAAGATCTCGGAGACACTATTAGCGATATTGGCACCTATCGTTCACGGATTGGCAATATTAGCGCGAGGGGAGAAAATGCCGGGCTGGCTCAGGATCGCGCAATAGCAGCAGCGACAGAAGTCAGTGTGACCATAGACTAGCCTGGAGTTTCACCCGCAAGCGCCCTACCCTCGTTAATCGGAGACGGACTGGGCGTCATCCCCACGCAAAATATCGGCTGTCCTTTTCACAATCTCCTCCTGTTCAGATTTTTCTGAGGCATCGGTGATGTCTACAGGGAGAGTCGCGTAGTAATTCCCGAAGGACTCATGATCCGCGTCCTGAATATATGCAATCTCGGCATCTGCCGGATAGTATTTTTCTGCATTGGCAATATCTTCTTTTGTGACACGATCATCTAATTCACCGTAAATCGCTAGCATAGTAATACCTTTTTTAACCACGGGTTTATTTGGATAGGACGCCCATAAAACCAATGCACCCTCATGAGAAATAAAGCCGCTATTATATGCTGCAACGACCCCACCTAAAGAGTGCCCGCCCAATGACCAATGATTGACGTGAGGATGGGTGTCAATAATCTCATCTACCGCTCTATTAGCGAAAATGGCAATATTAAAGGGCGGCTTGACAATAAAAATATGGCACTGACATTCCTGTCCGACACGACCGAGAATATTGATATACGATTGTGGGTCAATTTTTCCGCCAGGATAGAAAATAAAGCCACGAGATGATGGCTCCTCCGGCGATAAAGTAATGAAATTCGCTGATTCTTGATGGCTAATCCCCTCGGGCACAGTTAAGCCAAGATCGGTTGCAGGAAATGGTCGCATCCCGAAAAGAAAAAGGGATACTGGCACTGAGATAACGATCAGCAAGACAGAAATTCCCCATTCCAACCACATTTTCTTCCGCCCGAGTATCTTCGCTAAGTCCACACGCTGCCACCACTTTTCCTCGTCTTTCTCCCAGCGGCTCTTCGGTCTTTTTCTTCTCCCAACACATAATCCCACCACACAAAGGAGAGCCCCAAGAATCAGTGCGACATTGCCGAGTATATTAAGGGAAGGGTGGCCTATTTCGAGGGCGCGCGCTGTTCCAAGCCCCGACCATGTCGATGCCATCATTAGCATCAGCCCGCACCCATAAAGAACCCTTTTCACCTCACAGATTATCTCCCATCACACGCCCTGACGCCTACCTGTCCCATTTAGACTTTTTCCCATGTCACTTGCCACATTTGACTCTATCGGCTTTTCTTTTGACTCAGAGTTAGCCATCGAGGACACGCTGGCCGCCTGCCAAGCGCAGTGGATACCATCGCGCATTAAAGGAGTCCGCACAGTTACGCGTTTTAGCGATTCTTCCGGTGCGCAGATCTGTGGTGTGGAGCTCAAGGATGGGCGCAGGCAGTTTTATCCCCATATTGACGGGGTTGCTGGGGACTTCCGCTGCGAGGTAGAAATGATTCGCCCCGGCCTCGTTGTTGTCAACCTTTTCGACGGGCGGCATCTTTTTTCGCGCTTTACTGCCCTTGACGACTCCCCTGGGCTCTATCCGCTCACGACTTTCTGGTCGGGTGAGCGTCCAAAGGTTTTTGATCGCTACCATTTGGCGGCTCTGATGACCGAGTGCACTCTCTGGGATTCCGAAGAGACCTACTACGAGCCGCTAACCGACACGCCCGATTCTGCAATTTTTGCAGCGGGGCATCTAGTCAGCATGGGAATTTTCAATGTTTCTGACGTGAAGAACCCGGAGGTCCCGTTGACTGAGTGCGCGCGCACCTATGTGGGCGGGATTATTCGTCGCGTAGATGCGCAGGCCAACGGCATGACGGGGGCACAGTGGATTCGCATTGAGGTGGATTCAATGGTGCCGATGGTGATGGCGATCCCGGCGGACACAGGCTTGAACCCACAGCCCGGCAATGTACTCTCCGGGGTGGGACTGTTGGTAGGCAGTGCCGAGGTGTCCACACAACTTTCATTTTTTGCCCACTATGGGTGGAATATCATTCGTCGGACTCGCTAGGCGCTGCGACAACCCTCTCGAACAGCGGTGAGAGCCCACATGGCATGCTTAAGCCCCCGGAGTTTGGCACCACTCCCGGGGGCTTAAGACCTTACTATCAGCGCTTCGCGTACCCGTTGCGGAACAACTCCGCGCCACGTGAATAGTATAGATAACCATCTGCCCCTAAAGCTAGGGTATTAATGTTTCGATCTGCAATCACTTTTGCTGCGCTCAGATCCGAGGTAGGTGCCGCATAGAGAGAGCCTGCAATAAGAGCGAAAACCTCCCCGCCCTCGTAGACAATCCCGGCACGATTGTGGGCTGTTGCACCCTCGGGGGAAATACTTTGCCCCGTAATCGTGTAGTTCTTGTCCATCTTAAACAGGTATCGCCCAGTGGTGCCGTATAGGACTCCATCGTCACCAACCGTTAGCGCGGTGACAGCAGCCTGACCCTCGAAAGCTTTGACGATACGCGTGACGCTTTGGCTGGCCATATCAAATTCGACGACATAAGCTTCTTGAGGGCTGGCAACCGTCTTGTGTCCACCACGCACGGTGGTACCCATATAGATTTTGCCGTCTCGCTCCGCCAAAGACACAGGTGACAGGTCTTTCAGCAGATCACGGGGAACCCCGTCGGCGTATTTCAGGGACTCGAAGGGGAAAACCTGCGCAGCATCTGCGCTGTCACCCTTCTTCGGGTCATAGATGGTCAGGGCTCCACCAAGGTCACCGTATCCCGGGACTGACCCAAGAGCGTAACGCCCATCAGCCAGCGGAATCACAGCGTAGGGACGGTCCTGGCTCGCACCAATGGAAACTGTCTGCGTCGGGGCGTCGGCAGCTGCGATAGACCGTAACCCTACTTTTCCGCCTGGGTACAGGCCGGTCACCAGCTGGTCTCCCCTAGCGGCCATGCCTTCAGCTTGGGCAGAAGGAGTGTCCAGAATCGTGTACGAGGTCGAAGCCGCAGTATTTCCGGGGGTGACCTGCAAGACTCCGGGCGCGGTCATGTACCATGACGCATAGAGTTTCCCATTATTCGATGCGGTGAGGGCCTGAATATTTCGGCCAGAAGATTTCACCAGGTCATCGTGTAGAGCAACATTTTTTCCGCGAGCAATAGTCAACTGCCCTGTGTTCATATCGTTGGACACGAAAATATCGGGCGTGGCCCAACTGGCTGGGCTGAGGCGGCCAAGAATATTGTCGCTTTCCAGGACCACTGTTTTTTCTTTAGTGGTCGGATTGTATTCGATAATTTGTGCTGGCTTTGAGGCGCCTTTATGCCAGAAATAAATGGAGGAGTTATTTCCTGGGCGTGGCACGAAATGCCCAACATAGCCGCGTAGGTTATCTGATTGCCCATTGCTGAGGTTATATGCGGTTGTTCCAGTTTCGCCGAGGTTACGCACATAAAGAATGCCGCCGTGAACTTCGAGATTCTGGTAAGTCCCATTTCCGCGAGCTACCGCAGGCAGGGCGATTTCCTTTTTCGCGCCATTCCGGACATCAATTTCATAGACGCGCGGGTTTTGCGGTCCGGTGCCAACATAGAGTTTTCCGCCCGCGTAATCAATGGCTTGGGCATATTGAGTGCCCTGGGCAACGGGGGCAGCGCCACTCAGGGTTCCCCACCCTTTGGAGGCATTCCACGTGAGTATCGGGGCACTACCATCAGCGGAAGTAGCGATATAGGCGGTGCCTGACTCGTCAATAGCAATATCCCAGATCTGGTTAAAGCTGCCCTTAACGCTGTTATATGAGGCGTGACTGGTCAGATCAGTGACTGTGTCAGTGCGCGGATTGTATTGGTAGAGACCTTTACCTGCGCCAATAAGAACTGATTTATCGGCGTCATTCATTGTGGCAAAGCCCCAGGCTTGAATATCGGTGTCTACTGGGGCGAATTCTTTGGCGGTGGATGTGCCTTTATTCAGGTCAACAATATTGAGCGTTCCTCCATTTCCACCGGCAACCACCACAGCAATGGGAGTGCCATCGGGCCGCGTGGTGGTGCCGAAGTTCGGCACGCTGGCGGCGGGGGCCGGGGATGTGGGGAGTTTTTCTTCGCCTGTAGCGCCATCGTCTGCAATGGCAGTGGCTCCAGCGGTAAGGAACATGCTGGTCAGGGCAAGAGTAGAGACAAAGGTGGACAGGGCGCGGCGTGTCATTAACAACCTTCCTGGTTAGAGCCTTAGCACAAAGATTCTATTCCCATACCGGGTAACCTTCAATAGGTCGGACAATAATTGCGTCCTTTTAGCTGGTCATATCGGCGTTTCGCATGAACACGTTAAGAATGGGCGAATCGTGACCATTTCCCACAGAGTAAGAGTCGTCAAAGTCAGCGCATCCATGCCATTTACCCACCATTAACGAGGGCAGCCAACCAGCAACCACAAAGGCTGCGCCTCTTTTATTGCCGCCTCACTTATTCCCCGGCGAAGAAGCTGAGTCGGGAATATATCAATATCAATCCCAGGAAAAAGCTCGCGCATTTCTTCCATTAAGCCGGCTGCACGCAATAAAATATTACCCTCGGAGGGATCCATATCCACCAAAATATCAATATCACTATCCAGCGAGGCATCTCCGCGCGCAACTGAGCCAAATAGCCGCGGATTCGTCGCAGCATATCGCACTAAAAGAAGGTCTATATCCTCCCGCTTCAGTGCAATGAGTTCGCGTAACTGCCTGGTTGCTTCGCTGGCCTGCCTACTAAGAGGAAAGTCAGCGCCAGAACCGTCCACCATGACAGATTACTCCCTACCTAGTGCGAATTTTCCTCAGGTGTGCTCGGATTTTCTTTATTGCCCAGTCATAATGGCTTGAGGTTGCAGATACACAATAGGAACCCAATGTTGTCGTTCCGGTCCAGGAAAATTGTCCCTTCTCGAAAAGCTCACTATTAGTGAATGAATCGATCAGGCCCATCACTTCTGCATGGCTTGACTCAAGGAGTCTTTTAGCTTGCCCCAATGCGGTATCCCGATGGCACAGGCAGAATTCATCATTGAGTGCACCATAGGTTTTCCAGTTATAGGGCGATGGGAGAAAAGGCCGCTCAACTCCATTCCGATTGGAATTTATCCATTCAACCAGGAGGTTGTGCCATTCATAGAGGTGAACCAGCACGTCACGAAGACAGGTGTCGCGCACCCAATGAGCTTCCTTTTTATTATCGCCAGCAAAATCGAAGAGCGATTCTTGCTCTTCCAGAGTCATCCCCTCAATCAATGCGCACAATTTCGCATATTGCATGGTAGCTGCCTGCAGCAACTCATCCTTCGATAATGGTCGCGGCATCGCAGTACCTCCTTAACATCAGTGCGCATTCCCAGCGCGAAAAATACTTTTCACTATGATGCGGCGCATTAGTGGCGCCCGCAAGATCTACTTTGCCAACCTCCCCTTAGAAGCGGACCGCTGTGCACCAAACGTGCAGGGGGCGATATTTTTGCTCAAAAAACGGGTTTTTTGTCGCCGTTTGCACGTTTGGTGTCATGACACTGACTCTCGCTCGCCTGCGCCCCGCCCTCGTACATAGGTCTGGGAGCCTAACCCACACTAACACCCATCCATTGACACCCCTTTTACATACATGCTAACTTGTATGTATGAGACGGACAGCTGAAGACGCGGAACGGACGCGTCTAGCGCTCCTTGAGGCGGCGCTGATTGCCTTCGAAAAGAAGGGGTGGAGGGGGGCAACATTTGAGCACGTCGCAGCCCAAGCTGGCGTCACTCGGGGAGCTTTACACCATCATTTTTCTTCTAAAGTGGCGCTCCTTGAGGCAGCATTGTCGTGGGGTTGGGACGAATACTCCTCTCTTCTTTTCGCTGCAGAACCCCTGAATATCAAGGATCTGCTGGTCACCTATACGACTCTGCTTCACAACGACCCGCGTTTTCGCGCTCTCGCTGCATGCACGGTTGTTGTTGCCCCTCAAGCATTTCCTCATGCGGAGAAAAATGCTGCTCTTGATTCCTGGCACGACCGTATTGCCTCCAGCATTTCCCCTACTGAAGGGGCAATGGCAGATTCCATTGCCCATCTCGCATTGTCTTTACTTGAGGGCCTGACTGTCACCGCAGTAATGCGCCCTCACGCACTCCCCCAACCGGACGATCTCAGCGCCAGTATTGCTGGGCTAGCAAGGGGGTGCGCCTAAATCTCAATAAAGAAAGGATCGCCTAATGGCGACACCACAATCCGCACCTTCTGCGGAGAATTCCTCCCTCAACAATAGTGAACCCACCCCAAGCCAAGAGAGCACTACTTCCTCACGGAATGCCCTGATTGTTGGCTCGATAGCGCTCTTTACTGACATGTTGATTCACGGTTTAGCTGTGCCCGTCCTGCCACTATTGCCATCAGTTGTTGAACAGGGCCCTGCTGCCACGGGATTACTCTTTTCTTCCTATGCCATTGCCATGATTATTTCGACCTTTTTTGCTGGGCGTATGGTCGATAAATGTGGGCCGAAAACTCCTCTGATGATTGGGCTTATTACCCTTGCCGTAGCGACGCTTATTTTTTCTACAGGCGGCCCATATCCCCTATTATTTCTTGCCCGTTTTGCCCAGGGTATTGCGGGAGGAATGTCGTGGGTAGCGGCTTTATCATTGATTGCTGCAACAACCAGTTTTGAACAACGTGGCCAGTCAATGGGCATTGCCATGTCAACGATTACGCTGGGGGTTCTGATTGGCCCGCCATTATCCGGTTTCCTTGTCGAACATTTTGACACCGCTATTCCTTTTATTGTGGGCGCAGCAGTAGCCCTATTTGATGGGCTCTTACGGATTTTCCTGATTAAAGGTTCTCCTCGGGTTTCTGACGATGCGGGCGGCCCTCTCAGTGTTTTTCAGGTCAATGGCTCCCCTGCTATTGTCGCGGCCATTATTATTGGCGCGGGAGTCCTGTCTGGAATTGAGCCGGTTCTCCCTCTCCACTTGGAAGCGAATGCTCTAACTATTGGCCTCCTTTTTGGCCTTGCCTCTCTAGCCGCGATTATTGCCAATCCGATTGTTGGCTCACTCATGACCACCTATTCGTCGAAACTTCTCATCGGCAGTGGTGTCCTTATTACGGGTGGGTCATTGCTGATTATTGGCTGCTCAACTCACCTATGGCACACCTGTGTTGGCATGGTTCTTTTAGGGGTTTCATCGGCACTTATTCTCGCGCCTACCACGACTCTGATTGGCGAACAGGGTTTCCGCTCAACGCCACCCACTTTGGGCGGGTCATTTGCGTTATATAACTTCGCTTATGCGGCGGGGCTGGCATTCGGACCCGTAGTGACTGGACTTGGCGTTCAACACTATGGATTCGCACCAGCAATGGCTGCCACATGTGGGGTGTTCCTGCTCCTTGGAGGGCTGAGCGTGCCGTATCTTCCTTCTCGCGCCGTCGGGGCTGACACATAACCATTGACGAGGGCGAGGCTCCGCCTAAAAATCAGGCCCCGCCCTCGTGCATTCGTAGACTACTGCCATGCCAGACTCCCATAGCTCGTTGATCTATTCCCTCCAGTGGTCCCCTGACGGGAAGTTTCTGGCGATGAGTACTCCTGAACAATTCACCCTGTGGGACGCCGATGCCAACCAGCCCCACCTGCAACTTGCTGAATCATGGGGGACGCTATCGTGGAGTCCTGATTCTTCCCTTCTTCTTACTGGCGGGCAGACCACAATAGGCGCTACCTTCCCTATTAGCGTCAGGTCTATAACAGGTGAAATCCGTGCTCACCATGGCGAAGGCGCAAGTTCCTGGAACCCACATTCCCACCAGATCGCTGTGTGCCCAACTCGCAATGAACTCCGGATCTACCACCCGCTGACAGGCACCCTCACCCACAGTCTTCACCTCACCCATTGGATTGCCGTTACCAGTATCAGTTGGAGTCCTGATGGCCAGTGGATCGCCACCGCTGCTGGGAACGAGGCTGTTCTCACCAACCTCGCCTCTGGTCAACAGCGCATTCTCACCCATACCGCCTATGTGTGTTCCCTATCGTGGAGCCCAGATTCATCTCTCATCACTACCAGTACAGATGAGGAGTGCCGGGCCACAACCTTCCAAGCCTCTACTGGTGAGGTCCTATTCCATTGTGATCATGGGGACGAGGGCGGGCCACCGTCTCCCTGGATTCACGAAGCCCTCTGGTCACCTGACGGAACCCACCTTGTGACTGGTCCGGGAAATAGCGGTGGGCGGCTGTGGTCCTCCACAGGCGAACTCATTCGCGCCCTGGATCTACCTGACGCCCAAGCCTATGCCTGGCACCCATCCGGGCGTCACTTCGCGGTCCTCACAACTCGCACGGTTTTTACTGTGCCTCTCGCGCCAGGCTCACCTCCGACCGCACTCATCCATCTGAAATAGCTCTCCACCTTTCACCCAGCTGTCGCTATAGTGAGGGATATGGACACGGTGTCAGATTCCTCCCCTACTCCCGCCCTTATTCTAGGCGCGGGCCCCGTCGGGCTGGCCGCGGCGCTTCTCCTCGCCAACCAGGGCCGACAGGTCACAGTCTTCGAAGCCCGCCCCAACCTGGTCCTTAACGACGACAATAGTTATCCCATTGGTGTGAATCTGCGCGGGCAGGAGACTCTTCGCCAGATTGACCCCGCCCTCGTTGATCGCCTGCGCAGCGATGGGGAAATCGTTGAGGGCTTTCGGATTCATTCTGCCTCCCGGGTTCTTGCTCAGCTTCCTTCAGGCACCCTCATTGCGACAACCCGCGCCCACCTGACGCAGATCCTTCTTGATCAGGCACAGCAGCATCCGCTCATTTCCTTAACCTATGGGCATAAGCTCACTGGCCTTGATCTTGACTCCCGCACGCTGACTTTCGACACTGAAACCGGCCAGACCACCTGTGACGTGAAAGATTCACTGGTGTTATGCGCTGATGGCGTGTGGTCTGCGGCCCGACGGGCGCTTGCCGATCAGATCCCCTCTTTTTCACCCCGTGTAGACGAGTGGGGAGTGCAATTCCGAGTCCTCTTTTCGCAACCTGGAGCTTCGGCGCCTGAACTGGACCCTGCCTATCACCATATTTTTACGAGTCAGGGGATTTATACGGCGACCCTCCCCAATCAACGGTGGTGTGTGGCGGTCACCGCGCTCAAAGGCCGCGAATCAGAAGAAATGCTGCTGTCTACTGAGGCAAGCCACAGCAATGTCGCGGCCTTAAGAGCCCACTTGCACACCCACGCCCCCAAGGTATTGCCGCTCCTTACCGACGATGATCTGCGCGCCTATTTTTCGCGGGAGCCTTTTGGTGGGGCGATTATTCGCTGTCCGCGCGTGGATTTCCACGAGTGGCTGGTTCTTCTGGGCGATGCGGCGCACGGGGTGATTCCGCCAACCGGCGAGGGCGTGAACTCCGGCCTCGAAGATGCCCTTCTCCTGGCTCAGACTCTGGCCGGGCCGTCCTCCACTCCCCTTGCGGATTATGGCCGAGCGCGGATGCCGGATCTTCGGGCGTTGGGCGAATATGCGACGGCGGCTCGGAATAATGTCGTGAATGAGGACCCCGCTCAGACAGTGACCAATGTGGTGCTACGCATTATTGGCGCAGTTGGAGCGCGTTTTGGCCGGCGTGATTCCCAGGTGGAAGAGCGGCTTTTCGGCCCGAATGCCGCGCGCCAGCCCTATCGGGAGGCCATCATTCCGTGGATCCTTTTCCGCGAACGCTGGAGTCGCGTTGTCCTCCCGATTGCACGCGGGGCGTTGGGGGTTGTGTCTCTTGTGGCGCGGCCCCGGCCTCGTCAATAATTTTTTCGAGGGCGGAGCTGGCGCCTTCCGTGACCGGCTTCGCCCTTCCTTGCCTGGCTTCGCCCTTCCTTAACCGGTTTCTCTCCCCCTTGACCGCATTCTCCTGCGGGCGGCGCGTAGCGTACCTGTTTGCTTTGCCTGCCATCCGGCTACCTGCAGATGCGCTCATCAGGCAGCCTACGTGGGCAGTGTCTTAGACTCTTATTGTCGTTATTCCTCGCGACTATGGGCTGTTTTGCGGTCCGCTAGCTACCAGAATCCGCCTTGACAGCCCAATCTCCATACGAACTATTTCTGGTCGCACCGTTTTCATCACTTTTGGGGAGACAATTCATGCCCACCCAATCTCAATCTGCCGCTCCATCTGAAGGTCTCATTACAGCCCCGTGGCTCGTTGACGGCGCCACGATTGCCCGCAATATGGGTGTTGATCCGGCGCAGGGTTTGAGCGCGGACCAGGCCCGCGAGCGCCTGTCGTCCTATGGTCGCAATGAACTTCGCGCCAAGCCACCTGTCCCCTTGTGGAAAAAGATTCTCAGCCAATTCCAAGACCCATTGGTGTATTTGCTCTTGGTAGCGATGGCGATTTCTCTGGTGGCGTGGTTTTTTGAAGGCGCTCATGGGGCGCCGATTGATGTCATTGTTATTGGCGCGATTGTTGTCATTAATGCGGCAATTGGTTTTATTCAGGAAAGCCGCGCGGAAGACGCGGTGGCTGCGCTGAGTAAAATGACGGCCGCAAATTCGACTGTCCTGCGTGATGGGCGGTTGCTGACTATTCCGTCAGCGGAGATCGTGCCTGGCGACATTTTAGTCCTGTCTGAAGGTGATTCGGTGGGCGCTGATGGGCGGCTGCTGAGCGCGACGGGGTTGAAAATCCAAGAGTCGTCGTTGACAGGTGAGTCCGAGTCAGTAACGAAAGACGCCTCCACTCTCCAGGGTGAGGTCCCCTTAGGTGACCGGAGAAATATGGTCTTTGGTGGCACCGCGGTGGTTCATGGTGTGGCGCGTGCCGTGGTGACAACAACCGGTATGGGCACACAAATGGGCTCGATTGCGCAGATGCTTGATGCTACCGAAGAGGAGCCCTCCCCCTTAGAGCGGGAAATCGCGCAGCTGACGAAAATGCTGGGTCTGATTGTATTGGGGATTGCTGCCGTGGTGATGGTGGTGCTTTTCCTGTTAAATCGGCCGGAGTCGGTATCTGAAGCGGTAGAGATTCTGCTGGTGGGGGTTTCGCTGGCAGTGGCTGCTGTCCCTGAGGGTTTGCCAACGATTTTGTCGATGGTGTTGGCGATTGGGGTACGTAAACTCGCTCAACGTAATGCGGTAATGAAGGATCTGCATTCGGTGGAAACCCTGGGCTCAGCGTCGGTGATTTGTTCCGATAAGACGGGGACGTTGACCCGTAATGAGATGACGGTGCGCACTGTGGTGACAGCCTCGGGTGAGGTGGAGTTGACGGGTACTGGCTATGACCCATCAGGGGGTATTGATGGAAGTCCTACGGGCGAGGCCCTGCGCGAGGCTGCCCTGGCGGTGGCCTATGGGGCGACAGCCAATAATGCGCAGCTTGCCCGAGATGCCAGCGGAGAGTGGGGTATTACGGGCGACCCAACAGAGGCAGCGTTCCTTGTGGCGCTGCCAAAAGTGCCGGGTGCGCAGGACCTGGTGGCTGGCGCGGGGCGTAGCGCCGAGGTGCCTTTTAGTTCTGAACGTAAACTGATGTCGGTACTCGTCAGTGGTATGCGTGATGGCAGCCCGGCGCCGTCTCCCATTAACGAGGGCGGATCAGCGCCATCACCAGCAGGGGCTCCTATTGAGATCTCCGGCCCCACCCTCGCACATTCACGTCTGATTACCAAGGGGGCACCTGATGTGCTGCTGACCCGCTGCGCCGCGGAACAGGTCGGGGATGAAGTCCAGCTACTGACTGATACGCGCCGCGAGGAGATTGCCCGCGATGTGGATCGGCTCAGTGCCCGGGGTTATCGGACTTTGGGCGTGGCTTACCGTGAGACTGATGAAGCTCCCGAGGCCATTACGGAGGAGTCCGAAAAGGATCTGGTTTTCGTTGGTGTCGCTGGCATTATTGACCCTCCGCGCGATGAGGCACGTGACGCGGTTGCTCAGGCTCACCGGGCAGGTATTCGAGTAGTGATGATTACGGGTGACCACCCGGTGACGGCTCAGCGGATTGCCTCTGACCTAGGGATTGTCGCCCCCGACGCGCCTGCATTAACTGGGGCGCAATTGGATGATCTGGATGAGGCAGCCTTTGCTGCTGCTATCCGCGAGGTGTCTGTGTATGCGCGGGTTGCTCCCGAACATAAACTCCGTATTGTTGACGCTCTTCAAGCTGAGAACCAGATTGTCGCGATGACAGGTGATGGCGTGAATGATGCGCCCGCCTTGAAGTCAGCCGATATTGGCGTGGCTATGGGGATTACGGGAACGGAGGTCACTAAAGAGGCCGCCACTATGGTGCTGGGGGATGATAATTTCGTGACGATTGTGTCGGCTGTGCGGCAAGGCCGCGGGATCTTCGACAATATCCGCAAGTTTATGCGGTATTTGCTGAGTTCAAATATGGGTGAGGTCCTCACCGTGTTTATGGGGATTGTTTTCGCTGGCGTGCTGGGGTTGTCGGAGGCGTCCGCAACGGGTGCCTTAGCTGTGCCGCTGTTGGCCGCGCAGATCCTGTGGATCAATCTGGTTACCGACTCCGGGCCGGCACTCGCCATGGGTGTGGACCCTGAAGACGGCGACGTCATGGGCCGTTCACCCCGCCACCCGAATGATCGGATTGTGGATAAAGCGATGTGGGGCCGCATTATTCTGGTGGGTGCGGTTATGGCCCTGACAACCCTGGCCACACTTGATCTTTTCCTCCCCGGTGGCGTGATTCCAGGAGGAACGGATTCATTGGAGACTGCCCGGACAGCGGCCTTTACGACCCTGGTTTTCGCTCAGCTTTTTAATGCGCTCAATGCCCGGTCGGATCATCGTTCAGCATTTGCGGATTTCTTTGCGAACCGGTGGCTGTGGGTGGCCATTGTGTTTGGCGTGGTCACGCAACTCGCCGTGGTTCATGTGCCCGCCCTGCAGATTGCTTTCGGCACGGCTCCCCTTGATGTGCAGCATTGGCTGGTGGCGATCGGTATGGCCTCCATCGTGTTGTGGGTGGAAGAAATCTCGAAACTCATCCGGAGGGTGCGCGCCTAGAGCGGTTGCTTCGTTGTGGGGTGCGGCCCCGCCCTCGTTCATCACAATCGACGAGGGCGGGGCCATCCTCTATCCCCATCTGCTCTCTAAGACAGCAATCGCGATGGACACGCCATCTTCAGCGGCGACGACTGCCCCTAACCGCGCTGCTCGGCCGCGCATGTCCTGGTCGCGAGTTGCCGTCATGGCGGCAGCCAGAACCGCGGCATCCAGGCCTTTTCTGGGAATCGGAGGCGGAGCCACGCCCAGCTCGTGCATCCGGCGCCCCCAGAAGGGTTGGTCACCCATATGCGGAATCACTACCTGCGGGATTCCTGCGACGATGGCGCTCGCCGTTGTCCCCGCTCCCCCATGGTGTACGGCAGCCGAAACGCGAGGCAGCAGCCACGAATGCGGAATACTGCCCACGCTGAGCACCATGTCATTAGCGACGTCCAGGTCTGCTGCACCCCGGTGGACAACGGCTCGCAGGCCGCATATGCGAAGGGCGTCGGTAATGAGGTGCGCTGTTGTTGCCGCATCGTGGCTGCTCATTGACCCGAAACCCACGTAAATCGGGGGTGGTCCGGACTCGAGGAAGTCCGCTAGCGGCTCAGGCGGAATAAAGTCCTCGGGAGTGTGATGCTGCCAAAATCCTGTCGCCGTCGCATTGAGGCGATTATCCGCAGGAAGCGGTGTGATGGCAGGCGATGAAGCCAGGAGGTGCGGGATTGTCGCCTTGCGACTGTGATAGTCGCGGAAACTCATTCGCGGCCGATCACTCAGGCGGCAGGTCGCTTCGGCGAAAGAGGCGAAGAAACGCCTGGTCGCCTGTTCGTAGATATGGCCCGCGAAACGGTTGACTAGGCTCTTTCCTGGGTGGAGGGCGGCAATTGTGGAGCGCCCGTCGCTAGTGGTGAAATCTGGCTGCAACATGGCCACTGTAAGGGAGTGTCTGCCGAGGGTGAGCGCTGATTCCAGAAGGAAAGGGGTTGTCACAGTGTGGTCATAGCCGCTGGTGCGGATCAGCATCTGAGCAATCGGGGGTGCCGCTGCCGCAAAGAAATCCTGCATTGCGCGCAATTCTTGGCGTTGTGTTGCGGCCTGGCCACCCAGCCAATCGCGACCCGCCGCACTAGTGGACAGGTCCGCGACGCTGGCATCAATGGGCTCATAGTCCAGGCCGTAGGCGGCAATCATGTCCTCAAAGTCGCGGGCAGCAGCAATAGCGACGTGGTGTCCGCGGTCAGCAAGGCCGCAGCCCAGTGCCGTCATTGGCTGGACATCTCCGCGTGACCCCCATGCGTGGAGAAGAATCCTCATGGAGTGATGGTACGTGGGGCTGTGCTGGCTGTCGCGTGGGCCTGGCCCCGCCCTCGTGGGTTGTCATTGACGAGGGCGGGGCGAAGTACTCTTTCGCAACCAAATGACCCCGGCAGCTATCATGAATTATGGTCCTGCACATGAGCGGATAAAGGAGCACCATATGTGTTTTATAAATATCTGGCTCCTGCCGGATACTGGTGACGATACTGATTTTCCTACGAACACCCGATCTATTCTTGGCGTCTTTCCTGAGACGGTAGACCTGACCGTCGATTCACCTAAAGTCGCCGCTATGCCTCGCGCTGTGGCTGTCAGTCCGCGAATGTGCGACTGTCGAAGTCTGATTGGTTCGCCTGACGACTGCGCGCCTGGCGAACTCACCTATTCTCAGATTCGCGCCTGGCTGGATTTTCTTGCTGAGTCGTATGGGCGGAAGGCTCGGATCGGTCTTATTCGCGCATGGAGCCCGCGTAAGCGCATTCAACCTGACAGCGCTATGAGCGTCCGCCTTAAGGACATCAGCGAAGAATTCCTCCGAGGCCTCGAGGAAAAACAGCTGGTTGTGATTCGTTTTAGCCAGTGGTGACAGGCCGGTAGTAGGCGGCCCGTGCCGTACTGCTTCTCGGGCAGCTGGTAGGGAGCAGTCGAGGCGGGGTGTGCCAGGCGACTTCCCGGGCGGCGCGCACCAGACGGTCAAAGGGCGACATTTTTGGCCGAAATTCGGCCTTTTTGTCGCCGTTTGCATGTTTGGTGTCATTCCTGCGGACACCGGTACACGAGGACGCGGTGCCGATTGGCTAACCGCAGTTGCCTGTTTGGGCGTCTGCACTGTGGCAGCCTCTCGCAGCGACTTCCCCGGCAGCGGGCCCCTACCCCACGCAGCAACCCCCTACGGCGACCCGACTGCCAAAACTCTACCGAAAGCGGTAAACTTTTGGCATTCGAGCAGGTGGCGGGGCAGCGAGATTTACGGTCGTGGGCGTAGGGAGCAGCCGCTGGCGCTTTGGGAGGGTCCACAATCTTCGGGATGTTCTTCGCACCAGGGTGTGACTCCCCGCAGCATGTACCGGTGGTCAGCGACCCACTGGTAAAGGCGGTCTTGGATCCAATGAATGCCAGGCAGGTTGTAGAAACTTGAGAAGCCCTTGACCCCAAGGGCGGCGTCAAGAACGAGATTGACTGCCGCGGCGCCTGCTGTCCGACGTCTACCGGTAAATGCCCATGCAGCCTTTTGCGCGTCATTCTCGGTTAGGGCGAAACGTTCTAAAACACCGGGTCTTTGCGCTGGATAGATCTGAACCCGCTGGCGGCGGTCAAGACGGCGAAGCCATCCAGCAGCCCGTGTGCAGAACCCACAATGCCCGTCGAAAACCAGGTGAACTGGTGCAGCGCTCATCAGTATCTCCCTTCCCGGTGGACTATTGGTGAGTCGTACCTGCCTAGATAGAACCTACCCGATAAAGGGCGCACCCCGCCCTCGTGCACTGATGTCTTCCGTGAACGACAGCACACAACACAAACACGACGAACTTCCTTGTTCTGCTTAGCAAATCGGATCCATTAGGACCCCACAAGCGCAAATAAACGTTAGGCTGGTAAAACAAACCCCGGCTGCATGCCGACTCAAGTTCGACAGAGGCGTATGCCGGGGACTTCATTGCTTAATCTACCGGACATGAGAGGATTAGTCCAGTGACTATGGCAAGTCAGCATCAGATTGCTCTGGATAAGTCGATCACACCAATACGTATGTCCACTTATCTAAATGCAGCCAATGGAGACCGCGATAAAGCACGCGAATTGTATCTTTGGGACCGTGACCTAGCTGTCGCATTCCTTGCTGACCTCGCCATCCTCGAAGTAGCGCTTCGCAATGCAATGGCACAACAACTCGAAATCAAATGGGGACACGATTGGTATTCAAACCTCGCGCTTCCCCTCGATGATCGAACTCTGAAAGCCTTAAACCTCGCTTGGAAACAGATTAAGGACCCCCAAAAGACATCAGGAAAACTCATCGCTCAATGTACATTTGGCTTCTGGCGACGCCTTCTCGATAAAGGTGACTACTACGGGATAGAACCCAGAAGAGTTCGCTGCGATTACGAAATACTATGGCGCGGCGTATTAGACAAAGCATTCCCCGGAGGACGCCAACAAGCACGTAAAGATCAACAACGATGGAATAGAGAATATGCCCTGTCGATCGTTGGGAGAGTCAATGACTTACGCAATCGGGTTGCTCATCATGAGCCGTTAATCAATGGAATCCCCCTCAACGGGCAAAAAGTACGGGTGAGTGCGCAACAACTTCACGAGGACACCATGCGATTGGCCGCAATGCTCGATCGAGACCTTCATTCCTTCTTGGCGGCACGAAGCAAAGTTCCAGCGGTGCTAAAGAATCGACCCGTATAACAATCCCACTGTGGAAAAACACCAAACGGGCAAAGGGCGACAAAAATCCCGATTTTCGGCCAAAAATGTCGCCCTCTGCACGTCTGGTGTACTGCGCGCCGCAGCTCCCCTCAGCGCTCCGCCTGACGGGCATAGAGCTTTTCCAGCCTGTCCACCGCAACCTCATCGCCCCGCTCGGCCCGGACCTTGTCACCAACCACGCAAGCTCGGGGCACGCACTCAGTCAATGCTCGCTCCAACGCCTCCCCTATCGCTGCTGGCTCAACGCTGCGCAACCGCAGCCCCACTCCAATGGCCTCCACACGACGCGACCAAAAATGCTGATCACCCATAAATGGCCTGATCACCTGAGGGATCCCCGCATGCAAAGCCGCAGCGACAGTCCCCACGCCACCATGATGAATCGCAGCGGCAACCCGCGGGAACACCCAGTCATGAGGCGCAGAATCGATCACATACACATCATCATTACCCTCAACAGCAAGCGCGCCCGAACCGCTGGCAATAATCCCGCGTCGCCCAGCCGCCTTCACACCCGCCTTTATCGCTTGCCCCAAAGCTTCAGGATTTTTGTGGACCATGCTCCCAAAACCAACATACACCGGCGCCTCCCCCGCCTCTAAAAAGTCGCGCAACTGCGGTGGAGGTTCCCACTGGCCTTGAGCACAGCGCCAAAAACCTGTTGGCGCAGCATCGGCGTTCCATCCACTAGGCGGTGCAAGAAGATGCCAACTCCACGCGTTAAGAACCCCGTGGGTGCGGATATGATCGCTTATTCCACGCAGCGGCGTGGTGAGTCCAAAGCGCTCGCGGCGCAGGCGTCGCAATGTTTTCCGCCACGGCAATTCAATCAGCGGAATAAGTTTCCACGTGGCTCGGTTCATCAGATGCGGAATCTCTGTAGGCATGATTGGAGCAGGAAACTCCGCAGTTGGCTGATATAACGGGATCAGTTGTGCAGCAATAGCTGGCACCCCTTGTTTTTCAGCGATCATTGGGGTAGCCAAAGTTTTCGGGTGATAGACCACCAGGTCAGTAGGCTCGTCAGCCAGATCAGCAATGTCGTTGAGGGAGCGTTCCATGGCGGCTCGTATTTTCGGCATTTCGGCCATGGCGCTCGCCATTCCTCCATCAACGAGGGCGGACTGCATCTCCAAAAGACTGTCATCTAGCGGCCGAAACTCGACCCCCTGCTGGGTGGCAAGTACTGCAAAGCGTGCTGGCGCTGCCAACACCGGATAATGGCCACGGCTGCTGAGTCCGTGGGCGAGGGCAATAAATGGTTCGACGTCACCGCGGGTGCCAGTTGTGACAAGAAGTGTCTTCAACAGTTTCCCTCCAAAAGGGGTGGAAAAAAGAATATATTCGCTCAAGATGCTTAATGCAGTTACTCTTTGTTTCGCCAATATACTCCCCTTCTCCTCTGCCCAGCAATGGAAAAATGGACATTCATTACCTGGGGCTTTGAGGGCGATACACATGCCAATATAGACGACGAAACAAATGGCAGTGATTCAGCGCGGAGGGCATATTTTTACCCTAATGCGGCACATATGCCGAGCTCATTAAAGTAACAACCCCGCCCTCGTGAATTGTATTACCGAGGACGGAGCGCCGCACGCACACTGGGGATTCGGACTTGGTGGCACTCAACCGCCCGCCACCAAGCCCGAATATTCCACTATTCCACGAACATGCATGATCGACGGAAGACTCTAGACGCCAAATAAAGTTTAGGCTAGCCTAAACTTATGTCTCGTAAAGCGCTTGCTGCCGCACTTCTTGCTCCCCTTTTTCTCCTCTCCGCCTGCACTGGCACGGCAACCCAAAGCGGTAACTCCGCCTCATCAACTAACGACCAGTCTCAAAGTTCACGCACTGTCACCACTAGTATTGGCGAGGTCACGGTCCCTGCTGACATCGATTCGGTCGTGGTTCTTGAAGGGCGACGAGACCTTGATATTGTGCTCTCCCTTGGCCTCCCCCTGACCGGTTACCCGAATCAAGAAAAAAGCGAAAATGGCCTCGAATCTCCACTCGCCAAAGAATTAGAAGCAGCAAAGAAAGCTGGCGCCGAAGCCATTTTCTTAGATGACGACATCAATATCGAAGCGATTGCTGCAAAAGAACCTGACGTCATTATTTCCCGAGAAGAAGACGTAAAAGAGATTCTCCCTGAATTACAGGAAATCGCCCCCGTCCTCGTTATTGGCGACCAGGACTCCAGCACATGGCAAGACGACCTTAACCTCGTCGCGAAAGCAACGGGCACAGAAGACAAAGCCAAAGAAGTCATTTCCCGTTACGATGCGGCCGTCGCGGAAACAAAGAAAAAGTACGCCGAGAAACTCTCGGGCAATACTTTTGCACCTATTGGGTATGACTCAGAAAAAGTCGAAATCCGTAGTGGCCGGCTCCTATCGCTCGTATTACAAGACCTCGGGGCTCAACCCTCTCAAGCATTCTCCACGGCCATTTCTAGCGAGAAAGCAGAATTTTCCCCTGAGGAACTTCTTGCTGCCGGTAAAGACGCCACCGCCATTATTATGTTGGTCAATGACACCGCCGAATGGGAAGGGCTCCAAAAGAATCAGCTCTACCAGCAGCTTCCCGCCGTCAGCGCCGGGAAAGTTGTGCGTTCAGATCGACAAACACACGAGGGTGCAGGTTTAACGGCAATCCACTGTGTGGGAGTGATTGACCAGCTCCTCGCTACCTTATGAGGGGCCGCCCGGGATTGCTGGCCACAATATGGCTAGTATTTCTCGCCTGCCTCATCATCGCCACCATCCTGTCGATTCTTATTGGCGCCCGCGAACTCGCCTTTGCGGATGTCCTTAGTGCGCTGCTGCGCGGCAGCACCAACGAGGCCGGGGCGATCATCTGGCAACAACGTATTCCCCGAACCCTTGCGGCCCTGCTGGGTGGAGCAGCCCTGGCGGCAGCCGGGGCCCTCACCCAAGGGCACACCCGCAACCCCTTAGCGGATCCGGGACTTGTGGGCGTGACATCGGGGGCAGCATTTGCTGTGGTGGTGACGGTGTCCGTTGTTGAACTTCGCTCACCCCTAGGAATCCTCGCCGCTGCCCTCGTGGGGGCCGCAGTGGGCACCCTCAGTGTGCTGGCCATCGCGGTTGTCACTGGCCATAGACGCGACGCCTCCCCCGCTGCCCTCGTGCTGGCAGGAAGCGCAGTATCTGCGCTCTTATCCGCACTCACAGGGATTCTCCTTCTTCTTGACGTCTCCGCCTTTGATTCCTACCGCTACTGGACAGTGGGATCACTGGCCGGGGTTCGTGACCTGAGCACAGTGGTAGTCATTGCTCCGATTCTCACTGTCGGGATCGTCTGTGCGCTTATGAATGCGCCCGGACTGGATGCCCTCATCCTTGGGGATGACGTGGCGTCAAGTCTTGGCCGTCACCTTCGGCGCGAACGCGCCTTGGGTTTGGTGGCCACCACTCTGCTCGCCGGTGGGGCGGTCTGTCTTGTCGGGTCGCTTGGGTTTGTGGGCCTTGTGGCGCCGCACCTGGCTCGGGCACTAACGCGCGACAGGTACCTTCTCCTCATCCCTACCTCCGCCCTGCTTGGAGCGCTTCTGACCGTCAGTGCGGACATCCTTGGGCGGGTCATCCTTCCCGCCGGAGAACTGCCTGTGGGCATTGTTTTCGGGGTCATTGGTGGGCCGATCTTCTGCCTATTGGTCTTGCGCCTATTCAGGACATCCCAATGACACGCATCAGTCCATTAGCACGCATCCGCGTCTTTCGTTGCGGTCCAGTTTCGCTCCGGTGGCGGCCCCGCACTCTCCTCGTTGCTTGCACCGCGGCACTTATCTTCCTTGCGCTAGGGATCATTTCCCTTGGTGTTGGAGAGTCTTTTATTCCGCTAGAACGAGTAGTTGCCACCCTCGCCGGGCTGGGAGACTCCCGGGAAACGCTAGTGATTATCCGCCTGCGCCTGTCGCGGATTGTCTTGGGCGCTCTAGTTGGTGCGAGCCTAGCCATATGCGGTGCCATTATGCAGTCCACAACGCGCAATAGTTTGGCCAGCCCCGACATATTGGGGGTCACTCACGGCGCCAGTGCAGGCGCTGTCGCAGCGATTGTCTTCGGCGCACACAGCCGCGACGGGAGCAGCACCATCTTCGGCACCCTCGGCATTAGCGGAGCCGCACTCGGGGGAGGCCTCCTCAGTGCCGCTGTCCTCGCACTGATCCTGCGCCATATTCGAGGCAGCACCCTCCTTATGATCCTCCTCGGCGTCGGGATTTCCGCGACATTCTCAGGCCTCACCAGTTGGATGCTTATCCACGCAGATCTGAACGAGGCCGAACAAGCCAACGCCTGGCTCACAGGTTCTCTCAGTCGGGGTTCCTGGCCAGAGGTGTACGCGGTCGCCTCCACGTTAGCGGTAGTGGGGGTCGCGGTTATCCCCTTTTTAGCCCGCCTCCCCGCCCTCGAACTAGGAAATGACATGGCAACAGCACTTGGGCACCGGCCCGCGCGGGATTCCGCTGTGCTTCTACTGGCCACGGTGGTGCTGACTTCTGTTGCCGTCGCTGCCTCTGGTCCCATTGGGTTTGTGGCGCTGGCGTGCCCGCATGTGGCGCGGATGCTTACTCGAGCCCCACGGCCTCCCATCGTCGCATCAGGAATGCTGGGAGCCGTCATGGTTGTTGGTAGTGACCTTTGTGCGCGGATGGCCTTTTCTCCTTTGCAATTGCCCGTTGGCGCAGTGACGGCTGCCATCGGTGCGCCCGTGTTGATTCGTCTATTAATGCAAGGCCAAGGAGGAATCCGGTGAGTCTTTACGAAATCCGCGGTTTAGAGGTTGGTTATGGGGCGCTTCGCGTTCTTCAGGGCATTGATGTGGATATTCCTGGAGATGCAGTGACCGCTGTGATTGGGCCTAATGGGTCGGGGAAGTCAACGCTCGTCAAAACTTTAGCGCGCCTTTTGCCGTGGAGAGGTCAGGTGTTGTTGGACGGTAAAGATATCCGTCATATTCCTCCACGACTACATGCGAAGCAGGTCGCGTTTTTACCGCAGTCTCCCGTGGCGCCTGAGAACTTGACGGTGACTGATCTGGTCTCACGAGGGCGGGACCCGCATCGTCGTTGGTATGACCAGTGGTCCGCACGCGATGAGGACGTCGTTAGCGATGCCCTGATGCGAACCGGTTTGGACGCACTGGCCGATCGACCATTGCAGTCGCTTTCTGGTGGGCAACGCCAGCGCGCGTGGGTGGCAATGACAATTGCTCAGGCAGCGCCCGTGTTGCTCCTGGACGAGCCCACCACTTTCCTTGATATTGCGCATCAAATAGACATTCTCGAAACGGTGTCGCGGCTGCGTCAAGCTGGGCGCGGGACGGTGATTGCGGTGCTGCATGACCTGACATTGACGGCGCGTTTTGCCGATTATGTGGTGGCGTTGCGCGATGGGATTGTGTACGCGGAAGGGCGTCCTGAGGAGGTCCTCACCCCGGAGAATCTGCGCAGGGTGTATGACATTGAAGCGGCGATTTTGGCCGATCCTGCAACCGGCAAGCCTGTGGTAGTGCCCGGAGGGCTGGTGTAGCGGGTGAGTTCACGCCGCTGGGCTGGCGGCCATCAACATATGTAGGCGTTGGGAAGATATGCCAGCGTTGGGAAGACCCCCGGCACCTACTTATGTTCCCAACGCTGACATATGTGGAACTGACGCATATACGAGGGCGGGGCGAGGTTCAGAACCAACGCCAAATGTAGGGTTACCCATTAAACTTGGAAGTGCCCCTCAGCGGCACACCCCCGGATCAGGCACATGTCCTTGCCGGTGAGGTTGTACTGCAGAAAGGGGGTGATGGCTAATGCGAGGAAAGCGCAAACGCGACAAGCGTGAGGGCAAAGGCAAAGCCAGGATCTTCGAATTCCGCGCCGACGGAATAACAACGAGGATCCTGGCAATTGCTGTCCTTGTAAAGGCCATCGAGGGCCTCATCCAGGCCCTAACGGGCCCAGGATAAGGACTCCTCAAAGAGGGTCACTCGTTCGAGCGGGTGGCCCTCCCCTAATGTCCTCTGCCACCTAGAGTACACCCGCCTAAAACAGGCAGGCAAGAGGAAAACAGTGAATCACCCGCGCCGAATAGAAGGTTACTCGCTAAGCTTAGAGGTGCCCCTCAGCGGCACACCCCCGGTCCGGCACGTGTTCTTCGCCGGTGAGGTTGTCCCGCAGAAAGGGGGTGGTGGCCCGTGCAAGGAAAGCGCAAACACAAACAGTGTGCGTGCAAAGGCAAAGCCAGAATCTTCGAATTCCGCTGTGACGGAATAACAACGAGGATCCTGGCCTTTGCTGTTCTTCTAAAGGCCATCGAGGGCCTTATCCAGGCCCTAATGGGCCCGTAATAAGGACACTCAAGGTGGGTCACTCGTTGGAGCGGGTGGCTCACCCCTAACGGCCTCTGCTCCAAGGCTACACCTGAAAGATTCTGCCGGGCAACAGAAACCTGCGCCCCACTACGCCAACGATTTCTCGGATGAGGCACCGCCTTAGACGAATCCCTGTTCAACCAGCACGCAGCCGCCCTCGGTAATGACATGGGCTTGGCCAGAACCGCCAACAACGCGACTCCAGCTTTCAACGACAAGCCGGTTTCTGTGGACTGACATGGCGAAGCCGCCGTACATGCCGGGATAAGCGAACCAGAGGTGGTCGAGAGGTTCCATGACGATGACTTCGGTGGGGACTGGCCGGATCCTGACCGGTGGGAGGTGGCCGGTTCGTTCCGAGATCAGGTCACTGAGGCGCTGGTCCCAGGCAGCGAATCGCCGCGCCTCAATGTTGTTGGGGGCGGGCACGGCGAGTGCGTCCTCAAGATGCTGGTGATGACGGCGCCGGGCAATGTCAATGGGCCGATCTCCCTCTGCGGTCCGCAGTGAACGCCACGCACCACGCGTGATCAGCTGATTGACCACCTCAACGGGCGCGCCCAACCATGCCGCCTGGTGTAGTGGAGCAAACCATGACGATCCTCCGATCCGCCATTGATTCGCGCTAAGCGTAGGGGTGGCGCCCACAATGTCGAAAACAGCGGCCCAGTTGCCTGATTTGGCGGCGTCTGCCAGCCGATGGGCGCGCTCAACGTGGTGTGGTTTGAGTGTCTCGGGGTCAAGAATTCCCGGCCATTCTATTGTTTCCATTGCTGCCGCCGTTCCGTTTCTTAAGGGATGCCCATCGCTTTACCCTAGTCGCTGGCCCAGGGTTGGCAACTGGTCCGCTGGGAGGGTCGTGGTTGCTTGTGCGACGGACCGCCCGCTGAGGGCACTTACGGAAGGGGAATCTCCACGTAAGTTTCGCGCTGTTCCTCGGGAAGCGAGCGTGCATATCGCCCAACACAATAGGGCCGGGCGCGGGTGGCGAGCACTTCCTGCAGGCCAGTGAGGTGCTTAGTTTCGCTGAGCATCATGGTTGCCCACACTTGATACTGAGCAGGCAGGTTAACGAGGTCATCCATGGCCACCAGAGTCAGTAGTGGCATAGCCGGGATGTCTGTGCCCAAGGGGGTTTCATTACTGGTTTGGGTACTGTGTGTCAACGAGTGCCTGGCCAACACCATGGCAAGGTGCAGCAGGGTTTTCTGCCCATCCGTCAAGCTGCGGGGCTCCGCCTTCGTTGGCATTGACGAGGCCGGGGCAACGAGTTCACGTAGAACCTGCTCTATTTCATTAGGGGCAAAGGGAGTGGCTGAGAAGTCGGGATCGCTCAGTTCGGTGTCGGCCTTGAGGCTGGCCGAGTCACCGTGAATCTCGCTGTCGAGGATCGCGCGGGCCTGCCGCAAAATGTCGATCGCCGCGGAAATAAAGGCGTTGAGTTGGGTATTGGCGGCGGGTTCGCTGCCGTCTCGCATTTTACTTTCCATATACGAGGCCGAGGCGCGAAGCACTTCCCCGGCAACCTGTGTTTGCGTTGGAAGGTAGTGGACCTCAAAGTAGGCGCGGTCAGAGTCAGGCATTGGGGCGCAGCGGAGCGGTTCGTTACGACTATCAACGGCGATGACGTACTCGATTTTTTCGGTGATCGGGCCGTCCGGGCCTAGCGTCGCAGTGAGGCGAATGCGAATCGGGGCGCCTGTTTCGCCCGCATCGGTTTGAATGCACATCTCCCTTATGCGCTGGGGAAGTTCCGCTGCTAAATGGTCTCCCATCCGCACCGAGATGTCGACATCGGCTTCAATCCAGAGCACTTGTTCTGTCGTTTCACCTGCAGCAGTGTGCGAATGATCCAGAGGATGGAAATCCTCTCGCCGGATTTTCCGGATGCCAGGCAGCGGACTAAAAAGCCGAGACAGAGCCTCTAATAGGGCAGTTTTGCCTGCCCAATTCGCTCCCAAAAGTTGGGTATACCGCCCCAGTTCAACAGAAACAGGTTCTGGTCCAAATACTTGAAAATTCCGCAGCCTCACCCGCCGTATAAACATA
>JAUNHH010000018.1 GCA_030524055.1 Actinomycetaceae bacterium | reverse complement strand
CGCCGCAAGCCCTTCGTCGCCATTACTGCCATCGGTTTCGCCGTGGCACTTGCCATTCCACTTGTCTGGCCCACCCTCGAGGGGGTCATTGCTTACACCCTTATTGGCAACCTGTGCCTGGGAGCCTATATGGCCATTGACCAGGCCCTCTTCATTGACGTCCTCCCCGATAAAGCAGCAGCAGGTCGCGACCTTGGGGTTGCCAATGTGGCAACAAACATGGGGCAAATCTTTGGGCCCATTGTCGCTGGCAACCTCTTCGCAATGACGAAGTCCTACCAGTCGATCTACATTATTGCGATCATCTTTGCCTTCCTCGGAGGTATTGGGGTCTACAAGGTCCGTAAAGCCAAGTAGTTTCCTTCCATCCATCAACGAGGGCGGGGCACGCTCTACTCGGCAGCCACGACACCGCACTGGCAAAGGGCGACATTTTCACCCGTTTTCGACCAAAAATGTCGCCCTCTGACCGTCTGGTGCACCGTAAAGGCGCCGCCCCGGCCTCGTTAATGCCCCGCAACCCCACAAAATGGCGTATGCACTGACAAAACGCCACCACCCTCGTATTGTTGAAGTCGCATTCCGCGACGTCGCGGAATTCCCGCCCTTTCTTAGTGGAGCGATATATGACTACCGTCCCCGACCCTATTGGCCCGCTCACTGCACCAACTCATCTCCGTGTTGATGCCTTTGTTCCCGGTAATGTCTTGGGCACTGGCAACCCCTCCCCTTGTCTCTCGTGGATTCTTCCCAGCGCACCCAAAGGGTGGGATCAAAATGCCTACGACATTGAAATCTCCCCTATTTCTCCTGATCGCACCGTTGCCTCCGGCACTGAATACCGCATAGAGTCCGCCGACTCTGTTCTTATTCCATGGCCGGGCACCGCCCTGTCTTCCCGCGAGCGCGTCCAAGTTCGTGTCCGCGTTCATGGCGGCGATAGCGACGGCGCTGCTAATCTCACCAGCGATTGGTCCGAGCCCCTCACTATTGAGGCGGGTCTGCTGGAGGCTGCCGATTGGCAGGCTGTGCCTGTTGGCCCGGCGTGGCCAGAAAATCCTGAGTCGGATCGGCGGCCTGTGCGTGTGCGTCGTGATTTTGAGGTGGCCGCGGATGTGGCCTGTGCGCGCTTATATTTGTCGGCTCATGGGCTGGTGCGGGCGCATATTAATGGGCAGCGTGTGGGCGTTGACGAACTTGTCCCCGGGTGGACTGTGTATGAGTCACGCCTGGAGTATCGCACCTATGACGTGACAGATCTGGTGGCTTCAGGCGCCAATGCGATTGGCTGTGAACTGGCTGATGGGTGGTTCCGTGGTCATATTGGTTTTGATGGCGGTTACCGCAATCTGTGGGGTGAGCATGTGGGGGCGATTGCCCAACTGGAAATCACCCACAGTGATGGTTCGCGCACAGTTCTTGCCACTGATGATTCCTGGACTGCGGGTGCTGGCCCGATTCTTTTCACTGGCCTTTATGAGGGCGAAAGCTACGATGCGCGCCTTGAGGACGCGGCGTGGGCTAAGGCTGGTGGCGGGGCCAACTGGGCACAGGTGCGCACTCATCCTTCCACTGCTGAGGTGATGGTCGCGCCTGTGGATGACCCGGTGCGTGTGACCGCTGAAATCGCGCCGGTATCAATGACGCGCTGCGAAGAGCCACCTTCGCCGTTCCCTATGCCTGACGATCCTGCGGCTCCCCCTGCTCCTGTGCGCCATATTCTTGATTTCGGCCAGAATTTCTCGGGCCGCCTGCGGATTCGTGTGCGCGGCGCGGCGGGCGAGGTGATTCGCCTTCGTCATGCGGAAGTGTTGGAAACTAACGGCGAGTTATCGACGCGGCCTTTGCGCGGGGCCCACGCCACCGATACCTATATTCTTCGAGGCGACCCTGCTGGTGAAGAATGGGAACCAGCTTTTACTATTCACGGTTTCCGTTATGCGGAAATTTCTGCTCCTGAAAGTCTGTCTTTAGACGATGTGGTGGCGCGTGTGATTCACACAGAAATGACGCCTTTGGGCGAGTTTTCCTGTTCAGATGCGGATGTGACGCGCCTGCATGAGAATGCCCTGTGGTCGATGCGATCGAATTTCGTGTCTATTCCGTCAGATTGTCCGCAGCGTGACGAGCGTTTGGGGTGGACTGGCGATATCCAGGCCTTCGCGCCGACTGCTCTTTTCCACCATGATTGCCGGGGCCTGCTGCGCGGCTGGCTGGCAGACCTGTGGGTGGAGCAGCAAAAGTATGGGATTGTTCCCTGGTATGTGCCGGTGATTCCTGGTGGTTTTTGGACGCCTCCACGTGGGGCCGCAGTGTGGGGTGATGCGGCGACCTTTGTTCCGTGGGAAATTTACCGGGCGACAGGCGATGCAGAAGTGTTGCGCGACCAGTGGGATAGCGCCAAAGCGTGGGTGGACTATGTTGATTCTCGGGCGGGCACAAACCACCTGTGGGAGGGTGATTTGCAGTTGGGGGATTGGCTGGATCCTGCGGCTCCGCCGGATAACCCTATGCAGGCGTTGACGGATGCGAATCTTGTGGCAACCGCATTTTTTGCTCGCTCCGCGTGGATCGCTTCCCAGTGGGCGCTAGTTTTAGGCTTCGATGGTGAGGCCGCCCATTATGGGCAGTTGTCTGAGGCGATTGCTCTGGCATTCCGGGAACGCTGGGTGGGTGCGGATCACCGGATGGAGTCGCATTCTCAAACTGCGTACGCTTTGGGGATTGCTTTTGATTTGGCGGCCTCTAGCGAGCAGCGCTCCGCATGGGGTGAGTTCCTGTCCGCCCTCGTTGATGATTCTGATGGGCACGTGGCGACAGGTTTTGCGGGCACCCCTGTACTGTGCGAGGCGTTGAGTTCTACTGGCCATACGGATGCGGCATATACGTTGCTACTGACGCGCACGGTCCCGTCGTGGCTCTACGCGGTGACAATGGGGGCAACGACCACGTGGGAACGGTGGGATTCTCTGTTGCCTGATGGGTCGGTTAATCCTGGGGACATGACCTCTTTTAATCACTATGCCCTCGGCGCGGTGGATACATGGTTGGTGCGCTCGTTGGCTGGGCTGGCCCCTGGTGAGCCCGGGTATCGGCAGATTCGCATTGAGCCGCATCCCGGTGGGAATTTGACATGGGCAAAAGCCTCCCACTTGAGTCCTTATGGTGTGGCGCAGGTGGAATGGCGTATTGAGGGTGGCCAGTTGACGGTACGGGCTACTGTTCCTGTTGGGGCTACAGCTGAAGTCGTATTGCCTGGAGCTGATCCTGTAGTGGTGGGTCATGGCCACCATGAGCTGAGTGCTCCACATCTGGGTGACCGCGTGTAACATTATTACGTCATTCATTGACGAGGCCGGGGCTGCGCTTGTGATGGGTGCGCTTCTAGCCTCGTCAACCGCATGCTGCCCTGTGGAAGTTGCCTGCAATGAGCGTCTCTGATTTTCCTTCTCTACTGTTGGACCCACCTGCCGAGGGGTTGTCAGAGGTTCTTCGCACAATCATTGACAACCGTATTGACGCTTTACGTAGTCAGACGACTTCTGATCAGGGGGCCGATCAGAGAAATCTCGCTGAGCTTACTGCCATTAGCGACACAGATCTTGATATTCTCACCGCTATTGTTGGTGGCGAAAATAAAGAACTTCCCGCCGCATTTTCCAATTATCATGCGGGTTGGTATTTACTCCGTCACCTGCCTATGCCCCTGGTGCATCGCTTCCGGATTTGTGTGGCTGATCGGCGGAAATACAATCCTTTATGGCAGGTGGGCGCAAGCAAAGAAGACCCTCGATCAATTCAGGAAATACGCGATGCTTTCGACTATCCACGTCAAGAATATTTCACTGAGTGGGTATGGAGAACCTATGAGCCTGAACGGGTATGGCCGTGGGCATTTGCTGATCCTCAGCGCTTACGCGAGCGTTTAGCAAGTATTAGGGGAGCGCCAGATGCGCTACGTGCTTTAGAGGCAGCGCCCACTATTCCTGAGGATATCCTTCCCGATATTGTGCGGATTGCTTTAGGCACTTCTACTGTTAATCGGCCCTTAGCGCGCCGAGTCTTCCACCAATCTCCTGTTGCTTTAACCAGTGCCCTTAATGGTCTGACGGGAAATGCGACGCAGCGGCTGGCTAGCGCCCAGTGGCTCAGTGAATGCCAGGATCCTTCAGCGCTACCTGCGTTACGTGAGGCGGTGGCAAAAGAAAAGGCAGTGAATGTGCGTGGGGCGATGATTCAGGCTGTGGCTGCTTGTGGCGGTTCAGTACAGGAGTATGTCGAGCCTGATGTGCTGCTGGCTGAAGCCCGTAAGGGACTTCAAAGGGCAGTCCCGACGTCTTTACGCTGGCTTGACTTGGCTGATCTTCCACCTATGCGGTGGAAAGACGGCACGGATGTTGACGCCGCAGTAGTCCGCTGGTGGGTTGTTTTAGCAGCGAAAACACGTGACCCTTCTGGGCATGGGCTTTTTCGTCTGTATCTTGACTGTCTCGACTCCGCTGATGCAGCACACTTAGGTACTCATCTTTTACAGGCGTGGGTAGAACACGATTATGTGTGTGCCGCTTTTGAAACACGCCAGCACTGGGCGCGGTGGGAATCAGAATCCGTAGAGCATATTCGCCAAGCGGAGGAAAAGTGGAAGGAAATGTATGGTGGCAATGCCATTACAAATAAAGGCTTATTGGCATTAACCATTGCAATGGAGGGGTCAGAATTTGCTGACACGGTTCAGGAATATGAGCGAAAAGGTAAACGCGGTCAGGGGGAACACCGCTTTCACCTTCTTGCCTTACAGGCCGCGTTAGCAGCAAATGGGGCGCCTGAATGTTTAGCTCTCCTCCAGAAAATGGCCTCTAGCCACAAGATGCGCACTGTCCAAGAAGGCGCAGTGGCGCAATTAGAGCAGGTCGCTCGGTGGCGCGGGTGGAGCGCTGATGAGCTAGCAGATCGCACTATTCTCAGTGGCGGTTTTGATGAGGAGGGGCGGCTGCTTTTATCGTATGGGTCGCGGGAGTTTACTGCGCAGGTGATGGCCGATATGAAGATCGAGCTGCGCGATAGTAGCGGGTCGGTGGTGAAGAAGCTTCCTGAGCCGAATTCTGCAGATGACTTTATGGAAGCAAGTGCCGCGAAAACAGCGTTGACTCGTGCGCGACGTGAAGTCAAAAGTGTCGTTGCTGTGCAGTCTGCGCGACTGTATGAGGCGATGTGTTCTCAGCGGATGTGGCCGAGCAGTGAGTGGCTTTCTTTCTTTGCTGGGCATCCCATTATGGGGCGGCTATTGCCGCGCCTGGTATGGATCTGCCACCCGCAAGGCGGCTTTGGCGAAGACACTTCTGCACGTTTCCTTTTCCGTCCTTTAGGCAATGGGACATATATCAATGACGAGGGCGGGGCTCTGACTTTGCCTGAGGACTGCGAAATTTCTGTGGCACATAGTGCAGTGATTTCAGGTGTTGAGGCAGAGAAATGGCGTCATCATCTAAAGACAGAAGGTGCCTCACCGCTATTTGATCAATTCAGCGCTACCCTGCCACCTTGTCCGCTGAATGTGTCTTCGTGTACGGAAAAAGCAGGCTATGTGATGACGACTTTTGCTCTGCGTAATATGGCAAAGAAACGAGGCTATGTACGCGGCCAGGTTCTTGGCGCAGGGTGGTTCTATGACTACGTAAAGCCTTTCCACTCTATTGGGTACGAGGCTGTGGTGACTTTTAGTGGCTCATCCTTGCCGGAGGAAGATAGAGAATGCGCGGTAATTGCTTGTGAGATTCACAAGTATGGAAAACCTGTCCCATTGGATTCCGTTCCCCCTGTTTTAGTGGCCGAATGCTATACGGATTATTGCACTATGGCCGATATTGGCACCTATGACGGTCAGTGGAAACTCCGCTTTCAATGACCGAAAGGGATGTGAGGAATGGATACTCTCTCTGCACGACAAAAAGAACTCCTGTCTTTAGACAGGTGGGCGTGGCTAAAAGAGTGTATTGCCACCTGGTATGCGGACCCTCTCGTTGAAAGCGACGGTCTGTCCACGGAGACCATTGATCAGGCTGAAGCACGCCTAGAGGTAAGAATCCCAGGAGTTCTGCGGGAATGGTATGAACTGGTGGGGGCTCGCCTGGATTTCATTCAGGATCAGCCGCTGCTGCCACACCAATTGCAGGTGACTAACGGACACCTGGAGTTCTGGTGGGAAAATCAGGGATGCTGGCGGCTTGGGGCGGCCCTGAATCAGGGGGACGACCCACCAGTACATGTACTTGAGGTTGAGGATGAGGCATCTGGAATCTTCACTCTAAGTACCTGGCTTCAGGCAATGACTCTGAGTGAAACGCTGGTTGGAGTGTGGGCTGACACGGTCCTGACAGTAAATATTGACAACCACGAGCGGAGGTCTTTTCTTGGCACAGTGAAAAAGGATGTTCGGGGAGGCTATATTGACGAAGTCTCAGAGGAGACAAGCAATTGGATTACCCATTCTTTTCCTCGATTATCTACCCCTGAAGTTCCACTTTTCGAATTCCGCACATGTGGCGATGAATCCACGATTCTACGCCTCACCGGGGACGATATCTCTATCGAGTGGATGACGGCTACTCCCGCGGCACTTAAGGAAGCCATTGCTGCGCTGCATCTGTTAGATGGTGACTACACCCTTGTTTTACAGCGGCGGAGCACTACTATTCACCGCCAATCCGCCCTCGTGACAAAGAAAAAACCTGATGACGACGCGCTCTACCGATCTGTTCTCACTCCTGACGAGCAGATGGTGACGATGACCTTAGATCCAGACCCAAAGCCCTTTATTGCCGAGTTTACAACCCCGCAGCCGGAGGATTTGGCAACCAGACTGTGGGAAGTCAGCCCATCTGAATATCGAGAACACATGGAGTTTTACGCCTCACCCAGGCGGCTCAGCTTTTTCCAGCGAATTTTTCCTCAGTCATAAGTCGCGAAATACGGGGAAAGAGCAACGAGTTCGGGTGAAGAAATGTCAATAACCACCGCTGGAGGTCGGCCCTAGTACGACCTTGTCAACACTTGAGATGGTGGCAGCATTTATTGCACACCTGGTGATTCCCTCAGCGCATTATTCGCGGTCATCTAGGGGCTTGCGTTCACGGTGGGCCTGCTGAGGCGAAACAATAAGTGCGAACATTCCTCCGGGACGTTTACTTATCGTCACTCGTGCCCCATTTGACAGGTCCCAAGCGTTAGTCAGTGCCCCGTCAGGATCATGTGACACTAAAGGCTGCCCCCAGCGACCAATCAGAACCTGGCAAATCTGCTCGAAAACAGGTGCAAGATACTCCTCTAGTTCCACCCAATGTTCTTCAGGGACAGGCTTAATCAGGAACAGGCGAATCTTGCGGACAGCATCACCTTCTGGAATGTAGTAACCCGAGGTGCCCGTTCCCCCTGGGCGAGTTGAAAACACACCCGGGTCATCCTCAAAGGGAACCCAGCCAAGCGCCTGATAAAAATCACCCAGCGCATTCAGCGGAACAGGCCAGTTGGCCTCACCCCAGGTGATCACCGCCCGCAATACCTCGTCAGCACCTAAAATAGTGAAGCCGCTCATTGTACAGTCCTTTGTTTCTATGGGTTTCCTGCTCGCAAAATATCATTGATTTTGCTCTGCATAATCTGTGCCCATTGTGGATAGTTGGCAATATTGATAGGGACACGTTGAACCACCGTTGTTGGCCCAACTTCAGGGGTGGAGATCTCCTCAACATATAGCGCCGTTCTTTGCGTAGAAACATTGTGCCATTGTTCCGGATGATGAGCGAAGTATGTGGCCACCCTGTCATCACATAACATTCGGTCAAGGGTATAGGCCTCCGTTCCCTGCGCGGCACGACCTCCCAAATAATCCAACTTATGGGTGGTACTTGGCCTAACCTTGGCTGTAAAGCCCTTGAATTCAGGCACGACAATTTCTGTACCATCCGCACTCACTGCAAATCCATCGACTTTGTGATGCCCTACGATGGCCTCATTGGATGTCTGGAATATTGGTGGCACATCGTAGCCTCGCTCCCACAGGAGTTGCTCACCACCAAGCTCACCAACATTCTCACCCAGGTCGCGAACAGCAATATACGCATCCCGTCTTGCTTCAGCTGCTATTTCTATTTGTCGTATCATACGTTCATCTACCCCAGCAGCCGCCATTTTGTCGAGGGTACGTGCAAGCTCATCAGCATAGAATAATTCGGGACGATTCCATTGCGGATCGAGGCCTTGCGCAACGAGATCATTGAGGGTGTGACGCAGATGCGCATTGGCTCCGTCACGTGCCGCAATCCTCGCTGGACGCTCTAGTGCAAGTTCTCCCGCTGTTTGCGCCCCATGCCATGGAGGGCGTGGCGGACGCACCGAGGGCGCCGCGCGTGCAGCATCATCACCCCAGCGGAGAAACCTCGGCAAGGAAGGTAGGGCAACAAATGTGAGGACAAAATCCACTGCATCCAGCCCCATTTGCAGGGGCGAGGTATTTGTCAGATAGTCCCGAACGGCCGCATTCGGGTCACGAATCAACGCACCTAAGCCGTGCCCATGCTCAAAGGCCCAGGTCACCATTCCAGCCAGTGCCAAACCCCATCCAGGAACTGCAACAGCAAAAACTCCTGTTAATAGCAGCATGACTAAGAGTTGGCCTCCGAAGCCGAGACTATCCCACCAGTCCGCGAGGTTATCTAGGAGTCCAGCAAGAAAGGTCCCATCCCATTCAGGATTCCCCTGGGTAGGGAGCGTCAAAGAAAATGGGTCTGTGGTTGTGGCTGCGAGTAGCATTCCAATCGCAAGGCATATTCCAGTTCCCACCAGGCCCACAAACAATGCTGTTACTCGGAAGCGACGTCGCGAGCGCGGCTCTACTCCGGGCAATGTGACAGCCATTGCTGCACGCCGAACCTGCATCACTGCATAGCGCGCAACACGAGCTTTTGCTACAGCACGCCATCGCGAACCGCCTGCAGGTGAATAGCTAACGAGGACTGTGGTGATGTCATGAATCGAGTAGTGCCATAACGCTCTGAAGGCCTGTCCACATGCGCCGAAAACACTTCGCTGAGGAATATTCGCCAGGGGCCATCCCCATGGACCGTTTTGGATCCCAAAATAGGCGGATTTAACGCGGCGAATGCTGTCCAACAGAAGACAGAGAACAAAGAGGAGAAGATTAGCTACGATGAGGAGATTTCCCCTGAGTGAAAACCACCAGCCAATTTGCACAGGTAGCGATAAAGGAGCATCTTCCCATCCTCGCCCAATACCGACACTGACATTGAAACCGCAATGCGCGCTCGCCACAATAAAATAGATCAATGTGGGGAATATCAGTGCAGATATTCTACTGAGCACCCCTTGGTTTTTACGCCATAAATACACTCCCAAACCAATGGATACCGATATTAAAGATGTGGCTATTCCATGCCCCGGGAAAAACACTCCATGGAAAGAAAACCCTCCCGAAAACCAGGGATTATAGGAGTAAGTATCAATATCGCGGTTAGCAAATAATTCGCGCAGTGTATTTTGGACAACCCCGCCCCCAATATTTCTTATCCCATCCTCAAAGGCGGAAAATGCAGAGCCCGACGCTAACCCGACAAGAAACCAGTCAGACAAGGAAAAGCGGCGAACACGCCCTGGCGCAACAAGAGCCATAAGGAGCAGTGGCCAAAGCTTAAGAGCCTCCTCAAAGAAGCCTGCCATGAAGTACGACATGGCGCTATCATTTGGAGTGAGCTCAATAAAGGATCCCGCATATTCCGTGAGCAAAGCAATCTGGAAAGACCATGGGATTGACAGAGAAAATATCCTCGCAATCGCTCCCCAACTTAACGTTCTTGTCCGCGCTAATAAAGCAACCGTTGCCAGGTTAATAAGTAGATAAATACCCGGACCGATCACGGTAAGAAAGTCCGGAATGAAAAGAAGACAGAGCACAAATGTAGGGATCAGAACCCAAGCCGCAACTGAGGATATAAATCGCAGAGTGCGGACTAACCACCTCCTCCTACTTAACCAATGCGCAAAACCATTGCGCAGGATTTCCCACGTCTCTAAAGGAGGACCGCCGCGCGAATAGTCGTCAGGTCCCCCATAGTCAGGTAACCCAAATTCCTTTCGCGCGGCAATCGTCACTTCAGCCATTGCACCCCCTATGTGCGTTAAGACCGACCAATCTCGTAATCAACGACACGAATCGGCTGCCCAGGAACAACTTCGATGGTCAACCACAGGAATATAAATTGCGTCTGCCCCTCTCTAGCGACCCTGGGATTCCCTTGCTCGTCATAGGCTTGGATGGCACATTTAATGTCTCCCGGGTTATTTGCGCCCCGAACCAGCGCTTTATCTGAAAGACTCACTCCATCCGCCAGCGCACAGTACTGAACCCGCGCATTTTTGGGTGGGGTTTCGCCACCCCAGTTGCTGGAGATGCTCTTCAGCATCTCCGGCGACACCTGCTGATCGAGGATTTGAGCATCTCCCGTAACTAACGCGTCGTAGACCTTTTGGACTTCTTTAAGTGGCGGTGCATGTATCGTTTGACCTGGAAGATTGAAGCGCCGCCCTCGTACTACAAGTGCCTCACCTGTCCATTCCGCGACGATGGTGGCACTGGCAGAACCGCCACAGGCTCGGCAATCAGTGTCGCCCGGAATAACAATATTAGGCACCTCAAGGACGACGGTATTCCCAACGGTACGTACTCCCTCAATATCGAGGTTATTTACAGTCCCAGGATACCCAACTTCATTAAAGTTGATGGAGCCGATCAGTTCAAAGGAAGAGTTATAGACAGCGAGAACCTCATACACCATATTCCCACCGCCATAGCAGGCAATGGTCACAATAGCTACTGGTTGACCATTGAATACTGCGGGCACTATTTCTGTCATTGTCGCAGTTGGGGGAACTCCAAAATCGCTTGGCCCTGTAGCGACACCATCAATAAACTCCCCTGGCGTGGGACCCCCAGTGCGCTCGGCTCCCCCGACAAAGCAGTCTTTAGGTATATCGAGAGTGGAGTTCTGTAGCTTCTGGAAGTCAATGCCACCAGTGGATCCCATCCAGGGGGCAGGTTTTTGTTGCCCGCCTCCATCATTTGCTTGGAGGACGTTCCGCGGGGTTTTCTCGGTGGGAGTCCGCGCGCTCTGCCCGGATGCCGCCTCATCGCCCGATTGGGCCGATTGCGCTTGCATAACCGCAGATTGAGATCCAGGGACTTCAGCAAGCACAGAACCTGATTGGTTTGCCTTTTCGCCTGTCTGATCTAAAGTCATGAATGAAATAGTGGACCCTGATGAAACAACAATTCCCCCATCAGTTGGCATCCACGAATTCACGGTCCCTTTCACATCCCACAAGAGTTCTCCAGTGAGGGTATCAAAAGCTTTAATGCTGTCGGGAGTTGCCAGAATAAAGTCTTCATTATCGACAATCCACTTTGGGCCACCATTTGCCGTAAATCCATTGAGAGCAGCTGACCCTTCAGGCAATTGAATGCTCCATCGGATCTCTTTATCGACAATATGGGCAACAGTAGCGCCGTCACTGACAATCCAGCCATCTTGCCTAATCGGTAGTGGCGCACCAAAAATCCGACGCGGAACACTCACTTTTTTCGCCCATGTTGTGGCCGGATCAAATGAGAGATTCTCCAGCTTTTCGCCATTGACAGTTAAGGATTTACCTTCGTCAATCGCCAAAGGCACTTGCTCCGTCGCTTGCTCCAGCACCCGCACACTGCCGTGAGTATTCGTGGCATTTTCGCCAGATTGGGCGCTCCCACTTGACTGCGCAGCACCCTGAGATTGGCTTTGCGTTTCCTCGCCACTGCCTTCTTTGGCTGCTTCCCC
This sequence comes from Actinomycetaceae bacterium, assembly GCA_030524055.1. Lineage (GTDB taxonomy): Bacteria > Actinomycetota > Actinomycetes > Actinomycetales > Actinomycetaceae > Pauljensenia. The sequence goes on along the minus strand of JAUNHH010000018.1, from coordinate 34,615 downwards.
GCCCTCGTTCTGCGTTAATCCTGCGGAGAGGACAACGGATTCAGATGCTGTGTTCACACCCTTTTCAACGTCAATGCGCAAATGCTCGCCACAATCGATGAGCCCTCCGCTGGCAGAGCAATCTAATGCCTGATCCGCTAAATCGTCAGGAATAGGGACTTGCAAACGCGGATATTCCGACTCCTTTTCGAGGTCAACGCCAATGAGCGACTCATTTTTCCCATCACTAACGCGCGCTAAAAGTGTTCCGCCATTAATGAGCAGGGGTATGTCAGGTGAGAACGGCTTAATCTCGATATTCCCACCAAGGTTGGGCACCTCTGCGGTTTTACTGAGTTTCGGGGGACTCACGCGTGGCGCATGTGCGGCCTGATAGCCCATAAAGAAAAAGCCGCTGGTCAATGCTAAAGCAACAACAACGAGGGTACTGATGCCTGCCACTTTCCAACGTGCAGATGACGCAGATGCAGGTGGCTGGGTATTGCCTTTTGCGGGCTCCCCCTCCGCAGGAGGCGGAGGAGGTGGAATATCGGGCTGAGAGTTTGCATTTGACGGAGTTGACATACCCCCACTCTAGAAGAACTTTAGCTTCCATGACAGGGAAATGGGAGGTTTTTTTGCCCCTAGATCGCAACATTTTTGCGACAGAATAGATACGAGGGCGGAGTCTGCACGTAAATCATAATGAGCTCTACACAATAGGTAGGAAAGGTATCAGAAGAGCCGATAATAGACTGAAAACTACGGTCTAGACCTGGCCGTTATTAAGCATGAAATCTTCCTGTGACGAACAGAATAGTCGCCTTAATGTTGAGAAATGTGACGCGCGGAGCGTCAACCTTGGCCAATCAAATATCAGTTGTTGTACGGTGGAAGCAAAGTAGTTATTCAGTAGGAAATAACGGAGGCCTACCGTGCACAGTGTCGCTCGCCCACTGCCACCACAGCCATCAGGGCGTCATGCCTCAAAGGCCCAGCATGTGGCAGCGGCTGCGCCCAGCTCACGTCGCCGGGGGCGCCCGCTCCTCGTTGTTCCACTGCTTTTTGTGTTATCGGCCTGCAATATGGCTGGTGATGCCAGCGATTCGGCACATTCAACGAATGCTGCTCCCCTGCCCACCTCCGTCTCAGGTCCCGAATCTGGGACCAGTTTTGATGATGGCACATCTCAATGGGCCGCTAAGAAGCCGCAATCCGGTAAACAATCAGGAGCACAGTCCGCTACGAGGGCGAAGCCCCAATCGGGGACACAATCTGGTGCCCGCCCCTCAGCTTCCGCGCCCTCTGAACAGTCTCCAACGGATAATGGGAATTCAGCTGCGACACCAGAGGGTTCTGGAGATTCGCCTGCCCAACCGGAACCGGGCGCTAGTTCAGACATGAATAGGACAGTTGCTTCTGATGAGGCAAATACCTCGGACTATGCGCCACTAGTACGGCGCAAGGCTGGCGCCGTACCCTCGGGCGAGGGTAAAGATAGCGGTAATTCTGGCAGCTCTGACGGGAACTCTACTCCTGCCCCGCCCTCGTCAAATCAAAAAGGGACCCCAGCAGCCAGCGGACAAGAGCCGAGCCAACCAGGCAACTCCGGTGCGCCCACTCAACCACCGGCAGATATCCACACACAAAAGTCCAACGACGAAGCGAATAATGAACCTGGCAGTCAGCCACCAGCAGATGACCCTGGTAACCAGCCTGCCCCGCCAAATAACGACCAAGCCCCTCCGCGTAGTCGGGAATTACCGGAACCTCCCACACCTGAAATCCCTGGCCCCGGCGGTCATGAGGTACCGCCTGTAACCACGCCCCGCACTTTCGACCAGTTTGTCAGCGAGGAGGGCCTAACTGAAGCTCGCGATAAGGGCTCGCTTGTCACAGTACCGTCGCTTGTTGAAGCTTTCGCTTTAAAGGAGGCGCCAGAAAATATTGCCCTGTCGCAGGGGAATTCTCATGTGCGCCTCCAACGCGGAAAAGTTGAGGGTGCGGACCGAGTAGTGACCATTGCTGGTCAGAAGTACAGCATTGTCTTTACCTCTGAAGTGCCAACTTTGGCATGGGAAGGCGATTCTGACAATCCTATTGCTGAGGCTCTTGCGGTTGCACAAAAGCGCGGTCTAGGTATTCGCCTGACAGAAGGCGCCAATTACGAACTGCATGAACCTGTCGTCATTCCCGATAATGTCCCTTATTTTGATGGGTCGGATGCGGTCATTCAGGTAGCTATTCCTGGTGGCACAGAAGATAAACCTGTTGACGCTGTGACGATTGCCCCGAAGAGTAGCGGCACAGTGATGTCCAATGTGGATCTCAACCTGGAAAAGTCCCCTTTTACTCGCGGTGTGGTAGCCGATTCCGTATCGGATATTCGTATTTCTGATGTGGATATTGCGGGCGCAACTTATCGTGGGATTACTGTCAGTGCCCATGCGGCTCCCACAAAGAATGTCGTCATTGAGGGCTCCACTATTGACAATGTTGATGGCACTGAAGAAACAAAGGGCATCGTCGAATCGGTGACCATTGCTGGTTCACTTGATACCAGTAAGGCACCAGATTCCGCCAGCCCCATTTGGGATGAATACACCCAATATGGCACAGTTCCAGCGGTCAAACACCCTGTCTCCAATGTGACGCTGGCACATAATACGATTACTGGCGGCTATTACGGTATTAATCTGTCAGGAGCTTCAGATTCCTACGTCACGGGTAATACGGTGTCCTCAAATATGCGCGCTATTTCCCTGCAGAATAATGCCAGTGGAAATGTGATTGACGGGAATAGCTTTATTGATTCCCGCTCGTCCGCAGTACATATTGCCTACAATTCTGATGCTAATACGGTGCGTGGTAACACTGTGCGTTCCTCCCAGGCCACTGGTCAGGGACTATTGCAGGCCTACCAGGAATCTGACGGTAATACTTTCGAGGCGAATACCGTTGAGTTAACAGGCGATTCCAACCCCGGTTGGGTGCTTTATGCCGCAACTGGCGCGAATAACACGACCTTTACAGGCAATACCGTTACTGGACGGGCACGTAAAGCGATGGTGGGCATTGAATCCGTCTGGGATGGAAAGTCAGCTGCTTCTGGGCAAAAGCGCGCTAATGACGCGTCCTATATGTCCACACTGCCACAGTCACCCGTTGATGGCCAGCAGGTAACCTTCAATGGCGGCTTTGGGGATCTTCGCGGAGTAACGGTAGAAAACAACGTTTTCACTCCCGCTGATCCGCAGGCTCCTGTGTTTTATGTGGGCGCGGAAGTATCCCGCGGGCGCAATGGGAATCAGGCCATTGTTGGCAATATTTCCGACTTGCATTTAGCCGGCAATACGGTGAATGGGTCGCAGCATTCAGGAATAGTACGCACACACGCAGGAAATTTGCCTGGCGTTGGCATTGCGCGGATTAGTCCTATTGACGAAGCCGGGATTACAGCGCTAGTTTGCCATTGATCATCCTGCCGCCCCCACATCGTCGCGCAGATGTGGGGGCTCGGTTTTACACTGAGGCCAACTGACGCACCTGTCATATTGAATGAAAGGAGGGCTCCAATGGGCATCCTCTTTGTTACCTTCGCTGCCCCTAGCGATGACATGGCCGCTGAGGTTATTCATTGGTCGGCTGGCCCTGATGTGGGGTTCCCAGAGAAAGGCATTGATCTGCTCCCATCCGCACAGTCAGCGATTCTCGGGGTTGACCTAATAACATGGTTTGCGGAGCTCCCGGATGACACTAAAGATCAGCACCCCTCGCCCCTGGCGTTGGTTGACGAAGGAGAAATGGTGGTGGATCGTGTGCCCACAGTTGCCCGCGACGCCCTCGCCGAAACCGCCGTGGGTGAACCTTCCCCAGAAGCTGCTGACATTCTTAATGACCTCGCCGATCTAGAGGATCTTCGCAAGGACAACCAGGAGCTCCTCGACCTTGCTGTCTTCGCGGTCAAAAAGGGGTGGCAGTTGTACTACTGGGTTTCGGTATAACAGCAGTCGCGCGTCGCCCTCGTCAATAATGATGGACGAGGGCGGGGCCTGACCCTGCACTTGAATGGGAGCAACTCGCGCGCGAAAATAGATCCGAAAGTAACCTTCCGGTTGATTTCACGCTCCTACTCGCAAACGCGTGAAATACCACGAACCAGAGAGTCAATGATGACTACAGACACCACTGCCCTACCAGCTGACCCACCTATTGTCCATGCCCCTTGCGGGCCCCTTGGCGGATTATGGCGGCCCACCTCCAATCCGCAGCGCCATTCCGCGGCCTTCTTGGGGATTCCTTTTGCACAGGCTCCCATCGGTGACTTGCGTTTCCGCGCGCCTGTGCGCGCCCTGCCATGGAGCGAAGTCCGCGACGCCACCGCCTACGGCCCCACTCCTCAGCGGCGCCCTTTTGCTGATGACACCACTATCCCGGAACCCTCTTATCCGGGTACAGACACGTTAAACGTCAATGTCTTTACGCCCCAGCCGGGAAATACTGAGGCGGCACTGCCTGTTCTTGTATGGATTCATGGTGGCGGCTTTTTCGCGGGTTCACCCTCCTCTCCGTGGTATGACGGGAATGCCTTTAATCGCGATGGCATTGTCACTGTGTCAATTTCCTATCGCCTGGGTTTTGACGGTTTTGGGTGGATTGAAGATGCACCGCTAAATCGTGGCCTGCTTGACCAAATCTGCGCGTTGGAATGGGTGCGCGACAATATTGCAGCCTTTGGTGGCGACCCGAATCAGGTGACTATTGCTGGGCAAAGTGCTGGTGGCGGCTCAGTCATGAGTTTATTGGCCTCTCCGCTTGCTGCTGGCCTTTTTTCGTCAGTGATTTCCCATTCTGGGGCAGCGCCCGATATTCCTGTGGAGCAGGCTAAAGAGCGCGGCCTGGACGTCGCCGAAAAGGCTGGTGTTGAGCCAACTATTGCTGGTTGGTCCGCCTTAAGTGAAGATAAGGTATTAGAAGCGACTGGCGTTCCTTTCGGTAATCTCAATGAGTTTATTGGGCCAATAGGGAGAAATGGATCGTCCATTTCCTATGGGCCCACAATTGATGGCGAAGTGTTACCTCAAGGAGTGAATGAGGCCGTTGCTGCGGGGGTTGGCAAAGATATTCGCCTGATTATTGGCGATACGGAACATGAATTCACCGGAATTGGTCATGCTTTTTCTGCGCCGAATTCGCCTTTTGCTGGGCGTAGCGCAGAAGAAGTGCTGACTGAGCTTGGCCGGGACCCACAGTGGGTCAAAGAGTATATAGAGCGCTATTCCTACCTGGGCAATGACTATCTGATTATTGGCCAGGTCCTGACCCATTCTTTCTTCCATGCAGCAACACAGATGTGGGCAGAAATCCGCGAAAAGACTGGTGCCGCTGATACCTGGCGTTATCGTTTCCGTCTTCGTGACCCTCATGGACTGTCTGGCCACTGTTTAGAGCTGCCTTTTACCTTTGATTGCCTGGAGACTGAAGGCGTCGAAAAGGTGATGGGGCCGAATCCGCCCCAAGCTCTGGCCGATGAGGCGCACGCCGCGTGGGTCGCCTTTATTTCGGGTGACAACCCCTGGCCACGCTGGTCCGAAAAGCACGAGGCATTCATTATGGATTCGCAGGTCGGTATTGAGGTGCTCGATATTGCCTTGTAATACAGCGGCCTGAGTCTGATACTCACGAGGGCGGGGTAGCATTTATTTCGCGCCCCGCCCTCGTGACTATCGAGGAAACTATTGCCCGGGAATACTGCCTATATGCGGGGCAATCAGCCGGTCAACCTCCTCTTGGGTAATAAAAGGAATGGTGGAGGCAAGACGGCGAATAGGAATAGACAGCAAATAGGAAGCAAAAGCCGGGTCTTCTTGCATATCTGCTGAAGCGCCAATCTTTTTTGCTCCGGCGCTCATTGCCTCGGCAACTTCTTCAATAGCCATCCATTCGCCCACTGTGGAATCCAGGCCAAGCGGGGCCACAATCGGCGGTGCAATAAGGTTTACCTGCACGGATTCAGCCAGATCACGCGATGACGATCCCACGCTGACCACGAGCGGGCCGGATTCGACCGCCCACCCATTTACTCCCAGATCCCAATGGGCCAGGTCACGGCGAGTCGCAACAATAGTGACTTTCTCAGTTTCCCCAGGCGCTAATTCCACCATGGGAACATACTCTAAAAGTTCTTTCGGGGCGCGCAGCACTTCTGATTGGGGCCGAGATACATAGAATTGCGGAATAGCAACCCCTGAGCGCGCACCTGTATTTGTCACTTCCACATTGGCCATCAGGACATAATCGTCCCATTCTGTTTCAGCAGTAATCGGCTCGATAGTGACCTGCAAATCAGTGTAGGCAAATGTCGTATAGGTCAGGCCGTGCCCGAAAGGATAAGACACGTCGCGCTCGGCACGATCCAATCCGCGGTAGCCAATAAAAATCGACTCTCCATAGACCGAATGTCCACGCTCACCAGGGAAGGTGACCTGAGCGGGAACATCAGATAGGCGCAGCGGAATACTTTCAGCCAAGCGGCCTTGCGGCGCAACCGCCCCGCTGAGAAGATCCGCCATCGCGCCGCCGCCCGCCTGGCCGCCCAGCCAGCATTCCAAGATGGCGTCCGCATTCTTTTCCCAGTTATCCGTGGTGACCACCCCACCATTGGACAGGACAACAACCACCCTTTGGGCGACCTCCCGCACTGCTGCCAGTAGTTCCACATGCTCTGCGGGAATCTCTAATGTGGTGCGGTCATATCCTTCGGATTCCCATACGGCAGGCAACCCAAGGAAAAGCAGGGCAGTGTGAGCGCCGCGAGCGCAGTCCACAGCCTCGTCACGCAGCCGCGCAGCCTGGTCAGGGTCAATCCTGTCTTCAAGGCGTTGCGGTACCTCATATCCGGGGGCGAAAGGCAGATCCCCGTAGATTTCCTGCAGGGCGTCAAGGGCATTATCCACCCTGGTGGGGTTGACTTTAGAGGAGCCTGCGCCCTGATATCGCGGGGTGCGTGCAAACTCGCCAATCACAACAACGCCATCCCCGCCCGGCAATGGCAGAACGGGCACCCCGTCAACCTCGTCATTTTTCAGCAGGACGGCGCTGCTGGCAGCGATCCGACGGGCAAGGGCATGGTTGTCCGCATGTACTTCTTCGCGCGAGGGCAGTGGCGACGCTGTCTCGGCGGCTGCCAGGGCTCGGGCGATCAGGCGCAGGACCCGACCAGCAATACGATCGAGGGCTTCTTCTGCGAGCTCGCCATCGCGCACGGCCTGAACAATGCGCGCATCATTAATGCCCACCCCGCCCGGCATTTCCAAATCCATACCGGCCTGGACTCCGGCAACGCGGTTATTGACCGCACCCCAGTCGGAAACGACGAGGCCTTCATATCCCCATTCTTTGCGCAGAATGTCGGTTAAGAGCCACGGATTTTCCGAGGAAAAGACGCCGTTGATCTTATTGTAGGAGTACATAATGGTCCATGGTTCAGCGTCAGTTACGCCCTTTTCACTGGTCCATGGATCAGCGGCAGTCACGACCTTTTCAAAGGCGGGTAAGTAGATTTCCCGAATGGCGCGTTCATCGACATCGGAGCTGACTCGTAGGCGGTCAGTTTCCTGATTATTGACGGCGAAATGCTTCAGCGATGTGCCCACCCCTTCGGATTGGACACCGCGCACCATTTCTGCTGCTAATTCGCCAGTCAGGCGGGGATCTTCACTGAAGTACTCGAAATTGCGCCCGCATAATGGGGAGCGTTTCATATTGATTCCTGGGCCAAGAAGAATAGCGACGTCTTCAATTCGGCATTCTTTAGCAATAGCTGCCCCGACCTCGTGAAGTAATGCGGGATTCCATGTGGATCCTAAGGCGGAAGCCGTGGGGAAACAAGTGGCAGGGACGGTGCCATTTTCGTCGCCCAAACTGGCATCGGATTTCGCTTTTCGCAGCCCATGTGGGCCGTCGGTCATCATTATTTCGGGAATGCCCAGGCGTTCGATGGCTTGAGTATGCCAGGCATCTCCGCCCGAACACAGTGACGCTTTTTCCTCTAGCGTCATTTGTTCTAAGAGGGCGGGAATGTCATCTTCAGTAAAGGGGGTCGTCATGTCTTTTTCTCCGTATCTTTTTGTGTAACGAGGGCGAAGCACTAATGCATTGCGGCCCCGCCCTCGTCACTGGCCTTCATGGATACCTTTTAGCGCTGGATATCCTGTCCCACGTAGCGGATTTCTTTCACATCCACCTGTCCATCTTCTGCCCAGGCTCCAAAAACGCGGCCGGTAAATGACTCCGCAAAGTCGCTAGAAAGGAAGGCGCCGTCAACTCCCGCTATTTCAACCCATTGGCCCTCATCGCGCACATAGGCAACGACTCGGTCGCAGGAAGCACCCAATACTGCTTTTCCACCTTCTGGCGGGTCAGCAACAATCCGTAATGTCACTTCAGTTGCAGGAGTGGCAAGGGAATGGCTCCACGATTGGCTCAGACCTCGGGCGTGAATCGTGGCCGTGACCTCAGTGCCGTCGGTGCGGATAACGAAATGATTCACCTCGTCATAGCGCAGGCAGACGCCCCCGCTCCCGGCGCTGACATCCAGATCCACTTCCGTCTCCATTGCTTCAGTGCATTGGCGAATGCCAATAAAGGTGGGGTGGGCGTCAGTCATATCAACGCCGTGACCTATCAGGCGCGCCCAGCCGGGGCGAGCAGACAGGTCAGCGACTTCGCGCGGGAATGCCCGCACCGCAATAATTTCCCCATCGAAAGCATCCAGGCTGCCGGGCCCTTCCGCGGGGAAAGTAATGGTGCGCTCCACTGCTGGGCGGCGCTCGCCAAGATGCACTTGTTCGGCATGTGGCCAGCCGTCGATCCAGGTGACGGGCACACAGAAGGTTTCACGTCCCATCGGGGCAAAGGCCCGCGTCATTGAGCGTGGCCGGGTTCCGAGCAGTACCATGGCCCAGCTGCCATCCGCTTTTTCAACGAGGTCTCCGTGGCCGGTGTTTTGGGCAGGGCGATCAGTGCCGCGCGCTGTGATCAGTGGGTTATGTGCAGCTCCTGTAAAAGGACCATCCGGCGCGGGGCCGCGGGCAATAGTCACGCTATGTCCGCGTTCAGTGCCGCCTTCAGCAATCATCAAATACCAGTAGTCGCCAATGTGGTACAGGTGGGGCGCTTCGGGGAACATGCCTCCCGTACCTGACCAGAGGCGTTTGGGCGGGGTGAGGGCTTTTCCAGTCGTGGGGTCCAGGGTGACTTGAGTGATGCCCTGGTGGATTAACGTCCCCGTTTCTTCATCGAAAATAAACCCTGACATGGTGACATAGCAGGTGCCTTCGTCATCCCACGCAATATCGGGGTCAATGCCGAGGACCTCCATCACCACGCCGTCATCCCATGGGCCAGCAGGGTGGTCGGCGGTATAGAGGATATTTCCGCGGCCATCGCCCATCATATCGGGGACGACAAGGTAGAACTTTCCATTATGGTGGCGGATGGTGGGTGCCCAGATTCCCCCTTGGGTAGGTACTCCTTTGACGCCGCTTTGACCATCGCGAACAATCACATGGGAAATGAGTTCGAAGTTTTCTAGGTCGGTGGAGTGGAAAATGGGAATCCCTGGGAGGTATTCAAATGTTGAGCAGGCGAGGTAGTAGTCGTTGCCCACTCGGCATACGCTGGGGTCTGGGTGGAATCCCGGAATAATGGGGTTTGACATGTACTGCTCCATTGCTTCGTGGCGATCCTGTGGTGGGGAGACAGCCGTCATTAGCTGTGACCTCAATGCCACACATTATACTGATCGGTCGATTTTTTGGGAAGGGTTATTGTGGGCGGGATACCGCCAACTGTGGGCTAGATATGGCGAAGCCCCGCCCTCGTCAATGGGATCTACGAGGACGGGGAATGAAGAGTCCTTAGGGATTTTTTGGCACCCCCGGCGCTAACCACCGCAATAAGACCGCGTCCACATATTCCTCGAATTCAGCCACCATATCCGTGTCATAGGGCAGCGAAATATCGGGGTTTTCTCCGCGATCTGCCCGTGCGCAGAGCATTTGAATTTGGAGGCCATCAGATAAAGCGACAATGGTGCGCGCTAAAACTCGCGAGGGAGTATCTTCACGCACAATTCCCTCTTTTTTCGACTGCTCAAAAGCGCTTTCCAGGGTTTCCACGGCCTGGCGAATATGGCCAGCATACCAATGGTGGGCAGGATGTTCAGGGTCCACAACCGCGCCAGATAGCATCGTATATAAAGCAGTTCCTTCCTGAGAGGAACCGGCATTTTCACGGACAAGTCCAATCCAGGCATGTAAAACCGTACGAATATCACCCGAATAGAAACTCGGATGATCCGCCATTGTCGTATCATCTCTTTCCTGCAAAACGGCAGTAAAAAGCTCGTCCTTTGAGGTGAAATGGTGGAGCAAGCCAGCTTTAGAAATATCCGCAGCGCGCGCAATAGCCCCTAATGATGTTCCCGCATACCCTTTCGCACTAAAAAGCCGTAATGCCTCAGCAAGAATGCGCGCGCGTTTATCCTCACTGCCCAACTTAGGGCGGCCAGGGCCACGACGGCCTTCCGACTGTGGTGCGGGATTCCCACCAGTCATCGTTTATCCTCACTTTCTCGTGCGAGTGCCTCGCCATTGGGGTCACAGGCTCAGGAATTTCACAGGTATCTAACCTACTGCACGGTCGGAGCCTGACGCTAGCACCGCAGTATGTGGCCGAGGACGGGCCCAAGCGACGGGCAGGGCGCCAAGCGGACGCCACTGCCTGCCAGAAGCGGCCGCGCCATTGCACGTTATGGCGCGGCCGCCAAGGCTCACTGGTCAATAGTGGCGAGAAGACCAGCCAACTTCGTGGGCGATAAATCCGAGCCGGGGAAAGAGCCCAAACGCACCAAGGGGATGGCTAGCATCATTTCACCCAACTTCGGGTCGTCTGCGAGGGCAACCAGGCTGGAAGCCTCCTGCTGGAGGATCTCCCGCCCTCGCGGATGAGAGAGCCATTCACCCAGGGTCGAATCCATATTCAGCACGAGGACGGGGTCGGGAGCACTCACTTCAACCCCCACCACATTGGCCAGGTCCCGACTGTGGGAGCCAACAGACACCTCCCAGGTTCCAGCTTCCACCACCCACTTTTGGCTGGGGACATCCCAATAGGACAGGGCGCGGCGCGTCAATGGCAACTCAACCTCAACACTGCCGCCAGCGGGAACGTGGACTTTCTCGAAGGCAGCGAGATTCCGTGGGGCGCGTTCAACAACGGAAGCACCGACGCGGCCCACATACACCTGGACAACTTCATCACCATCACGCCCACCTGTATTGGTGACCCGCGCCTTAATAGTGGCAACTGTGTCACCGTCAACAGATTCCGTGGTATCAATAAATTGTGGGACAGCCACATGGTCAATGGTGAAGGTCGTGTAGGTCAGGCCAGAACCAAAGGGGTGGGCTAGCGGTACTTTCATCGCATCGAGACCGCGATAGCCAACGAAAATACCTTCGCCATAACGGACCTGGCCATTACTTCCCGGGAAGTTCAACTGGGCCGGAATATGGGCAATATCGGCGGGAATGGATTCCGCTAAGCGACCGCCAGGGGCTGCGACTCCAAGAAGAAGATCGGCCACTGCGCTGCCGCCTGCCTGGCCGCCAAGCCAGCATTCAAGAAGGGCATCGGTGGCCTCTTCCCAAGGCTCAACGGTGACAGCTGAGCCATTCGCCAGGAGCACAATGGTGCGCTGGGCTGCCACAGAGACTGCTTTGAGCAGGGCAACCTGATCTTCGGGCAGATCCATATGTGCGCGGTCATAGCCTTCAGATTCGTCCTTAGCGGGTAGGCCAAGGAAGAGGACAGCCGTGCGGCCTGTGGCAGCTTCCACGGCAGCGGCACGCAATTCTGCGGCGGATTGTGAGGTGGTGCCATCTTCTTCTTGAACGGCGGAAGCTTCGGCGAGATGGAATCCAGGAGAATACACAACGGATTCTTCACCTAGGGCTGCGCGCAAGTGGTCAAGCGCAGAATCGAGAACGGTGGGATTAATCTGGGAGGAGCCCGCCCCTTGATAGCGCGGAGTACGCGCAAATTCGCCAATCACAGCCAGAGGATTATTACCGCTGAATGCCCCTGCTTCTAAAGGCAATGTGGGTGTGCCTGTGTCGCCAGCTTTTTCGTTGCGCAAAAGAACCGCACCGGCAGCGGCTGCGCGACGTGCCAATGCATGGTGGGCATCGCTATCAAATTCGGTAATGGCAGCAGCCGTGTCATTTTGGGCGCGCAAAGCGAGGATGACATTGCGCAGGGCCGCCAGATCAAGGATTTTTTCGTCGAGTTCGCCAGCTTTTACTGCGGCAATAATTTCGGCGTCCGTGCGGCCACCAGAAGACGGCATTTCCAGGTCGAGTCCAGCAGCGAGGGCGGGAACACGCTCGGAAACAGCGCCCCAGTCGGAGACCACAAGGCCCTGGAAATCCCAGTCATCGCGCAGAACTTTGGTGAGCAGCCACGGATGCTGTGAGGCATAGGTGCCATTGAGCCGGTTATAGGAACACATTACTGTCCACGGCTGAGCATTCCGGACGGCAGTTTCAAAGGCGGGGAGGTAGATTTCGCGTAAGGTGCGCTCATCAACGAGGGCATCAACGCGCATACGGTCAGTTTCCTGATTATTGGCCGCATAGTGCTTAATGGATGTGCCAACCCCTTTTGTTTGGATGCCGTTAATAATGGCGGTGGCAATGGCGCCCGCGAGCAGCGGGTCTTCACTGAAGTACTCAAAGTTACGGCCACACAATGGGGAGCGCTTGATATTGACTCCCGGCCCGAGAATAACGGCGACATTATTGGCCGCTGTTTCTTCGCCAAGTGCCTGTCCGACCTCGTGAATGATTTCTGGATCCCATGTGGAACCCAGGGCGGCAGCGGGTGGGAAGCAGGTGGCGGGGACGGAATCGTTAATGCCAAGGTGGTCGGCTTCGGCAACCTGGAGACGCAGGCCATGGGGGCCGTCGGTGACAGTAATAGAGGGGACGCCGACGCTGTCAACGGCTTTGGTTTCCCAAAAGTTCAGGCCCGAGGTCACGGAGGCCTTTTCTTCCAGGGTCATTGCAGCCACGAGTTCTCGTGCTTTTTCTACGAGGGCGGGGTCTAATGTTGATGTTGGTGTAGTGGCGGTAGGGCTGGCGGTCATAATGAGCTCCTTCGATCGACCTTTCAGACCTATTTTACCGATCGGCTGATTAAACGCAAGGCATAGATGAAGGAGAAATATGAATGACCTCCGCCTATGACCGGCCCCCATCCTCGATGCAGAGAATGGGGGCCGGCAGGGAGTGGTTGTAGAGGCTAACTGGTGCGGTTAGCGCGGACCTTATTGATCTGATCGAAGGCAACCGCAGCAAGGAGAACCAGACCCTTGATCGCCTGCTGCCAGGCAGAATCGACATTCATAATGGACAGGCCCATATTCAGCACACCCATAAAGAGCGCACCAATAATGGTGCCGGAAATGCGGCCAACGCCGCCCCATACTGCAGCGCCACCAATAAAGCAGGCCGCAATAATGTCGAGCTCATAGTTCTGCCCAGCCGCTGACACTGCAGCACCTGCCCGCGAGGTGGTGACAATGGCGCCTACTGCCGCCAGTAGACCCATATTGACGAACATCCAGAAGTTCACCGCGCGCACGCTAATACCAGACAGGCGGGCAGCTTCCCGGTTACCACCAACAGCATAAATGTAGCGACCAAAGGTCGTGTTATTCATAACGAATGCGTAGACCACAACCAGCACGCCACAAATCACCAGGACATAAGGCAAGCCATTTGTTGCCTGAGCCAAAAGCACAGAGACACCCACAATAAAGAGAGCAATGACGCTCCATTTAATGGCAGCCAACCATAGCGGTTCAACAACAAGACCATGTTTGACCAGATTTGCTCGGGAGTTCCACTGCGAATAGACCACAACAGCAGCCAAGACAATGCCAAGAACGAGAGTAAAGGCATCAAATTGGCCAACAAAACCAAACCAGCCAAGGATACCTTTATTCGCAATAGCAACAAATTCTGCGGGCAAAGGGGCAATGGTATTGGGGACCAACACAATGGCCAAGCCCCTAAAGAGGAGCATGCCACCCAAAGTGACAATAAATCCGGGAATTTCCACATAGGCCACCCAGAATCCTTGCCAGGCACCTACCACCAAGCCAACAGCAAGGGCCAGGAGAATAGTGGCGTGCCAGGGAAGATTCCATTGAGCCATAGCAATACCCATAATGCCACCAATAAAGGCAATTAATGAGCCTACAGACAGGTCAATATGCCCAGCGATAATAATCATGAGCATGCCAATAGCCATAATAATGACATAGGCATTTTGACCGATCAGAGAGGCAACATTATCTGGGCGGAGCAGACGGCCATTAGTGACAACCTGGAAAAAGATGACAATGGCGATCAGTGCCAGGGTAATACCGTACTGGCCGAGGTCTATTCGCTTGAGCCAGGACGAGGCGCCGCTAGATTTTTCTGCGGTAGCTGCAGCTTCGGTAGTCACGATTTTCTCTTTCACTTCTCTCGCATCATGTGGGACATTAAGACTTCTTGAGTGGCGTCTTCGCGGGGCACTTCACCAGTGATGCGCCCATAACTCAAGGTGTAAATACGGTCGCAGAGGCCAAGGAGCTCAACAAGCTCTGAGGAGATGACAACAACGGCTTTCCCCTGAGCAGCTAACTCATTAATCAGTACGTAGATCTCATATTTCGCGCCCACATCAATACCGCGGGTGGGCTCGTCAAGGATCAGCACTTCAGGTTGAGTGAGCAACCATTTCGACAGGACAACTTTCTGCTGATTTCCACCCGAGAGCGTCCCAACTTTAACGTCAACCGATGTGGCTTTCGTCCGCATTTTGGTGCGCTGGGATTCTGTATCGGTATATTCCTTGACGGCAGAAATCACCTCAGCCTTTGACACTTTCTCCAGGGAGGAAATAGTCATATTGTGGCGAATAGGGCCAATCAGATTCAGGCCGTAGCGTTTCCGGTCTTCAGAGGCGTAAGCAATACCTGCACGAATCGCTGAACGCACATCGCGCACTTCAATGGGTTTGCCGCGTAAATACAGTTGCCCGGACTCATATTGTCCCCACGAGCGCCCGAAAATACTCATAGCTAATTCGGTGCGCCCAGCACCCATCAGACCGGCAATACCAACAATTTCGCCGGCCCGGACATTAAAGGAGACATCGTGGAGGGCTCTGCGGCCAGTCACTGGATTAACAGCATTCCACTTTTCTACCCGTAGGACTTCGTCGCCAATATCGGGAGTACGCTCGGGGAAGCGTGAATCCATGGAACGACCCACCATGTCACGGATGAGTTGTTCCTCTGAAATGGGTTCGTCTGCCGTATCGCGGGTGACAATAGTGTGGCCATCACGAATAACAGTGACCCTGTCAGCAATAGCGCGAATTTCGGAGAGTTTATGCGAGATAATGACGCACGACACCCCCGATTCACGCAAGCCCCGAATCAGGTCGAGAAGTTTCTCGGAGTCTTCATCGTTGAGGGCCGCAGTTGGCTCATCAAGGACAAGAACGCGCACATTTTTGCCCAGCGCTTTCGCGATTTCGACGAGTTGCTGTTTGCCGACGCCAATATTCTTGACCAGGGTTTCCGGAGCCTCGTCGAGGCCCACTTTTTCCATGAGTTTACGGGCTTCGGCTTTAGTGCGCGTCCAATCCACTACCACACCAAAACGAGAACGCTCATTGCCAAGGAAAATATTCTCAGCAATGGAAAGGTGTGGCGATAGAGCAAGCTCTTGTTGGATCACCACAATTCCGTCACGCTCGGAGTCTTTGACGGACTTATAGGAGGTTTCGACCCCTCCCACAAGGATTCGGCCCTCATATGTTCCAGCAGGGTGAACGCCGGAAAGCACCTTCATCAGAGTGGATTTTCCTGCACCATTTTCTCCGCAAATGGCGTGGATTTCCTGTTCTCGGATGTCAAAAGTAACGTCTGTGAGGGCTTTTACGCCTGGGAAACTCTTGGAGATCTTGTCCATTTCAAGGACGACTCGTGTGCCTCTACCAGCAGTTGTTGAAGCGGGAGTTTCCTGGGAATTTTCGGCCCCGCCCTCGTCACTAGGACGGGAAGCAGCAGCCGACCGTGAATCGTGAACCATTCGGCAGTTTTCCTTCCACATTGGATGTGGGTGCCCTCGTAAGAGGATTCACGAGGGCGCCCAAGCCATTAACGTGACGCCTTACAGGCCCAATTCCTCAGCCGTGTAGAAGCCCGAATCGACCAAGACTTGCTTAGCATTGTCTTTGGTGACGGTTTGAGGATCCAGCAAATAGGTGGGAACGACTTTGACACCATTGTCATAGGACTCCGTGTCATTGACTTCCACCTCTTGCCCGCTCACAATCTGCTTAATCATGGCCGCAGTTTGTTCGCCTTCAAGTTCGGTATTCTTCAGAACATCCATGGACTGTTTCCCGGCCAGGAGATTCTTGACATTCGCAACATCGCAATCCTGTCCGGTCAGAATTGGATAATCCTTTCCGGGAGCATACCCTGCACCTTCCAAAGCCTGGGCAATACCCAATGCAAGGGAATCATTTGGCGACAGAATAATGTCAACTTTCTGCCCGTCGGTGTAGTAGGAATTCAGACGGTTTTCCATTTCAGCCTGCGCCTTATCTGAACCCCACCCAAGAATGCCAATAGAAGCCCATTCATCATTGGACTTCGGTGCCTTTCCTGAGCGAACCTCGATCTTGCCTTCCTTTACCAAGGGAAGGAGGACATCCCATGCACCAGAGAAGAAGAACTTGGCGTTATTATCGTCAGGCGACCCAGCAAAAGGCTCCATATAAATGGGCCCCTCACGTTCAGCGAGATGCTCTTTAATGTATTCGCCTTGGAGTTTGCCGACCTTGTAGTTATCGAAGGTGACATAGTAATCCACATGTTGAGTGGAATTAATCAGTCGGTCGTAAGCAATAACTGTTACGCCCTTCTCTTTAGCTGTCCCCAGGATCGGATCTAATGCCGTACCGTCAATAGAGGCCACAACCAGAATATCCGCACCGTCGGTGATCATATTCTGAATCTGCGTAATTTGCTGATCCACCTTATTGTCGGCGTATTGCAGCGAGGTCTGGTACCCCTCTTTCTTCAGCAATTCCTCCAGATGGGCGCCGTCACGATTCCAACGCTCCAGGGCCTTTGTTGGCATGGCAATACCGACCATGACATCAGCGGGGTCCATTGGCGCATGGGTTGCCCCTGATTGTCCGCCAGCTGCACCTGTGCCCGAGGCCGGCGCACTTCCGCCACGCTCAGCACTACAGGCCACCAGGCCTAAAGTGCCAAGCGCAAGCGCAGCGATGCTTGCAAGGAACTTCTTCGTTCTCATGGTGTCTCCTTGTGTAGGTGAAATTACTGCTCTCGACCTAGACTCCGAAAGGAGGTCTAGACCATAGATGTCAATACCCTCATAGTTTTCGGCGGTCACACAGCCACCAATAGTTGACTGGCTAAACCGCGCACCTTTGTCTTTTGTTAACTGCCCAATGCGCAGGGAGTTATCAAGGTAATTCAAGCCGACTTCATGCGAGTAGGCGCACGTCAACGTCAATTCTTTCGGCCACATGCCAGGGGCCTACGGCGTATCTAAAGCGGCTCACTGATGAGTCCCTTTCATGTCGGCAGTGACTATACGGTGCTTTAAAAAGGATCCGCGCGAATTCGGCGCTGAGTCCGCACGCCTGAGGACCCCTTTTAAGTTCCCGCTCAAAACTATATCCGGAGCCACAGGGTGTCAAGGCCTTTCCCCAGAGTTCTCGATATCCAGTCCACGGAGTCGGGGTGCCAGTGTTACGGGTGCAATTCGCTAGGGCTAGGCTCACTCAAACCAGATGAGGCACGACATGCCCCACGCGCTCAATAAACACAAGGCACGCCGGCGCATTGACACTACGAGACAGAGGCTTATTACTCAGGTGCAGGATCCTATACGTTCAGTAAGAGCATCCACGGGATCTTGCCTCTCGCAAGCCTCAGAGTCACTCCGAGGCTTTCGCATTGTCTGCATGTCATGGTGGCACTTGACTGAGAATTCTGCCCCATTGACAAAGGTTTTCTCTGGCGGGTTGGATGCACCAGACGGTCAAAGGGCGACATTTTTGCCTGAAATCGGGCTTTTTTGTCGCCCTTTGCACGTTTGGTGTTGCACCCCATGTCGCAGGCCGTCATCTCACATTGTTAGCGTAGATAGGAGCTGCGTGAGAGCAGGAAGACAGGCTGCGTACTTGGCACCCCCTGCAGTACCATCCTGACAAAAACAATCGCGTGCAGCTACGGAGGTGCACTGTGCCCGCCCCTATTCACATTGTCGGCCATGTCTGTGTTGATTTGACGCCTGCCCTTTTGGGAACGTATTTAGGACAGCCGGGTGAACTTGTTGAATCCGGACCTTTAGGCGTACGCACAGGTGGAACGGTGGCGAATTGCGCGCGAGTTGTTGCTGCTTTAGGTGGGGATGTGCAACTCGGTGCACTGGTGGGCAATGATGCTTTAGGCGATATGTGCGTGGCGCTATTGGAGTCTGAACATCCAGGTCGGGTGAGTTTAGAGCGCACATCTGCAGCAGCCACGTCCTATTCGGTGGTGGTGGCTCCGCCCGGTAAAGATCGGACTTTTTGGCATCATACGGGCGCAAATGACGAATTTCGCGGGGATATTGACGTCATTCCTGGGGCCATTATGCATTTCGGCTATCCGACGTTATGTCCTGGAATGTGCGAGGGCGGGGGCGCGCCCACAATCGACCTTTTTACTCGGGCACGTCGCGCAGGGGGGCTTACTTCTTTAGACCTGGCGTATTTGGCGGATAATTCCCCCCTGCAGTCCCTTGATTGGCACGCATATTTGCATTCGGTAATGGCAGTGACCGATATTTTCTGTCCAAGCGTCGATGATTTAACGTCATGCCTACATATGTCAGGTGGGGGCCGGGAGGTGGCAGAGGCTCTGGCCGCGGAGTTTATTGAGGCGGGAGCGGCAATAGTCCTGATTACCTTGGGTAAAGACGGGTCATATTTGGCGACAGGCACTGCGGATCGCCTAGCGAAATTGACTGGCGTATGTGCGATTACCCCTGACCAGTGGGCGAATATTTCTCATTATGAACCGGCTGCGCCTATTGACGCTCCTGAAGGGGCACCTTTAGATACCAATGGTGCTGGAGACACTTTTAAAGCAGCATTCCTTGTGGCTTTATCTCGGGGGTTTGGCCCTACGGAGGCCACGCATTTTGCGTCCACAACGGTGGCGCGGCGTATAGCTGGGCAGCCGCTTATTCCCAGCGCGGACTCCGCCCTCGTGAATGAGGAGGAATCATGAGCGCACCTATTGTGGTGGCCTGGGGCGCGGGAAGTGTCGGGCGCGGCTTTATTGGAGATCTCTTTAGCGCCGCCGGGTGGCAGATTGTTTTTGTGGATATGGATGCGCGCCTTATTGACGCTATCCAGCGCGATGGCGGATATCCGCATGAAACGGTGGATACTGATTGCACTAACCGTCGGGACATTAGGGGTGCGACTGCTATTTTTGCTACCGATCAGGAGGCAATTCATGACTATATTGCGCGCGCCTCTTTAGTGACGACTTCTGTTGGTTCGCGGGCCCTTCCTGCGGTGGCTCAAAGCCTGGCAGCCGCTTTACGTTACCGTTGGGATCAGGGAGGTGGCGCTATTGATGTTTTTCTCTGCGAGAATCTCCATGGCGCTGAAGCATATATGCGCGCTCTTATCGAGGACGCTATTGGCGAGGAGCATATAGAGCGCAGTCGCCGCGATCTTGGCCTGATTGAAACGGTGATTAGCCGGATGATTCCGCCGATTATTGGTGAGGAGGCCGAGCGCGAGCCTACTCTTATTCGCGTTGAGCCTTATCGGATTTTGCCCTATGCAGCACTTTCCTTAAAGGCGAGTGAACCTGCCGTTGATGGCCTTATTCCTGTGCGGGATGTGGATTTTTCTCTCTACACTGACCGGAAGCTCTTTGTGCACAATCTCGGCCATTGTGTCTGCGCCTATTTAGGGGATCTATTAGGGACTCGCTATATTTGGGAGGCTATCGCTATTCCGGAAGTTCGCCATATTACTCAGGCAACGATGACGGAATCTTTAGCAGCATTATCGGGTTCTTTTGGGGTTACTCCCCTGCCTCTTCTTGAGCATAGTGATGATCTTTTAGCGCGTTTTACTAATCGCGCATTGGGGGATACGAATGAGCGAGTTGGGCGCGATCCTGAGCGGAAAATGGCGCGGGAAGATCGTTTCCTTGGCGCCTATCGTTTAGCCGTTTCTTCTGGTGCGCCACGTGGATATTTGTCTTTAGCCTTGGCTTTAGGCGGACAGAAATTGAGCCAGCAGCAGGGATGGGATGTAGTGCGCGCACGCGACTATGTGCGTCGTGAAATACAGGATGCAGGTGGGGATGATCAGGATTGTCGGCTTTTTGACCTGCAATGGGAGGCTCTGGCCAGCGGCTGGGATTGGGGCCAACAGGTGGCCTTTATCGATCGCCACGTTCGCAATAAAGATTAACGAGGCCGGGGCGCGATTTTTCCGCGGCGTGCACAGAAATATCGCATGCCCCGCCCTCGTACATATCGCCCCAAGTGTTCTTTGGAGGCGCAGCGAGTAGTGCTCTATTCAAGGGCAAGCGGGTCTTTGAAGAATGTCAGAGGACGCGGGTAACTTCCACTTTTCCCGAGAATCTGAGCTTCATTTCCGCGTAGCGTGTGGTTAAAGAAGTCGAGAGCAACAGTTCGAGTGGTAATAACCTCTTCCCGAGGATCGCTCGGCGTTGACACCAAGAGGGGTCCTAATAAGGATAGGTAACTAAAGGAAGAGTGATTACTCTCTGCCATAGTTGCTCCCCAGCGATTGACTTTCAAGGGGTTGCTACTTCGCATAATCCTCTGATAGCGCCGCCATTCGCTCTCCGCCTCATCCTGGTATTCTGAACGATTTGGTAGCATTTTTCCTTGCTTAATAGTCAGCATGTTATTAGCATGGTCCGTGGCAGTGATATACAAAAGTGACTGTGGAATCTCTTTCCCATCAGCAACAGCATGCCCATACAGACTCCCATCTATTGCTACAGCAGCATCAAAACGTGGGTCGCTCGCAACTGTTTCTACCGCTGTTGCCGCACCAAAAGAATAGCCAATAACACCAACGGTATTGAGGTCTATTTTCCCGAAAAATGGGCTCGACGGGAGAGCATTCTCTCCCGTCATTTTATCCAGGAGGAATGATAGATCTTTAGCACGTTCTGTCACCAGCGCGTCATTCTCTTGCACACCCTCAAGAAGAGACACTAAATAAGGCGTCTGACTTGAAGTGTATGGGTGATTAGTTGCGACAACAATATATCCGTGGCTTGCTAGCTCTTCAGCAAGGGGAACATTATCTTCTGGAATCGGAGAATATGACGGCGAATAGAAAATAATAGGATGCGCCTGATTATGGACTGGGACTGATGGATGGGAATGCGTTTTTATTAGGCGTGCATGGTCATCGAAAAGACTAATAGCCCCATCCCGCATGGGGCCATGAATGTTGAGTTCATTCGCAATCGGCACGCCAAAATAGCCCGTAGGTAATGATGCTGCGGGGGCACTTGCACTTTCCGCAGGATAGTAGATCGCCACCTTTAAGGTACGTTTATCCTTTGGGTCTTCACTGAGTCGTTCCTCCCTAGAGTCATCGATAAACGTCTGTTGCCGAAAACCAACCGAGTGCGCACCAGTCGGAGCAGGCAAGTCAACCACAGGGAAAGCCTGAGTAAACGCTGCTGCCGCAAGGGAAGGAAGAATCACCGCTACTGCAATGATACTCCTCCCGATAATCCGCATGGGACGCGGGACGTTAACACTGGCTTTTCTTTCTTTTTCTAGGCCCCTCATTCGCCAGAGAAAATAGCCCGCAAGAATAAAAGAGGTGAAATATATTGGCCACATTGAGAGGCGTGACTGATGCACGACAATACTGAGGATGGGCACAAGGACAGCGATTGCAGAAAGAATAATGGCAGGGAGTACATTTCTTTGCTGCGATCTATTTTGTGTCCACCACTGTTGAGGTCGCCCCGTCACGGCTACGAGGAAAAGAATGCCTGTAACAATCAGAGAGGCAATTTCAAGACTGCGCATAAAAGCCAGGGTAAAGGAGTGCCTACGGTTTTACAGCTGGGCGTTCCCCTGAAAATACCCTGAGGCATCACTCCTCCACCTGGGTACTTTATCCAGATTGGACGGACTTTCATTAACGAGGCCGGGGCGCGCTATAGGGCGCAACAAGCGCCAAAACATCGTGCCCCGCCCTCGTCTATGTGACGGATGGTCTGCGCCAGCGACAGGCACGAGGACCAACGCACCTGCTCACTCGTCCTTCATTGCTGCCGTGGCAATGCTAATGAGCCGCAGGTTATGCAGCAGCGCACCATCGGCATTTGACGCTGTCATTGTCAGGATTACCGAGTCTTTCGCCGGGTTGTTGACGAATTTCGTCGAGAAATACCCCTGCCAGGAATACGCGCCACGACCTCCCAGGAATGCGGGAGAACCTTCTGGGGCGCCAAGGCCATCTTGGATTTCCAGCTGGTAACCCCACTTATTGCGGAAACCTTGCCACCAGCATTTATCGCCAATCTGGTTGGTGGTCATGAGTTCCACCGAGGTTGGCGAAAGAATGCGCTCGCCATTGTAGGTCCCCCGATTCAGCAGCATTTGGGCGAACTTGTAGTAGTCGCCTGTAGTGCCGTGCAACCCTCCTGCGCCAGAAAAATAGGTGTGATGCGGCGAATGTGCCCCTTCTGGACCCAATTTATAGGGCCCAACCTGCAGGTTGGTGGTCTGTTTTTCATCGCGGCCCGGCCAGTAGCATTCCGCGAGACGATGTTTATGTTCATCGGGAATAAAGAACCAGGTTTCATCCATTCCCAATGGGCCGAGAATATTTTCCCGAAGATAGGTGTCAAAATCGACGCCGGAAACGACTTCAACAAGACGCGCCAATGTATCAACGGAAGAATTCGAGTAGTCGAAAGCCTCGCCGGGATGGGCAATTAATGGCGCTTGGGCAACTCGTGCAATATTTTCTTCCAACGTCAGATCCGGAGCATTCATATCGTCGCGAATACCCAGATCCGCATAGAGTTTTGGCACCACTGAATACACAGGTGAATCGAAAGCCTCGTCCCACCACGAATTTGTCATACCTGAGGTCATATTCAGCAGGTGATGGAAAGTAATAGGCCTTTTAGCCGGTTCAAGATGGTAACTTCCATCCGATCCGACAATAGCCACCTGAGGCGAGGCGAAATCTGGAAGGTAGTTCGCGATGGGTTCTTGAAGGTCGATGAGGCCGCGCTCGAAGAGTTGCATGACAGCAACCGCGGTGGGGACTTTTGACATTGAGGCGAGGCGGAAAAGTGAGTCTGTGGTCATGGGGACCCCTTCATCAGCTTTACCGAAGGCTTTGAAGTAGCAGATTTTGCCGTGGCGAGCGACCAGCACCACCATGCCTTGGTAGGCATTATCTGCAATGTGTCGGGCAATAAGGTGGTCGATATGCGTCAAGTGTGTGGCGTCAACTCCGACGCTCTCCGGCTCGACGATGGGTGAATCTTCCATGATTCAGTCCTCCGATCAGAGTGGGGAATTCTCATGGTCCTCCCGTGGCCCACAAAGCGCAATAGGGTTGGCAAATGTTGCCTGGGCCACATGATCGCTTGTTGCTGCCTATAATTGCCCTATCGCATTGACGAGGCCGGAGCGGCGCGGATTTCAGGGGACTATAGCTGTTGAATGGCCTTCAGTACCGTCTGATTAATGGATTCCTTCTCTCCCCTTTCTTTTGTGAGGCGATCGGGAATAATCCACCCATCGGAGGGGAGTTGCAGGCCATGGCTTTCGAGGGAAATACGTAGGCGTGACGAGGGCGGGAAATACCAGCCTTGCGGGCAGTAAAAGAGCACGTCTTTCCCTCTTTCTCGGGCATCGTGTGGGGTGGGAATTTCGGCTTCTTCGCCTAATCCGGCATATGTGGCCGCCAAGTGCTGGGCGAGAGTTTCGGTCAAGTTGGCGGCAAATCTCCAGCATTTTCTTGCGTCTGCTCGGTCCGAAGCGTCCCGATATTCCTCTGGAATGCCCAGGCCCCCACTGGGCATATCCATTTCTGTTAACTGATAGTCGCCGACTATTCGCCTCAGGACACGGATAGGCATTTCTCCATACTTTCGGTGCTGATATTTCCCCGCCGCGCCCAGCAGGTGAGCACTTTTCAGGGCCTCAGCAATCCGCTGCTCCACTTCAGCTTCCGACAAAAGAGCGGCGGACACTACCCCAATAGTCAGAACTGATCCGTCTTCCATTATCGCTCCCTCCCATTACGCTGTTTGGCGAAGTAAATGCTCACATCTAGGTCTTCACCCCGGGATTTTGTCCAGCGTATTCCCGTATATCACTAGTGGCGAGTCGGAGAAGACTTCAATTTCGCCAAATTCACCTCGGAGGAAATTACGCGGATTTCCCAGCATGCATATTTCTAATTGCCCGTAGTCCCCGTCAGGATCTGCGCTTCGCGTGGGAGGTTGGCCAGAAACCCAGCGGATCGTTTGGACATTATTGAATACAAGAAAGGCGGCAACGGGGGCATAGGTCTCGTCTTTTTCTGGTGGTCGATAAAGTGAATGTTCTGGGCAGACAACAAGCTCGAACTTTATCGCTAAGAAGTAGGGCCGGATAATAATGTCAAGAATCCAGCTCTCTTCCAGGGCAATATTCTTCAGAGAGGGAAGTTCACGGTAGCTAAACATTGCCTCAGTCCCGATAATCCCGGTTGTTACTGCCGCATCGCGACAGCAAGTGTCGTGCACTTAATGCCCACTGCCTGCTCCTTTGTCAGCAAAGACACCATTAGTAGTATCCCTTTTTCCAGGGGTAGGAGTCCATTATTTCCTGCACCTTTCCCTGGTCAAGGAGGCGCGCAATGGCAATAATTGTCTCATCGTCAGGGGCTTCGAAATGATGCGGCAATAAAGTATCGGACTCGACGTCTTCAATAGTGAGCTGTCGCCCTGGGAATACTCCCACGCTAATATCCTCTTTCGAGAAACTAACATCGGTGTGCTCCACGTCAGCATTGGCTAGATCAGCCAATAGCTGCGGAATCTCCTCTGGAGTGCCATCGCTACTGTCTCCAAAAACCCAGCTGAAACTTAGCATTGCAGAATCCTTTTCTAGGCGTGTTTTGCCAACACCATATTGACACTGGTTTCGATCTCACATATGACGGTGGCCGGGTCATAATTCCCTTCCCATCGCAGGTCAAAAAGCGCGAAGAATGAGTTATTTCGAGTAACCCACAGTGCTTCACGGTCAAAAGCACATAGCGTTAAGAACACGGTTGTTGGCGGGAAGGTAGCAAATTCAAGGGCGCCAATACTTTCATCGGTGAGCAACATTAGCGCCCATGGGCCGTCAGTATCAGTCGCGAGGTCTGCGAGCAGAGTTAATGCCGCATTGAGATCCTGTGGACCACTGCTCCAGAGTTCACCAGATTTACAAAGGGCCCTATATCCTTCGAGCATTGCCCGCCATAGACGATCACTGTCAGGTGGCACGACGAGAGCGAAGTCATCGTTGCCTAACCCTGCCTCATGGAGGAGGTCAAGCAATTGTTGGCGGCGAGGGCGGGCATAATTTTCACGAATAAGGAAGTTCAACCTTTCACGCCGAGCAGCTGCATCACGCATTACCTTCACCTTTCAGCTTGTTATTGGGATGAATGAGGTCAAGTTACGGAGTCACTGGCCACCTTTTCGGGCAACAGGTTCATTGTTTCACAGCCGCATTCCATAGGGCAGAAAAAACAGACTCTTCGATCCGTATTGGCTGAAATTCCTCCGATGCAGCTATCTCTTCCAAAGGAGGATATTCCTGCTCTGAAAGAGTCGTGACCCCGCCCTCGTAATTTGCATCGGCAAAGCCTAGGGAGCCGTCGGGAAATAGCTCGATCTTCCGTACTTCGATTCGCGAATCGTCAACCTCGCTCACAATTAGAACAGGTTCATCCGGAAAATCATGCTGCCACGAGACCATGTAGTAATTCATCGCCTATTGCCCCCTTTCTCAGCCTTTAGCGCGGATCAGCATTCTGGAATCAAGGGCAATACGTCAGGCGGGATGTCCCCGGCCTCAATAAAGGAACGTACCGCCAGTAGAGCTTGCGAGCATTCAATAGCAACAGAACGCGGAACTTCCGAGTATGACCCATTGAAATCGAACTCAAGGTACTCCTCATCGTCCTCATAAAAGGGGCCCGGCCAGAATGTCCGATCCAGATCACCATAAGCGATAGTGCAGGTACCATCAAGAAAGCGAATGTAGGTGCAAACCACCATTTCATCCCTGTCAATATCAATCGACGGAAAACCGCGCGGTGAAGGCTCCAAAGCCTTCACCGTCTCGTATATGGCCTGAAATTCAGCCCACTCTGAAAAGGGCACCTTAATAAACTCATCCCGCTCAGGATGCCAATATGAAGCAGTGAGAATCATTCCAGCTCTCCCCTTTCATCTCACTGGCAAGAAATGTCTCGACAAGAAGGCAGGTCGCCATATTTATTCATTGCGTTTCACAGCTAAATTCCATAGGGCCGAGAAAACTCGCCCATCAACCTGGACTATATGTAGCTCATCGGTGAAATTGCTGTTGTCGGGAGGAGGGTAGGGAACTTCAGCCAAGCCAGTACCCCCAACTTCGCGATATTCGTCAGCGAAGCCCACTGAGCCGTCAGGAAATATCTCGACTTTCCGCACTTCAGTTTGCGATTCGTCCACTTCGCTTGCAATAAGAACAGGAAATTTCGGGGAGTCCTGCCGCCACAATAGCAGGTAGTAGCTCATCATTTCCTCGTCAGGTCCTTCCATTCCTCGGCAGTGAGGGATTCCAGGTAGTCAATATTGTCCTGAAGAGTCTGGGCAGCCAATGCGGCTGTCACAGAATCTCCTGACGACCATTGCGAATTCAACGCCTTCACCAGATGATCACTATGTATCGCATGAGAAGAAGGCAAACCATATTTCTTCTTAAAGACACTGGGCTCAAGCTCAAAACTCAATTCGCCACGATGATAGGTCACCAGCACCCGCAATTTCGGCGACTCAATCAACACCGCACCTTCCGGATGAGAATTCACAAACCTATACCCTGTTTTCCCATCACCACGCTTCCACAAGAAACCCAGATGGTCGATCACAAAAGCCAAAACGGTATCCAAGGTAGTCACATCCCCTGAGAAATGCTGATAAGAGAATCGTCAGATCCGCAGCGCCGGGGAAACCTAACGCCCATTTCCCCTTGCGCTAGGAGTAGCCTTTTCCAGGGGTAGGTCGCCATAATCTCATCGATTTTCCGCGCGTCCAATAGGTGGGCGATATCGATAATGGTCTGGACATAAGGCACCTGAAAATGGTGCGGTTCCAGGGTAGGGGTTTCCAAGTCCTCGATGGACAGCCAGTTATCTCGGAAAACTCCAACACCAATATTCTCCCAATGGAAACCGACATCCGGATGCTCGTCATCAGCATCCACAAAGTGCGCATTCAACTCCGGAATCTGATTTGGAGTTACCTTATAGTCATTTCCCGTCAGAGCCGTGAAAGTCAACATGAGACTACCCTCGCCTTCCTTTATCTTTCATGGCTCTTAGGACCCTTAAGGAACGGCTTCCTCCTTCAAGAATGCGCCCATTCGATAGATCAAGGGTAAAGTCAGTAGCCTCCAAGTCAGTGTCCACCTGTCCATACAGGATCCCGCCGTGAATACGAGTTAGATTAAACCCCAGCACCGACTCTTGACGTGTTTTCCAGCGCAACCCGTGAGCATCAATAGCCACCAAAATAACGTCTGTGGCTAACACCAGGACCCCGTCGTCTTGACTCGCATAGTACGACAACACAAGATCTCGGCCTGCAGCCTGGTAGGTCAGTGTTTCAGGTGAGGTCACATCCCCCAGATATAACTGCCCGCGGACAATAATGCACACTTGAGTTGGACTAGGCGTTGCCAGCACAACACTCAGCGCAGCACTCAAACCCGGATCATCCGTGCGAATACCCACCACATACGCCTCACCCTCCCGGGGAGTAATCCGAAAACAATCCACATACGGATAAGCCGGATCACCCAACACGTAATCCACCCGCTCCGCAGGACAGTCCACCGTCTCCACCTCATAGGCAGCAGGAAACAACCCCACAAACTCAATAGCGTCCTTCACTGGCCCTCCTTAAAGAAGTGGCGCATAACAATTTGCCCACCATTTAAACCTATTTACGCTCTAAACACATCGTGCAGGGTTCGGAAAAGTAGCAGCCACATGGAACTCTGGGTTTAAGCATAGATGTTTGCTCCCAAGGAGCATACAAATAAAAGCGAGGGTCAAAACCGCGCTCATCTAAACGGTCAGCGACATCTGAAATGAAGGATTCCACAACCGAAGCTATTTCCATCCATTCAACCGCCTCAGAATCACGAACTCCAACCTCACATGAACCGATTACCCACCTATTTCCCTCGGGCCTAATCCTTACTAAGCCAACAATGTCAGAGGACGCTGTACTAAAGCGGAACTCCTTTCCATCACAGGCAAGCAGCCACACATGCATCTGAGCAGCGAGTTCTAAAGCTGGAAATAGGACCTCCCGATACACCACTCCTTTCGAATCACTAATAGAGATAGTCCCCTGAAACATATTCTCGACATACGCACGACTAAGAAAACCCGCGCCTTCAAAATGTACATTACTCAAGCGAATAGTAATCATGACCTTACTCCCAATATTGGGCGCGTGTTGGTGACCTCTCAAGACAGATGATTAATGGTCACTTAGGCCCCTTTTCAGCCTTCGCGCCAGGCGCTGCATCGGACTCTGATTTGAAGATAAAGCGCTCATGACTACTCAAGCACAGCCGCAAACGTCGAATAGATCAGATCGAAGAATTCGTCGATAAAATCGTCCAGAGAGCTTTGCTCGGCTGGGCTTAGATAAGGTCGAGCCCAATATGCCAGTATTGGAATGTAGGTTAACTCGTGTATCAATCGGCCATCGACTTTCCTGTTTTCAGGCAAGTGATACTGTCTAATGAGTTGGGTGAGTTCATCCGCGAGATCCTGTCTAAAATGATGCTCTCGCAGGTTGCCGATAAAGCCATCAGTAAAATCGTAATGCTTATCGATTGCGTCGAAGAATTCTTGATCGCGCATTTTATTCCTAATACAATGCCCGGATTTCTTGCTACCGAATCTACCGAAAGATCAGTGAAATTCGCCTCGTATAATAAAGGAAACCTGTCTACCGTGGGCGATCATCCTTGGGATAGCCTTTCTCCCATGGATAATTCGCCATGATCTCATCGATTTTCCCCGCTTCCAATAGGCGAGCAATATCGATAATGGTCTCAACGTCAGGGGCTCGAAAACTGTGTGGCTCCAGTGTGTCAGCTTCTAAATCCTCAATGGACAGCCAGTTACTCTGGAAGAGTCCAACACCAATGTTCTCCCAAGAGAAACCAACATCTGGCTCCTCATCACTAGCATTCACTAGCTGAGCAATTAACTCGGGAACCTGATCCGGAGTTGCATCATAGTCATCTCCCTCAAGAGAAGTGAATGTCAACATGAGTCCATCCTCCCTCAGCGGTTTTCCGGCCGCCAGCCATAACGGGCAGGAGCACTAAATCCTGACCAGACCCCAGAATTTTGTGGCCAATGAGCTCAAGCGGTCAGGGCGCGACGTTTACTCATCCGATACAGGCTCATTAAAGGCCTCTGTTGACCAATCGAGCAGCGTAATATCCCAACAAATCTCCTCCCAGAAGACCAGTTGGCTACGCGGATCATCCGAATCTCCCGTACCTTCAACCGCTGGGAAATCAATGGCCCTAATTCGGTTTCTCACTTCGTCAGCAACTCGCAAAGACTCGGCTTCACCTAAGGGATCATACGGCGCCCCAGCAACGAAGTCCGCTACACATTTTGCGTAATGGGATAAGCTGCTGTTCACGAAATTTCTCAGGCCCAGAGAAATCGTACACTCCCAAATCTGGCCACTCTGAAGATCCACACCCATAAAACTCGTTGCAGGATGCCCCGCAAATAGAATACAGCCCGGAAAAGAATGAGCATCCAGGCGTTTTAAGGCACGGAAACAATAAGTATTATGCAGCACAGGCAGACCCTGACGGGACAAAATGTCAATATCGCTCTCCGATAAATAAGGGCGAACATCCTCGCTAATATCGAAGACTGCAAACTCAAGATCCATTAAAGGCCCCTCGCGTCACTAGACAATTTAGCGTCCGACATCCAAGACGTCCGCATATGTCAAGCAAGCACTAGATTCCATCATTCACAAGATCCCAGTCACTTTCTCCGATAGCCCAATATGTCTCATCCCAAAAGGTGTTATGCTCAATAGCAGGCGGATCAAACTCCCCTATCTTTTCTATCAGAAGACGCGCCTTAGGATCCAACTCCTCCAACACCCTATCCTCATCAACAGCACGATAAGGCAAACCGGATAAAAACAACTCAAGAGCCCTCACATAGCACAAGATATCACTATTACAGAAACAAGAATTACCTCTACCTTGAAGGAGCGTACGAACCTCATGAGTAGGGATATGTATACCAGAGTACTCACCCTCCGAGAAATAGCCAAATGCCACAAACTCACCCCCCGCGAGTTTTACCTCAGCGGATTCTTCCCCCACAAGTTTTATCTCGTCGAATACCGTGAAGATGTCCACCTCCTCAATATAAGGCAGCCCCTCCTCCTCAAACACCACTATCTCAGCATCAGTCAATAAAGGACGAATTGCGTCCGGAATAATCAGCGTTCTCCGCGTGAAGTCCATTGGAACCCCCTCACTGTCGCACCCAGTACGCCAATACTAGTTCACTTCCACTAGACATCCCGTTAATACGAGCGGTCCCAACTAGCCTCCCACCCGACTTTCATCTACCGTTTTGACTTTGCATCATTAGGACTCACGTCTTTCTCTAAAGACTCTTTTAGGCCCTAAAAAACGGCTTCCTCCTTCAAGAATGCGTCCATTCGATAGGTCAAGGGTAAAGTCAGTAGCCTCCAAGTCAGTGTCCACCTGTCCATACAGGATCCCGCCGTGAATACGAGTCAGATTAAACCCCAACACTGACTCTTTACCTGTTTCCCACCGCAACCCGCAAGCATCAATAGCCACCAAAGTAGTCGCCGTTGCTAGAACAAGAACCTCTCCGCCAGGGTCTGCACAATACCCCAGCACTAAGTCATAACCCTCTGGAAGGTAGGTGAGTGTTTCAGGTGAGGTGACATCCCCCAGATATAACTGCCCGCGGACAATAATGCATACCTGAGTTGGACTAGGCGTCGCCAGCACAACACTAAGGGCAGCACTCAAACCCGGATCATCCGTGCGAATACCCACCACATACGCCTCACCCTCCCGGGGAGTAATCCGAAAACAATCCACATACGGATAAGCCGGATCACCCAACACGTAATCCACCCGCTCAGCAGAACAGTCCACCACCTCCACCCCATAGGCAGCAGGAAACAACCCCACAAACTCAATAATGTCACTCATTGCTCTACTTCTTGTCCGGATCAAAGAAGTGGTGCATAACAGTTTGGCCTCCATTTTCAGGCGCTCTTGTACGCATCTGAAAATCGCAGGCAATATTGAAGGCTGTAAACTCAGGATCCATCAAAGACCCTTCCGTCATCGAAGGAAGTCTGGTGCCAAGATCTAGTGATATGTGAGTAACCTACGTCAGGTTCATTCTTCTCGCAATGGATCCCTCTCGAAACTCTCAGTGCTCCAATCGCCATTTCCTGCATCCCATGCCCGCTCCTTCCAAAAAGTGCCTTCATCAGCACATCCTGGCTCAACTAAACTCAGCATGGCGACGATATTGCCTGGTTCAGCATCCGTGTCATCGTAAGGCGCATTCTCAATAAACAGCATTGCACACCTCCGATAGTTTTCTAATGTCGAGTTCACCTTCCATTTCTCTGCGTCACTGCCTAAAATGATCAGCTGAACAACGCAATTATTTTCCAGATCGAAAGCGATTGGCCAATAGTTGTGCCCCATCGCAAAAGCCAAGCATTTCAATTCTGGATACCACTCGACTTCTGTTAGGGGAGAAAAAATATCATCCACCGCAAAGTAAGGGACAATAATTTCCTCTGGCGCATCGGATGAAACCCTACGCATTTGACGCACAACGTCAACTGGAACTTTACAGCATGCCTGCAGCACCTGCACTTTTCCTCCCAAGCACTTCTTGCGTCTACTTTTGGGCAAATCCGGTCAGATCAGAGTTTAATCCCCCAGCCCTTCTTTCCTGATTGCTTCTTGAATTCTTTCCAGCCTTCCGGTGTCATTGACTCAAAGAAGGCAATACGCTCTTCCAGCATTTGCGCCACCATAACTGGAGTCACCTCGACTTCAGGATCCCACATGTCATTAAGAATCCTGTACGCCATTTCTCCATAGATCGCATGGGAGGAGATCCACCCATATTGTCGCTTGAAACATACTGGTTCAAGCAGAATATCCCATTCCTGCCTGTGATAGGCAACCGAAATCCGCAAAGATTCCGATTCAAGCAGCACTGCTTCACCTGGGCGAGAGGCCACAATTCGGTAGCCGGTTTTATAATCTCCTCTACGCCACAAAAAATCAAAGTGATCGACCAGGAAGGTCAATACTGTCTTCATGCCGGTCCTCCTCCCAACTTAATCCGGAACAACAAAAAAGAAAGTCGAGCAGACTACCATAGAATAGCTTCAATCACGACGAAGGCGGATATAGCGCCCATTGATTGACCCACCGGTATCCCTGCTGATGCAAATACTCAAGTTCCCTCGCAGTATAGCTTCCTGGCTTGAGTGTAGCCTCAAGCTCCTGTTTACTCTTACTCATGATTATTCGGTCACCGGCTGCGATTCTGTCATCAAGAAACATCCGATTTAGCCCCCATGGATCTTCCCCACGAGCTACGACGTTGTCCCATTGGCTTCCGATATCAAAGTAACTGGCCCCAAGCTTTTCCGCCTTCTCAATATAACTTGGGAACGGCCCCAGGACAGTCGTTCCACTACTCGTGACGTTTCCTAGGGTTGCATCAACCTCCGCTTGCGTGTACGTATTGTGCACCAGCAGGGTGCTGCCGTTGTCTGTCAGTGTGTAGTAGTTGTGTAGTCCGTTGGTGGTGAGGTTGTGGACGGTGCTGGTTTGACCAGTGGTGGTGCTGGTGGCGACAACAGCTGCTGCGCTGCCTACGGTGGCGCCAATTTGGTCGCCTTCGTGTAGGTCTTGTGCTGCGGTCCAGCCTTTACCTTCGACCCAGAATCGGTGGGTTGGGGTAGTAGTAATGGTTCCGCCGTCAGTGGTGGTAATCAGCCAGGTCGCCGTGTCCTCATGGGTATGGGTCGCGGTAACCTCGCGCGCCTCATCGCATCCGGTGTGCGGGTTATGCGCCAGAACCAGGTCACCAACCTGAACCTCCTCAATGGGTCGAGTGCTCCCATCAGCCATAACCACAGGCGTGCCAGGCGCAAAGCACGCCCAACCGCTCAGGCCTTTCATCTTATTAGCGACGGCATCCCCAGCCCCACCGGTCAGGCCACCGAATAGGGCTTCACTACCCGTTGCCTGAGCAAAACCGGCAAGGTTCTTTTCGCCGGGGCTGAGCATATATTCAAGCCCACCCGAAGCCGCGCCTTCAACGAAACCGCTGGCCGCGCCGCTCAGAATATTCTGGCCAGCTTTACACAGGCCCCACGAAGCCGCCTTACTGGCTACAGGTCCGGTGACACCACCACCAATTGGCCCAGTAGCACCACCAATGAAGGTGTCGAAGGCGAGTTTCTTCGGGTCAATGGTTCCTGTGGTGACATATTGAGTGCCCGCAGAAAAGACGCCACTCATTGCCGCACCAGTGAGCATGGCAGCACCAATAGGAGCACCCACACCGGTGGCACACATGACCACACCAGCCACAATCACGGCGCCGGCAGCAATGTACTGCCAGTTATCCTTCGCCCAATTCCACGCCTGAGACAGGGCCCCAGAATGCGCATCCTTATAGGCCTGCAACTGCTCATCGGTGACGGGCGATCGACCAGTCGGATCACTAAACGTCAGAGGGTTATTCGCCGCGTAGGAGTAGGGGTTGTGGCCCCATGGTGCTTCTGCTGGAGAGGCCAGTGGGTCGCGTGAGAGGAATTGCTGTGTGTTCTGGTCGTAGACGCGTACGCCCATGACTTCCAACCCACCAAAGGCAATACTGCCGCGTGCTGTCACCCCAGCCCCATCTGGCGGAGGCGGCAGGGCTGATCCTTCACTGTTGGGTGCGGTCGCTAGTGGGGTGGTGGCCAGGATTGGCGGGGTATCCCACGGGCTGACCCCAGCAGGCAGCCCACCAGTATGAGCCGCACCAATCGCCACCG
>JAUNHH010000017.1 GCA_030524055.1 Actinomycetaceae bacterium | reverse complement strand
GGCCGGAATCTTGCGGCAATGTTGGTGGGCACTGAAGGCACTTTGGTCACGATTGTCTCGATTACTGTCCGCCTGGTGCCGCTGCCGACGTCGCCTGTGCTGGTGGTATTGGGTTATCCGGATATGATCGCTGCCGCTGACGATGTGCCCTCTTTGTTGGGCCACAAGCCGCTCGCTGTTGAGGGGATGGATTCTCGTCTCATTGAGGTGGTACGCCGCCATAAGGGGCCGGGCGCGGTTCCTCCTCTGCCGGATGGGCAAGGGTGGATGATGTGCGAGGTCGGGGGCGCCGATGAAGCAGATTCTTTGCGCCGAGCTCATGCTTTAGCGGACAGTGCGTCAACCGATGCGGTGGCGGTGTACCCGCCGGGGTCGGAGGCTTCTGCATTGTGGCGTATTCGCGCTGATGGGGCTGGTCTTGGCGGGCGGACCCCGGTAAATCCTGAAACCGGCGGTGGCGGTGAGCAGGCCTGGCCGGGCCTGGAAGATGCGGCGGTTCCGCCGGCGAAACTTGGCGCGTATTTGCGGGAGTTTACGGCGTTAATGGAGTCTAGTGGGATTGATGGGCTTCTTTATGGCCATTTTGGGGATGGATGCGTGCATGTCCGCCTTGATTTGCCGTTGGATTCTGACGAGGGCGTGGCGCGCTCGCGTCATTTCTTGGAGGAGTCTGCGCGGCTGGTGGCCCGTCACGGGGGTTCGGTGTCGGGTGAGCATGGGGATGGGCGTGCCCGTTCTGAGCTGTTGCGTTTTATGTATTCGCCGGAGATGTTGGATCTTTTTGCCCAGGTGAAGCATGTTTTTGATCCGGAGAATCTGCTCAATCCTGGGGTATTGACCTCGCCGATGGATACGGCCACCGCTCAGCGGCGTGCCCAAGAGCGCCAGGCCCATGATCGCCAGGCGAGTGCGCAGCGCCAGGCGAGCGCCCACGCAGCTGGCACCCCGGCCTCGTCCATTGGCGGGCCCCACGGCGCCCACGGGCCCCACGGCGCCAGCAAAACCGGAACCGCGCCCCAGGACCCCCAGCCGGGCGTGGACCCATTGGATGCCTATTTGCGCCGGCCTGCCGCGCGGCCGATGCCAGCTGATGGCGGGTTTGCTTTCCATGAGGACCATGGCGATTTCACCACGGCTCTTCACCGCTGTACGGGAGTGGGTAAATGCCGGGCAGGAGTGTCGGGGGCGTTTATGTGCCCGTCTTTTAAGGCGAGCGGGGATGAAAAGGATGTGACGCGGGGCCGAGCGCGCACCTTGCAGGATGCAGCAAATGGGCAACTCATCGCCGCAATCGACTCTGATGAGGTCCTTGAGGCCTTGGATTTGTGTTTGGCGTGTAAAGCCTGTTCCTCAGACTGTCCTGCTGGGGTGGATATGGCGAAGTATCGGTCGGAGGTCTATTTCCGGAAGTATCGGGGCAGGTTGCGCCCGCTCTCGCATTACACCTTGGGCTGGTTGCCGCGGTGGACTCGCCTAACAGCCCGTATTCCTGGAGTGGCGGCCCTGGGCAATGCGGTGCTGAGTTTTGCGCCCCTGCGGCGAGCGGTTTTTTCTGTGATTGGTTTAGATGGTCGTCGCCCAATGCCGCCGCTCCAGGCGGGGACTTTTTCGCGGTGGGCACGCAAGCGTGGCCTTTCCTCCTCTCTTCCTTCTTCCATGCACGAGGGCGCAGCCAGCTCCCCTGCTCCCCGGAATTTTGTGGTCATCTGGGCGGATAGTTTCTCGCAGACCCTGGATGATACGGGTGCCCAAGCCATGGTGGAGGTTTTAGAGGCCAATGGTTTTACGCCGATTCTCGCCCCGGATGCGTGTTGCGGTCTGACGTGGATTACTACCGGCCAACTTGCGGGGGCGAAAAAGCATTTAGCGAAGCTGTTGGATGCATTGGCGCCTTTTGCGGCTAATGGCATTCCGATTGTGGGAGTGGAGCCGTCGTGTACAGCTGTTTTGCGTGATGACTTGCTGGATTTGCTGCCTGATGATCCGCGCTCACACATGGTGTCAGGCGCGGTGCGCACCTTGGCGGAACTTCTCGCTGATATTCCTGCTGAGCAGCGTGATTTGCCAGATTTAAGCGGTGTGGAGATTGTGGCCCAACCGCATTGTCACCACCATTCGGTCATGGGGTGGGCCAGCGATCAGGCTCTTTTGGAGTCCCTGGGAGCGCGGGTCACGAAATTGGAGGGCTGTTGCGGTTTGGCCGGGAATTTCGGCATGGAGAAAGGCCATTACGAAACCAGTGTCGCGGTAGCTGAAACTGCTCTTTTGCCAGCATTAGAGGAGCATCCAGATGCGGTGTATTTAGCGGATGGTTTCTCGTGCCGCACCCAAGCCGAGCAATTGGCCAGTCGTGGCGGGGTTCATTTGGCCACCCTTTTACGAGGCCGGGGCGCAGGTCAGTAAATGCCAGTGGCCACCCCTGGGGCGGGCGCTGCTTAGGACCACCTCCGCCAAGCGAGTGCGACACCAAACGGGCATAGGGCGACAAAAAAGCCGATTTTCAGGCAAAAATGTCGCCCTTTGCCGGTTTCGTGCACAGCATTAGAGGATCGGGCAACCCGCACAGTGGATTTTCACCTCGGGCGAGTCGCCTCCATGGCAGGCGCCCAAGCCGGAGGCACACAGAGAGGTCGCATCACCCAGCAGGCCAACCCGGCGCATTTCTTCCATAATGACTTCCGCCAGTGCGGGAGATATTCCGGCCTGGTGGGCAGCCGCAGTGATGGTTGCTCCCCCGCGTAGCGCCTGGTAGAGGCGTTGGCGTGCACCAGGTATGCGCGGTGTTCCCTGTGGCGCGCCGCCGCCCGGGCTGCGGCTTTTACTCAAGCGTTGCGTGAGTCCATTCATTGCGGCCCCGCCCTCGTTAGAAGAAAAGACGACCAATCTGGAAAATCAGCACAGCCAATGTCCATGCGGCCGCCAATTGGACGACAACTGCTGCAGCTGCCAATTTTCCACCGACTTGCCTGGCCTGTTCAGCAACAGTGGCCAAGCATGGGGTATAGGTCAGGACAAAGACCAGGAAGGCAAAGGCCGCCACAGGAGCGGCGCTGCCCGCAGAAGAGGCGAAAGAGCCTGTCACCAGTTCTGGCAGGGAACCAAGGTCGTCTCCACCGTCTTCGGCATCTCCCCCATCAACTTCAGGGTCGAGGTTATAGGAGGTGACAATCGACGAAATCACGGTTTCTTTCGCGACAAAACCCGTCATGAGGGCACCTGTCATATGCCATTCCCCAAAACCCGCGGGCGCAAAGGCAGGCACAAGGGTTTGCGCCGTGCGCCCGTAGAGGGAATCCTCCATGGGCAGCTCCGGGTCAGCAAAGGAATAGCCAGCGGCCATGGGGATTGCACCCATCAGCCACACCACCAGGGTCATCACCACAATGATTTTCCCAGCGCCTTTAACGAAAGCCCACGCGCGCATCCACGTATTCTTCAAGGCCACAAGCGGGCGCGGCATTTGATAGGCGGGCAGCACCAGCATCAGTGGCGCCTTGTTTTCTCCGCGCGTAAAGAAGGGCCGAAGAATGAGTGCCCCGATCACAATCATGGCCAGGGACAAGACATACATCGCAAAAACGACAGTGCCAGTGTTTTCAGGGAAGAAAATGCGCGCAATCATCAGGTAAATCGTCAGGCGAGCAGCGCAGGACGCGTAGGGCACAATCAGAGTCGTTACCAGGCGCTGGGCAGCGCTAGGAAGAGTGCGCGTTGCCGCCAAAGAAGGCAAGTTACAGCCAAAGCCCATAATCAGCGGCATAATCACCCGGCCATCCAAGCCGATCGCACGCATCAGGCGATCCCCCAGGAAGGCCGCACGCGCCATATATCCAGAATCTTCCAGAATAGAAATCATAAGGAAGATAATGAACATGAGCGGCAAGAATGAGGCGACCACACCAAGACCGGTGGCGAGGCCACCCACCAGAAGTCCCTGAACCCACGTGTCCTGCAGATTCACTCCGGCCAGCAGAGCATTGAGCGCATTGGCCAGCGACCAGGCCCCCTCATCCTCACTGGTAAAGAAGGAGTCAAAAAGGTCTTGGATAGGGCCAACCCATTCGCCCGCGACCTTAAAAAGCACCCACATCAGGGCAAAAAACACAGGGATTCCGACCACAGGGTGCAGCAAGAAACGGTCGATCTTATCGGAGCGCGACAGCGCAGCATGAGCCGAGCCTCCAGTCTGCGCCTCCTTTTCTACCTTTTCCACCCAGGTGAAAAGCAGATCAGCTTCTGCCATGGAGTCGTGGGTGGCGGGGTCGGGCAGTGTGGCCGCCTCGGTGGCGCCGGCCTTAGCTTCGCTCTCTGACCTTTGGCAGCAGCCCTCAGCTGCGCGATCCTCGCTCGATTCTGGCGCGTGATGGTGCGCGCATTGGCATTTCTCGCCATCCTTTTGTAGTGCTGCCGCAGCGGCCTTCTGGTTAAAACCAGGAGCCATTGGCGCAGGGTCAATCCCACGCAAGCGGGGGCGCGTGGCCAGCGCAGTGCGCACCATCTCTTCAAAGCCAGCAATGCCTTTGCGGCTGCGTGGGTCAATAACCATGACGGGCACACCTAAAGCCGCCGCCAGGCCATCGGCATTGACTATTTCGCCTTCATGGGCCTGCACATCAGCCATCGTTAGCACTGCGACCACCGGGCAGCCCGTGCGCCCAACTTGGCCCAGAAGATACAACGAACGGGTCAGCGCCGTCGCATCCAAAAGCACCACAGCCAGGTCCACATTGCGGCCAGATTCCGGGTCAGTAAAAGATCCGGGAGCACCCGCCAAAGTATCGACCACAACCTGCTCATCTGGCGAGGTCGCAATCAGAGAGTAAGTGCCAGGCAGGTCAAGAATCCGTGCCCGCAGAGCCGACCAGCGGCCAGCCATCATTTCCACCGTGGTGCCAGGAGCATTAACCACAGCCTGCCGAGCGCCCGTCACCAGGTTAAAAAGGCAGGATTTTCCAACATTAGGGTTGCCCAGCAGGACAATAGTGGGGTCAGTGGTGGCAGATGTTGCCAGCTCGTCATCAACGAGGGCGGTGCCCGGTCCGCAATGAGGGCAGCTCATCAGATCACCTCCACCGCGATATTGCGGGCACTCCGACGGTCAACGGCGACTCGAGTGCCCGCGATATTAATGACAACGCCACCAAAAGCAGCACGATTGACCAGGCGGAATTCCGCTCCAATACGGACACCCAGTTCTTGCAAGCGAAGTTGGTACGCAGGGTCAACGTCAACATCAGTCAGGCGGGCCAGCGCACCTCGGGGGCATGAGGAGAGCTTCATATTGCTGAGATTAGGCTCGCCCAACCTCAGTAACTGAGGACCAAGGACCCTCCAAGGGTCAGTTGCGTCAAAAAGCTGCAGGTGAGGAAAGAAAGGGCGGGGCCCAGCTGGCAACAACTGGAACCCCGGCCTCGTCACTGTTCAGCAACCTCCACAGCAGCGCGGCCCGCCTCAAGGCGCGCCACAGGCACGCGGAAAGGAGAACAGGACACATAATCCAAGCCCACCTCGTGGAAGAAGTGGATCGACAGCGGATCGCCACCGTGCTCACCACACACGCCCAACTTAATGTCAGGCTTGGTCGAACGCGCACGCTTCACGCCTTCAGCCACTACTGTACCGACGCCATGAATATCAATGGACTCAAAGGGCGACACACCGAAAATACCGGCCTCAATGTATTGAGCGAAGAACACGCCCTCCACATCGTCACGGGAGAAGCCCCACACCGTCTGCGTCAGGTCATTGGTACCGAAGCTAAAGAAGTCCGCTTCCTGAGCGAGATCCTCAGCGGTCATTGCCGCACGCGGCAACTCAATCATCGCACCAATAGTCACGCCAGACAGGTCCACGCCCTTATCGGTCGCAACCGCGGCAATAATGGCTTCGCCTTCCTCACGGATCAGCTGCAGTTCGCGGATGGAACCGACCAGCGGCACCATAATTTCCGGACGAGGATCCTTCCCAGCGGCAACCAGCTCAGCAGCGGCCTCACAGAGGGCACGCATCTGCAGGGCGAAAAGGCCAGGCAGGTAAATGCCCAGACGCACACCACGCAGACCCAGCATGGGGTTCTGCTCGTGGAAACGGCGCACCGCCACGATCATTTCCTCATCGGCCGGGTCCACCGCAGCGCCGGTTGCCTTCGCCACGGCGATCTTGACTTCCAGTTCTGACAGGGAGGGCAGGAACTCGTGCAACGGCGGGTCAATCAGACGCACCGTCATGGCCTTACCATCCATGACTTCCAGCATCTGGAGGAAGTCCGTCTTCTGCAGATTCGCGAGCTCGCCGAAGGCTGCTTCACGCTCGGGGGAATCTGCCTCCGACAGGATCAGCCGCTCAACAATGGGGCGACGGTCCCCAAGGAACATGTGCTCGGTGCGGCACAGGCCAATACCTTCAGCGCCAAAATCAATGGCACGACGCGAATCCTCAGGGGTGTCCGCATTGGCGCGCACGCGCAGGCGACGGACACTGTCCGCGTGGGTCAGCAGCTGATCCACCGCGGTAATGAGCTCGCGGGTGCCCTCATCTTCGCCGGCAGCGGCCAGGCCAGCTTCCAGGCCCTGGCTCAAATAGGTGGTCACCGGGGAATCGGTCACCGCCACCTCGCCGAGGAAAATCTCGCCGGTCTGGCCATCAATAGCAATGGTGTCTTTGCCGGTCAGGACGCGGTCACCAATGGTGACGGTGCCCGCCTCAGCATCAATATTGAGGGCTTCCGCGCCACAGACACAGGTCTTACCCATACCGCGCGCGACAACGGCGGCGTGCGAGGTCTTGCCGCCGCGCGCGGTCAGCACGCCCTCAGCGGCGACCATACCCGGCAGGTCATCCGGGTTGGTTTCGCGGCGCACCAAAATGGACTTCTCGCCTGCAGCGGCAGCGGCCTCAGCCTGGGCATTATCAAAAACAATCCGGCCGACAGCCGCACCCGGGGAGGCAGCCATACCCTTAGCCACCAGTTCCTTAGACGCACCCGCATCAAATTGGGGGAACATCAGCTGGGTCAGCTGCTCACCGGTGACGCGGGTCAGGGCCTCGTCGCGGGTAATGAGCTTCTCATCAACCAACTGCACGGCCACACGGAAGGCCGCAGCGGCGGTGCGCTTACCCACGCGGGTCTGCAGCATCCACAGCTTGCCGCGCTCTACCGTGAACTCGATATCGCACAGGTCCCGGTAGTGGGTTTCCAGTTTGCGCATAATGCCACGCAGCTCGTCATAGACGGCCGGGTTCTGCTCGCCCAGAGCCGACAGGGGCAGGGTATTGCGGATACCGGCCACCACGTCTTCACCCTGAGCGTTATTCAGGTAGTCACCGTACACACCTGAGTGGCCGGTGGAAGGGTCGCGGGTAAAGCACACGCCGGTGCCGGAATCTTCGCCCATATTGCCAAAGACCATGGTGCAGACATTGACGGCGGTGCCCAGGTCGTGGGGGATGCGTTCGCGGCGGCGGTAGATGCGGGCGCGTTCGGTATTCCACGAGCGGAAGACGGCTTCGGTGGCCTGGTCCATCTGGTCGCGGGGGTCTTGGGGGAAGTCTTTGCCGGTGGCGTCGCGAACAATGCCCTTGAAGATATCGACGAGTTCGCGCATATCGTCGGCGGTGAGGTCGGTGTCAGCGGTGACACCACGCTTGGCTTTGAGGTCGTCAATGGCGTTGAGGAAAAGGTCGCCATCAATGTCGAGCACGGTCTTGCCGAACATCTGGATGAGGCGGCGGTAGGAGTCCCATGCGAAACGCTCGTTACCGGAGGCCTGGGCGAGGCCAACAACAGACTCATCATTGAGGCCAATATTGAGCACTGTTTCCATCATGCCTGGCATAGAGAATTTTGCGCCGGACCGCACAGAGACAAGCAGCGGGTCTTTGGCGTCTCCGAGTTGGCGGCCCATTTGGTCTTCCACGCGGCGCAGGGCCTGGGTGACCTCAGTGTGAAGCGATTCTGGGACCTGGCCTTCACGCAGGTAGGCGCGGCAGGCTTCGGTGGAAATGGTGAATCCGGGGGGAACGGGTAGGCCCAGCCGGGTCATTTCAGCAAGGTTGGCTCCCTTACCTCCGAGCAGGTCCTTTTGGGACTTGTCGCCCTCGGAGAAGTCATACACGTACTTGACCATTGAGGCCCTCATCTTCCGTCGATCGTGAGCAGTGGGCCATCCTTGGCCCGCCACCGCGAGTCTAGCAAGACGGGACCTTAGTCACCATCGCGGATCAGCTGACGCGGAACTCAATCGTCGTGTTTTCGCCCACGTCAATGAGGTCACCATCAGTCAGGGAGACACGTTCACGCGGCGGCAGGTCAGCCATGGTGCCGTCAGCGCGGCGCAGCAGGGTGCCATTTGCTGACCCTAAATCCATTACTGACCAGGTGCCATTGCCTTCGGAAAGGACGGCGCAATGATTCCGGGAAATTTCGGTGGCGGGGCTGGGTACGCGTAGGTCCAGGGCAACTCCGCGGCCTTCTAGGACGTGGGGATTCGGGTCGCGCCCAATAACGACGTCGCGGGTCAGTTCCACAGGGGCGGAGGCGGAGTGCACGAGGAAAGCAATAGGTACTTTGACGCCATCAGCGGTGTGGCGGCGCAAAACGGTGACCTCAACGGGGGATTCTTCGCTATTGTCAGGCGCCCACGGGGAGACAGGTTCTGGGGTGCCATCAGCTGGGGTGGCAGTCATTGCGGACGAGGCCGGGGTTCCTGGCAATGTGGGCCACGAATTTTCTTCGGGGGTGACAACTGGCAGGGAGCCTTCCGCCGAGGAGACAGACAGAGGTCCACCGGTGGCTGGGGCTGTCACTCCTTCTGTGGCATTGGCGCCATTGGGATGAGGAATAGCGGCGTGCATTCCTGTCATTCCAGTGACCGAGGGCGGGAATCCAATACACAATTCGGAGGCGGGTAGGACATCTTCAACAGTACGCACCCACGGTCCGCGGTCAGCCATGGAGAGGCGAATTTCAACGCGCTCTAATGTGGTGGGGTCCACAACTGCGCCCCAGAGTTGATTCCATAGGACAGGTTCACTGGTGGCGTCCGGGTAGGCGGTGGCGGTGGCTGCACCCAGGAGGGTCAGGCAGCAGTAGGGGCCGGAAAGATCAAGGAGGGCGGCATCAGCCTGGGTGGCACGAACTTCAGAGAGCCAGCCGCGGATTTCGCCCCGGCCGGTCAGTGCCCCATAAGCACCTTCTGCAAGATGTTCAGGAACCAGAGCGACTCCGCGCGGTCCCGCCACCATGACTGCCCCTGTACCTCGTACAGAGTGCATCCCTACCTGCAGCATCATGAACCGCCTTCACTGTATCGCCGTGGGGACGTGGTGGTCTCCGCGGGGGTCACTGGGACAGCACGCCGTGGGCCTGCCGCTCCATTGTCCAACTTTTGAGTCGCAACGACCACCTCGACGTGAACGATAACCGCTGTAGCGTTATCGCGGCTACCCACCTCTAGCGCTCGTTCAACAAGCAGGTCAGCACCGGTCTGAGGGTCGTTTTCCCACACGGTAGAAAGGATTTCCTCGGGTGCTAAAACGCCGTGAACACCATCTGTGGTCAGCACAAGGCGATCTCTATCACGTAGCGGAAGTGCGAAAAAATCTGCGGTGGGAACGCCCACACTTGCCGCCCCTAAGGCACGTGTCACAACATTTGCGGGCGGCATCACCACTTCAATGCCGGTGGCCGCAGCTAAATCTTTAGCTTCCTGCAAAATCGAATGATCTGTCGTGACTTGGTGGATTCCGGTTTCGCTGACCGCCCAGGCGCGGGAGTCTCCAATATTGAGAACCACCCAATGGGGGCTGGCCCCGCCCTCGCCCATAGGAATTACCGTCCCGGCAGTCAGCGTGGTGCCGGGAGATCGTGTCGGGTCGGCGGCGATGGCGAGCTGGGCAACGGCAACGGCAGCTTCGCTGACCGCGCGGTCAAGGTCTGCCACGTCGGGAATGCGCCCACCAAGGCGGCCAGAATCCAGGGCCTCAGCGAGGACGCGAACGGCTGTGGCCGAAGCGTTGGCACCACGGGAGTGTCCACCCATTCCGTCGGCAACTGCCCACAGATTTTCTGCCGCGAGCCAGGCATCTTCATTGGCGGGACGTACTGTCCCGCGGTTACTGGCGGCACCCCACGCAATGCGTATATGCGGGCTATGAGGAACGGAAGGAATGAGGGGACCAGTCAGGACCAGTCCTCTCTCCAACGTGTCAGGGGACATCAATACACTCCTCCACAGGATCAGATTGACGACCTGCCTCACCAACCACC
The DNA here is from genome assembly GCA_030524055.1 of Actinomycetaceae bacterium. Lineage (GTDB taxonomy): Bacteria > Actinomycetota > Actinomycetes > Actinomycetales > Actinomycetaceae > Pauljensenia. The sequence continues at coordinate 36,522 of JAUNHH010000017.1, read as the reverse complement.
ACAAGTTCAAGGCAATTCCTGCCTGACGCGGCTTCGGTGCGCGCATTACTGCCGGTGACACTACCTGTTTCTTCTTTATTTCCGGGCCCGCGCAGTACCCACACATATGTGCGGTCCTGCGCCGAGGAGCTTTCCTCCCAGGTCCAGACAATTTCCTTCCCCTCAACTGTAGCAGTGATTTTACTCACAGATTCGGGAATTGTGGGGATAGGGTCATCAACAGGAGTGTGTGACTGGATTAAATCGGAGCCGCCCGGCGGGGGAATAATCCGCCCACCCTGAGTCAGCATGGCCACCACAATGGTGCCCGTCACCACCGCCCCCACAAGCACAAGGGCCAGCAGGGTGGCAGGGTGCGTTCCGCGTCGGCCCGTGACCGTTGGAATTGACGAGGGCGGGGTGTCACTGCCAGGAGCAGCGCGAACTGTCCACTCATCTTCCTGGGGGGCCTGCGCGAAAAGCGAAAAGTCCGGGGAGTGCATCCGCGTGGACTCATCAATAGGCGGAGTCGCACGCAGACGTGTGGCTTCTTCATCGTCATCGAGGTCAATGGGCGCCTGAGCGTCTGGTAACTCTGATGGCGTACGGAAAGGATCTTCCCGCAAATCCATTTGAGTCACGGGCTTACCCATTAGCTCCTGGACATATTGCAGCGCGCGGCCCAATTCCGCAGCGCTACGGGTCCTACGCGCCGGGTCAACCGTAATGGCAGCGCGCAGGGCCGCTTCTAGTTCTGGGGGCGCATCTGAACGGCCTAATGGACGCAAGCGCCCATCTTGAACGCGGGCAGCAATACCCGCTGCCGAGTTATCCCCCACCGGCTCTTCAAAGGGCGAGCGGCCTGTCAGTAGGGTCCACGCTGTTGTGGCCATTGCCCACACATCTTGAGTGGGGTGGGCGTGGGTAGTGGGGTCATGTTGTTCAGGGGGCGCCCACAAAACCGAGAAACCATCTAAAGCGCCTTCTTCTAGGGCGCCAATACGCGAAGCCACACCAAAGTCAGAAAGGACGGGCGCCCCATAGGCGTCCATCATGATATTTCCGGGCTTGACGTCGCGGTGAACGATTTTGGCCCGGTGAATCATCTCCAGACCGCCACATAGGCGGATCACCACGTCAAGAGCGCGATCAAGGGGCATCGGTCGAACGCGGATTTGTTCACCGACATCGGCAACAGGGCAATATTCCATCACCAAATAGGGGCGCCCATCATCGGTGGTGCCCACCCCATGAAGTTCCACAATGGCAGGGTGGCCAGCAACAGCGGCCATCGAGTTGGCTTCCCGGTGAAGTTGGGCGCGGCCTTCAGCGTCAGTTGTGCGGCGGACCACTTTCACGGCCACACGCCGGGCGGGCACCTGTTGACGGTAGAGGTGGACGTCAGCAAATCCACCGGAACCTAAATCACGGATCCATTCATAACCGGGTAAAAGTGGAGGCTCTTCAATGGCGCGACGAGACGAGGCGGTCATCGTATCCACCTCCTTTTTCCTCGTTGAGGCGCAGTTGCGCCCTGTTTCCGCCGTCCGAAAGAACGCAGTGACAGCCCGCGTCGCACTCGTTTCACTAGTGAAGTCCCGCGCCGTAACTGCAAGCGAAGATGGTCCACACTATTCCACGCCATTCCTACATCGCTCTCAGTCACAGCCTCAGGACTAAAGTCTGCCGCATCAGCAGCCTCCGCAATAAGTTGCGGAGTAATGACACTTTGCGTACCCCGATGCGAGCCTGCAGGAATAGAGAGTTTCGTGACACCGACCTCGTGAATAGTTCCTGACGGACCTGGTGTTGACGCTTTTTTCCTCTGCCCCGCCTTGGCACTGTCATTCCACAGGTCCTCTGACAGGAGGTCCGCTGTTTCACGTCGGGTTAAGTCAGGAGAAATCGCCACCCCAGCATCAGTGGCCATATCAACAACTTCAGCCCAAGAACCAAGCACAGACTCGCGGGCCGGCGCCCTCCGCCGGTGGCGACGGCGCAGAGTTTTCGCTCCCACAATGGAGGCAATGGGGAGAATAAAGAGAAGGAGGCCAAGAGCACCCGCGCCAATCATGACCCAAGGCAGACTGGGGTAACGATCATCGGCGGCTTCCACCCCACGTTCAGTGGTGGCAGGAGGCAATTCTGCAGGCTCTTCTGGAGGCTCAGGCGGTTGGAGAACCTGATGACGTGGCGTTGAGGTTTCTTTTGGTTGCTGCTGCTGAGGAATCCGATCCTGAGAAGGAGTGGGGTCAAAGGTCGCCCATCCTGCCCCTTCAAATTCAACCTCTACCCAGGCATGAATATCTCCGCCCCGCAATTCAATAGGGCTGACATTTTCTCCCTGGCCTTCAGGATAAGCCCCCATCACCACGCGAGCATTTATTCCTAGTGACTGCAGCATTAATGCCATCAGAACAGAATATTGCTCATCATCGCCAATTAATTGGGGAGCTTCCAACATGCGAATTAGCCGGTCAGCTCGGTGTCCTGGTCGCGATGCAGAAGAAATCGCATTTGAGAAAAAGCCCTCTTGAGATAAATAGCGTTCAATAGCGCGCGCACGCGCTAGAGGCTCTTCTTCATCGCCAATAATTTTTGCCGCTAAAACAGCAACCTGATTTGGAACGCCTTTATTTTTTGATCGTAAAGGCACTGCTGGGACCCCAGCTAATTGCCCATCAGACCATTCCGGCGCAATATCAGTAAGAATTTGATATGTGGCGGGATGTCCAGGGCCAGTGGTCAACGCCGTCCGCGCCCACGGATCAACATGCAGCCCGCCACGTTGAGCGCCAGCATTCTCTCCATAAAAATCCACCACCGCGGGGGTCCCCACCATCGGAACCCATGGGCCACTCAGCGAATGAGTGTGGATGTCGACTTCAGCTCGCAAAGAGCCTTCTTCAACTTTCATTCCTGGAATCGTGGTGCCCGCACGCACATAGCCGCCACCCGGATGAGTGTGCACCGGACTCATCCGCATCGTTGTTCCGTCATAGGCATCCAATACGGCAAAACGCAGGCGCGCCCCCTGAGGGAGACCAGAAACCGTCAGCAACGTTTCTTCTTCTAAATCAGTGGTGTAATGCCGGAAAGCAGATAAGGGAGAAGGCAATTCGCGGACATTCAGTGGTGGTTCTACCAAGTCGCGCATAACAATACGGTTGGTCGATGGTCCCCACAGGTAGGCAGCAGGTAAAGCAAGTCCAATCGCACAGGCAAGAACGAGGGCGGCCGCAAGAATCCGCCTGCCTAAGTGGACCACCGAAATCGGTTGCCCCGCCGACACAGAGGCGCCACCGCGAGCGTCATCTTTCCCAACGCGCACATCGTGACCCAAAGCGAAACGGCGTTTTTGCCCGGACCAGGCCCACCATAAAAGCAAGAGAAAGAGCCAGAGGGCTACTGGCCACAAGGGCGGTTCGGCGCCACTTCTGCCCCACCCTGCACCAATCAATGCCATGATTCCCAGTGGCACTGAAGCTGCTAGAGCACCAACTTTATGGGCTAATAGTCCCGCCAGAGTCGAACCCACCAAGCACACCAGCCACGGCAAAACAGCGGGCCCTTCGTAGGCTGACAGTGGCGGAGCAAGAGTAAGAGCGTCTTTCCAACTATCCACCACCTGCAAAACCAGTAATTGGAGGGTGCGTGACCTGGGGAAAAATCCGCCCGCCGTGGTGGTAGGAAGGGCTGCCCAACCGCCCAGCAGCAGATAGGCTGACACAACGGAGGCAAAAATCGAGAGCAGATCCCAACGCCACCGCAGCGCCACAAAAGCAATCAGTAGACCAATACCCACCCCTGTGCCCGCGGCACGCAGTCCGGCACCACCACCATAAACATCCTCAAAAAGAAAAACGATGGGGGTGAGGAGGGCAAGAAGAATAATGGTGGTGCCAATATGCCCCGCCAAGTCATAAGGCAGCGGAGTATTTTCCTGGGCGCGGGTGGGCAGGGCCTCACCCACAGCCGGGGTATAGCGCCCTGAGGAAGTCAAGGGCGGCTCACTGCCCCCACTATGCCCGGTCGAATAGGCAGCAGTATGTTTTTCCTTGTGGGCAGTATGCTCCAGACTCATTGCGGCCCCCCACTGCCCGCCAGCACAAGAATGCCCAGGGATTCCAGATCAGGGCATTCCAACAGCAGAGCCTGACCCAGGTGACGACGCCGCGCATCAGCACCCGGCGCAATCCGAATCACGCTGGTCGCGCAATCCGGGCCAGCTAAAGTCGCGATCCGTCCAACTGAGGAAATAGGGGTCGCCGAGGGCACCACCACCGTCAGGGCAGTAATATCCGGGTGGGCAGCACACATGACTTCCACCCGACGCAAAAGATCACTATCAGGGCCGGTGGCTAATGCTGCTAAGCCATCAAGGAGATGGCTGCTACTCGATGTCGAAAGGTATTCATGGGAGGTCGCCACACTGAGGCGCCGATTGTTTTCAATGCCCGAAATCGCCAGTGAACCGACAATAGACACCGCTATTTCTAAATCGTCCCCGCTCCAGACACTTTCTGAGGTGTCAATAATAATGAGGTGATGAGAGCGCCTCGTCTCTTCAAAGACTCGGACAATCATGCGCCCCGTCCTCGCCGATGATGCCCAATGGACATTACGCCTTGGGTCCCCGGGAACGTAATCCCTTAATGCATGGAAAGCAACATCTGAAGAGGATAAGCGCGAGGTCGCCACGCCCTCGATATCAGCCAACATTCCTGTGACGTCAAAAGGAATACGCAACGTTTTTGGGTGGACATACAGGACATCCGGCTGCGAAAACTCACGGACCCGCCGCAAAAGCCCCAAGGGGTCTGAACGCACCGACCGGGCGGGGCCGATCTGTAGGACGCCGCGGCGCCTGGTCACCACAGTAAAAAGTTCGCTCCACCGCCCTCGTGCCCCGAGTGCAGGAACAAGAAGATTCAACGCATTTTGCCCGACGGGTAACTCCACAACCCCCGCGCTGGCACCAGTTGATCGCGTATTGGTCACCTCAACTTCACCAATGGCCGTACGGCCAGCCACAACGCGGGCACGCGGCAGGCGCACTCCAACAGCGTGCGGGCTGGGGATCAGCACCCAAATCAAGGCAATCACAAGGACCAGGGCGGCCACAATCGCAATAAAAAAGGCTTCCACCCAAGCGGCAAAACGCGCCAAAACCAGGGACAGGACCAGCAGAGCGATCAAGGCCCAGCCGGACCCGGTAACCCACCCTAAAGCGCGCGCCATCCTGCCCCGAACCAGATGGAAACGGGAAGGACGTTCAGACGATGGGGTGGGACTCACGCGTCAGGCCTCAGATCCTGGGGCTGGCACAGTGGAGAGGGCGCGCGCGACCACGCCGGAACGGGTGGCACCCGAAAATGCCGCATCGGGATCGACGACAATCCGGTGCGTCCATACAGGCGCTGCTAAGGATTTAATGTCATCAGGGGTGACATAGGCACGCCCCTGGGCGGCGGCCCACACTTTTGCACAGCGCACCATCCCGATTGCTCCACGTGTTGACACCCCCAAGGTTGAGGATTCATCGTCACGCGTGGCTTCAGTCAGGGCAGCCACATAATCCAAAATACCGGGGGCCACATAGGTAGAGGCGGCGCTGGCCCCCAAAGTGAGGACATCAGCGCTGTGGACCAATGGGGTGATCATTCGGGAACGATCCGGGTCGGCCGCGCCAGAAAGAATATCGACCATTGCTCCCCGCGAGGGATAGCCCAGTGAAGTGCGGATAAGGAAACGATCCAATTGGGCTTCAGGAAGGGGATAGGTTCCGGCCTGCTCCACAGGGTTTTGGGTAGCAATCACCATAAAGGGGCGAGGCGCCTGATGGGAGGTGCCATCAATAGTGACTTGGCCTTCTTCCATAACTTCCAGGAGGGCCGATTGGGTTTTCGGCGAAGCACGGTTAATTTCGTCAGCTAAAACGACGGAAGCAAAAATAGGGCCCTGATGGAAACGCCATTGCCCGCTGGATTGGTCGTAAATATTGACGCCCGTAATATCGGAAGGCAATAAATCCGGAGTGAATTGAATACGCGAGCTGGTGCCATCTACTGCTGCCGCAAGCGACCGTGCTAATGCTGTTTTTCCTGTTCCTGGGGCGTCTTCAAGGAGGAGATGGCCCCCAGCAAACATGGTGGTCAGCGCTAGTCGCACCACATGTTCTTTATCGAGAACCGCGCGCGAAACCCCCTCAACCAGCTGGTTGAAGACCTGGGAGAAACTCCGCGCGTCATCGGTACTCGTGGTCACCATGAGCTCCTTATCATTTTTTTGGTGTGCAATTCGTTTTAGCGACAATGTCATTCACTGTGGATTGGTCATTGCTATTCAAACGAATAGGTGTATCCGAAAAAGTATCCCCTACTGGGAGTTCAAAAGAATAATTCTCGCCCCCATGATCCACTGAACAGCTCAGGGTAGTGACACCTGGCGCCACCTGCCGTGCCTGCATTTTCAGCACGTGGCAGGTACTAGGGCCACCCGGAGTGCAGGTGCGGGTTGAGCCGCTCAAGTTCGCGCGCACCATCTCGGGGGTCACTGGCGGCTGAGGAGGTGCAGGCGGGGGTTCAGGGGCAGGCGCGGGCACTGTGTACGAGGCCGGGGCTGACTCTGTGGTCTGCCCAGCCGCATTACGCGCACGGATTCTCACCCGGATTTCCTGACCTGGGGCGGCAGCAATATCGCGAGTGCCACTGGTGGCAGATCCCAGATCCTGGGTGGTTTCTGGTCCGTTGCCAATAGTGTGGATCATTTCCACCTGGGTAATTGGCGAATTTCCCTCGCTATTGTCCACATTCCACGACAGTGAGGCACCACTATCTTTAGGCGTCAGGGTGGCATTTACCGGCCCTGGCGGCCCATAGGCACTTCCGTTGAGAACAACCGGGTCCGACGCCCAGGTTTTCCCTTCAACAGGGCGGGAACTCTGACGCACATGAACAGTGACAGGCCCGTCACGTCCCACCGAAATCGTGTCGCCCAGCGGCGCCCAATTCGTGCCATCCATGCTGTATTCCAGGACGAGATCCTCCGCAGAGAAACCATTGCCTGACACGACTGCGGCACCTGCCACCGAGACTTCCCCATGGTTGCCTGTGGCATTGAGGGACATCTTCCCGGTATCCAATTGCATTGGCGTACCTCGGGCCTCAAAGGGCAGGGAGGCTGCCTCTGACCAGGTGCCCGTTGTCGTTGAGCGGGCACGGATCGTGGCCGTATGGCTGCCTGCGGGCACGGTCACTGTGTGGGAGGTTGTTGACGCTGGCAGAACCAGTGGCGCTCCCCCATCGATAGCGATTTCGACCTCGTCTAGGGCGGGACCATTGGCTGCGCCCAGCGCCCAATTCAGGGTGACTTCTGCACTATTGCCACTCCCACCGGTGGTTTCAGCGCCATTCCAGGTAGGTGCGGCAGGTTGTCCCCACGGGGTGGCACTGACCGTTTCAGACGGGGTTGACGTCTTCTCAGATTCATTAATGGCGACAACGCTGGCGGAATATTGCGTGCCATTCACTAATCCCGTTTGTGTCAGCGAGTTCCCCGTGACATCAACAGTGCGAGGCGGTTGCTCCCCTCCAATAATCGTCACTCGATAGGTTGTTACCGGAGTGCCCTCACTGATGGCACTATCCCAACTCCAGGTAATAGAGCCATTTCCGGCTTCAGCAGTGAGATTTTGCGGGGGTCCTGGGGCAATATCGACGAGGACGGGGGCCGACATTTCCGACGGCTCTGACGCGCCCACCGAATTATGGGCCACTACCGAGAAGGAATGTTCAACGCCATTGGCTAAACCGGTAATGGTGCACAGTGTGGAGACACAATCCGTAGATTTTCCTGTGCCATCAGTAATGGTGTAGTGCGTAATGGGTGCACCATTATCAGCCCCGGGTTCAAAGGACACCGTGGCAGAACCTGATTCCGTTGAGGTCGCCCGCACATTATGCGGCGGGTTTGGCCGGTCGCGGACAATCAGGGTGATATTGCCCTGCACAATCCTTGATGGGTCACCGGTGGCGTCAATGACCCGATAGGACACCAACATTGGTCCGCGCCACGTTGCCGCAGGCGTAATCATGACGGAAGTATCTTGCGGCTCGGCACTGCCTTCACCGCTGGCCACAGCCACATCCATAATCCGCACGGGTGTATCTGGGAAAGGATTGGCCACATAGTCGCTGAGATTCACTGCCCTGGTTTCCCCAGCGCGCGCATCATCAATGACAATATCTGGCGCCTGAATCAACGGCCGCGTGGAGGTCACTACCCGGACCGGAATATGAGCCTCTACCGCACCTGACCCATCATCAACAGTGACAGTCAATGACCCAGCTGGGCCCTTGGGTGTTTCTGGACCGGCCTGGACTTTCAGCGTACGACCATCAAGAGTGGCGGTAATACCATCAGGCACTTTGACCAGCCGGTATGTAAAGGTCGTGGGGTCAGCGCCATCTGGGTCACGCACCATCAACGCTAAATCGGTAGACACGGGGTCTTCATTCGGGGCTACGCGGATTTCCGTTGGTGTGGCCACTGGTGGCAGATTCTCGTCACTTTCCACAGCAATAGGCACCGACAGAGTAGCTGAGAGCGCAGAATCATCATCAGCGGCGCCATCGCGCACAGTAAAGGTCACCGACGCTGTTCCTGACCAGCGCTGTGAGGCTTTAAAGGAGATCGTCGTATTGTCGCGCAGTGTCGCCCCGCCCTCGATCCCTGTTGAGGTCCGTAATGACGCCGAATCAACGATTTGCGGACTACGTCCAGGGCGCACAAGGACCAAGTCCTTCACATTGAGGGTGACATCCTGGCCGCCCCGGACCCGCACGGGAATTCGGGCAGGGTTAAGGGTCGGTGTTGTGCGATCTTCCCCGGCAACTGACACCACTGCGGAAGCGGACAGTCCGTCAGGGTCGGTCACGGTGTAGACAACGAGACGTCGCTGCGGGGTGGGAGAAATAATGAGTTTGCCGCCCTCAACGCGCGCTCCCTCAGCGCGGGTCGAGATACGCAAATCAGAAACGTCACCATCAGGGTCTTCATCATTGTCGAGGACGGGGACCGCAATAGCTCCACCATTTCCTGGCAACTCAGACACTGACACCACATCATCGCGAGCTTGAGGTGGCTGCAGAGGTGCATTCGGCGAGACATTAATGGTCAACGTTCCCATGCCGGTGCCGCCGCGGCCATCAGAAACCCGGTAGGTCACCAGGTAGGTACCCGGCTGGGATGGCGTCGTGAGTGTAATGGCTTGGCCGCGTGCCTGTGGTTGGACCTGTCCCTGCGCTGAGGACACATCCTTTTCCAAGGTAATCGGGTCGCCATCGGCATCAACGTCATTACTTAATACCGACACAGAAAGGCGCCTATTAGGCCTGGCTGACACATTATCGGCCACAGCAACAGGAGCCTGATTAAAAGAGGAGGGCTCAGCGATACCAACGCGCACCCGCGCTGTTGCCTGTTTTCCTCGGCGGTCTTCGACAATATAGGTAAAGACATCGGTGCCAATCGATCCCGAATTTGGGACATATTCCAGCCATTCTGTTCCTAATTGGACAGTGCCTTTAGTGGGAGATTGCTCGATTCCCACTAAAGTCACGGAATCCCCATCAGGATCCACCCCGTGTAGAGGCACAGGAATTCGCGTGGTTTCACCTGATGCTGCCCACGCTGTTAAAGGCCGCGGTTTAGGTGCAGCATTTGCTCCTTCAACAGGAAGGACCTGGAATGTCACCGTCTCACTGGAAGTATTTCCTGCACTATCGCGCACTGTATAGGCCGCGTGAATAGTGCCCGGAGTATTTCCTGCCTCAATACGCACCAAATTGCCAGTGACAAATGGCTGCCCAATATTTGGGTTGGATGTAAAAGACAGATTCGGATCCACTTGCATGGCCAGACCCGATGGCGAGCGGTCATTATCTAAAACAGGAACCGAGGCCACATCTCCCACCCGGACTTTAATGCGATCCGGCTGAAGTTGAGGCGGTTGGCTGGCTTCCTGCGCACGTGAGGGCACCACTGTCACTGTTGCTGTGGCACTACCTGTCCCATTAGAAACCGTGTAGGTAAAGGTCGCGGGTTCGCTCAGCCCACCTGGGGCATTAATCCGTAAGAGGTGGCGGTCAACCAGGGTGACTTCCACACCAGATTCTGCGGGCACCTCAATACGCTGCACCACTAAAACGCCGCCGGTGGGGTCAGAATCATTATTTAATGGCGCGGATAACGCGGTGCCCCCAGTGGGAAGAACAACCAAATCATCTTCTGCAACAGGGGTGGCTTTCGCATTGACATCCACCACATCAACACGGACAACTCCTAATGCGGTAGCTGGACCATCAGTAACCGTATAGGTGAATTCATAGGAACCGGGCGCCCCCGCCGTAAAAGAAATCGACCCTAATTCGACATCGGGGTTTAGTGCCGACCCTAAAGGCGCATTTGATACTGCCGCTAATGACAATGTATCCCCATTGGGGTCCACATCATTAGCGAGAGGTTCAATGGAGAGATTTTCCCCAACAGTAGTCACATAATGATCCGCATTAGCTACTGGCGCCACATTTCCGGGGGGCTGAATATCGACATGAAAAACGCCAGTGGTTTCCTCATTCCCATCGGAAACCTTCAGGGTGACAGTATGTCGCCCAGGATTAGCCCCCAAATCGCGCAGAACAATATTTCCTTCTTCGCGGAATTGGACTTCCAGATTATTCGGCGCAGTGGCATCACTCAGAAAAAGTGGATCACCATCAGGATCCGACCAGTCATTGAGAACATTATGTTCTAGGCGGCCTTCAGTCCCAAGTCGCACGGCGCTTTCACGGTCTTGCCGCGGAGCCTCATTGACATGCCAAGGGTGTATTGCCACCCGAACCGAGGCAGTATCAACAGCGCGCCCATCGGAGGCTTCATAAGTAAAAGTCGTATCTCCCTGCGCATCGCCTGCCACGCCAGTGATTTGCAGGGCGCGCCCACCGCGTGTGGTGGTCACCGTCCCGATTCCTGGCGCAGAAACAGCGCGGGCTGTCAGCACATCCCCATCATCATCGGAGTCATTGGACAGAATCGGTAATGTTGTTGTTCGTCCAGGCCGGACCCCGACCTCGTCATCTTCAGCGATAGGGGCCGTATTTTCTTCATTACGTTGAGGGCTGGCGACTTGCTCGGAAACGACAGGAGAATCTTGAGATGATTGGTAGCCATCCGCATCGGCGGCGACCTGCTCCCAGTCATCCATCAGCACCATATCGGAGCCGGGCAGCCACACGGCCCCAGAGCGAATGTCATTGAGGACAATCCGCGACCTATTGGTCCTAAAACGCACATCAGCTGAGTTTTTGAGGGTGCCTACCACCATGGATTTATCGTCGGCACTATTGACACACTGTCGTATATAGGCGCCTGACCCACCCCAGGCTCCATAAACACAGTCGCGGTGGCGGACCGGTGGAGCCGGAGTTCCTGGCGTATTGTCAGTATTGGCAGGCCGGGACGTCACGGACCCATTGTCAAGATTGACGTGGACAAGGGCCGTGGGCGTTGCCAGAACAACGGTGGAGGCAGAGGGACCACTTTCCTGCAGGGTCGCACCCGCCGGAATACCAGCGTCGCTGAGACTAATGATTTTCCCATTGGGAAGGCGCACACTATTGGATCGGGTATCAAAAAGGACGGGAGATTCGCCGACCATGGTGATCCGTAGTTCTGCCGCCGGATCAATTCCTTCCAACTTCGCTGTATGAACGTGATCAACCCCGCCCTCGTTATGAATAGTGACGAGGGTGCCGCCCCTGGCTGAGGCTGCAGCAATCTTGCCTTGAGTAGAGGCAGCAAGGACTCCACCGGACAAATCCGTGGCGACAGCATTAGCTTGGACAAAGGATGTGGACGAGGGCGAGGCCGCTTGCGCAACCCATAAATAGCCGGCCTCCGGGTCGAGAACACCAACGCGCTCTCCCCCATGGGCAGTTAGCGACCCTTCGGGGATGGCTGTGGCAGCACCGAGGGAAACATGCGCAACATCCACAGGCGCGACAGTATTCGTGCCCGAATCTAAAACGGTGACAGTATTACCGTTTTGGCCGACGTCGAATTCGGTGGTGTCAGCGCGTAAAGCCCCCACCAGGGTGCGGGAGTCATGGTCGAGGTGGCCAACAAGTTGCTGGTCCTTATTAATCACCCACAGGCCGCCGTCATTGACATCTACTTCGGTGGTGGGAACTCCTTGGTGGAGAACAGCAAGGACGGAAGCTACGAGGGCCAGGATCAGGATAAATATCGCGGGTAGGCTGCGTCGGCGAGCGCGTTTACGGTTGCGCACCGTTTTGCCAACCACGATGGCCCTCCATCCGTACCGTAGAGATATGACTCATCACCAGTGTGGCACGTCAAGGCCCTCATACGTGAACTGGTGGGTGCATGAGTGCCCGCCCCCGCAGGGCGGTGACCAGTGACGATTGCCCTGGTGGCGGGTTATCACATAGGAATTCATACTGGGTGCGGGGTCAAAGGTGAACTCGCGCTCATCTGGGTAGCTATCGAATAACCTGGCAGGTGCGCTTTCTGGCGGAATATCGCGGATACGTCAGTGTTTTGCCTGGTCACAGGCTCGCGGCGGGTTGTATTGATCTACGAGGGCGGGGCCACTATTTATGCAGGTCAGCAATTACAGGCCCGCAACCCCCACTGACAAAGCGCCACCACAACGCAGATTCGCCACCAAAAACACGTCCTGGCGGCGGTTTGTCCGCCTGACGCAATGAGAACAGGCAGCCAGACCTCAAGCCCGCACCTATTTATGCAGGTCGGCAATTACAGGCCCGCAACCCCAACTGACAAAGCGCCACCACAACGCAGATTCGCCACCAAAAACACGTCCTGACGGCGGTTTGTCCGGCTCAATGCTTCAACGCCTCAATGCGAAAGCAAATACAGGTGTGCCCCCGGTTGGGCGTGAGCCCAACCGGGGGCACCAAGGGTGAAACACGCGAGGCCTACTCACAGCGGAAGATTTACCTCCCAGCCAGCAGGTATCCCCAGCGGGAAGGACTACCTCCAGGCGTTATATGCCCAGAGCGCGGGTCCTCCACATGGGTGTACCGAAGACGTCACTCGCCATTAAAGGTGAATTCACGGTCATCACCTTCAGCGCGAACACCCACAGTGACAACCTGACCGGGAGTGATTTCCCCGAAGAGAATCCGCTCTGACAGGGCGTCTTCAATATCGCGCTGGATGGCGCGGCGCAGCGGGCGTGCACCCAAAACCGGGTCAAAGCCACGATCGGCCAGAAGCTCGCGTGCCTCATCGGTCAATTGCAGGCGCATATCCTGGCTTTCCATACGGGATGCCAACTTGGCAATCATCAGATCCACGATCCTGGTGATTTGATCCTTTGTCAGCGGTGGGAAGACCACAACATCATCCACACGGTTAAGGAACTCGGGGCGGAAGTGCTGCTTAAGTTCCTCATTGACCTTCGACTTCATCCGAGAGTAGTCGTGGGTGAGGTTATCGGCGGCCTGGAAGCCAGTCAGAACACCCTTATTAATGTCTCGGGTACCCAAGTTGGTGGTCATAATAATGACGGTGTTCTTAAAGTCCACCTTGCGGCCCTGAGAATCGGTGAGGCGACCCTCTTCGAGAATCTGCAGCAGCGAGTTGAAAATATCCGGGTGTGCCTTTTCGACCTCGTCAAAAAGGACAACGGAGAATGGCCGGCGCCTCACCTTTTCAGTGAGCTCCCCGCCCTCGTCATATCCCACATATCCTGGAGGAGCACCGAAAAGACGCGATGACGTGTGCTTTTCAGAGAACTCACTCATATCCATTTGGATCAGGGCGTCCTCGTCACCAAAGAGGAACTCGGCCAGAGCCTTAGCCAACTCCGTCTTACCCACACCGGTTGGACCAGCGAAGATAAAGGAACCACCGGGGCGCTTCGGGTCTTTCAGGCCGCTTCGAGTACGACGAATCGACTGGGACAGGGCTTTGACAGCCTCATCCTGGCCAATAACGCGCTTGTGGAGTTCATCTTCCATGCGCAGCAATTTCGCGGATTCGGTCTGGGTGAGTTTAAAGACCGGGATACCGGTGGACATGGCCAAAACCTGAGCGATTTCTTCCTCAGTGACTTCCGCCAGATCCTCAGAGCTGCCACCCTTCCAGGCTGCCTCTTTATCGGAGCGCTTAGCAATGAGTTTCGATTCCTCATCGCGCAGTGAAGCGGCCTTCTCGAAGTCTTGATCGTCAATGGCGCCTTCTTTTTGGCGGCGCACCTCGGCGATCTGCTCATCAAGTTCACGCAGCTCTGGTGGAGCAGTCATCCGCGCAATACGCAGGCGCGCCCCAGCCTCGTCCATCAGGTCAATGGCCTTATCTGGCAGGAAACGATCGGAGACATAGCGATCAGCCAACTCTGCGGCAGCACTCAGGGCCTCATCCGTAATAATGACGCGGTGGTGTGCTTCGTAGCGGTCGCGCAGCCCTTTAAGGATGCCCACGGTTTCTTCCACCGACGGTTCATCCACCTTGACGGGCTGGAAACGGCGCTCAAGGGCCGCATCCTTTTCAATGTACTTGCGGTACTCATCCAAAGTGGTGGCACCAATGGTCTGCAATTCGCCGCGCGCCAACATGGGTTTGAGCATTTGAGCGGCGTCAATAGACCCTTCGGCGGCACCCGCACCCACCAGCGTATGGATCTCGTCAATAAAGAGAATAATGTCGCCGCGGGTACGGATTTCCTTGAGGACCTTCTTGAGGCGCTCTTCAAAGTCGCCGCGATAGCGTGAACCCGCCACCAAAGAACCCATATCCAAGCTGTAAATCTGCTTGTCTTTAATGGTTTCGGGGACGTCACCATGGACGATGGATTGGGCAAGGCCTTCCACCACCGCAGTTTTACCCACACCCGGTTCACCAATCAGAACCGGGTTATTTTTGGTGCGGCGCGACAGGACCTGCATGACGCGCTCCATTTCGGTGCGGCGCCCAATCACCGGGTCCAATTTATTTTCCCGGGCAGCCTGGGTCAGATTGCGTCCAAATTGTTCCAAAATCGCGGAGTTGGCCCGCTCCGGCGCGCTGGAGCCTCCCGAGCCCACACCCACAGATTCGCGGCCATCAGAGTCACTGCGCTGATAGCCAGACAGCAGCTGGATCACCGTTTGGCGCACTTGCCCCAGGTCAGCACCGAGCTTAGTGAGCACCTGGGCGGCCACCCCTTCGCCTTCTTTGAGCAGGCCAAGGAGGAGGTGTTCGGTACCAATGTAGTTATGCCCTAATTGCAGGGCTTCGCGCAGCGAGAGTTCGAAGACGCGCTTGGCGCGGGGCGTAAAAGGAATATGGCCTTCAACAGGCTTTTGTCCCTCACCGATGACATCAACAACGGCAGCACGGACATCGTCTTTTTTAATCTCCATCATGTCCAGCGCTTTGGCAGCCACGCCTTCACCCTCGGTAATGAGGCCAAGGAGGAGATGCTCGGTGCCAATGTAGTTATGGTGGAGGCTACGCGCCTCATCCTGAGCCAGCACAACAACACGGCGAGCTCGGTCCGTGAATCTTTCAAACACTGGGTCTCCCCTCAATGAGCGGCGGTCAGCCTAGTGGCCAACCCTGACACTGGGATTAACACTAGGTCCCCGATTGGCCGCGCGCGGCAATGTTCACCAAGGGCGTGAGGATCGTTCACTCTGGGCGTGATGCGCGGCATGACGCACGGCGCCACCCAGCCTGCCCTAAACACCACCCAGCACGCCCCGCCCTCGTCCCACTCCCTAGGCTTCAACCAGCAACGTAAAGGGGCCGTCATTGACCAAGGCCACCTCCATCATTGCCCCGAAGACGCCTTCCTCCACAGGCAATCCGCGAGCGCGCAAGCCGCGCACCACCGCATCGACCAGAGGCTCAGCTTCGGGGCCAGGGGCAGCATGGGACCAGGAGGGACGCCGCCCTTTCCGCGTATCACCATAGAGAGTGAATTGGCTCACCACCAGGATGGGGGCGCCGAGATCCATGGCACTGAGTTCGCCGTCATCCCCGTCAAAAAGGCGGAGTTCGGCGATTTTACGGACGATGGTGTCTACCTGAGTTTGCCCATCCCCTTTGGCCACGCCAACCAGCGCGAGAATCCCGGGACCCGTAATCTGGCCAACGACGCGGCCCTCAACGGTAACGCTGGCAGAGCTGACACGTTGAAGTATGGCGCGCATTATCGGCCTCCAATGGAGCCACCGCCGCCAGTTGCGGGCACATCAGGCCGACGCAATTCTGGGTTCGTGTGGCCTAATCCGGGGCGTTCCTTTGGTGAAGCGGTGGCGCGACCGTCGAGGGGAATAATGAGTTCCTGGGCGGCAGCAATCCCATCCAGGTCAAAAACCTCATCGGAGGGAATATTGCGGGAAATCAGGGCTAGCGCAATGGGGCCGAGGTCAGCGTGTCGGGCCACTGAGGTAATGGTGCCCACTCGGCGGCCTTTGCGTTCAATGGCGGCGCCAACTTCGGGCAGATCCCCGCGCGATCCATCCAGATGCAAGAAAGTGAGGCGCCGTGGCGGGCGGCCCAGGTTGAGGACACGGGCAATGGATTCTTGTCCGCGGTAGCAGCCTTTGTCGATGTGAACGGCAGTGCGCAGCCAATCCACTTCCGCAGGAATGGTGCGACCATCGACTTCGGTGGTGGCGCGGGGGCGCCAGGCAGCAATCCGGGCGGCTTCCCAGGCAAGGAGTCCAGCCATGTGACGAGGGCGGGGCGCGATTATTGGTCGGGGTGGGCGCTGAGCATTGGACGCGGCGGTTGTAGCGGCGCTATCGGAGGTTTCGCTGCTGGGGGCCTCTGCGCTGGCGATCCAGTGCGCAACGCACTCATTGACCTGATCGGCGCGGACAATATGGAGGTAAAAGGTGGCGGCCTCACCTGGGTGGCGGCCCTGGTGGTATTGGGTTCCACCTTCGGCTACCCCTGGCCATGGGTCTGCCCAGGTCAAAACCCATCCTGGGGAGCCGGTCATCCCGTTAAGGGAGGCGTCACCCACGGATCCAAGGACGGTCACGTCGCCGCGCACCGCTACCTCAACGCGGAGCATAAAACGCATTGAGTCCAGCCACTGGGCGAGAGCCTCAGCATTCTCCCCTTCGGTGATGAGCCACAGAGTTTCGCCGTCGTCGCTGGCAGTGGCCGCATATTCGACATGTCCTTGAGGGTCAAGAACGAGGAGTTCTCGGCTGTCTTCTGGGGTCATCCCAGTGAGCACCTGTGAGGTAATGGAGGTCAGCCACGTGGCCCGGTCTGGCCCAGTTACGGTGATTACGGCCAGGTCAGCGCGGTCAACGAGGGCTCGGCCTGCTTCTAGTGCCCATTGTTCCCCTGAAGGGTCACCATAATGTGCAGGAACGAGGGCGGGGCCGGCGCTCGGAGCAATATCGTCGGCCTCAAAGACGGCCCCTTCGGCTGGTGTCAGCGGCGTTTTAGACATTGAGGTCCTCTCCATCAATGCGGGCGAGCCGCCCAGAAAAGTCCACTGCTGCTTCCTCATCGCCTTCGCGAGTACTTTCTGTTGTCCACATCAATTCGCCGGCGACCAGTCCATACATTCGGGCGCAGTGTGTTGTGGCTGCGGCCTCGTCTGTGCGCGCTATCGCGTCGGCCACCATCTGGATGCGTGGGCCCATACTGACTCCCGCCCAGATAAGGGCGTGCCCGTCAGTGGTGGCGCTGGTAGCCGAGATTTCGCGGGGCTCATATTCGCCGGGAGCGGGTAGGACTCCCGATCCGGGAAGTAGATCCATATAGAGGGTTTCTTCCCAGATGAGATCTGCTTTTTCGAGGGCAGCGAGAGCCTGGTCGGCATCCCATGTGGGGTCAATATCGGCGGCAGCACCGGATGTGGGGAGGGCGTGATAAATAGAGGTGATCACACGCAGGCGTAATCCGACAATATCGGCGGTGACTTCTTCAATGACGGGGAAGTCTTCTGCGGGGGTGGCGGGGTTGGTGGCATGAGAGGCACCTTCCATTGCGCTACTTAAACGCGGGGCGGCCATTCCCCACCCCTGCCATCGCCCTAAAAGCCATGCCAGGGGGGCAATGCGTGCGGGCAAATCAGCAGGAATAATCATCATGGGCTTAAGCCTAATGGGCGTGCTGCCGTCATTGGCAGCTCAGATTTAGAATCCGCCTAAACGCACAATGAGATAGACGGGGATTACGGCGACCAGAAATTTCAAAGCGGCGCGGGATAAGCGTTCCCATAAAGAGCTACTTCGGGTGACTTCCCCGAAAAGAGCACTAATGGCAATAACCACAATGCCCATGGATAGGGCCGATCCCAGCCCTAAAACCAGGGATGGGGTCAGGGTGGAGCGCGAGGAGTTGGCGAGAGATTGCAAGAGCGGCGGAAATGCGGCGGATAAGCCAATAGACCATAGGCCCCACGCCGTCAGCAGACCAGCAAGGCCAGCTGCCAGCATGGCCACTGTGGAACGTATCCAAAACGTTGAGCCCACATGACGCCCAGCAACAATACCGGCCACAGCGACTGCACTAATGGGAACCAGAACACGGGTTTCTTCATTGGCGGCCAATGCCACCCACGAAGTTCCTCCGCAGGCGATCGCAATAGCAGCAATGCTGGCAGCGGCTGAGGCGGAGGTGGAGTTTTGCCCCCATGCGGGCACATAGGAATTGGCCTCGTCGGCGCTGGCTGGGTCATCGGGGGGACCAATTGGGACTCGGTCCATCGTCGAGTAGTTTTTCAGGTGGGGTGACATAAAGATCTGCACCCCAAGAATGAGGATGACTCCAAGCCCGAAAGCCATGACGCCGCTACGGAAATCGCGACTAAAGGCCACGGCAAAGGCTGTCGCAATCCCAGTTAAGGCAATACAGAGGCGGGCCACGAAAGAAATCGTGGCATTGGTCAGGCGCGGCCAACCTGCAGAGAGCCCACAAATTGCCACCGACACGATGACAGCAGAAGACCACCTGGCGCCTGGTAAAAAAGACACCACTGCGATCAGGGCAGCCAAAGTCAGAACTGCCAGCGCAGATAAGGGCAGGAAGAAGCCTGTACTGGTGCGGCCATTGTCTTCTGGGCCGAGAAAATCGGGAGGAGGGGTAGGTGCGGCGTGTTGACGGGTGTGCCGTGTTGGACTCTGCCCGCCTGATCGCCGCTCACTATTCATGTTGCCAATCCTTACACAGGTGCGGGGGTGCCCAATCCACCTTGCGCGCACAACTCTTAATGCTGCGCAGGTCTAGCGTGGTTGCAAAAGGCGGGTGTGATCACATCAATGGCGTTCACGAGGGCGGAGCGCGTATGCTTATGCCCGCATCGGATCGGTAAGCCCCGGGCTCCACACTCTGCCGCTACGAGCGGCCTTCGCGCCGACAGGCGCTTCCGGTCCGATGCTTTTTCATGCCTGAAATCGGAGGACAGGCCGCGGGCATTGAACGCCCGCGCCCCGGCCTCGTTAATTCTCTAAAAGCGGGTAACGGATAATTGTTGCTTCACGCCCTGGCCCCACCCCAATAGAGGAAATGCGTGTGCCGCAGAGTTCTTCTAAACGCAGGATGTATTTCTGCGCATTCACAGGCAGGTCGTCAAAAGAACGCACTGAGGAAATATCGTCGCTCCAGCCCGGAAGATTTTCATAGACCGGAATAGCGGCAGCAAAGCTCGCTTGATCCATCGGCATTTCTTCGTGGCGGACACCATTAACGTCATAGGCGACGCATACGGGAATCGTGTCATAGCCACTAAGGACATCGAGTTTTGTCAGGCAAATATCAGTGAGTCCATTAATACGCGCGGAATAGCGAACAATCACCGCATCAAACCACCCGCAGCGGCGGGGCCGGCCAGTGGTCACGCCATATTCTCCGCCTTTTTCTCGAAGGGCTTCGCCAGATTCATCGAGTAATTCGGTGGGGAATGGGCCCTCCCCTACTCGGGTTGTATAGGCTTTTGCCACACCCACGACGCTATTAATACGTGTGGGGCCAACTCCACTGCCTGTTAATGCGCCACCAGCAGTGGGATTTGACGAGGTCACAAAGGGGTAGGTCCCATGGTCAATATCAAGCATTGTGGCCTGGCCGCCTTCAAAAAGGACGGTTTCTCCAGCGTCTAAAGCCTGATTGACGATAAGAGAGGCATCGACCACCATTGGCCGAATACGGTCAGCATAGGACAATAAATCAGCAATAACGTCGTCTGCAGAAATTGGATCAGCGTCAACCTGGGCAAGAATCTGATTTTTACCCTCTAAAGCAATCCGGACTTTTTCTGCGAGAATCGCTGGCGTGTAGAGATCTTGAATACGAATGCCAATACGATTCATTTTATCGGCATAGGTGGGACCAATTCCGCGCCCAGTTGTGCCGATTTGAGCTTCCGCTAAAGCCTTTTCGACGGCCTGGTCAACAAGGCGATTATAGGAAGGAATAATGTGGGCGTTAGCGGAAATCTTGAGGCGCGAAGTGTCCACTCCTCGCTGATTCATTTCTTCGAGTTCACTGAAGAGAACGCCTAAGTCAATAACGACACCATTGCCAATAATCGGGGTGACATTGGGCGATAAAATCCCGGCCGGCAGAAGGTGGAGAGCGTATTTTTCTCCATCAATCACAACGGTATGTCCCGCATTATTGCCGCCATTAAATTTCACGACGACGTCTGTGCGTGCACCCAGTTGGTCTGTGGCTTTTCCCTTGCCTTCGTCGCCCCATTGTGCACCAAGAACAATCACCGCTGGCATTGTGGTCTCCCTATGTCGGAGGCCGGGATCTCCCGGGGAAGGACGGGGGTCCTACCAAGGAGATCCTAGTGGCCTTTGCGAGCTCATGCGCGCATTGTGCACGTTGTGGACATGAATTCGGCTCTGGTGCGGTCATATGCCCAGGGTACATTTCGCTTGTTATTCCCCTTTACGAGGGCGGCCCCGTCCTCGTAAAGGGGCAGCACGGGGAAGACGTCCCGCATTATCAAGTGCTGAGCGCAAGAGAATCTCAATTTGCGCATTGACCGAGCGCAGATCATCAGCTGCCCATTTGGCGAGGGCCTCATGAACTGCTGGGTCTAGGCGCAAAAGGATCTGTTTGCGCTGGCGCGGCGCCGACTTCTTCTGCTGATCGGCGCCGCCGTTGAGTGAGCTATCCATGGTTATGCGTAGAGTGACCCCGTATTAATCACAGGAGTGGTTTTCTGTTCGGAGCACAGGACGACAAGAAGATTCGACACCATTTGCGCCTTACGCTCATCATCGAAGGACACAATATCTTCTGATTCAAGTCGAGTCAGCGCCTGTTCCACCATGGTGACTGCACCTTCAACGATCTTCTCGCGAGCCGCAATCACGGCATCAGCCTGTTGGCGCTGGAGCATTGCCTGGGCGATTTCCGGGGCATAAGCCAAGGAGGAGATACGGACTTCCACAATTTCCAGGCCGGCAATAGCGACTCGTTCTGCCACCTCAGCGGCTAATTCTGCGCTGACTTTTTCGGTGCCGCCACGCAGCGAGGTCTCCCCCGGCCCCGGTTCGTCATAGGGGTGGGTGCTGGCGACGTGGCGCAGGGCAGATTCCGCTTGGGCGCGGACAAATTCCTCATAGTCTTCGACAGCAAAAACGGCGCGTGCTGTATCGGCGACCTGCCAGACCACAATGGCGGCAATATTCACGGGGTTACCGTCAAGGTCATTGACTTTGAGTTCATTGGTCTCGAAGTTGTGGACCTTAACTGAGACCTTTTTCCCGTAGGAGAAAGGCACGACAACAGCTAAGCCAGTGCGGCGCAGAGTGCCAATATAACGACCAAAGAATTGGATAACAGAGGTCTGACCCGGGGGAACAATCTTCAGCGACACCATACCAATGACGGATACGAGGATCAGAACAATACCACCAATAATCAGGGGAACGCCCCCACCGACCCCACTTTCTTCGGCAATTGCGCCATTAATAATGCCAAAGACACCCAGAATCAGGAGTGCAAGGGTAGCAAATAGAACGAGGAATCCGGCAGCGCTACCCAGTGAAGCAGCGGGCTTCTCGGAGATATCCATACGTGCAGGAATCGTGCCAGGCTGATCACCCCCGACGGGGTCACCGTGAGCAATGGCGGAGGTGTGGACAGTCATGGCCTTCCCTTTCTCTATATCAAGCCGATAGCAATATGATATCTATTTTTTGGGCGGACGCAAGTGAGTGCTCTCACATTAATAAACGAGGGCGGGGCCACTATTTCTGCTGGTCAGCAATTTCGGGCCCACAGCCCCAACTGACAAAGCGCCACCACAACGCAGATTCACCGCAAAAAACACATCCTCGCGGCGGTTTGTCCACGCATATCACCGGGATAGGCACCTCGTCCGCACTGCAGCAAGACCGCGCCCCGCCCTCGTCAATAGAAAAAGGCACAAAGATGGGCCAGCAGATCACAGATCCACTGGCCCAGCCCCTCGCGTCTTAGGCGGCAAGTTTAGAACTCAATGTCATCGGCAATGCCGACGCCACGCTCCCGACGGAATTTCTCCTCAAATTGCTGCTGTTTAGCAGAAATGAGAGTGTGTATCTCCTGGGCGTGGCGCATATCCAACATCCACGCGCCACCTGCAAAAGCAACGTCACCAACAGTCACGCCATAGTTTTCCTGCAGATATGCCTGCCCATCGATCCCCAACTCTGCGGCAGCAGCAGAAATCGCAGCACATTCGACATAGAAATTCCGATCCGTCCGCAGGCGTTGGGCCGCCGCACTATTTTTCTGCTGATGCGATCCAGCACTGCCTTCGAACTTTGGATTGGGGACTTGGAGGAGATTGCTGGACTCCATGCCCACCGTCATGGGATGTTCTTTAATTCGCTGGAACCAGCCATCCAATGCCTCTTCCCACTGAGGACGTTCAATACCAAGGACCGCGCAAATATCCTCAATGCTGTGGGTACCCTGATGGAATTTTGCGCTTGCTGCCACCCAATCATGAAGGGTGACCCCATGAATGGGTGCAAATTCTGGGGAATTTGTATTGACCTGACGCAAAGCCATAATAGGTGCATATGCCGCCGCTTCAAGCTGGCTAACGGCAACACCTTGTGGGTCATGATAAAAGCCGCGCATTGCATTATGCATAGTGGCATGAATATCTACAACCTGCCCAATACATTCGGCTGCCTGCTCAGAAGCATCGCCACCTTGAATACGCACGCCAATATAGGTACGAATTTCCTCAACCATTGCTGTCAACGAGGAATGCACATTGTTATTCGCGAGCACCAAATGACGGCCACCATAAAAATCGCCTAATTCAAATTGAGCGGCATAGGCCGTTTCAATTTGACGTTCCCACATTTCCAGAGCAGTCATCGCTCCAACATGGTCACCATTTTCAATCGCAATAACGGGCGCCATATGCCCATCACGAACCTGCACCCAATTGGCATACCAGGTTTCAGAATACTGAACTGCCTCTGGCGGAAAGCCCTGTGGAGGATAGGGGCGCGATAAATCCTGCGCATCATCCATATCCATTGAGAATCGGAGGTCATAGGGGAATGCGTGGTTAATCCAATCAACATGTTCGACCCCACGTACAGCGTCGCTTACGGTCTCTTTTGCCTTCCTAAAGAGGTTGCCAAACATTCCATGTCCCTTCAGTTTTAATAGCCCTGAGTATCGTTATTGCAGCAAACGAGTTACCGCAACTCGCGTTCTCTTCCTGCAGGCAAAGGCGGACGCGACATTGCCATTTGCGCATGTTTCGCCAGGAGGTCCCGGTGAATAGTGCCAGTCATAATGGCTTGCACAATAGGACATCCAGGCCGGGCAACAGCCTCGGCCATTTCAATAGCAATAGCGGCATCTTCGTCAGCATTGACCCGCCGCGATTCATCAATTAACTCAGTGAGGCCACTGAGCATATTGACATAGGTTAAATCGGTTTGCCAATAGCCCTGGGGCTCCAATTCCAAGTCCTGCGCCGAAACCCACTGAGCAAATTCTTCGGCTAAATCAGGGCGCTCCTCCCGCGCCGCTGAAGGCAGTAATTCGGCAAGTTTACGTTGGCGAGTAACAATATAATTCGCGTAATGTGAATATGCTAGACCGGGTGCAATATTTTCATCAGCCCAGGCGGCTTTAAACGCATCCAATGCGGGCCGGGATTCAATTTTAGCTAATTCGAGCGCAGCGACTTTAGCCATTCTCATATTACCTGAGGGGTTAAATGTTGTGCGCGTACCGCAACCAGAGCAGGGCAGATACACAGCTTCCGTATAAAGTTCAGGAATGGGGATGGGTGCGGCACATTGAGGACAGGTGAGGGTTTGGGCGGCATTTTGCCAATCCGCGACAGCTTTTTCCCACATCTCTCGGACATTGATATCTTCATGGCCTCGGAAGACGTTTTTACCGATCTGGAAAATGCTGCGTTCCCAACCTTCCATATGCTCTTCGAGGCGCTCATAAAGGTCTTCGACAGCCTCATCATCAATCTGCTCGAAAGGCCCAAAATGGGTGCGGAATGCGGCGTGTCCTTTATCAACGATCTCCCGCAAGCCCAATTCTGCAGCACCTTGCAGTTGATCTGCTCGTGCTTTTGCTTCGGGAGTGCCAGTCGAGCGAAGTGAGACTATCGCTTGGGCAGCCTCATTGCATACTTCCTCACCGCGTTGCGTCAGTCGCGATAGGAAGGTATCTAATCGCGGAATCAGCGCCTGAAGTTGGTCATATGCTCTGCTCATTACTCTCTCTCCTGAATGGTCATAGACGGCCGGGAATGGTCATCTCAAAGGAATCTAGCCCTCCGCATGGGGGTCACGTCGGGCATATTCCGAAGCTAATGCCGACATAAAAACATGTCCGCAATAGCGGCATTCTGCGGCGTCATGAGCTTCGGAACGCGGTGCGCCACAATCAGGGCAGATCCGCGTTTCCGTTCCGACCTCTTCCCATTGTGCGTTGTCCATAACGTAGGTAGGAGTCTGGTCCATTTGTTTCAGTACTGCGTCAAGAAATGAGTTTGCCATTACAGTGCCTCTAAAATCTGGGCCTTTTTGGCCGCGAAATCTTCTTCAGTAATTAGCCCGGCATCGAGCATTTTCTTGAGTCGCCCAAGGCGCTCCACCAGGTCTTCGCCAGAGCTGGGCATGGAGCCAGTGGTCTGGGTGGGCGCGGCGTATCCCGCCATTTCTGGTGACGAGAGCGGGGCGCCAGCCGCAGGGGCGGCGGGCGGATATTGAGCGCCTTGAGGCGGGTACTGTCCGCCCTGAGCGGGATAGTGACCACCAGCTGGATAGCTACCCTGGGGCGGATAGGGCGCCGAAACCTGGCCCATTTGCTGGGTGGCGTGGCCCATCATCATGCCCATTGCCATTCCACCTTGGACTCCCTGGCCAACCCCAGTTTCCGGATTGGAGGTGGCAAGGGCCGTATTGAAGGCCTGGAAACGGGCCATATCGCCAACCATATTCATACCGGTGACTTTGTCGTAATACTCATTGACTTCATCAGGCAGGGTCACCGAAGCAATCGTGAATTGGGTGATTTCAACGCCGAGGTCTTCAAAATAGGGGGCAATTGCGGGTTGAAGGCGAGCATTAACAGAGGATAAATTCGCCGCGAAATCAATAACGGGAATATTGTGGGTGGCGAGGATTTCACCGAATTTCGCGGCAATATAATCGCGGAGTTGGACTTCCAGATCACGAATAGTCAGTACCGGATAGGCACCGGCATATTCGCGGAAGAATTTGGCGACATCAACAATTCGCACCGAATATGAGCCAAATGCTCGCACGCGGATCTGGCCAAAACGCGAATCTTGCATCATCACTGGCGCCGGGGTCCCCCATTTGAGGTCCACAAATTGGCGCATTGCGACATAGAAGATGTCGTAAATATGTGGCGAAGCAAAACCGTATTTCCAGCCCATGAGATCCGAGAGGACTGGGATATTTTCTGTGGGAAGAGTGTGAGTACCCGGCAGATAGACGGCGGAAGCCTGACCACGCGCCAGTAGGAGAGCACTTTGATTTTCGCGGACCAGCAGCTGAGCGCCCGATTTAATACGTCCATCTGGATCCGGGTAGCGCCACAGCACGAGTTGAGGATCAGGGTCGAGGCACTCGACTATCTCAATCCAGGGCAGCGCCATTGGGTCTCCTGTTCATTGTGTCGCTAGGTCGAGGAGCCCTCCTCGACTCGCCGGTGTAGACCTGTCAATCCTGGCACAACTTCTGGTAGCGCGGGTCACTGCTGGCGTCGCGAACCTGCGACATCGGATTAGTTGAATAAGTGACGACCTGCTGTAATAGCTCCATCCTGCATAAATATGGGGTGATGGTCACGAATAGTGCTCTGATGGCGGCAAGAGCGTTCCCACCTACTCTTGCTGAGCACCGCGCAAACAGGCGACTTCATACAGCGCAATTCCCGTGGCAACCGCAGCATTGAGGGATTCCACGGTGGAAGACATGGGGATAGAAACAACTTGGTCGCAGGTTTCGCGAACTAAACGGGACAGGCCTGCGCCTTCCGCACCGGTCACCACAACCAGAGGTGAGGTTGCCAGGTCGCATTCACGCAGCGAAATATCCCCATCACCATCCAGGCCAACAATAAAGAAGCCCGCTTTTTTGCATTCTTCGAGGGCGCGCACCAAGTTGGTGGCCCGCGCTACGGGAACGCGAGCAGCCGCACCAGCGGAGACCTTCCACGCCGTGGTGGTTACGCCCGCACTGCGACGCTCAGGAATAATGACGCCATCAGCACCAAAAGCTCCTCCGCTACGCAACACGGCACCCAGATTATGCGGGTCTGTGACATGGTCTAAGGCGACTAAAAGGGGCAATTTTATTTGCTGTTGCGAGTCGGTAATAAGATCGGCAACCTCAGCGTATTCATAGGCGGGAACTTCAATGGCCACACCCTGGTGATTCGCCCCATCCGTGGCCACATCCAGGTCACGCCGAGTCACTTCATAAACGGGCGCCCCCAGTGCAGCCGCTTTCTGGACGACTTCTTCAACCCGATCGTCTTTCACATTACCCAACAGGAAAACACGGGTCACCGGCACTCCCGCGCGCACAGCTTCAGCAACAGGATTACGGCCAGCAACAATCTCATGCCCTGCGGGGACCTTAATAGAGGTTTTCGCACGTGCCCGCGCAATAGCGGCCTCTTGCTCTTCCCGCTTTTCTCGGGCGACTTTCCGCTTATGGGCCGCGTGGTAGGTACGGTCTTCCGCTTTGGGGGTGGGGCCTTTTCCTTCTAGGCGGCGCCGCGAATGTCCACCGGTACCAACTTTCGCGCCTTTTTTCGATCCGGGTTTACGCACCGCTCCGCGGCGTCCATCATTACCAGCCATTAAGCCCTCCTCAATAGTTACGTGTCATTATGGCGGCTAAGCCCCGCCCTCGTAAATTGCCTGTCTTTTATTCGAGGTGCCAGGAAGCGCCGTCACGCCCATCTTCTAAAACAATGCCAGCCCCGGCTAAACGATCCCGTAAAAGATCAGCGCGCGCCCAATCTTTTTGCGCACGGGCGTCGGCCCTTTCGCGAATAATTTCTTCGACGAGGGCGGACAGCGCAGCTTTTTCACCGCCACCACTAGCGCCAATACCGAGCTCCCCACGCCACTGCTCAGAAGCCGGATCCAGCCCAAAAATATCGAGCATAGAACGCACTAATAATTGCTGGAGGCGCACCTCGTCGCGAGCAGATTCTTCTAAAGCAATATTGCCCAATTTCAGGTGCTCATAGGCGAGTGACAGAGCCCCAGCAATATTGAGATCATCATTGAGTGCTGCGCTAAAGGCCTGCGGCAGATCGGTGGGAGATAAAGCTATTTCTTCCCTATCAACCTCACCCACAAGGTCAATAGAGCGGGTAATAAAAGAAGAAAAGCGTGTCCATGCCGCTAATGCAGTTGGAAGGGTATCCTCTCCCCATTCAATAGCGCTACGGTGATGGACACTGGATAATGCCCAGCGCACAGCAACGGCAGGATATTCCTGGGTTAATGCCTCTAAAGAGAGGACATTTCCCAGCGATTTCGACATTTTTTCGCCTTTAGTGGTGACCCACGCATTGTGGACCCATAGGCGAGCAAATGGCCATCCCGCGCCATGAGATTGGGCTTCCTCATTTTCATGGTGAGGGAAACGTAAATCTATTCCGCCACCATGAATATCAAATTCATCGCCCAAATAGCGACGTGACATTGCCGAGCATTCTAAATGCCACCCGGGGCGCCCCTTCCCCCAGGGAGATTCCCAAGAGGCACTTTCAGGCTCGCTTTCTTTAGCTGATTTCCATAAAGCGAAGTCACGCGGATCGCGTTTGCCCGCTTCAATAGCAGAATCGATCTGCGATTCATCTTCAGTGGTGCGCATATCAGCCAATGCCTGATGGGTCAGTGACCCATAGGTTGGCAAAGAATGGACATCGAAATAGACATTTCCTCGGCCATCATCATAGGCATGGCCTCGGTCAATGAGGGCATGAACTAAAGCGATTTGCTCGGGAATATGCGCGGTAGCACGGGGTTCAAAAGTTGGAGGCAAAACCCCGAGTTGCTCATACGCATGGGTAAATTCGCGCTCATATCGCGCTGCCCATGCCCACCAGGGAACCTGCGCGTCGGCTGATTTGGCGAGGATCTTGTCGTCAATATCGGTGATATTGCGGATATAGGTGACATCCAGGCCCTGCCGAGTCAGCCAACGATTCAGGGTGTCAAAGTTGACCGCTGAACGCAGATGTCCCACATGAGGTGACCCCTGCACTGTGGCACCGCACAGATAAATCCCCACCTGGCCCGGGCGGACCGGATTCAGTGGCTGGAGTTGGGCGGTTTTCGAGTCATAGAGGCTCAGCGTCATAGTCCCAGCCTAGTCGCTATCCTCGCCCTGCCCTATTTCCAGGCCGTTTTCGGACCTGTGTAACAGGGCAGGAATAGGTCTTGACGAGGCCGGGGCAGCGCCCAATAAATAATCCTGCGCTCTTTAGGCGCCTTTTACGCGCCCTGGCGTACCCGAGAAGAAATCAGGTCTTTGAGGGCCTCAACGCTATTGGGCATATCGACGACTTTTTGGGGCAGATCTTCAATTCCGGCGAAACGTTCGGGAATATCAGGGCCACGTCCAATTGCCTCAATAATGGTGTCCGCAAATTTTACGGGCAAAGCTGTTTCCATCACCACAATGGGCGTATCGATAGTGTCAATAAAGTCCCGCGCTACATGAACGCCATCGGCTGTATGCGGGTCAAGAATATAGCCGCTGGTCTGGTAGGTGCGGGCAATTTCTTCGCAGCGATTGCGGTGAGTTGACGTTCCCGATCGGAAACCATAGTCCTGGGCAATACGCTCAAAAGCTGGCTCGCCAGAGAGGTCAAAGGCCCCCTCTGCATTAAGTGTGTGACCAAAGAGCTCAGCAATGCGCGCCGAATCTCCGCCCAGAAGGTCGTGGATAAAGCGCTCAAAATTGGAGGCCTTAGAAATATCCATTGACGGCGAAGAGGTCGCATAGGTATTGCTGGCACTACGCACCCGATACATGCCCTTACGGAAAAACTCGTCGAGAACGTCATTTTCATTTGTGGCCACAATCAGGGCGTCCAGGGGAATCCCCATTGACCGGGCAATATGTGCAGCGCAAATATTGCCAAAGTTGCCGCTAGGAACGCAGACAGAAATACGCGCACTATCGGGGTTTTCTGGGGCAATTTCTTCGCTCATTCGTAGCCACGTCGCCACATAATAAATAATTTGCGCTGCCACTCGCGCCCAGTTAATAGAATTCACTGCGCCAATATGCCACTGGGCTTTAAAATCAGCATCCATATTGAGGGCTTTGACTAGGTCCTGGCAGTCATCAAAAACGCCCTCGACAGCGACATTAATAATATTGTCATCCATCAGGGAATACATTTGTGCGCGCTGGAAGGCGGTCATTCGCCCAGCAGGGGTGAGCATGACAACCGATAAGCCGCCCCGCCCTCGTAAAGCGTATTCCGCAGATGAACCCGTATCGCCACTGGTGGCACCCACAATGGTCAGCCATTGGCCGCGCCGAGATAGTTCATACTCGAAAAGCTCACCAAGAAGCTGCATCGCCATATCTTTAAATGCGGCTGTTGGCCCATAGGATAAATGCGCTAACCATAGGCCGTCTTCAAGGCGGCTCACCGGGACAATATCAGGATCACTAAATGCGGGAGTGCGGTAGGCCCGCGCACAAATTCCCGCTAAATCCTCGCGAGGAATATCGTCAATAAAGAGCGACAGAACCTCCGTCGCTAAAGCCGCATATCCCGATTCTTTCAGTATGCGCCGCCACTGCCCTAAAGTCTCGGCCCCCACCTGAGGATATTCCTGCGGTAAATACAGGCCGCCATCCGGAGCTAAACCGCCAAGGAGAATATCGCAGAAACTCGCAGGAGCCTCAGAGCCAGTACGTCGAGTGGAGTGGTAACGCATAGTGGCATCGTATCGGCTTAAGCCCCGAAAAACAGCGCCGTCCGCCCTCGTAGATATTCCTCCCCATATTGCTCTCCCCTTCCCCGCCAGATAGGCGCCAGCCCCAACGCCTCGTAGTCTTGGACTATGAGCGCTTCTTCTTCCATCCCCTTCCGTATTGGCCAAGCCCTGGATGTCCACGCATTTAGCGACGCCCCGGCGTGCGATAAAACCCTGATGATTGCCTGCCTGCCCTGGCCAGGTGAGCCTGCTTTAGAAGGCCATTCTGATGGTGACGTTGCTGCTCACGCTGCTTGCGATGCGTTGCTGGCCGCAGCTGGCCTCGGCGATATGGGCACAGTTTTTGGCACTGACCGTCCCGAATGGAGCGGTGCCTCCGGGGAAGCCTTTTTACGTGAAGTGGTGCGGATGGTGACCGCCCAGGGGTGGGTGATTGGGAATATTACGGTCCAAGTTATTGGGAAGCGGCCCCGAATGGCTGCACGCCTACCTGAGGCCTGCCAGCAGATGAGCGAGATTGTCGGTGCACCCGTGCAGGTCAGCGCAACAACAACTGACGGCCTTGGATTTACTGGCCGCGGCGATGGTCTGGCTGCTATTGCCAGTGCCCTTATTGCTCAGGCTTCCTCCTAAAATCTCCGAAACCACGGCGTTAATGAGTGCCGCGCGCCGCAGCTGATCCGCAGCCGCAATGCGCACAATCTCCAGGACGCCAGCAGTGCCATGCCGACTTTTGGCCCCACCCCATCATCCATTCGACCTAAGCCAGGTGGCCATAGCACCTAGGGGGTTTCCCTGAGTCCCCTGCTGGGAAAAATGGGGGGTATGCCCCATAGCGCGCAATAGCGCCAATAAGTCACGATAGTTACGTGGTTGACGACCGGATCTGACTCCTCTCTCTCCTCAGGATCCGGTCGTTAGCCGCAGTAAATGACACGCAGGAAGGACTGGCCATGAGAAGGGGCTTGCATTCGACGATCATTGCAGCAGCTGCAATTAGCGTCTACGCCCTCTCCTCCTGCGCTTTCGCGGGGGATACATCGCAAAGCGTAGGGCCAGTTTCAGGCGCAATGGGAGTGTCCTGGTCAAATACTCCCCAGTCCCTCACCGTCCCCGTTGATGAGGCCGCCTCACATCCGGCGAGCGCTTCCTTTAAGGGGGTTCCTTCCACGATTGCTGATATTCGTTCGTCCCATATTCCCGCCCGCGTTGTTGCCGACTCAGAGTGGTCATCTGAATCAGCACGCAACGTGGCGGGAATCGGGAAGGGCACTATTTCCATTCACGAGGGCGGGGTCCACCGTCTTTCCGGGGTCCATAAAGGACAAATCCACGTTACGGCTCCCCGCGGAGAAAATGTGGTCCTCCTCCTCGATAATTTGGCATTAACGTCACCCACCCCTACTGCCATCACTATTGATGCCGATTCTGCGGTCATTGCCCTGTCCGGCAATAACACTATTCGCACAACTGGCGGAGATGATGGGGCCGCCGGAATTGTCACCTCTGCTGATCTGACAATGACAGGGAAAGGCTATTTAGATCTGACTACTGGCTCGAAAGTCGATGGTATTTCTACTCGTGGCGATTTATTTATTGCTGGCATTCCCATGACGATGAGCGCTGGCGGGGCAGGTTTACGATCAACCTCCTCTATTCAGATTGACAATGCCGATCTGACGATTGCTTCCCATGGAGATGGGATTGCCGCGGTGAATACGGAAAACCCTGGCCGCGGATGGGTGGAGTTATCGGCAGATAGCGCGGTCGCAATTAATGGCGGACCGTCAGGCATTTTCGCCAGCACAAATATTATTTTCTCTGGTGGGACACATAATATTGATGGCGATCATTCGGGGTTAACAGCCGGTGGCACTATCGGGCTTGATTCAGCAGAAATTGATGTCAGTGCAAATTCGACGGCAGTGATGGGTAAAGGCCATTTCATTGCCACCTCAGGAAAAGCAACGTTAACGATTCCCCACCACGCGAAAACACACCCCATTGATATTGATGGTGAAGTGCTCCTTGAGGGAGCTGGCGTCACCATTAATGGTCCGACAACTCCTTCAAGGAGCGACAACGCTCACGGGGCGTTGCGATAACTACGCGGGTGGAGCGAGCTCCACCTGGTTTCAGTGGTTCTTTTTCTCCAGGTGATTCAGATGAGCCTGTTCCACCTTGACCGGGATGGTCAGCGCTAGGCCAATCGCAAGAACCACCATAATGCCCAGGATTCCCCAGTGGGTGGCTGATCCACCAGGGCCAACGACGAGGGCGCCAAGGCCGAGGGCCAGCAAATAGGCCAGTGGCGCAAGGAATGAGACAGCGCGGCCAGTGGTGGCATAGAGGCCAAAGATTTCGCCTTCACGGCCAGCGGGAATCATTCGAGCCAGAAGGGAACGGGAGGCAGATTGAACTGGGCCCACAAAGACCGAGAGAATGAGGCCAAGAATCCAGAACACCATGGGCCCACGGTCATGGAGGAAGAAAATACCGATTCCAGAGATGATCATGGAAACCAGGGCAATAATAATGACTTTCTTTGGCCCGAGAATATCGTCAACGAATCCAAAGCCAACAGTTGCTATACCTGCCACCACATTGGCCACAATGGCAAAGACCAGAATATCTGAGGCTGAGAAGTCAAAAACTGTTCGACCGATAATAGCCCCGTAGGTAAAGACCCCAGCCATACCGTCACGGAAAACCGCTGAGGCAATCAGGAAAAACATTGTGTGGGGGGCTTCGCGGAAAAGGGCGACAATAGTGCGCCATAGACGTCGATATGATTCGACCAGGGATTCTCTTTTGACATCGCCCTCGTGAATTGCTGTTGGCTTTGGCGGGTTAAGAATAACCGGGGCAGCAAAAAGCGCGAACCAGAGGGCGGAAACCAGCATAGTGACGCGCACATTCATGCCATTTTCACTGGTCACACCAAACCAGCCAACATCGGGTGAAATAAATCCGACGTAGACAATTAAGAGCAGGACAATTCCGCCAAGATAGCCCATTCCCCAGCCTAAACCGGAGATTCTTCCCATATCGTCTTTATGGGCAATATGGTTAAGCATGGCATTGTAATTGACCGAGGCAAACTCAGCGAAAATTGTGCCAACACCGAGAAGAATAATGCCCACCCACAGGGCAGTCATTGGCCCAAAGGAGGATTGCGGATAGACAAAGAACATTGCCCCCATGCAGGCAACGACAGCGCCAGTAAAAATGCCTAGTCGTAGGCCAGCATGTCCTCGACGGTCAGCGCGCTGTCCGGTAATAGGGGCGAGTACAGCAATAATCAGGCCAGCGATTGTCAGGCCAATAGATAAATGCGAGGAGGCTGTTGCCTCATCAGTAAAGTTTCCATCTGCGGTGAGATAGGTGGTAAAAACAAAGGTCGTTGCCACTGAGAAAAATGCGGCTGACCCCCAGTCCCACAGGGACCACTCAAAGATTTGGCGGGTAAGGAGGGGGCGTTTTTCGCTGCGGGGTGCTGCAGGTGTTGAGGGAGTAGACACCGGGGACTCCTTCACTGATGTCACTGTGTCAGGGTGAGCCTACTACGGGCATATACGCGCCTTAACACATTCTCATGACTCAGCGAGAAGCTGAGCAAGAGCCAGGTCAAGGCTGGTGGTGATTTTCAGAGATTCCGGGGCGCCAAGAACAACATGAACGCTCTGGCCCATTTCTTCAACGAGGCCAGCATCGTCGGTGGCAGCAGTGGATTCATTGGCAGCTCGATGCTGTGCCTGCTCATGGGCTTCCATTAAGACGTCACCGCGGAACCCTTGAGGTGTTTGGACAGCCACCAGCGACGCACGATCAGGGGTATCAACCACATGTGGCAGCGGAGTGGTGGGGGCAAGGCGAATATCAACACGTTTCAACGTGTCGGTGACAGGCAGTGCAGGGATCACTGCATGAGCGCCCCCAGCAATGGCGTCAATTACGCGGCGCATCGCGGCAACAGGAGTCAGTGGCCGGGCCGCATCATGAACGAGGACGGTGTCCTGGCCTGTTGGAGCCAGAGCAGTTAGACCGCGATAGACGGATGCCTGGCGGGATTCACGAGAGCCGGCCACAACTCGAACCTGACAGTGGGGCGCAAGGGCAGAATCTGCATCTGGGCCCTCCCCTGGGACATCTGCTTGCCCTAACCAATTCGCAGGAAAAAGTGCACTGAAATTATCGAGGGCATCTTCCGGTGCGGTAATAACAATGCGCTCCACTCCTGCCTGCGCCAGAGCGCAGGCAGAGCGGAGCACCATAGGAATGCCAGCAATCTCAACGAGTGCTTTGGGGCCACTGCAGCCCAGACGAGTCCCCGACCCTGCCGCAGTCAGGACAGCGACGATAGCCATTGCCTGTGGTTAGCTGTCGAGGGTGTCTTCTGGCGCGGCTTCAGTTTCAGCGCCAGCCTCTAGATCAGGAGTGTCCTCCACATCAGCACCGGCCTCAGTTTCCTCATCTGGGAAGTCCACCCGGCCTTCTTCGAGGATTTGATCGAGGCGAATAGCGGCAGCGGCTTTATCGATGCCACGTGCAAGCGCCAATTCAGAGGTGAGAATCTGACGGGCTTTTGTCAGCATTCGTTTTTCGCCAGTGGAGAGTTTCTTCTGGTCGTCACGACGGGTGAGGTCGCGGACAACTTCGGAGACCTTGACAATGTCTCCCGTGGCGATTTTTTCTTGATTTGCCTTGTATCGACGAGACCAATTTGTTGGTTCTTCAATATAGGGCGCGCGCAGGACAGCGAGAACTTCTTCGAGGCCGTCCTCGTCAACGACATCGCGCACGCCTACAAGATCAACATTTTCTGCGGGGACCTGAATAGTGAGGTCTCCTTGGCTCACGCGCAGGGTCAGATAGGTCTTATCTTCCCCACGAATTGTGCGCGTGGAAATCTCTTCGATGGTGGCAGCGCCGTGATGCGGATACACGACGGTTTGGCCGATCTCGAAGGACATGTGATCTCCCTGCATGTTGTGGGTTCAGCGTCTTTAAGTCTACCATTTAGCTCCGCAAATTGGTGCCAGAACTTCAGCCACAAAGTACCTTTTATTGATATAGCACTCTTCCAGATACCCATAGCAGCGGGACATCATCGACGATTGAGGAGAACAACGTGATAACGATAACTACAGGAGACCTATTACAGGCTCAAGTAGAAGCTATTGTTAACGCGGTCAATACTCATGGAACGATGAGCAAAGGCCTGGCATTGGCATTTAAAAAGGCCTATCCACAGATGTTTCACGACTACCATGTCGCTGCTCAAGCTGGTCGCGTCACCCTTGGTAAGATGTGGGTCTGGACTAATCCCACTGATACCAACCCTCGCCTCATCATTAATTTCCCAACGAAGGGTCATTGGCGCAGTAGGTCACGCATTGAAGACATTCAATCGGGCCTTGAGGACTTACGTCAGGTCATTACAGATAGAGCAATCACTTCGATTGCTCTGCCCGCATTGGGATGCGGTCTAGGCGGCTTGGACTGGGAAGAGGTATCCCCGTTGATCATCTCCGCTTTAGAAGACCTGCCTGATATTGAGGTCATGCTCTATTCACCTCAATAACACTTGCCTGATGGAGATGGGCGCCTGAGGCACTGGAAGCCCCTGCTGGCATTACCACCCAAACATAGCGTTAGGGACAAAACCCTATAGTTAAGGACAAATACCCCCGCTGTTATGTCTCAGGACATGGGTGACAGTTCTGTGTCAGGACATCGGTGACAGTTGTGGGGGGTGTGGTGGTGACAGTTCGGGTGGGATGGGTGGGTGAGTGTTGAACCTGTTGATCCTCGTGTCCGTTTAGCGATTGCGCAGTGGCCTGATGATGCTCCGCGTGGGGCGGTGAGCGCGTTTTGTGTGGAGTACGGCATTAGTCGTCACACGTTCTACAAGCTGCGTCGCCGCGCCGAGCAGTTGGGCCAAGCTGCTGTTCTTGAGCCGTTTTCTCGGCGCCCGCATAGAGCCTGTCAATTTTTCTGTGTAAGCGGGGGTGGTTATAGGTAGGGGGTGATTC
>JAUNHH010000005.1 GCA_030524055.1 Actinomycetaceae bacterium | reverse complement strand
AAAAACAGGCATAAAAAACAAACACACTATCGAGTTCACAAACAACACCACACACCCTCGCAAGCGTAAGAAACACCTGCTGGGAGGGGGCTTTGTCACCTCTTCGGGTTTGTTCTCCCGTTTCGGCGACGGGAGAAAACATTACGCACCCATCCACCTCAGCGTCAAATCAGATTCGCGTGAGCCGCCTCACCATCAGACCTAAAGCCCTTCGATCTGGACTTTTGCCCGTTTTTTCCCTCCAACTCATGGCGCCCCGCCCTCGTAAAGGGGCGAAAAGGTAAGGCCCACGCAATGGAAGGCTCATGCACATACCAAGATTCGCCCTTAGACTCATTTTTTATACGAGGGCTCGCGTCCCCGTTTTCCCATCATCCGAATACCGCACTCGCGACGTGCTACCTGCTCTCCGACGTGCGACCAGACAAGTCAGGACGCCTATATGAACGAACCACAAACTCTGAGTGAGCTGATCAATCAGCACCTCGTGACCATCGTTGACTTCCTGTATTGGAACGCTCTGATTTGGCTCCTCGTTTTCGGCGGGCTCTATTTCTTTATCCGCTCCGCCGCTCTGCCTATCCGGATGTTTGTCGAGTCAATCCGAGTAGTGACTGAACCGCCGGACGAGGAAGGGCAGATTTCTTCTTTCCGTGCGCTCATGGTTTCTACTGCCTCGCGTGTGGGCGTAGGCAATATTGCGGGCGTGGGCACTGCTATCGCTCTTGGTGGAGCGGGATCAGTTTTCTGGATGTGGCTCATCGCTATGCTTGGGTCCACAAGTGCTTTCGTCGAATCCACCCTGGCGCAGATTTATAAGAAACGCACTCCCGATGGTGGGCATTCTGTTGGTGGCCCTGCCTATTACATTCAACTTGCCTTGAAGCAAAAGTGGCTAGCCATCATTTTTGCCGTTGCACTTATTGCTACCTATATGGGCGGCTTTAACCTGGTTGCTTCTTTTAACGTTGCTGATACTTTCACTGCGTACACCTGGTATCACCCGAATTGGACGCCATATGTCATTGGCTTTGTGCTGGCGGTAGCCTTTGCCTTGTCAATTTTCGGGGGAACCCGGCATTTGACGAATGTCGCAGGAACCCTAGTGCCCATTATGGCCACGATTTACCTAGTTGTTGGCGCCTATGTTGTCCTGGTCAATTGGCAAAATATCCCTGGGATGTTCGCCCAGATTTTCGCTGGGGCCAGTGATATTACCTCGCTATTTGGTGGTGCGATTGGTGCAGCAATGTCCAATGGCATTAAGCGCGGCCTCTATTCCAATGAAGCGGGTATCGGTTCCGCACCAAATGCTGCCGCAACAGCATCGGTCTCGCACCCTGTTAAGCAGGGCCTTGTTCAGATGCTCTCGGTCTTTATTGACACCATGGTCGTCTGCTCTATTACCGCCTTCGTTGTTCTGTCTTCCGGAGTGCAGGGGAGCGATCAACTCAAAGGTACCCCCCTCGTTGCCTCAGCAATGTCAACGGCTTTGGGTCATTTTGCTCTGCCGTTTATTACCTTTGCCCTGGTGCTCTTTGCTTTTACGACCCTTATTGGCAACTTCTACTACGCCGAGGTCAATCTGCACTTCCTCAGCGGCGAGAAAAAGACTCCACGCTGGTTGTTGATGGCCTTTAGGGGTGTTGCCTGTGTGGTTGTTTTCTTTGGCGCTCTGGCAGATTTCTCTATCGCATGGAATCTGGCCGATATTCTGATGAGCATCATGGCGCTAATCAACGTGCCTGTCATTCTCATTTTGGGCGGAAAAGCCTTTGCTGCGGCGAAAGACTATTGCGCTCAAAAGGCGGAAGGCAAGAATCCGACCTTCACTGCTGCCAGCATTGGCATCAAGGAGAAGTTGGACTACTGGCAGTAAAGGCGGCAGTCCGTCATCTTTTTGTGCGCCCCGCCCTCGTTCATCATTTACGAGGGCGGGGCAGGCCTTTTAGGACATACCCTCCATTAAGAACCACCTAGTTCCCACACTGAATGATCTCCAGTACTTTCCCCCTCCCAGATTGAAGAAAGGTGAGAATCGTGGACTCGTCAGCATCATCTTCACCAATAGAGCACTCCCGAAAGAAGGGCTCAGATAAAAGAAAGACTCCACTAGGGAAAGCCAAAAGTTCTATTGGATCAAAGCTAGTGAGGGCGCTATTAGTGGGCAGTGTAGTTCTCTTTTTCCTTTGGCTAATTTCTCTGCTCGCCTCAACATTTCTTTTTCCACCCTACGGCCCCTGGAGAGCTGGCTTTTTTATCGCCGCCGCCAGCTTCATTACCTTAGCCATAATCCCGTGGGGATTGGTGTTTACCTACGGTATACTTAGCACCTTGCCTTCAATGTTCACTGACGGCTTTAAGCTGAAGGAGTTCCTGGGGTTACTCTTCATTTTAATAGTTATTGGCGCCATCACTTTTGCCTCCATCCCCGCCCCCTTCGGCGGGGCAATCACTCTCACGCGCGTCCTCACAACAGGGGCGGAGACCGAAACAGGAATCCAGTGCACCGACATCCAAAAACGCGCTGCTCCTGAACAAAGGCACACGCGAATATACTTCGAAACGAACCTAACCCTGAGTGATTCGCGCAGGACTTCTATCGAGTTCAATGAAGAACGAATTCATGACCCCAATGACCCTGTCAGTAAGATGCCGAATTTATGTGACACCGGCAAGCCATTTACCGTGGTCTACTACGGATTCGACGATAACAAACCGATCGATGATAGTGCTATTGCGGAGATCATCCCTGAATAAATGCACCCTTTTAACCCAAACCTCCACCCCACGCCAAATCCGCCGCCCGTTGGATACAGTCTTAAGAATTAGCCACCTCTCCTTTTTGGCAAACCTGCAGGTCAGAGTAGTATTCGAGTATCCACTACACAGTAATGCTGCACGTCAAAGGAGATTCTCATGGCTAA
This sequence comes from Actinomycetaceae bacterium, assembly GCA_030524055.1. Lineage (GTDB taxonomy): Bacteria > Actinomycetota > Actinomycetes > Actinomycetales > Actinomycetaceae > Pauljensenia. Next base: position 177,128 of record JAUNHH010000005.1, on the reverse strand, counting down.
CGTGCCCCCGCCCTTGACCCCCCTTTCAAGCAACGCCAAGAAGCCTTTTTATAGGCGCTGGCCGTTTATCGCTCTCTCGGGGGTTCTAGTTCTTGGTTTTCTTGGCAATCTTGGCAATAGTGGCGCCTCCGACACCGCAAATGCGACTCCCTCACCACAATCAAGCCCACAAGCGACGTCAGTTTCCACTGATGAAGCTGCGTCTGTAGTGCCAGATGGTGCGACTGCCGTCGGGGAACTTGTGTCGCAAGTAAGTAAGTCAGCTTCCATACTCAAGGAAATTAAAAAGGGCGCGGCGCCTACACCAGCAAAAACGGAGAGCCATACAGCGCCTACCCCTGCACAAGAGAAGGAAAGCGCACCGTCTACCCCTGTAGAAGCGGAGGAAGACCCAGCGCCTGTCGCCGAGTCAGCTCCTGCCGAGAGTGCCCCTGCGCCTGCTGAACCAGCACCTACCGAATCAAGAAAATCAGATATTCCCGCTGACCACAGGTCCGCACTCAATACAGCTGAAACCTACTCTGACATTATGCATATGTCCAAGGCGGGGATTTACAACCAGCTGACCTCCAAAGTCGAGCAATTCACGCCTGAAGCTGCCCAATATGCCGTTGACAACATCCAGGCCGATTGGAATGCCAATGCTCTGGCAACCGCGAGGAATTACCAGGACACACTGTCCATGTCACCCGAAGCTATACGCGATCAGTTGACCTCCGAGTTTGAAGGCTTTACCGAGGAAGAAGCAGATTACGCAATCACTCACCTCAATGACTAGTCATCTGAGTTGCGTCAATGCTGCGGGCATTAACATCGCCGTATCTCATTATTATATGAGGTACGGCTTATTTATTATCGATTAGCATTATACGCTCCACTTCAGGAGCTTAATCTGCCTTTAGCCACCAAAGATAAGTATGCCTACTGGTAGACAACATACTTGTCACATCGAACCACACCTTCATATCTTAACTTTACACGAAGACTCCTCCTGAATCCAGCAGAAAGCATCCATAATGCACAGGAAAATCCCAGTAAACGACTGATGCTGATTACCTAGTCAAATAGGCATCAATACACAGCAACAGGCCAGCAAATGCAATAAATTTGAGCCACTTTGGATTATTTTTTCTTTCTACACTTGAGTTGCTCTTCCCTCGCCAGAGAGTACTATTTAGATACTCACAACACACGCATTGTGCACTTCAAGGACGGAGAACGTCATGTCAACCTTGCAACCCCCCCCCGCTGAAATTTCAGTGAAGGCAAAGAAGCCTTTTTACACCAGATGGTGGTTCATCGCTATCGTTGCGGTCGCGGCCATTGCCATTGTCAGCAACCTGATTAATGGAGGAAACAACACCACAACAAGTTCACCCCAATCGAGCGCGCAAGCAACTCCAGTTAGCACTGATAGCGCAACTTCGGCAGCGGCGCCAGGCGCCGCAGATCCCGCTCCTGCTGAAGCGAAAGAGACTGACGTACCAGCTGACCACAAATCAGCCCTCCAAAAGGCAGAGACTTATTCGAGCACGATGCATATGTCGAAGGCGGGGATTTACAACCAGTTGACCTCCGAAGTCGAGCAATTCACGCCTGAGGCAGCTCAGTATGCAGTCGATAACGTTAAGGCAGACTGGAATGCCAATGCTCTTGCCAAAGCCAAGACGTACCAGGACACAATGTCCATGTCGCCAGAGGCCATCCGCGATCAATTGACGTCTCAAGTTGAAGGCTTTACCGAGGAAGAAGCAGATTACGCAATCACTCACCTCAATGACTGAGCACCTAGTCTTCTAGGTCCCGTTTAGGTCCGAGCAAAATCGCGGCCGCGCCCCGTTTACTTTTCTGGGGCGCGGCCGCTGCTCACTATCCTGCCTCTGTTGCAGCACCTCACTAAGCAGCCTCATAGTTCCCTTCCCTCTTTTAGATGGGTAATCTAAGGCGGTCTTCATTTAGCAGCCTGCACGAATGCCGATGGGAAGTGAATATCATGCCCGAAACGGTCAATAGAGGTAGTCAACCTGGACCGGACAAAACCACCCCTAGGCACTCCCCTCACTTCGTTGAGCAGATTATTAAGAAGCTCCCTTTCCTCTGGTACGCCTTCATCACAATAGTCGTGATGGAGCTTATTAACGCATTTATGCCAGATAATACGTTGTGGGCACTGGCTTTTGACTCGCTCAGCGCCTTGTTTATTGCTGTCACTTTTTTCTTTATCGCTTTTATCGCCTTTCGTAGCCTCAGAAACAAAGGCACACAGGGTGTTGCAGCAAAAGCAACCTCCTTAGGGAAATTATTAGGAATAACCCTCATTGGGATTTGTCTTGCGACCGCTCTCTACCAGTCATATGTGGGTCTAAATAGCGCCTATTCTGCGGTACGAGACCTTCAGGCAGGCCCGTCGCATTACACAGCAGTGACATGCGAGTCCCTAGAGAAGACCCCTTTTAGGGTGGGCAGAAATAGTCTATTCCCCTCGTATTCTCACTACTATTCCTATACGCTACGCATACCTAATGGCGGCACTCTCGAAAGCGATAGTAGTAAATACGGTTCCAAAGAAACGTGGGATCAGCTAGCCCAGCTCTGCGTGACTCAAAGCCCCTTCTCACTGCACCGTTATCCCCATAGTGGCGTCATTGTGGAAATTACCCCACAGTAGTCCCCACAAGAAGGCAACGCCCTGGCGCTCCGCAGGTACACACCGCAACCAGGAGGCGTTTTCAATGCGCGATCTCCATTACGGGCATGGTTTGTCAACTAGGGCGAAAAGCCTGCAATTAGCGACCTGCACAAACACTGGCCCCGCCCTCGTGAATTCCCATAACGGACCTTGTGGACTGACGAAAGGAAGGACTAATACTCGCACCCAGTTGCGACCCCCGCGGCTAGGCTGCCCAACCCAACCAGGCGAGAAGCAATGCTCAGGTCGATCGCGGTCACATAGAACACTGCTGCCGGGGCGTCAGGCACGGATTCACAATACCCAGGATCAGGTCACGACAGTATGCGGGCCTGATTCCACACTGTGGGACGTACCTGACGAAAATCGAAAGTAAAACGTGGCCGCTCAGCCAGATGCACCGTCAACACCATTAGCGTGCGATGGCAAGTTCCCGGCAACGGGCGGGAGCATGTCACGAACGCAGAGCGGATAACGTTACTCGGCTGGTGTCCGAACGCGGACGCGGTGAAGAAGTTCGCCAGCATGAGGAACAATCAGCGTGTCAGGATCGTTTTTCCAGGCCTCAAGGTCAATATCGGCCGGATCCATCCACCGCAGATTTGCTGCCTCAACCGTTTCACGGGGGATTCCCGTTGCCAGAACAACATCAACGCGGTTCTTTTCCTCACCCGTTTCCGGATCGTAGGTTCCCTTACCGCGCAGATGAGTGGAATGGGCGAGTTCACCCCACGGATGGTCTTTAAATCGGTCCCACTGGCCGACGAAATAATCGCGATTGTGGTAGCCGATATCTTCAATCCCCGGATGCATAACGGAAATCGTGGAGATATGAGGGGCTACAATAATGAGTTCTCCCCCATCAGCTACAACGGGCTCCAATTTGTAGAAGCCTTTCGCGCCCGTCCACATATCCTCATACATTTCGGGGATCAATGACACTACACGACGATAAGGTCGCGGCACATAACGGACATGCACTTCAGCGGACACTGCTGCACAGGCTTCCCAGGAAGAACGTGTATCCCCAAAAGAAAGGAAATGGAGGTCATTACTGCCGGGGGCCACAATCATTCCGAGGAGATATTTTTCCGAAGGAATCAGCTCTGTTGCTGCATCAATAAGCCGACGCACAGGAGTAATTCCTTGGGTACCAATCATCTCGAAACTGGTAATGAGGGCGCCCACCCAATGGGACATATCAATAACGTCATGCCCTGACAGACCGGGGAAGAAATACTTGTTCCCCCCAGAAATACCCACCACTTCATGGGGAAGGACAGGCCCTAAAACCAGAGTAATGTCGGTATCCACCACCATAGAGTTGACGAGGACGCGCATATCCCGATTAGTTAAACGCCCCTCCGATAACTCGGCAATCTTCGGGGCAGGAATAGTCCCAAGATCAGTAAAAACGGAGTCATCACGCCACAGGTGGTTATAGACAGTCCACCCGGGGTATGTGCCAGTGAAGGCCCCGGCCTCGTACCCTAAAAGCGTGGCGATGGCTTCCTCAGACATATAGTCGTGGGTCCCCAACGCAATCACTACCCGTACTGATGCAGGACGATCCCCTAAAGCGTCACGAATATGATGTGTCATCATCGCAACGGGAGCGTGCCTGGTCCCATCGGGCACAACAAGGGTCACTCTTTTACCGGCAACGTCCAGGGCCGCCAACTGCTCGTGGACAAAGTCGCGGATCTGCTGCCCGTTGAGAATCTCGGTAGTGCCCCCCACCCCCATTGCAGGGGGCACATTGGCATAGAGGGATGAAGGGTAGGTGGCGCTCATCGTTGGACCCGCGCATTACCTGACCAGATTGCCCACACTTGATCTTCATCAGCAGGGGCAGCATAGTCCTGCAGACTTGTGGCAGCTAAAGCGCCAGTGGCCCACCCAAATTGGGCCGACTTTTCGGCGCTCCAGCCTTTCATTAGTCCATAAAGGACACCGCCAATAGAGGCATCTCCCCCACCAATACGGTCCAGGACCTCAATTTCACGGGGAGGAATCACCGTGAAGTCATTATCTCCCCATAAAATCATTCCCCACATGTGGCGATTAGCGGAAATAACCTCACGCAAAGAAGTGCCAATCCATCTAGCCTGCGGATAGGCCTGACGGATCCGGCCAATCATCTCCGTAAAGCCCTCAATATGGGCATCAATTCCGTCGCCCCCAGCGGGAGGCCCGTCAATACCCAAACACAATTGGAAGTCTTCTTCATTGCCATAGAGAATGTCGCAATGAGTCGCAATGGAATGGAAAGCCGTAGATAATTCCTCCTCACGGCCTTTCCAGAATGATGCTCGGTAATTCAGGTCGAAAGAGACCACTGCCCCTGAGGCCTTCGCAATTTCAGCGATCCGCACACACAACTGCGAGGTTGACGGCGACAAAGCGGCGATCAGCCCAGAAAGGTGGACAACGCCAACACCTTCGTTCTGGAAAATCCTGTCCAGATCAAAGTCAGCGATATCGAGTCCGAGTCCCACTTCGCCGGAACGGTCATTCCACACTCGTGGAGCCCGACCCCCAAAACCTGAATCCGCAATATTGAATTGGTGACGGTGCCCCCACGCATCTCCTTGAGGGATGTCAGGTCCCTCAATATCCATGCCCCGGCCTCGTAAATCTGCGCGGATAAAGGCCGAAATTGGCGACCCCGCAACAAAACGAGTCAAGACTTTCACAGGCAAACCCAAATAGGACGCCACTGACGCCACATTCGATTCTGCTGACGTTGCTGTCATCAGGTATTGGGAGGAGGTATGTACCCCTTGGCGATCCTGAGGGGTAATGCGCACACCCATTGAGGTTGGCACTAGAAGCGCCCACCGAGCATCATTCCGGATTTTCACTGCATCTCCTAGGCACTCACTTCTGGGCGCCCCTCTTCGGCCCACAGGGTATGGAACATTCCCTCACGGTCGATTCGGGCATAGGTATGGGCACCGAAGAAGTCCCGCTGACCCTGGATGAGAGCAGCTGGCAGACGGTCGGCGCGAATACCGTCGTAATAGGACAGGGATGAGGAGAACACAGGGGCGGGCACACCGTGGGCGGCTGCAGCGCACACAACGCGACGCCATGCTGGCAAAGCCGCCGTGACTTTCTCGTTGAAATACGGGTCAGCGATCAGCAAAGGCAATTCCTTATTAGTGGAATATGCGCGCGTGACTTCACCAAGGAATTGAGCGCGAATAATGCAGCCTCCGCGCCAAATGCGAGCCACTTCAGACAGGTCAATATCCCAGTTGTACACCTCGGCGGCTGCCTGGATTTCATTGAAGCCCTGCGAATAAGCCACCAGTTTCGACGCGTAAAGAGCATCGCGCACATCGTCAATAAATGCCTGGCGGTCGGAAATATCCCAGGGCAGTGTGCCAGCTTCGAAAGCACGGGCCGCTTCACGTTGCGGAACGGAGGAGGACAGGCCGCGGGCAAAAGTCGCTTCACCAATCCCGGTCACAGGAACGCCCAGATCCAGGGCAGTCTGAGTGGTCCATGTGCCGGTGCCCTTTTGGCCAGCGCGGTCCACAATCAGATCAACCAGGGCTTTGCCCGTTTCCCGATCCACCTGGCGCAACACCTCAACGGTGATTTCAATAAGGTAGGAATCGAGGTCGCCCTTACCCCACTCTTCGAAAATGTCGGCGATTTCTGCGGCATTCAGGCCCAGGCCGTGACGCAGCAGGTCGTAGGCCTCACCAATCACCTGCATATCGGCATATTCAATGCCATTGTGGACCATCTTCACGAAGTGGCCAGCGCCATCGGAGCCCACGTGAGTGCAGCAGGGCTCTTCATTGACATGTGCGGAAATGGATTCCAGCATCGGTCCCAGGCGGTTGTAGGAATCCACTGAGCCGCCCGGCATAATCGACGGGCCCCACAGGGCGCCTTCTTCACCACCGGAAACACCGCAGCCCACAAAGTGCAAGCCGCGTTCGCGCATGGCAGCTTCACGGCGAATAGTGTCACTGAATAGGGAGTTTCCGCAGTCCACAATAATGTCACCCTCATCCATCAGGTCGGCGAGGGCGTCAATCACTGCGTCAGTTGCGGGGCCTGCCTGGACCATAATGATGGCGCAACGCGGAGAGCGCAGGGAGGCAACGAAGTCTTCAAGGGATTCGGAAGGAACGAAGGTGCCTTCCGAGCCGTGGTCAGCGATAACAGCTTCTGTTTTGGCGGGGGTGCGATTGTGAATGGCGACGGCATGGCCGTGACGCGCAAGATTCCGGGCAAGGTTAGAGCCCATCACGCCCATACCGGTGACGCCAATGTCTGCTGTGGCTGGGGTAGGAACGGGTAAGGACATTGCTTTCTCCTCAAATCAAGTCAGTACTAGGATCACCCAGTGACTCGCGCCACTCCAGCGGTTGCCACAAGTTGCCTTATCCTCCCACGAAGCAGATGGCAACACTTGGCAATCCTCACTCAATGAGACATCAATCTGTTTGGCTTAGAGGAAGACGCACCGTGCAAGGAAGCAAGGAGAGCAGCATCATGGTGGATCTTTGGGCACAACCCTTCAATCTCGACCCTGACGCCATTACATGGGTGAATGAGACGATTGCCTCAATGAGCGATGAGGAAAAAATCGGGCAGCTCTTTGTCAATATGGGTGCCTCACGCACTGAGGAATATCTGACTGACGTTCTTGACACCTACCATATTGGCGCCGTTCGATATAATCCTGGCACTGCAGAAGAAGTCTGGGACCAGAACTATATTCTGCAGACAAAGGCGAAAATACCGCTGCTGATTGCCGCTAATACTGAAGCTGGCGGAAATGGCGCCTGCACTGATGGGACCTATATTGGGGCTGAGGTGAAAATCGGCGCAACAGCTGATCCGCAGTGGGCCTATGAAATGGGGCGTGTCAGCGGCGAAGAAGCTGCCGCTATTGGCTGCAATTGGTCTTTCGCGCCGATTGTGGACATTCTCTATAACTGGCGCAATCCTATTGTGGCGACCCGAGCCTGGGGCGCCGATCCTGATCTCGTTTTAGAGATGTCGCGCGAATATATGCGCGGCATTATGGAATCAGGCATTTTGCCCGCTGCTAAACATTTCCCGGGTGATGGTGTTGATGAACGCGACCATCACCTCTCTTTTGCGGCAAATACATTGAGTTGCGAAGCATGGGATGCAACCTTCGGGAAAGTCTATTCCGGTTTAATTGAGGCGGGACTGCCCTCAATTATGGCGGGGCATATTATGCATCCGGCTTATCAGCGGCATTTCTCGCCAGGGATAGCCGATGAGGATTTACTTCCCGCGACCTTGAGTAAAGAACTCATTACCGATCTTTTGCGCGGGAAATTGGGCTTTAATGGGCTGGTCGTCACCGATGCGTCGCATATGGTGGGGATGACTGGCCGGATGGCTCGGCGCGATATTCTTCCCCGCGCTATCGCTGCTGGATGCGACCTTTTCCTATTCTTCAACGACCCGGAAGAAGACTTTGGTTGGATGCTTCAGGGATACCTCGATGGTGTGATTAGCGACGAGCGTTTAGTGGAAGCTCTGCAGCGCATTCTTGGGTTGAAAGCACGTTTAGGTCTGCATCGGACGCCACGCGAAAAGATCCTGCCGCCAAAAGAAGAAGCGCTGGCACGTATTGGTGTTGAGGCGAATACCTCGCTTGCGCCCAAAGTATCCGATGCGAGTATTACCCTGGTGAAAAATCGCCAGGATGGCGTTTTACCTCTGAATCACGAAAGATCACGCCGTATTCTCGTCGTCCCCGTTTCCGGTCCCGAGAATCCGATTTCTCGCGGATTTGGGATGGGTGGGGAAAAGAAACATCCCGCACAAAAAGTCGGCGAAATACTGAGCGAACGCGGCTACGAGGTCACTATTCATGAATCCCTTTTCGATAAGCTCGCAGTCATGACGCCCGAAGAGCAGGCAGAGGCGGTAAAGAATATCTATGCAGGAAAAGCACCTATTAGTGCATTGACAGATAACTATGATCTCGTCATTATGGTGGCAAAAATTGATGGCTTAATGCAACCTGTACAGCGAGTGGCATGGGCGGCAACAAAGGGAACTGTTGACATTCCTTGGTATGTCCACGAATTGCCCGTGATCTACGTATCAACTAATGGGCCTTTCGACATGGCTGATGTCCCCCAAGTGAAAACGTTCATTAACGCCTACGACGATAAAGAACATACTCTCCTAGTCCTTGTCGACAAACTCGAAGGTATTTCCGAATTTAAAGGCATCTCGCCAGTTGACGCTTTCTGCGGCATGGCCGATACCCGGATCTAGCGATGTGGAGCATACTATGAGCAGTAATAGTCAAGTATCAGCAGCCGCCCAGCTTCTTATTGATTTCGTTCCGACAAAGGACTTTTTTGTCGGCATCGACTCTGACGGTTGCGCAATGGACGCCATGAATATTAAGCATCAAGAGTGCTTTACTCCGTCCTATATTAAGTACTTCAACCTGCAGGCCGCCTCCACCCTAGTTCGGGAAACCGCCCTTTTTGTTAACCTCTATTCCACAACACGAGGCCAAAACCGCTGGGTGGCTTTAGCGCGCTTATTTGAGTTACTGCGCGGCCGCCCTGAGGTTCTCGCGCGCGGGGTGAGCATTCCTGAGGGGAAAGAACTACAGGAGTTCCTTGACTCGGATTTTCCACGTTCAGATGCAGGGATTGCGGCATTCGCGGCAGAGTATCCTTCCGCCGAGATCGCACAATGCATTGAGTGGGGGCATGGAGTCAATGAGTTAATTGCCTGGATGGTCCACGGATGTGCCCCCTTCCCGGGCGTCCGTGAGGCCTTTATTGCGATGCAATCAGATGTCGATTGTATGACAATTTCGGCCACTCCTTTGGAGGCATTAGAACGCGAATGGGGCGAACACGATTTGGCGCGCTACATGAAAGTGATCGCGGGCCAAGAAATGGGGTCGAAACCCCAGCATATTCATTTTGCGGCTAAAGGAAAATACGACGATGATCGGATTATGCTCATTGGTGATGCCCCCGGGGATCGCGATGCCGCATTTTCCGAGGGGGTACTCTTTTACCCGATTCATCCAGGCAATGAATCCGCCTCATGGCAGCGTTTCCGCGATGAGGCTTTGCCGCGTTTCCTTAACGGCACTTTTAAAGGGGAATATCAGGATGAGTTGGTGACCCAGTTCAATGCTTTGCTTCCGGCTGAGCCTCATTGGGAGCAGGTGAAATAGCGCTCCTTTCCCGGCCGGGCACGGCGGTGGCCGGCCGGGCAGGAGGTAGATATGCTGCGGCCCCGCCCTCGTTAATTCTTACGAGGACGGGGCCAAGCTATGTACAGGAAAGGGCGGAGCCACACTGTGCATGGCGAAGGGAGCTCCTGGGGCTATGCGCGGGATTTTAGGACGGTCGGCGCACCTGAAGAGCCCGCCATATACCCCACACAAGACCCGCTGCCGCAAGCACAACCAGACCAAGCAGCGCTTCAGAGGCAAGTTCAGGTGCTGGCAGAAGAATAGCAGCTAGACCTTCTTCAGATAAGCCCACGACGAGGTCAACGCTCCACATCAGGCTGGCGCCCCACAACGCAGCGAGTAGTGGACGAAGACAATGAGGGTCGCCCGCCCCGCCGCGGTGCCATAATGCCGTCACAATCATGGCTGCAATCACAGTCATCAGGAGAGTCATTGGGCCACCACCTCACGGGACGTACGGCCACTCTGTCGCGTGCTATGAATGCGTACAAATGCCACTATTCCCACCCACACGACGCTAACAAGAATAGCCATTGCAGTGCCAACAGTGGCGATTTCATGCAGCATTGCCGCTGTGTCCTCAGGATTCGACATTGCTGTTAGAAATGGGAACCATGGGACAATTTCCCCATGCCACATATGCTCAATAAAAAGCAATGCGGTACCACCCCAAAGTAAGGATGACAGCCACCCTAATTCTTCTTCGGTCACCAGGGCGGGCCGCGCATTTTCAGGTTCTATTCCGCTATGCGCCCGTCGCCATTTCATTGCGGCGCGGATTCCAGAAATCACTAGGGCTTCTGCGCCTGGAACAATAAGGCACGCCATATTCTTCTCCTTCTTTTCGGCACTTATTCGGCACTTTTCTTGCTGACAAGGAAGGGCCAGAGGAAATGCGCCGCGGCATTACCGCACTCCCGCATTCCCTCTGGCCTCTGCACTTAGGCTGATGCGTGAGGAGCATCTGCTGTGTCAGCTTTGTGGCGCTGCTGCAATATCACGCGATTGTCTTCCACTTGTTTGCGGCCCAGTGGGTACCACAGCCACATCACTAACGCAGTCACAAGGTAGAGAACGCCGGGAACAAGAAGGAAGAGGAGATAGATCCCTTGGATAGTTTCTGGGGCTTGTCCGGCACCTGATTTTGCTGCCTCGGAACTGTAGCCAATGGCACTGACCGCGACACCCACAATCCAACCAGCCAGGGCTTGACCCAACTTTCTTGACCAAGAATAAATGGCGTAAATTGTGGCATCATCACGCTCATGGGTATTCACCTCCTGTTGGTCGAGAACGTCAGTAATCACCGCCCAGACCAAAATGTTATACATTCCCTGCCCTAGGGAGATGAAGAAGAAAATCACCACGAAGATCAGGGGATCTTTAATTCCCATAAACCATGCAGCAATAGCCACGATTCCGGAGAAAAAGAGGCTAATAGCGATCGTTTCCTTTTTACCCACGCGCATTGCCAATTGGGCGGCAAAAACTGCCATGACGAAGACGGGAACAATGGAAACAGTCTGGGCAACAGACATCATATCTGGCCGCTGGAAATAGTCTTTCCAGAGATAGACCGTGGCACCTCCAGCAACTTGCATTCCCACAAGGAAAGCAATCGCGCCAACAATGAGGGCCAGTAAAGCGCGATTTCGACGAAGGGTACCAAGCATCTGGAAGAATGATGCGGATTCACCTTTCACTTTAGCTGGAGCCTCAATGCGCTCTTCGACATTGACATAGCACAGGATATAGCAGATGACACCAAGAATCGCACAGACGGAGGCGGCTATTGCCATACGCATTGGATCCATAACTCGGCTACCAGTGGTGGAATCTGTCGAGAAAATATAGAGTGGAAGACCTGCTGAAATCAAAAGGTAAGCTAATTGGGCACCAACAGAACGGAAAACTGAGAGCGACGCGCGATTTTTCGGATCGTCAGTAATGACTGCCGCCATTGACCCATAAGGAATATTCACAGCCGTATAGAAAATGGAACCCCAAATCACATAGGTTACACACATATAGGCAACGCGAACGCCGTAGTCCGCATCAACCACAAAAGGCATATACATCATTGCCGACGCCAGGGTGACAGGAATAGCAATACGCAAAATCCATGGCTTAAAACGCCCCGACCTACCCGGACGTAACAGATCCACAATCCGCCCCATACCGACATCTGTGAAAGCATCAAGAATACGCGCAATCAAAAATAGCGTACCAACGTGCGCAGCTTCTATACCCATCACATCGGTGTAGAACGCTAGGAAGAAAACAGTTTGCAGAATGAAGGTGAAGTCATTCCCGAAATCACCAAACATATAGCCAATTTTGTCGCGCCATCCGAATGGCCGGACACTTGCAGCTCGTGTTGGGGTGGACATCGATTGCTCTCCTCTTGGAATGGCGCCGTCTTTGGCGCCGATTGAGTGATCGCTATTCCGAACAGGATGTTCGGGTGTTGTTGGCTTGATTCTGACGCGCCACGCCCAACAGATCGAAAAGTTGCCAAGAGTTGCCTCGAAGCGGACATCAGGCGGCAACATTTGGCAACAAGCGATGCTTCCCATGCCCTCGTGGTCGAATGAGAATAGTCGTTCATCCGATTCACTTGGCAAAGGAGCTAAGAATGCTACGCCCTCGTTCTTCACGCTCTCGTCTGGCTATTCCCTTAGACGGAGTCTGGAACTTTTCTTTAGCGTCAGATTCCGATTCATTAACATGGACTACTGCCGGTTTAGAGGCCTCTCGCCCCATGCCAGTTCCCGCCTCCTTTAATGACATTACGGTGGACAAGAGTGTCCACGACCACGTTGGGCCCGTCCACTATCAAACTCGCGTCGATATTCCACGCCACAATGACGATGACAGCATCATTATCTATTTCGGGGCGGTCACCCATAACGCGATTGTGTGGGCAGATGGCGTAGAAGTTGCCCGCCATACTGGCGGTTATCTTCCTTTTGAAGCCGATATTACGGATATCGCCGCAGGCAAAGACTCTATCCTGCTATCAGTCAGCGTCGATAATCGCCTGTCCTGGCACTCTATTCCCCCGGGCTTTGTCGAATCTACCGATGGTGGCGCCACCGCCCAACGCTATTTCCACGACTTCTATAACTACGCGGGCATGCACCGTAGCGTCCTTTTATGTATCCGCCCGAAAGTGTGCGTCACCGATATCCTGATCACTACAGATATTGATGGCACGGCGGGAATAGTGTCATGGGAAGTGACTGCCCCCGGCGCCAAGGCGGTGTCTGTACGCATTATTGACCAGGACGGCAGCGTTGCGGCCACAGGCAGTGGCGCGCTAGGGCGCGCCCGGATTGAGAATGCGCGTTTGTGGCAGCCGGGCAAAGGCGAGCTGTACACATTGGAAATCCACGCCGATGACGATATTTATCCCCAGCCTTTTGGGATTCGCACTGTAGAAATTACCGGCGGCCAATTCCTCATTAATGGCAAGCCATTCTATTTCCGCGGCTATGGGCGCCACGAAGATAATCTGATTCGCGGTAAAGGCCACGATACGGTGATGATGGTCCACGACTTTGAGTTAATGGCCTGGCAGGGCGCTAACTCTTTCCGCACCTCCCATTACCCCTACGACGAAGCTGTCCTTGATTTTGCTGACCAGCTAGGCATTGTTGTCATTGATGAAACGGCAGCCGTTGGCATTAATTCGGGCATTGCTGGCGGTATTTTTGCTGGAAAAGAAATGGTGACATTTAGCCCTGACACTGTTAATGAAACTACCCAGCAGGTCCACGCCGATCATATTCGCGAATTGATTGCCCGCGACCGTAACCACCCCTGCGTTGTCCTCTGGTCTATTGCCAATGAGCCGGAATCACACACCCCGGCCTCGGCCTCGTATTTTGAGCCCCTCGCGCAGGTGGCCCGCGAAGCCGACCCCACCCGACCCGTTGGCTACGTCAATGTTCAGCTGTCCCCGCCCGATAAAGAGCAGATTATCGATTTCTTCGATGTCGTCATGCTCAATCGCTATTACGGCTGGTATTGGGATAATGGCGATTTAGCGTCAGCTGAAAAACACCTTCGCGACGAAATCGCCCAGTGGATCAAGCGGTGCCCGGGAAAACCCATTATTTTCACTGAATATGGGCCAGATGCCCTACCTGGGCTTCATGACCATTATCGGCGCCCCTGGTCAGAGGAATATCAGGCGGATATGCTCGATATGTTCCACCGGGTTTTCGACGACATTCCCGAAGTAGTGGGCGAACAGATGTGGAATTTCGCTGATTTCCAAACGGCACCGGGGATCATGCGAGTTGGCGGAAATAAGAAGGGAATGTTTACCCGCGACCGTCTACCTAAAGCTGCTGCGGCTCACGTCCGCGAGCGCTGGCTTCATTTGCGTACGCAGCAGGGGAACTAACAGTGACGGTTGATCTGTGGGCGCCACTGCCCCCGGAGTTAGAGGATGCAGCGGGCCGCGTCGCTGAGGAGATACGTCGGGCCGCGAAACAGCCCGACAACGGCCAGGTCCGCTCTGCTTTGCGTGTGGGGGTCGCCTATTCCGGTGGCGTCGATTCTTCGGTACTGGCCGCATTGACAGCCCGAGCGGTGGGTGCGGATTCCACTGTGCTGTTATTGGCTGTGTCCCCTTCCCTTGCGACCCGTGCGCGCCACCTTGCCATTGAGCAGGCTCAACTCATGGGTTTGCCTTTACGTGAGGTCACTACCCGTGAGGTGGAGGACCCGCAGTATCAGGAAAATACGCATTTGCGGTGTTACCACTGTAAGTCGGAGCTTTTTGACAGGATTTCCAGTGAGGTCACCACGCAGGAAAAACTTGACCTGGTGGTGGTGGGGACTAATGCGAGTGATCTGCGTGCCCCTGACCGTCCTGGTCAGCTCAGTGCCGCTGAGCGTGGGGTCCTTTCTCCTTTAGCCAGTGCAGGGGTGACTAAAGCGCAGGTCCGTGCCCTTGCTGCTGCGTTGGGTTTGCCGAGTGCGTCCCTGCCTGCGTCACCGTGTTTGGCAAGTCGGATCCCGCATGGGACCCCAGTTAATGCTGAGATACTTCACGCCATTGACCAGGCGGAGGAGGTGCTTGTGTCGGAGGGCTTTTCGACGTGCCGGCTGCGCCACCATGGGGAGATTGCGCGTATTGAAGTTCCCATTGAGGACCTGCCTCGATTTGCTGATGAGAGTGTGCGTGAGCGGGTGATACGCGGGGTGCGCGCCGCCGGTTTTCGTTATGTGACTGTTGATCTTGCGGGACTGCAGTCGGGAGCCTTCACATTGCAGGTGTTGAATCAGCGTCAGGAGGTGGGATGATTACCCCCGATTTTGACCGTTTTACCCGACGCGGAGCCGCTGAAGCGATTTTCTGCGCAGGGAAAACTCCGGAGCAATGTGCCCTAGCTGCCCGTTTATGGAAGGACAAGGCGGGGGCATGTGGCAAGGAGATTGACGAGGGCGGGGCCCCGGCCTCGTCAATGGAAAGGGAATCGACCGCCCAGCTGCAGACCGCCGCCACTACTGAAAGTCCACCTGACCTGGCGATGGTTACTGAGCGGATGGGTGCCCTCATTTTTACGAAAGCGGGCCCAGCCCACGTTGAGGCGATTTTTGGCGAGCTGCCTGAAGCGCTCTATGACGAGGCCGCGCAGATGGTGATCTGGCCGCCGACTCCCCCAGCCCCTAGTGGTGGGCAGGTCGTGGTGGTCAGTGCGGGCACCTCAGATTTGCCGATTGCCCGTGAGGCGGCGTTGACGGCGGAGTTTCTAGGGCGGCGTGTCCGCGAGATCCACGACGTAGGCGTTGCGGGTTTACATCGCGTTTTAGCTCATCAAGAGGTGTTGGCGCGGGCAGCAGTGATTGTGGTGGTGGCCGGAATGGAAGGGGCTTTAGTACCAGTGGTGGCTGGTTTGGGGCCTGCTCCTGTTGTGGCGGTACCAACTTCAGTGGGGTATGGGGCTTCTTTTGAGGGGGTCACTGCCCTATTGGCAATGTTGACGTCGTGCGTGCCGGGGGTAGGCGTGGTCAATATTGATAACGGATATGGCGCTGGGCATTTGGCGGCTCAGATTGCGGCGCCGCGACAGGAGGATTATGGATAAGCATCATCATGAGGGGCATTCCCATGGTGGCGGCGGGCAGTCTGCGCATTCAGACCATGCCCATGGGCACTCGCATTCCAACGGGCACACGCATTCCCACGACGGCGCCCACACTCACAGCGTCGTGAGCGCTGATGGGCACGAAATCCCCCGCGGCGAGACGATCACCCCCACGCAGATCGCCCCTGATCCCGCTGCTTCGCGCACCCTTTTTATTGACGTTTCGGCGGGCGCTTCTGGTGATATGTTGCTTGGGGCTTTGCTGGATGCGGGCGCAGATGCGGGGTCGGTAGCAGCTGTCCTTGATGCGGTTATTCCCGGGCAGGTCGCCCTGCAGCGCCGCCAGGTGGTGCGCGGACCTTTTGCAGCGCTCAAAGTTGACGTGGTGGCAAGGGAAATGGATCCGCCCGCACGGCATCTGAGCGATATTCGGGCTCTTTTAGACAATCCAGCAGTGCCTGAGAAGACCCGGCGCACTGCGGTAGCCGCCTTTGAATTGATTGCCCAGGCTGAGGCCCGCGCCCATGGGATGTCCATTGAGGATGTGCATTTTCACGAGGTCGGGGCTCTGGATTCTATTGGCGACGTTGTTGGCGTTGCCGAAGCCCTGCGCACCCTTGGCGTCGAATCAGCATGGTGCGGGACGGTAGCTGTGGGAGCTGGGCACGTCCACACTCAACACGGGATATTGTCAGTGCCGCCACCTGCCGTCCTTAATCTTGCTGATGGGTGGCGTATTGAGGCTGGTGGACCGCCAGATGTGGGTGAGCTTTGCACTCCAACTGGAATGGCTCTGCTGCGGGTGGTGTGTGAGCAGGTTGAGGTAATGCCGCCCATTCAGGTGGCGTCCAGTGGCAGCGGCGCTGGAACACGTATCCGCCCTGACCGCGATGGCTTATTGCGGGTCATTGTGGGGGAAAGTAGCGCCAGCACTGTGTCGGAAAGCGCTCATGCAGATGGGGCATTTGAGGGTCGCTTTGTTGCGGCTGGCCCGTGGGAAGGGGTGGACCCCGCCCTCGTTGAATGCAATATTGACGACCTTGACCCCCGGCTATGGCCAGGAATCCTTGATGCCCTTTTAGCTGCGGGCGCCAAAGATGCGTGGTTGACCCCGATTCTCATGAAAAAAGGCAGGCCCGCGCATATATTGTCCGCCCTATGTTCGCCCACTGATCTTGAGCGTATTACGGAGGAAATCTTTGCTCGGACCTCAACTATTGGGCTGCGAATCCTCCCTGTCTCTCGGCAGGTGCTGGATCGTTGTCATCTGCCGGTGAAGGTGCGTGGGCACGATATTCGTGTGAAAGTCAGTGGCCGCGGCGGGCGGATTACAACAGTCACCCCCGAGTTTGACGATTGTCAGTCTGTGGCCCAGGCACTGGGGATGAATCCGGCGCAGGTATTGGCTGAGGCTGGGCTACGCGCCCAGGAACTCGGGATGAGACCTGGCGAAAACTGGCCACAGCAGGGGGTGACCTGTGACTAAGAACGAGGGCGGGGCCGGGCCTGAAAATGCGGAAGACGAAGCTGCTGAGGGCGGGGACCCGGCAGAAAAAGACGCTACCCGTCGCGTCACCATTTATGATGTGGCGCGCGAGGCCGGGGTTGCTGCCTCAACAGTGTCGCGCACCTTTGCCAGGCCAGGCCGTGTCAATGCGGAGACGGCGGAGAAAATCCGTGCTGTCGCTGAAGCGCTGGGTTATCGGACGAGTTCTATTCCGCGGGCTATGCGCGATGAGGCGACGAAAGTCTTAGCTTTTATTGCTGCTGACGTTACCAATCCCGTATATGGGCATATGATGCGGGCTTTCCAAAATGAGGCACTCGCAGGCGGATATACGACTATTCTCTTGGATTCTCAGGAGGATTCTCTTCGTGAACAGCAACTCATTCAGCAGATTATTCCCCTTGTTGATGGCCTGGCTTTAGTGGCCTCTCGCCTTTCTGATTCCGCTATTTCTCAAGTGGCCAAGGTGATTCCTGTGGTTGTGGTGAATCGAGCAGTCGCAGGTATTACTTCGGTTGTCCCGGACACTATGGGAGGAGTACGTAAAGCTGTCGAATATTTGCATTCTCTGGGGCATATGCGACTGACCTATTTAAGTGGGCCGTCGGCCTCGTGGATTGATGGAATGCGATGGCGAGCAGCCACCGACATATGCACCTCCCAGGGAATTCATTTGCGTCGAGTAGGGCCAAATATTCCCACATTACGGGGCGGAGTTGCCGCCACACAATTATGGAAAGACCACCCCACTAGTGCCGTCCTTGCCTATAACGACATTATGGCAATCGGATTTATTAAGGGAGCCCAATCTTTAGGACTGCGAGTCCCTGGCGACGTTTCTGTCATTGGGATCGATAATTCCATGGCGTCGATTTTAACCACCCCGACTTTAACGTCGGTCGCCACAAAATCCGGCGACATTGGGCAGCGCGCCGCTAAAACACTGATCCACCATATTTCTCACCGTAGCGAAAAATTGGCGCCAACTATTACGGTACCTACCGGCATTATTACGCGGGAAAGTACTGGAAATCCGACAGGCGCTATATCCACTGATCTTCTTCCCGATATTCACTAAGGACCCCTAATGACACTGCTCAAACCACACCCGGATCGCCTTTTCCCAGCAGAGCCCACAACCCGCGGTATTGCGCGTGAACTTTACGCTGAAATTCGCGAGCTGCCCATTATTTCTCCCCATGGTCATGTTCCCGCTGAATGGCTTGCAGATAATCAGCCTTTTTCTGACCCGACAACCCTTTTACTCACTCCCGATCACTATACAAATCGTATGCTGCATTCAGCGGCAGGAGTGGATTTATCTGAATTAGGTGTGGGTGCCAAAGGCCCATTAAGTGAGGACGCGGCGCGCGCCGCTTTTCGGAAGCTCTGCGAGAATTGGGCGGTGCTGCGGGGAACTCCCGTCCAATTCTGGTTCGAGTCAGAATTTCACGACGTTTTTGGGGTGACTCAGCGGCCCAGCGCCGATAGTGCAGATCAGATTTTCGACACGATTGCCGCCGCCCTTGCCACCGCCGACTATCTGCCGCGCGCTTTATATCACCGTTTCGGTATTGAGGCCCTGGCAACGACAGATGACCCCTGTTCCCCTTTAGAGGCCCACCGCACTTTACGTGAGGACCCAACCTGGGACGGGCGGGTCATCCCCACATTCCGACCCGATGCCTATCTCGAAGCGGCACGCCCCGATTGGGTGAAGTTGACCCGTAACCTTGGCAGGGCCGCCGATATTGAGATTGTCGATTACGCCAGTCACTGTGAGGCAATGCGACGCAGGCGAGCCTTCTTTAAAGAAATGGGAGCGGTCTCCACCGACCATTCCCATCAGGATGCCCACTGCGAACGCCTCGATGAGGCCACTGCTAGCGCTCTCTTCGATCAGGCACTACAGGGCCGTATTGATAATGGGGATGCGCAGCGCCTGAGGGCACATCTCCTCAATGATCAGGCGCGCTTCGCCCTCGACGATGGGTTGGTGATGACCCTACATCCGGCGGTGGCACGCAATCACGATCCGGCGACTTTTGCGCGTTTTGGTGCCGATGTGGGGGCAGATGTGCCCACCGCAGTGGAGTTCACACGCGCATTAGCGCCTATTTTGTCGGAGTACGGAAATGCGGATGGATTCCATTTAGTGGTCTTTACGATGGATGAAACCGTGTATTCGCGTGAACTTGCCCCATTAGCTGGGTGGTATCGCGGGCTTTATGTGGGCGCCCCCTGGTGGTTTATTGATGAGGCCGACGCCATTATGCGATATCGACGCACTGTCACCGGATATGCCGGTTTTGCGAAGACTTCCGGCTTTATTGATGACACCCGCGCTTTTTGTTCTATTCCCGCCCGCCATGATGTGGCCCGCCGCGTTGATTGTGCTTTTTTGGCTGGGCTTGTGGCCGAACATCGCCTTGCGATGGATGAGGCTGTGGAAATCGCTATTTCCCTTGTCAGTGACCAACCAAAGAAGGTGTTCAAACTATGACAACCCTGAATCGCGCGCATTATGGGCGCACCGTGGCACCTATTCGGATTCTCCATTTAGGGCTGGGGAATTTTACTCGCGCCCACCAAGCCTGGTACACAGAAAAAGCTCCTGACAATAGCCAATGGGGTATTGCTGCTTTTACTGGGCGCAGCCCGAAAATGGCGGATCTACTCAATCCACAGCAAGGCCTGTATTCTCTGGTTACTAAAGGGGCCGATGGCGATAGTGTGGAGGTGATTTCCTCTATTTCGCGGGTCCATGCGGCCAGCGATTTATCGGCCTTGGCAGAGTATTTTTCCAGTCCAGATTTAGCGATTGTCACCACCACAGTGACTGAAGCTGGGTATTACCGCAGGGCTGATGGGTCTTTAGATGTGACGCACCCTTTGGTTGCAGCTGACCTTGACGCTTTGCGGGGGTTGGCTGCCGGTGATGGGACGCTGGGGGTAGATACGGCGGCAGCTGGAACTAATGTTGCGGATCTGAGTGGCCTAGAGCTTAATACTGCACCATGTCGGGTGCTGCTGGGATTACTGGTCCGCAAAGCTGCCGAGGACTTCCCCTTAACGATTTTGCCCTGCGATAACCTGTCTGAAAATGGGGCGGCCTTCCGCCAGGTGGTGATGGATGCTGCGCAGGCGGTGGCGCCGGATGCTATTCAGTGGATTGAGAACGCCGTGTCCTGGGCAACCTGTATGGTCGATCGGATTACTCCGGCAACCACACAGGCCGATATTGATGCCGTGGCGGCTCTGGGTTATGACGATGCTTCGCCGGTGCCCACCGAACCCTTCTCTGAATGGGTGATCAGCGGGAATTTCCCTGCGGGACGGCCCGATTGGGAGGCAGCGGGAGTGACCTTTGTTGAGGATGTCGCCCCCTATGAGGAACGTAAACTCCGGATGCTCAATGGGTCCCATTCTTTAATGGCCTATGCAGGGTCTATTTGCGGGGCGGAAACTGTTGCTGACGCTTTTGCGAATCCGTTGGTACGCGAATGGGTCAATGAATGGTGGGCAGATGCTGGCGCTACTTTATCGGTGGAATGGGCGGACTATACGCAGGCCTTGAGTCAGCGTTATAGCAATCCGAATATTCGTCACCTTCTTGCGCAGATTGCCGCTGATGGGTCATTAAAATTAGGGGTGCGCGCGATTCCTCTCCTGCGGATTTATCGGACTAAAGGCGAGATTCCTAGAGGGGTTGTCCGGCTTATGGGGGCGTGGATTGCGCATTTACGCGGCCATGGGGCTCCGGTCAGCGATGCGAATGCGGAAACAATTCTGGCTCTTGTTGGTGGCAACCTGGACAGCGATACGCGCGCTATTCTTGCCTATTTCGATGAGGAGTTGGCAGCAGATAGCGACCTTGTTGAGGCAGTCACTGCTGCCGCTCAGGAGATGTGTCGGTACGCAAAGTAGGCGCATTGCCTTTTTGTCGTGGCCCCGCCCTCGTTTATTTTTCTTTTTACGAGGGCGGGGCCGCACTTTATATTCCCACTCTCCTATTGCACACGTCTTTTCCCTTAACAGCCATTATTTATGGGCCTGTAAAGTAATGCCCACCCTTTTTAGATACTGTCCCACCTGCCCTAAGGGCGCTCAACTCACTAATAATAATCGTTCCCAACAAGGGACAACTCATCCGAGTCCCCACTTTCTTGTGATGGACTTTTGTATGCCCAGTAGACAAATAGCCTTTTATGCGGAAATATATTTCGTGACGCAACTATATTTTGTCACACACAATGGAGGCGATCATGCCTGACGTTCTCGCTTATGCATGCGATGACACTACTTCAACCTTCCATAAGACCACGATCACCCTGCGCGAACCTGGCCCCGGCGAAATCTACTTTGACGTTAAATACGCCGGAATCTGCCACTCCGATATCCACACAGCCCGCGGAGAATGGGGACCAGCGAAGTATCCCCTGGTCCCCGGCCACGAAATTGCAGGCATTGTTGCCGCTGTTGGCGAGGGCGTCACTCGCTACAAGGTGGGCGACAAAGTTGGCGTTGGCTGTATGACCAACTCCTGCCGCGAATGCGACATGTGTAAAGACGGGGCTGAGCAATTCTGCCTGGGCACCCCTGGCGGACTCGCTGGAACCCTGTGGACCTATGGCGACGATGCTGACGGCAACCCCACTGCTGGTGGCTATGCCCAAGGCTTCACCGTTTCCGAGGACTTCGCCTGCCGCATTCCTGATGAAATCCCCTTTGAAGCTGCCGCTCCCCTATTGTGCGCTGGCATCACCACCTATTCGCCGTTGAAGCGCTTTAATGCCGGCCCCGGCAAGAGCGTTGCCGTTGTTGGCATGGGCGGACTTGGACATATGGGCGTCCAGATTGCTGCCGCCCTTGGCGCCGAAGTTTCGGTGATTTCCCACGGACGCTCGAAGGAAGAGGACGCCCGCCGTTTTGGTGCCACCCACTTCTACGCAACCAGTGAGGACGGCACCCTGGAGTCACTGGCCGGCAAATTCGACATTGTCCTGTGCACTGTCAGCGCTGACGATCTGGATTACACGGGGCTTTTGCGTACCCTTAAGCCTTTCGGCACTTTCGTTGATGTTGGTTTGCCTGAAGCTCCCAGCACCATCCACCTTGCCGCCCTGGTTCAGGGCAATAAGGTGATGGCGGGTTCTCAGATTGGTGGCATTGAGGAAACCCAGGAAATGCTGGACTTCTGCGCCGAGCACAACCTGATTCCCCAGGTAGAGGTTATTAGCGGGGAAGAGATCACTCAGGCCTACAACAATGTTGTGGACTCGAAGGTGCGCTACCGCTACGTGATCGACACGTCCACCTTCTAATCGCCCGTTTTAGCGGACACTTCCTACGGCGTCATCAAGGGGTGTTTCGTTGAGGGGGTTGAGGCAGCCCCGTCCTCGTCGATTCTTTTATGGATTGACGAGGACGGAGCTGGTTTTTGCCTGAGCGCTGGCAGGCTTTCACGGCATTGCGCAAGAGCAGCCATAAGGTTCTGGCTTTTATTTCCTGCTCTTTAGCGACGCGAGTTCAACGAGTGACCAGATCAGATCGACAATAACGACAATGGTCCATATACGTAAGGCCTGAAACACTAGAGGGATTGATCCAACGCCGGAGGCACTGCTGGAATCCCCACTCACAAAAATACCCAGCGGGCCGATACTGCCAATGAGTTTTATGGGAGAAAATCCTGGAACAATCAGCGAGGCGATGACAACGGCGCCAGTGTAAAGGCCGAAGTGAATGGCAAATGTGGCGAGAATTTCTCGGACGCTTTTCTCTTTTTTCTTTGGGGTGGCAGGCGGAGAGCTTTGATTGTCTTCGAGGCCGGCGGGCATCTCTTGCTCCTTTTCTTGTAATAGGTCATTGTGTGGCGGTCGATCAGCAACACCGAGTTTTGCCAGTGCACGAGGAATAATGAAGGTGCCACTGACGATAATCACAGCGCAGGCCAGGCAAGATAAGAGCCAATTCCCGCCCTCGTAAATGAATCCAGCAACAAGCGAACCGACGCTGGCACCACCTAATGTGGCTGCTTCATAAAGGCTGAGGCCGCGACCTAAATGACTCGGGCCGACAGCTTCAGAAATGATGGCCTGTTGAATGGGAATCACTGCAGACCATGACAGGGCCGAAAGAATCCAAGCAATCGCAATCCATTGCGGATCCGGGGCGAATGCCAGGCCGATGGCGAAAAGGCTGCTTGCAATGGAGGCACTGATAAGGACAATTTTGCGTCCATAACGCCTGGATATACGGTGAATGAGCGGCGGAGAAATACTCATTGCTATTGCCCCAGGGAGAAATACCAGGGCAATTTCTTGCGCTTCTAAGGCAAAGGCACGTTGTAGGTGAAGCAAAAGGAGGAGGCTAATTGCTGCTTCTGCAGCCATGGTCAGGGCGACAGCCCACAAAATAGGGCGAAGTTTGGCGCCTATTGCGCGCAGGTTAATCCGGCCAAACTCTGTAGTAGCGTCAGCGCCGTGCATCGAGTCAGGTTTTTTCACCCCAGAATCGATGAGAAGGACTGCAGCGATAAAACAACAGGCAGCTCCGGCAAGGAAAATATTCTGATACCCCAGAGCTGGGAGAAGAAGGATTGCGGGGAGAAGAATAATCCACCCACCAAACTCTTCTGCGGACATAAGGTCGGCAAATGTGCCGGAGTTACTGCTGAGGTCTTCAGCAATAATGGCGCGGATGGCCACCCATAAAAACGCGCCAGCAACTCCTGTCAGGGCTGCTGAAAGGGCAACAGTCACGAAAGTGCCACTCAAGGCGTAGCCAATACATCCCAATCCCCACATTATCGATGCACAGGCTCCGATCAGGGGGCGATTCCAGCGGTCCACAGCAATCCCCGCTACGGGCCGGGCAATAAATGCTACCGCTTGAGTCAGCGCCACAATGAGCGCGATCTGGAAAGACGTCAGGCCAAGGTGCGTACCAGCGAAAAGCGGGAGAAAAAAGTCAACGGTCTCATCAACGCCACTGGTCAAGGTAGCGGAATTGAGAACATGCGCCCGCCTGCGAGCAGCAGCAGTCGTCAAGGCCCCTCCCCTTTCCTTGTTAACACGAGTGAGCTAATAAAGGCGATGCTAGTACGGTCGTGCTATTTTGGGGAGGTGCCGAAATTGATTGACCACACCAAGCGCCGAGAAGAGATCGCCGAAGCAACGTGGCATATTGTGCTGACTCAAGGAGTAAGCGCCGTTTCAATTCGCACCGTCGCGGCTCAGGCAGGGATTTCCACGGGTTCATTGCGACATGTGTTTCCAACTAAGGCAACCTTGTTGACCCACGCTGTAGAACTGGTTGAGGAGCGGGCGACCGAACGAATTCAGCCTCATTTAACAATAAAGGACTCGCGGGCCCTGGTTTTAGCGGTAATTGCAGAAGTCATGCCACTAGACCGCCAACGGCAGATAGAAATGAAAGTCTCTATTGCTTTAGCGGCCGAAGCGCCGAGCAGTCCAGAATTGCGAGCAGTGCACGAAGGCAGTTACCAGATCCTGAAAGATCTGTGCTTGCGACTAGTGACGCGACTCTTTGCAGCTGGGCTAACCGCGCCGAATTGCGATATCTCGGCCGCGGCCACACATTTGCATGCGCTCGTTGATGGACTGGCTTTTCATTTGCTCGCTAATCCCAGCGCAGAATTTCAACGAGAGGCGATGGTGACAATCGAGAATTTTATCGACAGCCTCTAGGACAATACACTCGCGACCATGGGCGCGTAGCAGCACACCACAAGAATCCTTGGCACCTTTCGTCGAAACAGCACGAAAATCCTACCGACAGGAAGAACCCTATTCTTGGATTAGCCACAGAGCCGAATGCCACGATTCTCATGCGCTAATACACGTCCACCACTCTTTTTGTTGAGGGGAAATACACCAGGGTAAAGGGCAACCCGGTCCCGCATCTCATATGAAGTGCCGTAGCAAGAGGTGATTGCCTATTCACGCTCATAGTCCGCATCGTCGTTTCAAAAGGATTCCCCTGCTCATCAGACAAGACAAAGGTGTACTCGATATAGCGCTGTTGAGGTAATGGACTGCGATAGGAATCATTCATGGCATGTCGGATCTGCATATCGCCGGATAGACATTGTGCTTGGTTTGTCGTTTTCGGCCCAGAAAAGACATCAGGGATAGCCAAAAGAACAGGTGGAAAGACCATTGGCATTACAGCAATAGCAAGAGCAGTAATTAGAATGCCCATCACTAAGGAACCAAGAATTCCTCCACATTTCAATTCTCGCCATTGCCATGGGATTGCCAGGATAAGTCCACATCCCCCTAGTCCTATAAGAAAGACAATGAGAAAGAGGGGAATTGACCACGAAAGATATTGGAGGAGAGAGAATACGCCATGGTCATCGAGCACAAAAGCCAAATAGAGACCAAGGAAAAATACAAGGCCACAGAGAGTTTGCGCTAAACGAGATAGCCATTTTATCCACCAGAGCCAGATTTCTCGGCGACTCCTTGGCGTATTTTTCTCGTTAGGTAACGCGGCTTCACTATTACCGGAGTCCACTCCCAAATCACGGACACTATTATTACCTTCTTTAAGGAAGACAATCGCCGCCTTAATATGATCTAAACCAATAGCACAGATGACCCAGAAAATATAGGCCATTAAGGCGATGAGCACAAAAAGAATCAGGGCGCTAACCCACCCTTGAATATCGGGAGCGAATTCAAATCGCTGGACGAAAACTACAGCAGCAACGCCACTAAAAATAAGCGCGGGAAGGTTTCGAGTTATGCTCCTCCTGATTCTCTGCTCGCGGCGAGAGTCTTTTTCACCGGGACCTCGATCCATTTCTCCCACCTCTAACTCTGCGCGACGGTGAGGAGAGTTTTCTACGTCGTTTTCGTCTCTGAGCGACATACGGCCAGTCTAGTGAGCACCAGCCCCACCCACAGTAAAATGCCGCCTAAAAAGGTACGCCCCGCCCTCGTAGAAGGAAAAGCGCTGTCCGACGTATCAGTGCCGGCTATTCAGCATTAACGAGGACAGAGCTGTGGGGGTAATAGGTGAGAGTAAAGGGTGTCGATAGCGTGCAGGAGGTCAGGATCTTTTCTGGGATCGTGCGATCTGAGCGATCCTGTATGACCCGAGCACGCAAGATAACCTCCTCACGATCTGGCACCTGCAACGTAAATGTGTGCTTTACATAGGGCTTGCGTGGGAAAGGGTTACGGCGCCCACTATTTGTCTTCCCTTCCTCAGTTTCGACATCCACGCAGGTTGCCCCATGGACCACCTGCGGACCATGAAAGAGGTCAAGAACAACACTCCCCGCAATCTGGGTTCCAAATATCAATCCGCCAACCATCATGACAGTCACAAGAACAGCCAGGCCAATTCTCTTCACCAGCACCCAAAGGTTCACGATTCCCTCTATCAGGCCAGTGTTTTTCTGTTCCCTTTGTGGCTCAATCTGCACCGGGGTTTCGCGGGCGGCTCGGTCTTTCTCAAGGCTTTTCCTCAGCGGCCAAAACAGCACACCTAATGCGCCTATCACCGAGAGCAATCCGAGGCTAAGGAATAGAGCGCCGAAAGAGAGAAGAGCATAAAGCCCTCCCTGCCCGTAGTTATCAAAGAATTGGTCGCCAACAAAACCGAAGATTCCCAGGGGAATCACGCAGATCAATAGCCCACATATAACACGCCGTAGATTGATCATCACCCTCCCCTGCCAGAAGGATGCCTCATCTTTCACGGGGCGCCACAACTGAATGAGAGGAACCGTGACATTTCGGCGGGAAGACATGATGATCCTATCTGCACAAGAAGACGCCCTATTCTGACACACCCCACAGGCGGCGAGAGCACATATTCACCGGCACTTTAGCGAGCCTCCACCACGGTTTTACTCCCCGGATAATAAACCAGGGTAAAGGTCTCTTTGGATCCACAATGGCGTTGAATCGTTCGGATAACAGGGTTATCACCCTCATCATCATAGGCCGTTAGATAGACATCAAATGGCTCACTATTCCCGTCAACAATGACGAAATGATATTGGGTATATTCCCTTCGCGGCGAGGCATTCCGGTGACCCTCACCATCCACACCTCTTTCTGTCGCACTTGAGAGGCATTGGGCAGTATCCGTTGTTTTTGGCGCCGCAAAAACGTCAGGAACAGAGGAGAGGAGGGAAGACAATGCAATCCCCGATAGATGGACGCAGAGAGCGATAACTAGCGCGCCACCTATTAGCGAGAAGCCACTCTTGACATATTTTTTCTCCCGCCACTTCCAGGTGGCATCCAGCAGGTAAGCAAGGCCAATCACCGCGATGATTGAAATAAGAAAAAGCGCCCCAAAATGCGCAACATAAAAGTGAGCAATAGCAAAGGAGCCATTTCTAGGAAGAAATAGTAGAGGAAGACTAAAATGAAGAGCGTCAGGAGAAAACCATAGGGGAAAAAGAGAATAATGAGCCAGTCACGCCACCATTGCCAATGACTTTTTCTCCCATTTTCGCCAGAGCCAGAACGAACTTTCGCACCCCACAACACATAGTAACTGACCGGTATGGCATGAATATCGTCGCCTTTTGCCCGCAGGCGTTGAATTGCGGTCTTAAAATGGCTGCCAGTCACGAATATGACAATAAGGAATATTCCACCAACCAGACTAAAGAATATGAATCCGGAGTCCTGGATAAACCATCTGAACCAGGGGATCCACTCGGTAGGGCCGCTTGGATGACCATACCTCCAGTGGATCACAGCGAAAACCAATACCACCACAATGAACAGGCGGAATATCCAACTTCCTTTGAGGACCTGACTTGCAGAGCGCTTGCGATAGTAACCCCGCGTTCCACGACGCCGGGAGCGCCGTCGCATTGGTGGTGCAAGTGGACGTGGTGGCGGCGCAGGAGATTTCTCTGGCTCGTGATCATCCTGTGGCGACATATGTCCAGCGTAGCGACCATGCGTAAGCCGCAGCATCACATGTCCGATACCTAGGCGCCAATAATGAGGAAGGACTAGGGCGTCTTTTCACCCGACTCACGCGGATCGGTAGCGTCAAGAATAATGGAGGAGTGGGCGTAGTAGGTGAGAGTAAAAGGCGTGGAGGCCGTGCACATATCCGCAATAGTTTCTGGGATTGTCGGGTCAGAATACCCTTCAGCGACACGTGCCCTCAGTGTTGTCACGTCCTGATCTGGAATCTGCAGCGTATAGATGTACTCCTTATATTCCCTGCGAGGAACAGGGTTATAGCGCCCTCCACCAATTTTTCCCCTTTCACTTGTCACATCCAGACACAGGACAGCGCTTTCAACCCTCGGTCCTTCAATGACGTCAAAGAAAGCACGCCCCGAAAAATACGCTCCCGCAATAAACGGCAGAAAAATGACTGCGCCCACTAGAAAGACGATGCCTACTCTTTTCGCCCGCCCCTTCAGATCCACGGTATCGCTCTTGTCCTCAGTGCTTCTTTTACCCCATCGCGGCTCGACCTGCACGGCTCGCTCGTCGGCTCTCCGATCTCGATCTTTCTCTAGACTTTTCTTTAGCAGCCCGAAAAGAGCCAGCAGGAAGAAAAGGACGCACAGCAGGCTGACACTTAAGGCAAAAGCGCCTGTGGCGAGAAGAAAGTATGTCCCCTCCTGCCCGTAGTTATCCAAGAATTGCATAGCAAAGCCACCGAACAACCCCAGGAGAATGACACAGATCAACAGCCCACGCATAATCCGGCGCAGAATTCGCATCACCCTCCCCTGCCAGAAGGAGGCCTCATCTTTCACAGGGCGCAATAACTGCTTGAGATAAATAAGGGCATATCGATGGGAGGACATAGCAATCCTATCTGCAGGAAGAAATCCTATTTCTGTGGGGTAATAAAAACACGAGTCTAGACATTCATGCCTGCATTTTAGCGAGCATCCACCACGACTTTACTCACGGGATAATGGACCAAGGTAAAGGGTTCTTTAGAGGCACACGCACCCTGGATTGTTTCAGCAATACGATGAGGGCCTTCGTCGTCATAGGCTGTCAGATAGAACTCGAATGGCTCAGCGCCCTGGCCAGCGACAATGAAGTGGTATTGGGTATATTCCCTCCGCGGCATGGGATTACGGCGACCATCACCATCCACACCTCTTTCTGTCCTACTTGATAGGCATTGCGCATTTTCTATTGTTTTCGGTCCAGTAAATATTTCTGGCACAGAAGAGACAATCGGCGGCACTACCATCCCCGCTATCCACAGGCTTAAGGCCGCGAGAGCACCCACACCAAGTAGCGACAACAGGCTCTTTAGATATCTTTTCTCCCGTACTTTCCCAATGGAATCCACCAAAAAACCTAAGCCAATTCCTGCGCAGATTAATGCTATGAGGAATCCCCCTAAGTGGGCAACATTAAAGTGAAATAGACCAAAGGGACCACTTTGAGGGAGGAAATAATAGAGGAACAGGGTTGCAAATAGCGTCAGAACAAAGCCATAGAGGACAAGGAGGATAAGAAGCCAGTTTATCCACCATTTCCGTGGGTTTTTTGCGTCCCCATTACGATGTCGTCCTTTCGGCTCCTCCCCTTTGAACTGGCGGATACCATCGCGAATATGCTGAATTGCTAGCCGCAAGACAATCAGGAAAACCACTCCGAGCGCAGAAAAAAGTAGCAATAAATACGCGCTATTAAACCACGCCCAAATGTCCTGAGGAAAACCGTGTTTCCAGAAAAGAAGAGTTCCTATTACCAGGATAACGCCAGCAACATAAAGAGCCGTCCTCGTTCCAAGAATCCCACCCCATAAAAGCTTGCGACTGTCCCCCTTTCCGCTTTGTCCGCGCTGAGAGCTCTGCGAGCTCCGAGAGCGTTGCCACCTTCGCGACAATGAAGGGCCACGCGAGAGCGGGCCATCTGCGGAAGAGTCCTCTCGACCCCGGTCATCCTGTGTTGACATATCTTTAGAGTAGTCGCCATTTAATAGCAGTCGCGCCAGCTCCCCGCCGCACAGTCAACACCACAATGTAGAGAATCCACACACCCCCACACATTTGCAGATGGCACGAGAAAGCGTGCCCCGCCCTCGTCAATAGAAAATCAACGAGGACGGGGCACGCAATCACAGGATCCTCAGGGCGCACCGCGCGAGCGCCCCAAGAAACTCAGCGGGCGCAATCAGGCACCCTTCAGTGCGCCCCAGCCACACCTCAGCGGGCCGCAGCAAGCAAAGCTTCTTCAGCTTCCTTAGTCCACAGGCCACCATTGAGGGCAGCCGCCACCTCGGGGTACTTCTCACCGAGTTCAGCCACAGGGGTCAGGCCCAGGTCATGCAGCATTGGGAAAACCATAATCTTGCCGCCACTGGTCCGGTCCATCACCGCATTAATGGCATCAACGAATCCGGCCATACCGGTGACTGCCCACAGGGAAATGGTCGTATCGATAATGCCCTCTTCGATCTTGCGCAAAACGGTGCGCATATCAGAGACATCAGAACCGGATGTGCCCAGCATAAAGATGCGGCGCTCAATAATGCCTTGCAGATCAAAGTCACCAAAGGTCCCCGCAGGAATCCCCGCAAAGGCGTTGACAATCGCGCCCTCCGCAGCCAAATCCACCGCCTGCGATACCAACGCAGGAACGGGAACCATGCAGGAAAGGTGGGTGTAGCCAGGCTGCAGCTGGGTGTTGCCCGTATTAATAATCTCCAGTGGGACGCCGCGCGCTTCAGCCACCGGCCCAACGACGCCGCGCAGACCCTCCAGGCGTTCATCAGACAAATCTGTTCCCGCCACGGTAATCCCAGCAACGCCAGAAGTTACCGCGCGCATAGTGTGCATCTGTCCCATAGGCCCAGCCGCACCAATAATGGCGATTGTGTCGCCTTCGCGCAGGTCGCCATTGGCAGGAATCCACGCATAGCCGTCGGCCGGATCGTCCCCAGTGGTGCCGCAGAAACGAATGAAATCGTAGTGGACACGCCCAATATCAAGGCTGACCTTACGGTCAATCTGCGCCCCACCCAGCACCACGCACAGAGTGCCGCGGGTACCCAGCAGGCCACCAAGAACCTCAATGACATCGGCCTTCGCACCAAAGTAGACAATGTCGTCAAAAGCCTGGCCGGTCAGCGACCCAAGGTCTCCCTCACCCGCTTCAACAACCTCACCGGGGGTATGCGCGGCGGTCAAGGAGTCCACAGATCCTTCGCCAACGACCAGCAGGCGCCCGCCGACAGCAATGTGATTGCGTTCGGCCCAGGCATAGGAGCCTTCCACAGTGGCCCAGGGTTCGATCAGGCCAACAGCGGCGGCCGAGGGCCCGTCGGAGACATGGATAAGGAATTCCTCCCCCTCAGGAGAGACGGCGCAGCGCTCATCAATGACGACATATTCCTGAAGGGCGCCTTCAAAGTTGTAGCCGAAAGCACCATTGGATTTCGGGGTGCGCAGGTGTTTCCAGTCAGCCTGAACCAGGACCCGGTCGCCCACCTTGTAGTGGGTGACTTTCTCGCCCACAGCAATAATGCGGCCCACTGGTTCGTGACCGGGAACGGTGGGCAGGTCGCCGGGCTTATATCCGGGGATTTCAGCAAGCGCTGCCGGATCGATTCCGGAAATTACTTCTGCTTTACGGGGGTGGGTATCGAAAGCGTGCAGAAGTTTTGTGTCGGAAAAGCAAATACCGCAGGCTTCAACCTGGAGCATCATTTGGTGGGGGCCAACAGCGTCTACCGCTTTAGCGGTATTTACTGTGACCTCATCTTTGCCCACAATCTGAATAGCGTATTGGGTGGAGGGAAGGGCAGTCATCGGAGTTCCTTTAGTGGATCAATGGGGACGAGGGCGGGGCGCGCAGATGCGCGCCTTCAGGAAGTGCGGCTCCTAGTTCAACATGACCTGACCACCGGTGACAGGCACTGCCTGGCCGGTTTCGTAGGCCTGTTCAACGATGTAGTAAATGGCGCGCAGCACATCAATGCCGGTAGCGCCACGACGCATCGGCACTTTTGATTCGTAGAAGGCTTTGACATCCTCCACTGTTTGAGCGCCTGGCACTTTCCCGGAGTTGAGGTACTGGACGAAAAGGCCTTTTTCTGGGTCTGACCACAGCGGCCCGTCATAAAAGTTTCCGGGGCAAATCGCATTGACTTTAATGCCGTGCTCAACGAGTTCCAGAGCGAAGGATTGCACTAAACCAATTCCGCCAAATTTGGACCCTGCGTAGGCGGCATTCTTATTTGAACCAGCCAACCCTGACTTGGAGTTAATCTGAATAATGTCAGTCAGCCACTGTGGTGCTGTGGAATGCTGACGGGCAATCAATCCACCTAAATGCTTGGTCACAAGGAAGAAGGCGACATAGTTAATATCGGTGGAAAGGCGGAAAGCTGAGGCATCCTGTTCTAAAACCGACCCGGCGCGGACAATGCCAGCATTAGAGACCACTAGGTCAAGGCCGCCAGCGACTTTTTCTACTTCAGCAGCCATTGCTGCCACGGATTCCTCATCCGCAACATTGACGGTAATGGGGTGAGTGGTGTCAGCACCTAATTCTTCGCATTTTGCTGCGGCGCCCTCGCCATTGAGGTCAGCAATAAACACGAAACAGCCTTGCTCAACAAGTCCGGCAGCAATTTCGGCGCCAAAACCTTGGGCTCCACCGGTCACCAGGGCAACGCGCCCGGAAATTTCACGCTCACCGCGCGGAGTTTCCACTACCTCATAGGAAGTCTGCCCCACCTGAACCACTGTGGGCAGGGCAATGCCATCGGGAAGGGTCGCACCTGCCAAGTCCTGCGGCAGGGTGACGCTTGCGGGCGCAGTGGTAGCGCGAACCAAAACAGGTCGGCCCAGGGCCGCAAGGAAAAGGCCTCTGACTTCAGGTGCAGTTGCGGTTGACATTGGTGTCCTTTCGCTGGAAAGTGACCTTCCCAGATGGTGATCTCTGTGTGTGACGAGGGCGGAGCACTGGCCAGCTGGGGGCTAGTCCCCTGCGGTGGGCCCGGCCCCGCCCTCGTCAAAACTCATGCGCGAGGAGCCGATGCGGCTACCTCTTCTGCTTCAGCCCCGTCGGCCATAGCCCGCCCGAGTGGCGCGTAATCCGCAATACGCTTGGCCAGCTCCTCTGGGCTGCGCCGGCCCTCGCCAAGTAGGTGCAGAGCCGGGTCAACGGTGGTCAGGGCTTCGTGGGCGACAAGTGCCCAGGTGGCTTCATTGAGTTGGGCGAACTCAGGGCGGCGAAGCTCCGGGCAGTTGAAAGACTGGCGCGGCTGGTTAATGTCCACGCCGGAAATTTCGAGCATTCCGTGGGCGGCAGCCAATTCGTGGACGCGACGCAGCTGCTCATCGGTATTACGTGGAGGCATATAGGTCACTGCGCGCAGGCCGCGATCAGCCAGTGCTGCGAATAGTTCGTCAAGGAACTCGTCCTCGAATTTTTCGGCCTTCTTATCGCCTGTGGGGGACGCAGAGACATCACCCAGGTAGGCGTAGGTAGCAATGGCGCCAATGGAATCCGCGAACGCCACAACTTCCTCAGTGGTGGGGCATTCCGTGGTGGGCTGAATGTAGACGCGATCCAAATAGTTGGCTTTCAACACCCCAAGAAGGTCATACATCAGGTGCGGATTGTGGTCATCAACAAGGTCAGGGGCCAGGGCGGCTGGCACCTCAATCCCCATCCCTTCAAGGCCCTTCAGCAGGGTCGGGCCTTCGCCGAAACCATTAATCAGCGCTTGGGCTGTGGCAGCTAAGAGGTGACGTTCAGTAATGCCGCCCCCATTGGCGTATTGGGACTGATCGACCATGTCTTTTTGCGGGTCAAAAGGCGCAACGCCAAGTCCTTCAAGGATCTCATTGAGGGCTGCTGCCATTTTCAGTGTGCGCTCAAGGCGGGCTTCCCGTTTGGGGGCCAGCCAGGCAGCCACTTCATCCCGCTTGTTGGCGGGCACGCCCTGGACGGTCATATAGGCAATGCCTGCAGAGTCGGGGTTATTGAGTTTGCGGGAGGCAAAAGGGCCATCGGGGTCAAAGAACGCGCGGCATTCAAAACCGGTGACGCTACCCATGCCAAGAATGCGGGTGGCACCGGTCATTTCGGCGGCGGCAGCAATGGAGTCGTGGTCAACGGAGCCCACAACGCGCAGGCCAGCGCGGCGCGCATTCAGCGCGGCAGCGGCTGGTGTGTAGGGGCTGAAGGAGAAACAGGTATGGATGTGGTTATTGGACTCGGCAACCCACTCGGGGAAACTCTCTGTAGCAGAGGCGATGCGAAGTGTCACCAGTCGTTCTTGTGATGACAGAGCGGGATTGTTGACGGGCTGCAGCATTGCAGGGAGTCCTTTCGACAGGTTCTGGTGTCAGTGCCCAGGAGCGAGCAATTTAGTTTACGAGGCCATGGGACTTTTTTGGGGAGCTCGTGGGCAAAGTGGACATTTGCTAGGCACGAGGGCGGAGCCAAAGATCACTTTCCCACATTCCAGTATTAACCTGCCATTTTGATAGCGGATCATTCCTAATGACCTGGTAGTGGCGAGGATGGGAGCGGATTATTCATCCGCGCCCCGTCCTCGCACACCCCAGGCGGCCAGCGGGAGAGTCTCCTCCCCCGCCAGCCTTTGACTCACCGGGCCTAACGATTCAGATTCCTAAACGATTCCGGCGAGCCAATTCGTTCTCTGTCTGGTTTGAGGAGGGAGTATGACCAGGCAGAGGAACGATTCGTTCGTGGATGGCATCAATCATCCACTCCGGTTGCGGGAAGAAGTAGGATTCCAGCTCCGGTCCTGGGGTGATGCCATTGCGGCTACCGACCACCACAATAGGGGCATCCAATGCGTCGAAGGCCTGAGCCTGAACATTGGTGGCCACGGTGTGGAGGAAGTTGCCGCGTTCCACGGCGTCAGAGGAGAGCAGAAGACGACCAGTTTTGCGCACTGACTCAATGAGTTTGTCGTAGTTCAGTGGAGCAATAAAGCGAAGGTCGATTACTTCGGCGCTCATGCCATATTTCTCTTGGAGAATATCGGCGGCTTCGAGGGCACGATAAACGGTGGCCCCAATGGTGGCAATCGTAATATCGGTGCCTTCGCGGCGAATAGCGGGCTCCCCTTCTGGGGTCTCGTAGTAGCCGGTGGGCACGCCGCCAGGTTCAAAGTCTTCGCCCTTGTCATACAGGAGTTGGGACTCGAAGAAGACCACCGGGTCAGTACCACGCAAAGCCAGGTTCAACATGCCCTTTGCGTCGGTGGGTGTGGTGGGGAAGAAGACTTTCAGGCCAGGAATATGGGCGGTTAGAGCCGTCCAGTCCTGAGAGTGCTGGGCTCCGTACTTATTACCTACGGATACGCGCAGGACCAGGGGCATCTTTAGCAGTCCGGCTGACATGGATTGCCACTTGGCCATCTGGTTGAAGACTTCGTCGCCGGCTCGTCCAAGGAAGTCGCAGTACATGAGTTCAACGACGGCGCGTCCGCCAGCCATGGCATAGCCAACGCCAGCGCCCACAATGGAGGCTTCTGCAATGGGTGAGTTGAAGAGGCGGCGGTAGGGCAGGGCTTCGGTCAGGCCGCGGTAGACAGCGAAGGCGCCACCCCA
Organism: Actinomycetaceae bacterium; assembly: GCA_030524055.1. Lineage (GTDB taxonomy): Bacteria > Actinomycetota > Actinomycetes > Actinomycetales > Actinomycetaceae > Pauljensenia. Next base: position 141,008 of record JAUNHH010000005.1, on the reverse strand, counting down.
GTCGCGGTTTTCTTCGCCCCAGGCTGCCATTGTGGGGTCGATGGAGAAGCGGTGGAGAAGAGCTTCAAAGAGGCCGTCACGGAATTGGAACATCTTCATCTTGGACACGGGCTTGCCGTTTTCGTCTACTGATGAGCGGATCTTCTTTTCCAGGGCAGCGACGCGAGGGTTGCCTTCAAGAGTAATTTCGGCTTCGCCCTCGTCCATGGCTTCGGTGGGGGTATTGGAGAACATGACGGTCTCGATATACCCATCGGCCACGCGCGGGCAGTTGTCTTCGTCGGTGGCCAGTTTGAGGACCTTGACGAGCTTCTCGGTAAAGCGAGCGGTGTATTCGTCAATGTCATGCTGAGTGGTGATGCCGTTGGAGATGAGGAGTTCGGAGAAGCTCTTAATGCAATCGACTTCTTCCCACAGGGCCACTTCATCCTGGTTACGGTAGGAGGAGGCATCCGAGGGTGAGTGCCCGGAGAAGCGGTAGGTCAGGGTGTCCATGAGGACCGGTCCGCGACCTTCTTCGAGGATCTTCTTCTTACGACTGGTGGCATCGGCGACGGCCAGGGGGTTAATGCCATCAACGCGTTCGGCGTGCATGGCCTCAGGGTTGAGGCCTGCGCCTACGCGGGCGAGGACTTCGTAACCCATGGTTTCACCGAAGGTCTGACCACCCATACCATAGAAGTTATTGAAGAAGTTAAATAGGATGGGTGGGTAGCCGCCATCTTCTTCACGCCACAGGGTGGCGAATTGGTCCATGGTCGCGAAATTCATGGCTTCCCATACGGGGCCACAGGCCATAGCTGCGTCGCCAATATTGGAGATGACAATGCCGGGTTTGCGGTTAATACGCTTAAAGAGGGCCGCGCCATTGGCTACCGGTGCCGAGCCGCCAACGATAGCGTTATTCGGGTAGGAGCCGAAAGGCAGGAAGAAGGTGTGCATTGAGCCGCCCAGGCCACGGTTAAAGCCGGATTTGCGGGCGAAGATTTCTGCCAGGGCGCCGAAAAGAATAAAGTTTTCGGTCAGGTCAGCGGTATCGGTGTAGTCGATTTGTTCCGCGAAAGACAGGGTTTCTCCGTCAAGGAAGCCCTTCATAATGTCTTCGAGGTGGCCCGATTCCATTTGCCGCATTGCGGAATAGCATTTCGCGAGGATTTCGCCGTGGGAGCGGTGGGAGCCAAAAATCTGGTCGTCGGGGGTCAGAACGAAAGACTGACCAACATAGGCGGCTTCCTGGCCAATACCGAGGTGGGCGGGGCCTTTGTGGTTGTAGGAAATGCCCTGCCATTCGCCGGTTTTCTTAATGGAGTCCAGCATGGACTCAAAGCCACGCACAACAATCATGTCGGCGAGCATCCGGAAAAGACCGTCTTTCCCGTAGCGCTTGACTTCAGTGTCGAGGTCAAATTCATATGTGTTAATCGGGATTTCCGGTAGGGTCAGGCTTCCGCGAGCGCGGACCTTAGCCGGGTCAACAATGAGGGACTTCGTCATTTTCTTCTTTCCTTAACGACAGTGTGAGGGCTGTGGACGAGGGCGGGGTCAGATTTTCACTGCCCAGGCAGCTTCTCGGATGACTTCCGAGACAGTGGGGTGCGGGAAGACGACTTGGCGGAGGTCTTCGACAGTGAGTTCCATTTCGAGGACGGCTTGCGCACCCCAGATCATTTCGGCGGCGTAGGCACCAAGGACGTGGACGCCGAGAATCTGGTGGGTGGTGGGATCAGCAATGACTTTGGCGGATCCTGGTGCTTTAAAGCCGTTTTCTGCAATAAAGCGGCCTGACATTTGTGCGGGGACTTTTGCCACGAGGACGTCACGGCCCTCTTTTTTGGCGGCGGATTCACTCAGGCCCACCCCTGCTGCTTCGGGCAGGCAATACACGGCCCAGGGAACAGTGTGCCAACGCATCACTTCGCCGCGGGTGTGGGCGGTGGGGTCGAGAATATTGGCGGCCGCGATTTCGCCCATCCGGTAGGCAGCGTGCGCCAGGAGGGAACGTCCGGTGACGTCACCGATGGCCCAGACATTGGGCAGGTTGGTGCGCATCCGGTCATCGACAACGATGCCGCGATTCATGTCGAGGCCGGATTCTTCGGCGCCCCATCCGCTGGTGGCGGGGCGGCGTCCCACAGCCATGAGGACAATGTCAGCGTCAAGGGTGTGTTTTTCGCCGTTCTTGGAGTAGGTGACGCTGGCGCCGTCAAGGGATTCGACGGTGCAGCCCAGCTCGAAGGTAATGTCTTTCATGGCGCCGCGCAGTTGTGCGGCCATATCGTCATCCATAAAGGGCAGGATTTCCGGCGCCATTTCAATGACGGTCACTTCCGACCCGAGGGTGGAGAAAAGGGAGGCAAATTCGACGCCAATGACGCCGCCGCCAATGACGGCCAGCCGTGAGGGGACTTCTTCGAGGGAAAGGATCCCGGTGGAGTCCACAATGGCGGGGTTATTCTCGCTTCCTGGTAGGGGCGGCATGGCGGGGACTGAGCCGGTGGCAAGGATGACATGTTCACTGGTGTAGGTGGTGCCATCTGCGGTGACTGATCCTGGGCCATTGAAATATCCGCGGGCGCTCACCACAGTGACGCCGGCTTTACGTTCGGCGGCGCCGACTCCACTGACCAGGCCGGATACGACCTGTTCTTTCCAGGCTTGCATTTTGCCCCAGTCGAAGGTGACGCCTGTGGCATCTACTCCGAATTGGCTTGCTTCTTTGGCGTGGAGGTAGTTTTTTGCGCCATTGAGCAGGGTTTTTGTGGGGATACAGCCGACATTAAGGCAGGTGCCACCAAGGGCGTTTTCTTCAATGAGGAGGACTTTTTTGCCTGCGTGGCCAAGTCTTTCGGCGGCAATATATCCGCCGGGGCCGCCCCCGAGAACAATGACGTCGAAATGGGTATCACTCATGAGTGTGTTGTCTTCTTTCAGATGAGATATGTCAGGCCAGGACGGTGACGTCGATATTTTCAATGGCGGCCACGAGGTCGCGGAGGAATCGGGCGGCGTCGGCTCCATCAATCACTTGGTGGTCGGCGGTCAGGGAGAATCCAATGCGTTGTTCCACACCGATGGTGCCATCAGCGCCCACGGTGGGCCGTGGAGTAATAGCAGCAACCCCAAGGATGGCGGTTTGTGGCCGGTTAATAATGGGGGTAAAGGTTTCCACTCCGAAGGAGCCCAGGTTGGACACGGTGAAGGTGCCACCGGACAGCAGGTCGGGGTTAATGGTGCCGCCAATGGCGTCAGCTGCCAGCTGTTTGGAGGCGGCGGAGAATTGTTTCAGGCTCATTGCCTGGGCGCTGCGCACGACGGGCACGAGGAGGCCGCGGGGGGTGTCTGCAGCAAAACCAAGGTGGACCTGCTCGAAGGTGGTGAGGGTACCGTCTGCCAGGTGGGCATTAAAGCTGGGGTACTTGACGAGGGTTTTCACCACGGCGTAGCCCACAAGGTCGCCAATAGTAATGGCGTTGAGACCCAGGGATTCGTCGGAGTTCTTCAGCTTCTTCCGCAAGCCGAGGAGGCCAGCGGCGTTAGCGGAGACGGTGTAGGACAGTTGTGCCGCTTCAGCCAGCGAGGCTTGCATACGTTCGGCCACAACCTTGCGGATGCCTTTGAGCGGGGTGGCGGTGGTGGCGCCAGGGAATTCCGCAGCAGGAAGAGTGGCGAGGGCGGAGGGTGCGCCACTAACTGCAACTTGCGCTTCGGCGGGGGCAGCAGCTGCGGCAGCAATATCGCCAGTAGTGACTCGGCCACCAATGCCGGTTCCGGCCGCAGCAGTGCCACCTGCAGCAATAGCAGCGGAGGTGCGGGCGGGCGTAGCCGCTAAGTGGGCGTGAACATCGCGTTCAATAACGCGGCCATGCGGACCAGAGCCTTGGGTCAGTTCAGCGGTATCAACACCATTAGCGGCAGCCAATCCGCGAGCGCGTGGAGAAATCGCGCCAGTAGAGGCAGTGGTCGCAAAAGAAGGCGCGGCAGTGGCAGGTGCCGCTTCGGGGGCGTCAGCCTCAGTAGTGTCGGCCCCGCCCTCGTCGCTGGATGCAGAGCCAGCGGGCAAAAGTGCGGAAATATCTTCGCCCGACTCGCCCACAATCACAATGGGATCTTTAACGGGAACTTCGTCGCCTTCTTCCCACAGGAGGGCCAGGACAGTACCAGCTTCAGTGCTGGGGACATCCATTGTGGCTTTGTCAGTTTCAATAGAGCACAGGGTCTGGTCCACGGTGACGGTGTCGCCGACGGCAACTTCCCAGGACATAATGAGACAGGATTCGACGGAATTTCCGAGCTGAGGCATCACAACTGTGGTGGCCATATGTTCTTCTCCTTAGACGATGCGCACCATGGTGTGCGCAGCCAGTTCTTCTCTGGAACTTTCCGCCAATTCATCATCAGTAATGATGCCGGTAATGGCGTCAACTCCCATGAAACTTACAAAGCCAACCCGCCCGTATTTTGAGGAGTCAGCCAGCAGCCAGGTTTCTTCAGCGCGCTCACGCATGAGGGTGGCAACCTGGCCGCCTTCTACGAGTTGGGTGGTCAGGCCCCGGTGAGCGCTGACCCCGTCGGTGCCAAGGAAAGCAAGGCGAGCGTTGAATGAGTTAATGGAACGTTCTGCGACAGGGCCGACAAGGGATTCAGATTCGGGGCGGAATTGCCCGCCTGTCAGGGTGACTGTCAGATTCGGATTGGATCGGGCATTGGCAAAAACGAGGACGGAGTTTGTCACGATCTGCACTCCCCGGTGAGCGCTGAGGTACTTAACGATCTGACTGCAGGTGGTGCCGGCCTCGATCATAATGCGGTCTTCGTCGCGGATCATGGCGGCCGCGGCTTTCGCTATACGATCTTTTTGCTCTGGACGATCACTTTGGCGCAAATGAATATTGCGGTAGGCAGTGGGGCGCGCTCCCCCATGGGTGCGCATGAGATAACCGCTTTCTTCGAGGTCCTTTAAAGCGGTACGGATAGTCACTAGGGAAACGCCCAGGTCATCGGCAAGACTGGCAACAGAAACTTCACCTTCAGCGGCAAGACGATCGAGAATAAAGTCTGCGCGTTCTTGGCGGGTCACTGGCGCTCCCTCCTTTACAGATGACGACTTCCTTGACGATTAACTTTCTGTTACCCCAAGAGTAGTCAGTAAAACGAAAGTGCGCAACAGGCAGATGAGAGCAATGTGCGCAGGTAGGAAAAGAGGAGCCCCGCCCTCGTCAATGACAATCAACGAGAACGGGGCAAAGCGGAAAACGCCACTACTGCCCGGGTTGCCGCACCCCAACAGTGAGAAGAATATTCGCATACAGGCGCTGATCACCACTGGCAACCATAATGCCCACATCCTCACTACGGGCAGCCTCATAGAAAGCAAAACGAGGAATCTCGCCAAACTCAACATCGGGCAAAGTCTCGCGATACTCCCTATGAGCAGGAATATCAATCTCAGGCTGACCAGGCTCGGGCACCATAAGCTCAGCCTTTTCAATCGGAATAGTGTCCTTCAGGACCGCCAAAATCTGGCTGACCGTGAGCAAACCTGGAGCCAGATTCAAACTCACCAACTCCGCACGCGGATTCACCCCCGTCGTATGCGGATAATTCCCATCCCCAATGAGAATCTTCGACCCGTGGCCACTGGCCGCCAAAGCCCGCAAAAACTGCGGATGAGTCATCGGACCGTACAACATGATTTTCTCCTTCACTAATGGAACAGTGGATTCACTCGACGATGAGGACACCGCCCTTAGGGTGTGGAACTTGCTCGAATAACCAACTCCGGTTCGATGAGGACATCAGCTACGCCCTCACCATCAAGCATTTGGCGCACAAGCCGCACTGCCGTGCGTCCCACACGATCAAAAGGCTGGCGAATAGTGGTCAGAGGCGGGACAAAACAATCAGCTCCATCCATATCGTCAAAGCCCACCACACGCACCCCCCGTGGGATAGGCACCCCGCGTTCATGGATGGCACGAATCGCCCCCATTGCCAATTGGTCATTGGCACATACCAACCCCACCGGCAAATCAGCCAAATGACGAATAGCATCGTACCCGTCACGGGCATTCCACGAATCAGCAGGAAGAATCTCGCCCTCAACTCCAGCTTCAGCACAAACCTGCTCAAAACCAAGTTGACGGGTGCCCGCATCCCCCCACGACCGCGGGCCAGCCAGATGCACAATATCATCGACACCCTGGCGGACAATATGTTCCGTGGCCAGGCGAGACCCCCGAATATTATCCACCGCAACAGTGGAGACCCCAGACAATTTCTGCTCCGACGACAGCAATAAGACAGTGGGTACACGCTGACCAACCTGCAGCGCCATTTCCACTGTCGGATCCTGGCCACCAAGGACAACCACAGCATCAACATCAAAAGGCGCCAAGCCACTATCATGGCGCCCTTCACGCTCCCACAAATTCGACACCGACACGTGGAAACCTGCCAATGACGCCGCATTCATCACCGCCAAGAGCGTGCGACCATGACCGTGAAACATTGGCGCCGCAAGCGCAATATGCAGCACCCCTGTGCGCCGTGACGCTAACGACCGGGCCGCATAATTCGGGCGATACCCCACTTCATCAAGAAGGGCCTCAATCCGCGCGCGAGTTTCCGAGGACACCTCTGGATCTCCACGCACCACCCGTGACACGGTATTCGTTGACACACCGGCCATTCGGGCAACGTCAGATTGTGACACCCGCTTATTTGTCAACATGAGGCTCATGGACATGGGTGTGAGCAGTAGCAGCAATAATGCCAGGACGCGATGCGGCATCCACATGGCCAAGAACTTCCAGCTGAGCCAGAAGAGAACCCAGAATCGAAGCCTCGACAGGGCCAGCCACCACGCGCATATTCGCCGCTGTGGCCGTCAAGTCACACAGAAGATGGTTACGCGACCCGCCACCGACAATATTGAGTTGCTCCGGGCGACGCCCCGTAATCGCTGCAAGATCATCAATACCGCGCGCATAACGCGCAGCGAAAGATTCAATAACGAGACGCACATATTCAGCGTCAGAAGCCGGCAGTACCGCGGCTGCGCCCTCGTTCCCTTCGGATAGGGCAGCATTAATCTTTTCGACCATCTCCCCAGGTTCCGCAAAACGCGGATCATCAGGATTAATCAACGCATTAGGAGTCGGGCATTGACGGGCAGCCGCCACCAACTCATCAGTATCCGTGGGCCGGCCCTGCCTCTCCCACTCACGTTGCAACTCCTGCAAAATCCACATACCCGTAATATTGAATAAGGGACGCACTCCCCCATCGGTGCGCGACTCATTCGTCATCCCCAATTCAAAAGCCGCATCCGTTGTCAACGCATGATCTTCCATTGCGCCCAGCACAGACCAGGACCCGCACGACAACCACCAGGCGTCAACGCCCTCGTCAATCGGCAAAGCATGGACAGCACACGCCGTATCATGGGCGCCACCACGCACCACAGTTAAATGTTCTAATCCTGGGACGGTGCACGGGCCAACCACCGTCAGATCTGACTCCAATGACCCCACCCAGGTACGCGGAATCTCTAAAAGACGGAAGACCTCATCGGACCAGGCGCCAGAGCCCGGCTGACACAACCCTGTTGATGACGCAATCGAGCGCGACCAGCCCTTAACGCCGCTCAGTTTCCATGCGAAAAAGTCCGGGAGAAGGAGAATCGTCTGGATTTTTTCAGCCAATTCGGGTTCTTCGGCCCGCAAAGCAAAAAGTTGATTCGCCGTATTAATGGTGGCCGGAGCAATACCGGTCAAAGAGAAAAAGTCACGGTCGCTGACGCGCTCGCGGAAGGCGTCCAGGGTGCGGGTGGTGCGCTCATCGCGGTAGGCGCGCGCTGGGCCAACTGGCTGATCGTTGGCATCCAGCGGCACAAAATCAACACCCCAGGTGTCTACTGAGACAGAAGAAGCGTCCGGAAATTGGTCAACTGCTGCGCGCAGCCCCTGAACAATCTCGTCCCACATTGTGTCCACATCCCACACGAGGTGGCCGTCTTGACGTTGGGCCTCATGTTTAAAACGGTGGATTTCCGTAATGGCAATACGTCCATCTTCAAGGGTGCCTGCCAGGATGCGTCCGGAGGCAGAGCCGAGGTCAACGGCAAGTGCAGTGGTCATGAGAATGCCTTTCCGTCTAAGGGCTGATATGGGGCAAGGGAGTGCTGAGGGTGGGCGGCCTTGTATGGAAGGTAGGCCCAGGGATTGTGGTCCATGGTCCATTTCCCACGGCTCGTTGCCCGTGGCCCGCATCTTCGTCGATTATGGGCCAAAAGGTCGCATTATGCAGGAGTTAAAAGTCAGAGGGGGGTGAGGCAGCCCCACACCCCGCCCTCGGAAAAAATTCGACGAGGGCGGGGGCCGGGTGGAGGGGAGGGAGAAAACCACCCGGAGTGGGCTGTGCCTTAACGGTACAGCGGACCAAAAGCCTCACAGGCGCGGTAGTCAGCGCCTTCAGGATCGGCCGTGCCATACAGGCTCCACGCCTTCGGGCGGAACACCCGTTCGGCGGGGACATTGTGCATATTCACGGGAATACGCAGCATTGACGCCAGCGTAATGAGCTGACCGCCAATGTGACCATAGGAAATGGCTCCATGGTTAGCGCCCCAGGCATTCATGACCTCGTAGACGGAGGTGAAGGCACCTTCGCCTGTCAGATTCGGGACAAACCAGGTGGTTGGCCATTCGGGGTTTGTGCGCTCTTCAATGGTTGAGGCGACTTCGTCGGGCAGCTCCACAGTCCAGCCTTCAGCGATCTGCAGAACCGGCTGGCCCGCCACCAAGTTGATGCGGCACATGGTCACTGGCATTTCGCCGGAGGTGCGGAAGTGGGTGGAGAAACCGCCGCCACGGAAATAGCCGGTGGAGGCTGGGTGGAAGGTGGTGGCCTCCAAGGTGGCCTTTTGGTCCTCTTCGGTGATTTCCCACCAGGGCTTAATGACGGGCTCGCCATCGCGGGTGGCTTTGCCAGCGCCATCAAGAGTGGTGGAACCGGAGTTACGCAGGTCCAACAGACCAGCAGCGGCGCGGCCTTCCGGCTTCCATCCGGTGACGCGCTCGATGGATTCTGGGCTCCAGTAGGTGCGCACATCAGAGAAGATCTGCGGGGTGTTGGTCAGCAGGTAGCCAAAAAGCATGGAGGCTCCGTTGAGGGAGTCATTCTCTGTGGCCAAAACGCTGGGTTGACGCGGACCAGTCCAGTCGAAGTTGGTGTTGAGTAGGGTTTCGAGGACGTCACCATTGGGGAAATGGTCAGTCCACTGGCGCTGGCCTTGGAAGCCTGCAGCAATGGCGCCATGACCGCCGGCTTCTTCAACAAAGCCAAGTTCAGCCAGACGAGGATTGCCGTGCATGAGGTCCCGACCGATCAGGGTCATCTTTGTGACAAAAGACCACCAGTCATCGTATTTCTCGGGGAATTGCCATTCCTCAGGATTCCAGTCTTTACCCTGGGTCAGATTTTCGCGGATCCACGCATGGGCTTTTTCGTATTCTTCGGGGTCGTAAATGCCCTCTTCAATACGGCGGGTGAATTCCGACATGTCGATATATTCATTGCGCATGCCGAGGTAGGCGCCAAAGAAATTCGGGTCAACAACGGAGCCTGCAATACCCATGGAAACGGAGCCCATGGAGAGGTAGGCTTCGCCGCGCATTTGTGCCACAGCAAGGCCTGCGCGTGCGTAATCGAGAAGTCGAGTGCGAACGTCATCGGGAATAGTTTCGTCATCGCCGTCTTGGACGTCTTTGCCGTAAATGCCAAATGCGGGAATACCGATTTGTGCGTGACCTGCCAGGGCGGCAGCAAGATAGACAGCACCCGGACGTTCGGTACCGTTAAAGCCCCAAATAGCGTGTGGCATTGTGGGGTCCATATCGGTGGTTTCCGTGCCGTAGCACCAGCAGGGAGTCACCGTCAGAGTCAGGCCCACATTATTTGCGCGGAATTTTTCGGCGCAGGCTTGGGCTTCGTGGACACGGCCAATGGTGGTGTCAGCGATGACGCATTCCACTGGGGTGCCGTCGGGGTATTTGAGGTTCTCAGTAAAAAGGGTGGCGACGCGCTGGGCCATACCCATGGTCTGGTCTTCCAGACTTTCGCGAACGCCATTGCGGCGCCCATCAATAGTGGGGCGGATACCGATACGGGGGTGGGTGGTCATATCCCTTCTCAATTCCTTAGGTATGGGTCTCGATGGGGGTGCTGATTGCGCGGCCCTTCGGATCCTATGGTGCGGGTGGCCTGCCCGTGATGCGCGGGAAGGTCAGTGGTTTTTCAGGGAACGAGGGCGGGGCGGGATATAGTGTCCCGCCCCACTCCCCTAGTGGCCTCACTCGTAGAGGTTGGCCTTGATGTCTTCGCTGTCAATATTGGTCTTGTCGTACCACGCGAAACCGGAGTCAACGCGATCAGGCAGTTCCTGACCATTAATGGCCATAATGGCGGCCTTGACGGTGAGGTAGCCCATCTTCACGGGTGACTGGGTGATAGCGCCAGCTTGGGAGCCATCCTTAATAGCGGCAATCTGGGTCTTGCCAGAGTCGAAGCCAACAACCTTCACTTCGGACTTGCCAAGTTCGTTAGCGCCCTGGATAGCGCCGGTGGCGGATGCTTCGTTGGAGCCGTAGACGCCAACAACATCGGAGTTGGCCTGAAGAATGGACTTGGTGGTGTCCGCAGCCTTGCCCACTTCACCAGCGTATTGTGGGTCGAGGACCTTCATATCAGGAGCGTTTTCCTTCATGTAGTCCTGGAAGCCCTTGCAGCGGTCCTTACCTGTTGCAGAGGTCTGGTCGTGGCAGACCAGGGCGATAGTGCCCTTACCGCCAGTCAGTTCCACCATGTGCTTGGCAGCTTCCTGCGCGGCAGCGTAGTTGTCGGTGGACACGGTGGTCACAGGAATATCAGAGTCAACGCCAGAGTCGAAGGCGATCACCGGGATGCCCTTAGCGTCAACCTGCTTGAGGATGGACTCAGCTGCGCCGGAATCGAGAGCGGCAAAACCAATGGCGGCTGGGTTAGTGCCCAGAGCGGTGGTCAGCTGGTTCATCTGCTCGGTGACCTGCTGTTCGTCGGCAGGGCCAACGAATTGGATCTTGTAACCGTATTCGGCGCCAGCCTGTTCGGCGCCTTCCTTCACGGCCTGCCAGAAACGGTGCTGGAAGCCCTTGGAAACCAGGTAGATGGTTTTGCTTCCGTCACCCTTGGGCACATCGCCGGACAGGTCGGTGACGGCGGACTGGGGAGCCTCGCCTGAAGCAGCTGCGTCACCTGAGGCAGGAGCCGAACCACCGGAGGCGGCAGTGCCACCGGAGCTGGTGGAGCATGCAGTTAATGCGAGGGCCATCGCGCCAACAACGGCAGCGACACGTCCAATGGAGCGCATTAGTGTTCCTTTCGTGGGGTGACGAAACGGGTGCTTCGCCACTGAGTGTGGACCGGGAGGTCCGATTGTGTTTGGGAAGATGATGGAGTTGTGAGGGCGTTGATCAGATCCGCTTAGACCGCTTTAGCGCGGGCCCGGCGGATATTGTCAGCGAACACTGCCAGCAAAAGGACAATGCCGATGACAACGAATTGCCATTCATTTGCCACGCCCATCATGGTCAGGCCTTTAGAAAGAGTTTCCATGAGGAGTGCGCCGATGAGGGTTCCGAAAATGGAGGCACGCCCACCAGAGAGGGAGGTTCCACCAATCACGACTGCGGCAATGACATTGAGTTCTTTACCAAGGCCTTCAGCGGGCTGGATGAGACCAAAACGTGCGGCATAAAGGATAGCGCCCATGGCCATAAAAATACCGGCAACGGTGTAAATAATGGTTTTCCACAGCCGTACATTAACGCCAGACAGGCGGGTGGCTTCTTCATTAGAGCCAATAGCAAGGGAATAACGACCAAGAAGGGTCTTATTCATGAGAAATGCAGCAACAGCAGCAAAAACAAGGAATATGAGAGCCGCATTAGGGATTCCAGGAATGAGTTGGCCACCAGATAATGCAATGAAATCTGGGTTGCGAACGTTAATGGAAGACGCCTTGGAAATAATGAGAGCGAGGCCTCGTGCCACCATCATCATGGCGAGCGTGGCAATAAAGGGAGGTAGCCCCAGCACCGATACATTCAGACCGTTAATGGCACCTACTAAAGCACCGACGCCAATGGTCAAAGCAAGGCCGAGGCCCAGAGGCAGATTCAACCAGTCACCTGCAAGGAAAACACCTGACATTACTGCGACCAGTGACAAGCCGGTGCCAACTGACAGGTCAATGCCAGAGGTAGCAATCACGAATGTTGCGCCAAAGGCCATCACGCCGAGGTAGGCAGCCTGCTGGAGAATATCCGTGAACACACCAAAGTTCGCAAAGCCACTGGCGGCAAACATAAAGTAGACGTACACGACAACCAGTGCCAGCGTGACAACAATCAGCTGCATCTGGGATTTCAGGAAGGCAATCACGCAACTGCTCCATTCGCTTCGGCCTGACCGACGGTGGCCAGTTCCATAATGTTCTCTTGGGTGGCATCCTCATTCTTGAGGGTGCCAATAATGCGGCCGTGCGCCATGACCGCAATGCGATGGGATAGACGCAGGACTTCAGGAAGCTCCGAAGAAATCACCATAATTGCTTTGCCTTGAGAGGCCAGGGATTCCAGGAGTTCATAAATCTCATCTTTCGCGCCAACGTCAATGCCGCGGGTGGGTTCATCGAAGATGAGAATGTCGCTATCACGAATCAGCCATTTCGCAATAATGACTTTCTGCTGATTTCCGCCCGAGAGGTTCCGCATCAGTTGGTCAACTGAGGGGGTACGGGTACGCAGGCGTTCCACATAGGTCTGTGCTTCTTTATCGATTTTGCCGGAGTTCACCACACCCGCACTGGTGAAACGATCCATTGACGAGATCACGGAGTTGAATTTAATGTCCTGATCAAGAAGGCAGCCATAGCGTTTCCGGTCTTCAGACAGGTATCCAATGCCCTGAGCAACCGCCTCACGGGCTGAACGAATGGGGACCGCTTTGCCATGGACTTCAATGGTGCCTGAGGTGCGGGGGTCAGCACCAAAGACGCAGCGCGCTACTTCGGTACGGCCAGCACCCATGAGGCCAGCAAAGCCAAGGATTTCACCCTTGCGGATTTCAAAGGAGACGTCTTTAAGGAGGGAGCGTGTGGATAGGCCGGTGACTTTAAGGGCGACATCACCCGTTCCTGCTTTGATCTTCGGGCGGGCATCTGTGGGGACGTCCCGGCCTACCATCATGGAAATAATTTCGCGCATTTCCACGTCTTTAGTGGTGACGGTGCCAACATATTGGCCATCACGGAGAACAGAAACGCGGTCAGTGATTTCCTCGATTTCTGGCATACGGTGGGAAATGTAAATCAGGCCAGTTTCTGGGGTAACGAAATCGCGAATCAGACCGAAAAGGGCATCGGTTTCTTGAGTTGTCAGGGCCGCGGTGGGCTCATCCATCACCAGAATATTGGCGTTATAGGACAGAGCGCGGGCGATTTCGACCATTTGCAGGCGAGCAACAGAAAGATCCGAGCATGTGGCCGTGGGATCAATATCCATCCCTAGGCGCTCGAAAAGTTCTTTGGCTTCACGCACGAGGGCGCGGTCGCTAATAAAACCTTGTTTGTGGGAGCCGGGGCGACCAATATAAAGATTCTGGGCGACAGTCAGGTCAGGAATAATATTGAGTTCCTGGTGGATAATACTCAGTCCCAGATCGCGCGCATGGTTTGGGTTATTGACCTGGACGTGCTTGCCATGCAGCCAGATTTCTCCGCCGGGATCCGCGCTATAGATGCCGGTGAGGACCTTCATTAAGGTCGATTTTCCGGCACCATTTTCTCCACAGAGTCCGAGGACTTCGCCAGCACGTAAATCAATGTCCACATTGGACAACGCTTTAACGCCGGGGAATGTCTTCGAGATCCCCTTTAGCTCAAGTAAGTTCGTCACTTCTCACCCCTTGTGGAGTCAGGTACTGCTCTGTGCCTGCTGTAGGACTTCTCAATGACGTTAACGCTAACGGAACTGTCAGCGTGGGTGCGCCATTGCGATGTGAGCACCACCGTAGACCATTAGCGGGGGTAGTACTGACCAGAAGTGAATGCTTGTTACCTGATTGTTACATGGGTCACCTAGTGACGCTATGAGACACAGAGGACTTTTGCCCGAAATTTCGGGGTTACTAAGGAAGGGGCAGTGCAGAAAGATGACCAAATGAGATGCCGGTCTCATCTCATTGACGAGGCAAGGAAAGGTGAGTGGAGTCACATTATTTTCTCCTATCCGAGTGGCCCCCGAAGCCCTACACGGACACAATCACACAGTCTTTCGTTACCGTTCACAGAGCACGTTTTCACTGGCATTTCAAGACGAAGAGCAGAGGTGAGATCTGCCGTGAGTCAGACATTGCCTCTTCCACCTTCCCTTTCGGGTGGATATGAGAAAATACAGTTATTCGCGCCCCGCCCTCGTCCATTCTTTTCTTGGGGACGATTTTGCCGACGAAAGGACTCTCATGGCCACCCCACATATTGCTGCTGAGCCTGGAGATTTTGCCCCCGCAGTACTCATGCCCGGCGACCCCAAGCGCGCCCAACGCATTGCTGAATTGATCCTGAGCGATATCCGCCAGGTGAATGACGTCCGCGGAATGCTCGGTTTTACGGGAACTGTCAATGGACAACCCCTGTCCGTGATGGGTTCAGGAATGGGCCAACCGTCATTTTCCATTTACGCTACTGAACTTTTTAGCCAATACGACGTCCAGAGGATTATTCGTGTAGGTACCGCTGGCGGCATTTCCCATAATGTCTCGGTTGGCGATGTCATTATTGCCACTGGCGCTCATACTGACTCAGCCATGAATCAATTGCGGATTCCTGGCGTGAATTTTTCCGCTGTGGCAGATTTCCGCTTGGCGAGCATTGCTTGGGAAACGGGCCAACGCGCAAAGGAAGAAGGCCGCATTTCTGGCAACGTCCATGCTGGGACAATTATTTCTCGCGACCATTTCTATTTCACCCCAGAAGGACAAACCGAAGCGTTAGAACGTTATGGGGTGCTCGGTGTGGAGATGGAAGCAGCTGCTTTATATGGAGTTGCGGCTGAATACGGTCGTCAAGCATTGGCTGTTTTGACGGTCTCAGATCATCTTTTCGACCACTCCAAAGATATGACTGCGACCGAGCGGGAAACACTGTTCCAGGCATCATTGGAGTTGGCTGTAGCAGCCGCTTTAAGCGAATAAGCTACTGCCACTCGCGGGCTTTATGGGGATATAGGTATGCGCTGCCGCTACCTATATCCCCATTGTCGTCACTGTGCTTTGGCCAGAGGATTGTGGCGCCTCAAAGAAGGAAGTAAAACCACGCTCAATAAGACCATATCCAGCTAGGAGCACAAGGAAACCGGAGAGAATAACAATGAGGATTCTCATCCCGTTATTCATATTGCCCCACGGGCCATTACCACTCCAACGCTGATCATCATGAGTATCCATTCCTCCACGGTACCTGATGAAGAAATGAGGGATATCAGCAGAGGAATTTTCCGACACCTTTCCACCTACTGATTCTTTACTTAGGTCGGGTATGGGCGTGGAAAATTCGCCGCCAACTCGGAGCACTTGCCATGGAATAGTCAGGGACAGTCCCCTTTGAAAGGGGTTTCAGTCAAGAGAGAGTCAAGACTATCCCATTTTTCTCTCAAGTGAGGGACCTCACTGACAGGCGATAAACATAGGCCCTGAAAGGGATAGATACGGGAAATCTCCGAAAGTGATACGCCCAGAAAAATGAAAGCGCTTCCAAATTGCCTTCACAAGCCCATGGTCTCCTTTTAGACTCAATTGCGAAGCGCCCAAATCAGGGACGGTGCGCTTCAGAAAGGGAATCCCCATGAAGAAAGTTCTGGCAACTCTGGCAGCGGGGACGCTGGCCTTATCGGTTGCCGCGGTAGCAACGCCCGCGCCAGAAGCGCAGGCCGCACCGGTAGTGTCAACTGAAGTGCCTTTCAAGGTGCCACCTCGGGACCCGCTGTGCGCGTGGCCAACCCCGAAGGCAACTGTGAAGGATGCACCCAACTACATCCAGAACATGATTGACGACATGGAACGGTGCAACGACGTCAAACTCGGTGATGAGGTTTGGGGTCGTCTGCACGGACCGGGCCACGTCGTCCAAGGAAATAAAGCAACCGGGGCTAACACTCCTCAGTACTTCAAGGACAATGTCCCCGCACACAATAAGCACGTTCTCGATGGCGAATACTGGGGCGCCGTTCAGCCATGGCTGCACATCACCCCTGGCCCTCAGAACCAGGCCACCAATACTCGCGTCGAAATGACCCCCCTCAAGGTGCACATTCTGCGCAAGTCCACCAATAAGTGGGTCACCCTCGACTCGGTTCCCGTTGAAGGTGGAGACTACAACTGGGGCCTGTCTGAATGGCTGCGCGATTCCAACCTGAAGGACACCACTGGTCAGAACACCGCAGTGCTGCCTCCTCGCGATCGCGACGACCAAGGCAAGGCTTCGCTCTTCCACGGTTGGGGCACCCCCACCGAAATCGACACTGCTGACATTAAAGCGATTAACGTGACAATGAAGGCTCGCCTCGTGGTCGACGACTCGAAGAAGGCCGACGACCGCAACAAGGCTCAGTACCTGGTCCAGATTGGTGGCGACTACTACCCCGAGGTCAACACCCGTCACGGTGACCTTGGCGGCTACTTCCCCGGAATTGGTCTGTCCCGCGCCAAGCTGGTCACCAATGAATGGCGTACCTTCAACTTCATCAATATCGACACTGCTAAGCAGGAGCCAGGCGGTTCGATCACCCTTGATGAACTGTGGAAGAACCCACCGCCGCGTTCATGATCTGATGCTCAAGCACTTTGCTTGACGTCATCACATCACCTTCGCAGAGAGGGCCGCAGCCGCTTGGCTGCGGCCCTTTTGCGTGCGTTGAGGATGGCAGCTCGGTGTCAACTGCGCCCTGGTTTACCGCAGCGGGAGTGTCCTGTGCCGCGCTGCTATCTGAAAGTATCGAGAAGGCTCACCTCTCCCCTATTGCCATTGACTTCCACACGCGCCCCGTCGGGCAGGTGGAGCGCGCCGTTGATTCCCATCACCGCGGGAATGCCATATTCGCGGGCAACAATCGCCGCGTGGGACAGGCGCCCGCCGACCTCGGTAATCACCCCGGCGGCGCGCGCGAACAGCGGCGTCCAGGCGGGATCCGTTGTGTGGCAAAGCAAAATATCGCCAGGCTGAAGACGCGGAAAATCGGCAGGTTCACGAATAATCCGGACAGTGCTGGTCACTATTCCTGGGCTGGCAGGAACGCCCCTTAATGTCTCAGCATTTGTCTGGGACATCTGCGCTGTGGCGGCACGCAAGGCACCAGTCCATTCCCGTAATGCACGAGGGCGGGAGCGCTCTCTTTTAGCGACCACTGCGGAAATATCGAAGCGAGCGCCCCGCAAATAGGCGAGCAATTCCTCCATTGTCAAAAAGAGCACCTGGTCGGGGCGGTCAATAAGGCCGCGACTGTGAAGGCGTTGCCCGGCTTCTTTAGCGAAAGAGCGGAGGAGGGCCCCAAGGTTTTCAAATTGGAGGACGGAGATTTCCCGCATGACGTGCCCTTGGCGGAAATCGTCGAGGGTGCGATGGAAATTGGGGCGCATATAGCGGGGTAATCTGGCGGCAATTTTTTCGGTGAGTCTTTTGTGACGAGGCCGGGGCGCAGGAGTATCGACGCTCATTGCTAATAATGAGAGGAATCCAGGGACATCCTCTCGCCAACTGGTGGCCGAAAATGGCTGATACATTGTTGTCGTTCGGGCACCGTAAATATCGAGGAATTCTTCAACGCGGGTCCACCATTGAGTGCTTTTCAGGGCGCCGATATTGATGGGTTTTTCGGCGAGAAGGCGGGAAGCTTCAGGTGGGGCAGAGCTGGCTAAGGCAGCCATTTTCTTTAGGATAGTGGCGCTGACATAATCGAGTTCACCAAGAAGATCGAATTGATTAAAGGGCGCACGGGCAAGGCGAAGGTAAGCCTGGAGAATCGCACCACTGGAAATATAACGGATGAGGTATTGCACGCGCTGAGTTTCCATAGCTATACCCTCCTTAATAAGAAGGTCCATAGTGCCCGCTAAATCCTGATCGCTCAGATCCGAGGGGGTAAGAGCAGCGTATTTTCGGGTCGCGTTCTCGATTCTTTTCCCCGGGCCTGAGTGCCATGCCCGCGGATTGTGACGTCCGGTGGCGCGTAAATGCCCAGGTAGGCGCCAGGCATGACGTAGAGAAACTCGTGGACTGCGAATATAGGCAACCCCGTCCTCGTTCATTGTGAGCAAATCATTAGCATTGCGGATTTCTAAGCCCATTGCCGACCCTGCGGAAGCAATAATGCGCATAATGAAGGAAAAGCACGACAGGTCGAGCGGATATGGGGACGGGAAATGCTCGATAAGGTCACGGTGAATAAATCGGGCAACCATGCCATGCAGGCCCTTTTGATAGGAATAGGAGATTTCTGAGGCGACTTCGCGCGTGACATCCTCTTTAGCGGATATTCCTGTAGTGATAGGTCGGGCTTGGAGAAGCCAGAGCTTGTCATCGTGAATCGCCCACTCAATATCCATGGGAATGCCATAGTGTTTTTCTACTCGGCGAGCAAGATCCGCAATGTCGTAGATCTGTCTATCCGTCAAGGATGGAGCCTGAGGATTTGCCACAGTAGTGGTGAGCGTATTTCCACCTGGAGCCAAATCAATTCGCGTCTGTTTGAGACCAATATTGTGCTGAATATCCTTTCCCACAATATATGCATCAGGGGTAACAGCGCCTGACACTACTGACTCCCCAAGGCCCCATGACGATTCAATAAGGACTTCCTCGGCGCCATTGAGCGGGTTCCTACTAAAGGCGACTCCAGCACTATCGGAGGGAATCATCTGCTGAATAACAACCGCAATAGCGATATGTTCATCCGACACTCCCTGTTCTTTTCTATAGGCGATAGCACGCTCGCTCCATAAGGATGCCCAGCACTGGCAAATAGCGGCTGGAAGATCTGCGTGGAGAACACCTAAAAGGGTTTCTTGTTGCCCAGCGAATGAGGCGTCATCGAGGTCTTCAGCGGTAGCTGATGAGCGGACAGCAAAAGGGCCAGGCAATTGCGCTGTAGCCGCAGTTAATTGGGTGAGACAGTGTTCTGGCAGTGAAGCCCCGGATATGCGTGTGCGGATACCTTCACTGCTGTCTTCTGAGTCGCTAGGGGCGACCCTCATATCTGCGAGCATTTCTTTATAGGTATCAGTTGTGACAATACGCCCAGGCGGCACGGGAAAACCGGCCTGAATCATTTCACCGAGATTTGCGGCCTTTCCACCGCCAATGCTTAAGTCTGTGCGGGTGACTGATTCGAGGGGAATAATCATTTGGACGCACTCCTTTGAAGGATGAGAGCAAAGAGAGAAACGAGAGCAAGGGAGGCAAAAAGAGCATTCATAGCGATCACCATTGGGAGGCCGCTAATAATCCAGAGGCTTAAGATTGGTACGCCAATAGCAGCGCCCGCCGTGCGGCCAAATTGAATACCAGCGCCCGTTTGCGCCATATATTCAGGATCGGCATTATTCTGCACGTCGAGAATAAGAAGAGGAAAGATCATTCCACTGCCCATTCCTGCCAGTACTAGGGAGAAAACAGCGGGCCAAAGACTGGGAATAAGGGCACCCATACATCCGGCTAGCGCAATAATCCATGCGAAAGTGCGCACCCATTTCAGGTGGGCAAGATGCCCTGCAATAGCGGCACCAATACCCATTCCCACCATTAATGGCAAGAGGAGAAGGCCTGAGAGTGCGGCACTGGCCTGATAGACGCTTTGGAGGAGAAGTGGAGCATAGGTGAGGGCAGAAATCCCCACGAGTCCACAGGCGGCAGCGAGAAGGATATTTTTCGCGATATCGCCACTACGCCAGAGGTGAAGTTGTTGCGCCAGATCTATTCGCCACCACTGTATTTCTGCCCTGCGATTAGGAAAGGTTAAGGCCAGGGCAATACACACAAGACTCGTGGGAAAGATCAGAGCTATTCCCCATCGCCACCCGGGCCCATCGGTAAACCAGCCACCAAGGGGAGGGCCAATCACATTAGCCACCACTTGAATAGCAGCAATGAGTGACAGAGCTTTTCCTCGTTGGGAACGGTCAGTGTAGGTCATTCCAATTGCGGCAAGGCCCGCAGGCGCTAACAATCCTGTGCCCACTCCTTGAAGTCCGCGGGCAAAGAGAAGGATAAACGCTGTTGAGGAAAAAGCTGTGAGTAGGCTGCCGGTAGCAAAAAATATATGCCCGGCAATAAACATCTTTCTTTGACCTGCCCTATCGGACCAACCTGCGCCAATAAAAAGAAAAGTGGCGCTGCCAATAAGATAGGTGCCATTAACTAATCCATACCATTGGTGAGCATTAAGTTCTGAGACTATTCTCGGACTGGCATTGGCTAAGAGTGTTTGCATTAGAGCTGAGCCAGCAAGCCCTAATGCAGCCGCTATAAGGACCGCCCATGAAGGGGCAAGTTTTGAGCTAATACCCCGGAAGACAATCATTCGGCCCCCTGAAAAACAATATCGAGGGCGGAGTGAATATAGTCTTTAAGGGGACGATCACTGGTAGAGGCGGCCCATTGAATGACGTTGACATACCAGATTCCTTGGATCAGCACGACAGCGTCAGAAATAGGAAGGTTAGCGCGCAACTCACCGCTATTTACGCCCAGGGTCAGAGCTTCAGTAATAAGGCTTGCGAAACGCTGCTGACTAGGCGAGCCAATATCGGAAGAGAAATTAAAGCTACGGGATTGGAGCATCATCCGAGCGAGGTCAGCATTGTCTTCCATCCATGTCGCTGCAGCGTTAAGGGCGGTATCAATGCGATGACGTGCACCGCCCTGAGTGGGCGCCTGCTTTTCCATCACGTCAACAAGTTGCTCGCCGAGATAGCGGAAAATATCCCGCTTTGACGGGAAATGCGTAAAGAAAGTCCCTTTGGCAATCTCTGCGGCGTCAGCAATTTCGGCGACAGTCACTGCATCGAATCCTCGCTCAACAAAAAGGCGCATGGCTTGGGTGAAGATTCGTTCTCTCACCTCGGCTCGCCGCCGGGCCACTCGGTCACTCATGCGGGAAGACTAACATGACCGGAGTCAAAAATGAACCGCAGTCATTTTTGACTCCGGTCACGTGGGGGGAGTCCACTGAAGAAGCACCCCGCCCTCGTATCAACAGCAAAGGATCCAGCGGAAGGCTAGGGTGACGCTATGTCTGAGCCAGCGGATCAGCACGGGGACGTCATTTCCGACGCACATAATCACCTGCATACCCATCTGCCAATACAGGCACTGCGCTTTTTGCGCGCGCATTATGCACAGCCCCTCACTATCTACGACCTGGCCGATCACCTGGCTTATAGCGAATCCCATATCACCCGACTTTTTAGCCGCTATATTGGCTTTTCACCGGTGGCATATTTGTCAATGATTCGCCTTCATGAAGCAAAAAGGCTCCTTCTTTTAGAGGATGCCACAGTCGCCGAAGCCTGTTATGAAGTGGGTTATTCTTCGGTGGGAACATTTACTCGGCGTTTCACCAAAGCAGTGGGGGTAGCTCCTGGACTATTCCGACGATCTGGAGATCGAATTGCCGAATCAACATTGCCTGAGCGGAGTATTTTTACACAAGCAAGCCCCTATACCGCGCGCATTCACCTTGATATCCCGCAGCAGATTCGTCCGCTTTTAGGCCCGGCTCCTTTTCAATGGATTGGCACATTTTCGGCCCCTATTCCACACGGTCTCCCCTATTCGGGCACACTCCGACGAGGCATTATTGACGTGGAAATACCTATTTTTCCTCACGCTCATCACATTCTCGCCACAGTAACTCCCAGTGGCGCTGACCCCGAAGAACATTTAGCGCCCCTCACGCCTTTTGTTGCACTTGGCTCCGCTCCCCTCCAGCCACGCGGTAAGAAAACTGAGATCACTTTATCTGTGCATCCTTCCAGGGAAATTTATCCACCACTATTGGTTGCCCTTGCTGCTGCCTATTCTGTCTAGCGATCGGAGTCTGCGCTGGTGGACGCGTTGGCCAGCAAAAAGAGCAGGATTGGAGTCGTATCCATTCGCCATTCTCTATTAGGCTGATAAAGACACCACTAAAGGCGAACAATCACTACTGTGGAGGCTTTTATGACAGCAGCATCTCACACGAGAATTTCAGGCAATCCATTATGGATAGAGCGTTATGGCGCCAGCGAAAAGACAGAAGAATTCTACGCCGCACTTTTCGGTTGGGAAATTAACGCACCCACTGACGATATGCCGCTGAATCGCCCTGTCACTCACCACGGGCGGTTACTCACCAGTTTCGAGCCAGCAATTGCCGCAGAAGGAAACGATCCTGGTTTTTCTGGTTGGCTCGTTTCACTTGGGGTTGAGGACGTGGCTTTAGCAGCCAAGCGCGCGCAGGATGGTGGCGCCACTATTTTCACCCCGCCAACTCCTATTGATGACACGACAAGTTTCGCTGCAGTTGGAGTTCCCTGCGGATTACGTATTGGCCTTTTATCCTTGCCAAAAGAGGAGGACCCCACTCCATTCGAGGCAGGTTTCCCCGTATGGCATGAGGCTTATGGCGGGAATTTCTCTGCGGCAGTCAAGTTATTTACCACGGCCTTTGGCTGGGATCCTCAGATCCTTGACCCCTCCTTAGAATTCGTCACAAATGGGCCTGGTGAACAGGCTCAGGTTGGACTAAGTTCGACGACCCAAGAATTCGAGCGGGGTTCATTCCCCGTGGGTTGGGAGATCTATTTTGCTGTCGCCAATGCCGATAGTGCGTGTGAGCGCGTACGCGACCTGGGCGGCACGCTTCTTTCTGAGGTGACAGACACTCCGTGGGGTCGGATCGGACGATGCGCAGACCCTGATGGGGTCGGTTTTAGCGTCGTGCAGCTCTGAGTGATTCGCTGGGTATACCAGTAACGAGGGCGGGGCACGCCTTAATACACATGGCACTGCGCCAGGCTTGCCCCGCCCTCGTGAATTGCCCTGGAGGAATTACCTATTCGTCGTGCTGAACGACCTCGAATCCGAGGACGTCAATACTCATGCCACGCTTTTCGTCATTCGCATGAGAATCAGCGACGCGGGTAGTCAGCCACTCCTCGTAGGACTCACGAGTGTCCCATCTGGTGACCACGAAGTATCGATTTTCGCCGATTACAGGGCGAAGCAATTCGAAACCTTGGAAACCTGGAGACTGGTCAACTGCACGCTGGCGGGCAGCGAAACGACACTCAATTTCCGCTTCTGCACCGGCAGGGAAAGTTAAGGCAGTGATATTGACGAAGGTCATTGGGGCTCCTTCAGTGCACAATCGACGAACTACTTAGGTCAGCCTAATGGAGATGCCTCTGAAGGGATAGAGCGATGTCGCGCTGCCTGACCCACCTGCTTCCCCAAGACAGATCTATCAGCACATGAGAAGCTAAGAGGGTCACAAACGCCGATATCTACATCAGCCATTGTGGTAGCTCATAGGTGACAATGCCTGCCACCTTAACGCAACGACTGCCAAGGAGAACGTGATGCGCGTATTTCAGATTGGCGCAGCTGGCGGAGTTGGCGTGCCGCTAACTCGGTTGTTAACTGCACGTGGTGATATTTCCACAGGGCTGCATCGTCAGCCTGAGCAGGCTGCGCGTATTAGCGATGCAGGCGGTCAGCCATTATTGGGCGATTTGATCGCTGATAGTGTCGAAGAATTGGCTAAGAAAATGGCTGGACATGACGCTATTGTATTTTCTGCGGGTGCGCATGGAACAGGCCTTGATCAAACCACATTGATTGACGGCAAAGGGCTAGAAAAAGCTGTTGAAGCGGCTCAACAGGCAGGCATTTCTCGTTTTATTCTCGTCTCTGTTTTCCCCGATGCTTTGCGAGGAGAAACACCACGCGAAGGCTTTGAACACTATATGCGTGTGAAGAAAAGCGCGGATGTTTTCCTCGCAGCTTCGCCTTTAGATTGGGTAATAGTGCGGCCCGGGACATTAAAGAATGAGCCCGGCGATGGGCGAGTTCATGCGGGTTGGGCCGTTGAATACGGGGATATTCGACGCGAGAATGTCGCGGCTCTTATTGACGAGGTACTTCACCAGCCGGATATTTCTCGGGTGATTATTGAAGCCACCGATGGTGACACACCCGTTGCTGACGCTGTCCAGGTTTTCCGCAGGTAATTCGCAGGGCCTATCATGAAACCACTAGTGATTTTAATTCACGGTTCAATGGCTTCTTCTGCCCAATGGTTGGGTTATGCCGACCTCCTTCCCGAATGCGACGTTGTCACTATTGATTTACCGGCGCACGGAAGCCGCTTTGATGAGTCATGGTCTTTAGTGGCAGCAGTGGAAACTATTGCCGAGGCTGTGAATAAGCGGGCGCCTGGGCAAAAAGTCATTCTTGTAGGACACAGTCTCGGAGGATATGTCGCCACCCTTTATTCGGTGCGGAATTGGCGCAACCTCAGTGGCCTTATATTAATTGGTGCCACTGGAGATCCTATTCACCGTCTTGCTGGCGTTTATCGTATCTATGGGCGGATTGCTCAGGGCGCCCACCCTGATAAAGTGTCAAAAACGCGCCTTACGGTAATGCGTGCATTAGGTGTCAGGGAAGAGCAAGTTCCTGATGTGCCGAAGTATAAAGAGTTGCCAGCAATCTGGAACTCGATTATTGCCAGTTGCAGTCCGGGGCTTTTAGGGGGAGTTAATCGGCCAGTTTTGCTGATTAATGGCGAGTTTGATCAGATGCGCTTCACTGAGAAGGCGTTTTTGCGCGCTGCACCGCAGGCAAAACTCGCGATTGTGCCCAGATCGACTCATCTTGCGCCATTAACTCACGCTGAGAAAGTAGCGTGGCTCATTGGCAGATTTACGAGGGCGGTGGCGGGTAACTAATAGCGCCCCCGCCCTCGCGAATAAAGAATCTACTCACTACGGCCCAAGTGCAGTAATGGGGACAACGCAGACGCCATCTGGACGACGATAGGAATAGCGGCCGCCTGTTATTACTATTAGCGCTATTGGGTCGCCGTGTTTATCGGAATCAATTTTCTGCGCGCAACGCAAAAGTGATTCTGCAGCGCTGTCCACTGCAGACTCCCCCATTTTAATTTCGATACCTGCCCAGGAGCTATTAGGGTATTCGAGGATCACATCAACTTCGGCACCTGTTTGTGAATCTCGCCAGGAATAGAGTTGAGCACCAAGAGACTGACTATAAATGCGAAGATCCCTGAGCACCATCGATTCAAAATGGAGTCCTGCTGCTTCAAGATCGCGTGCAAGTGCATTACTGTCCACGCCGAGAGTAGAAATTCCCAGCGAGGGATCGACAAAGTGCTGTATAGGCGAGGTACGTAAACGCGTTTTTGAACGCATATGCGGTTGCCAGGCGGGAAGAGGCTCAATCAACATGAGACGCTCTAGTGCTTCCATGTAATTGGTGAGTGTTTCGGACGCTATCGGACCGCGAGCCCCACCGACATCTCGCGCGAGTGCCGAAAGGTTTTGCGGCGTGCCCGTTGCGCGGCCCAATGCTGTTAGGAGCCGGGTGATATTTCCTGGATTCCGCCGTGGTCCCAGTCCTGGCACATCAATTTCGGCAATATTGCGACTGTAATCGCGAAGCCAAATCCTGCTGTCATACTCGTCGGCTTCCAATAAATCTGGCCAACCGCCGATGACAATACGCTCAAGAAGATCCGTAATGGTCAGAGGAAGCGGCGTACCGCTTGGTTCTTCGCCACTGAGAAGGGCCTTGAGGCTAACCTCTCCGCTGGAGTGTCCCGACTCGACAAGGGACATCGGCCTCATTCGGAGCCGTCCTATGCGGCCAGCCCCAGAGTGCACTCGCGCCTGATCGCGAGGGCGAGAAGAACCGGTCAAAATATACAAGCCTTTGCCTTTATGGTCATCAACGGCACGGCGGACGAGGTTCCACAGGTCGGGGGTTTCCTGCCATTCATCAAAGACGATGGGCGGTGTGGCTCGAAAAAGTTGGTCCGGATCGATCTCTAGTGCAGCGCGGGCAGCTCGGTCAACATCCATACGCATGATCGTGCCCGCAACCTGTTCGGCAGTGAAGGTCTTCCCTACCGCCTTCGGCCCGTCGATAAGAACAGCGCCCATAGCTGACATTTTCGCAGCTAACTCGCTATCAACCACGCGAGATCGATAATCCGTCATACCTGAAGTCTACAATTTGTCAACGCTGAAATCGATAATCCGTCATCGCTGAAATCGGCAATTTGTCAATCAGGGTGGTGGCGGTGGTGCTGGCAGGGCTCAGATCGCACCTGCACTTTCATTTACGAGGGCGAGGCGGCGCCTTGGGGCATGGTTCGACTCTCAAGGCATAGTTCCGCGCTCAAGGCATACTTTGTCGCTCAAGGCACCGTTAATTCGCAATTTAACGGTGCCTTGAGACACGAACTCTGCCCTGAGAAACAAACTATGCCTTGAGGCAAGTCCCGCCGCAGCACAAACCGCAGCCACAATGGGATTGCGCACCCATCAATACCTCCCACAGAGGTATGCAGTCCTAGGCGGGACAGGTCCGGCCCTCCCCTATTCCATCTCGTAGGTAAACCAGTGAGAGCCAACAAAAAAGTGCGCTACCCTACCTCGACAGATAACTTTGTCCCAAACGGGGCCAGCTTTGCGGCGTTGCTCATCCTTCCCTTGGAGCCCTTCGAGCAGTGCAGTCCCGCCCTCGTCAATGGATAACACCCCGCTACGCGAGGAACGGAGTCTATTTCCCTCAAGGAGATGGCGGGAAAAGGCTAAGGAATGCTCATAACTGCCGATCGTTACATATTCCCAGCCATTAGAAACAACTCCAAAGGGACCGCTTACTTCACTATTAGTTTCCCATGTTGTCGCTTTACCATCGCGAATCCTGACAAATGGAAAGTCATTGTCAAGGCCTGTGTAGGGGCAGGAAATGACTTCTTGATTAGCGATATTCAGCGAATAGGTGTCAGCAATAAGATAGTCGGGCATTTCCCAGTTCCTATGAAAATCGGCGCTCCAGGCAACGATTCCTGCCGCACCTAAAGGGTTATCCCAGCCCCTATTACCAAAAATCCCTTCATCGAAATAGCCCACCCAGATCAGACCATTATCGTCGATGGCTAAATGCTCAACCCCATCCCCAAAACAGCCCTCACGTAGGAAATTCCCGTCAGAATCATAAATCCGCGCATTGTTTTCTGGTTGCCCCTGGTTAAACGCGCATCGTGCCGCCACAAGACAGATATCTCCATTAGGGAATTCGCCAATAAATGGCCAACATAAGGAGAAGTTCTCGATAGAAGTAGCGGAAAGGAAATCGCCATCTGAGTTATAACGCGCAATAGATACTGAGTGCCCTTGAGGCGTCTGCGTTGACATCGCAATGCCAGCATCGCCCCATGAGAGTATTTCTTCTGCGCCGATACGACTAGCCCACAGGACAATTATCCCGTCGCGAGATAGCCCCATTGAAATGGGAACAGTCTTTTCTGGATCTGATGGAAAGAGCTTACCCTGATAACAAATCTCTGTGCGCATAGCGCATTATATCGAAATAGCGAAAACTCCCCGGCGCGCTTTATTGGCGCACCAGGGAGTTTTGTTATTGGCGGACTGAGCCCGCCAGATGCTCAGCGCTCAGCTGTAGTTCTGAGCGGAAAGGAACCATGACTGCTGTTCAAGACGCTGCAGTTGGTCTTCAATAATGCCAACAGATGAGGGGTCAGCATCATCGACCACGCTGTGGATTTCACGCAGGGTGATAGTGACAGCGTTAATCGCGGACACAATGTAGTTCACGGCGTCAGCGGTGATCACAGCAGCTTCAGGTGCCTGCGGCACGGAGGTCTGTGACGCCACAGTCTCAGGACGTGCGTCGGGGTAGACGTTGATAGCGCGCATGCGCTCGGCCAGCTGGTCAGAGCCTTCACGAGCGATAAGAACAACCTCATCCAGGTTCAGGTGGAGGTCACGGAAGTTCGGGCCCACAACATTCCAGTGGATCTGCTTGCCCACCAGGCTCAGGGCGGTGACGTCAACGAGTGCACGCTGCAGGCTCGCGGTGAGCTCAGCAGAGGCGGTGAATGCAGGAGCAACAGGAGGATTCTGAATCGTAGTATTCGCCATAACCCCAACTTAGTCCCCTTAGCCAATATGTGGCGGAAGCTGGACGGGTGCGTTGGTCACACAATCTAGGACTTTGGTCTTAGGGCCTTTTCAGGGGCACTTCGGGAAGTGGACAACAATCCACGAGGGCGGGGCGGCGGTATCTATACAGGGTAGCGCCACGCCCATTGTGCCTTAATGCCAGGGTCTCAGTTATTGACACCTATTCTTCCCCTATGACAAAGAGCGATCTATCAATTGTCCCCTGTGTATGGATTTCCGAGCCTCTGGAATCGGCCATTGATTATTATTCAGAGATTTTTCGCGATGTGACGGTGGAGAAATCGGGAAATGTCGCGCAGATTGCGATTCACGGTGAGCAGCTGATGATTTTGGCGGCGGATGAAAGTTACACGCCCAATCCTTCTATTAGCGGGGTATTAAATTTCGACCCTCTACTCTTTGGCGGCGAGGATGGGGCCCGCGATTACCTTCGGGAATGCCATGCACAGTTGGGCGAGGGCGGGGACCTAATGCCCTTAGGCGAGTATCCTTTTAGTCCGCTATATGCATGGGTTCGGGATCGCTTTGGATTTACCTGGCAGTTAATGTTGACTGACCCGGCTGGCGAACCTGCACCGTTCTTCATTCCTGCATTTATGTTCGGCGGGAGCAATCATGGCAATTGTGAAGCGGCCACCAACCATTGGATGAGCCTTTTCGGCGGCGAACGCAAGTCCCTTCTTCGCTATGACGAAAAGGGCCCACTAGATGCTGGCACAATCCAATTTACTAATTTCACTCTGCGTGGCCGCTGGTTTGCCGCAATGGACTCGGGAACATTCCACGATTTCACTTTTTCTCCGGGAGTCTCCATTTCGGCAAGCGTGTCCTCGCAGGCTGAATTGGATGCTTTATGGGCAGGGCTCTCGCGGAAGGCGGAGGCGGAACAATGTGGATGGTGTCAGGATGAATGGGGCGTTTCCTGGCAGATTGTCCCCTCTCATATTGCGCACCTATGGGCAGATCCTGATATTCGCAGCCGTATTCTCTCCATGGGGAAGATCGAATTGGAAGAGGAACTCTGGGCTTAATCCGCTCGAAATAGCGGGGACGAGGAATAATACGATCTTCCATAGCAAGGACGTCTTACCCTTGTCGATCATACTCGACAACCTCCTCGTGTGGGCGCTTGTAAGAAGGCAGAGATGCACTAAATCGGAGTCCTTCTGAATCAGATCAACCCCGCCCTCGTTAATGATGACCTGCATGTACAGCGGTAAGACAGCCTCCCGCGACGGGGCCCTATTCCTGGAGGCGCTGTGGCATCACCACATCGACAATCTTTTCAAAGGACGGGCTGCTGCTGAGATACCCTTCCCCGCTTTTCGTCACTGCTCCTTCAGAGTCGTGAATCGTAAAGTTCCACCCCACGCCATCAACTCCTGCTTTCCTACTTAAGTCTCCATCGAAAGAGGCAAGCAGACGCCGCAAATCAGCAAATTCTGCCTCACTTAATGTGCGCTGTTGCTGATCAACTTTTCCCCTCAGATTATATTCGCGATAAAACTCCACCGACCCGTCGCCATAAACAATCGCGACTTCACGTGATAAATAATCCTCAGCATTCGACACCTCACCCCAATTGGAGTTTTCCACGGTCAATAGTGGGCTCCGATTTCCTACCTGTTGAGCTGCCGATTGCCCAGACCGCCCCTGAATAGCGCCACTCATCGCCTGCACATTGCCAGATTGATGCTCGGAAGACTGAGCCCCGCTAGGTGCAGCACACGCGGCAAGAAGAAAGATAAGCCCCACAGCCCCTCCAACATAGGTAACGAATGAGCGCATATTTCCTCCTTGAAGACTCTGAAGCCTCAAATCTAGAGGGCAGCAACAACTTTCCCCGAGGTCTTCTTCGGCTGCTTAAGGTTTGCTAACGCTTGCGGAAGTTCATCGAATGGCACAACCTCCCCAATAAAAGGTCGGATTAATCCCTCCTCAATCACGGGAGTAAAAGAAGCGAGTTGCGCCCCATTTGCGCGCATAAAAAGGAAGGAATAGTTCACCCCGAGTTTTTTCGCGGCGCCCCGTTGTTTCCTACTCATAAAAGCCATGACTGGCGCCATTATGGGCTTGCCGATGAGGCGGGCAAATTCAGCATCAGGTGCGGCAACAACGCTAATGAGTTGGCCACCTGGGCGCAGAACCGTCATCGCCCGATAGGTTTCTTCACCTCCAATAGTGTCAAGCACAATATCGTAGTTGTGAATATGCTCCTCATAACGCTGACGTCGATAATCGATAACAATATCCGCGCCCAGTTTTTTCACATGGTCAATATCCTTGGCACTCACAGTGGTTGCCACCGTTGCACCTAAATACTTTGCCACCTGAATCGCAATGGCACCTAGCCCGCCAGCGCCACCTTGGATAAACACAGTTACCCCTGGGCCAACCGTACTTTTCTCGGTAAATGCCTGGATTGCGGTCAGCAATACCAATGGCAAGGATGCTGCTTCCTCAAAAGAAAGATTTGCTGGTTTATGCGCAAGGTCTGCCGCATTCACGGCAATGTATTCAGCGAAGGCCCCCAGGTGCCGAATATTAGGACGAGCATAAACTTCATCCCCTATTTTCCAGTCAGTCACATTATTGCCCACCTCAGTAATAACCCCGGAAAATTCATTACCCATAATCTGAGGCAGCCGATAAGGGAAAAGCAATTTAAATTGCCCATCAGCAATCATGCGATCTAAAGGATTGAGGCCCACTGCCGCTACTTTGACGACGACCTGGTCAGGCTCTGGCCGCGGCAAGGGCATATCAACCCATTCTTCGGGCTGACCATATTTTTTCAAGGCAAGGGCTTTCATTTGGTCTCTTCCATTCGATCCACGTCTGTGCTAGGTTCAGAAAATAAACCTAGATACTTGAGGTGCCCATGTCAACTCCCAAGCCATCGCTCACCCACTGCTCAATCGCGCGGACATTAGACATCGTCGGGGAAAAGTGGACTCTACTGATCGTGCGCGACATTGCACGGGGTATGACACGTTTTAGCGACATCCACCACAGCCTCGGATGCCCGAAAAACCTCCTCAGCACACGTTTACGCACTCTGGAGAAAGCGGGAATACTTCAGCGCACCGCCTACCAAGAAACTGGTGCTCGCACTCGCTGGGCCTATCACTTCACCGAATCTGGCTCCGCCCTCGTTCCTTTACTCCTGGCGTTGCACCATTGGGGACAGACGTATCTTGACGCTGTGCCACAACAGGTTCCCCCACCTGCGTGCCCACAATGTGATGGGGAACTTCAGTTGCAGATCCTTTGCAGTAATGGCCACCTTTATCGATAAACGAGGGCGGAGCCCAACCCCCATTCCGAGACTCAAGATTTCTCAACGCATCCACAGGCGATCAGATGTGGACTCTAGGCACAGCCTTTTCCACTCGCTAGACTCCGCACTGAACATTGACGGGCGTATTTCTGCTTGGACAGGCATGCGCTTGTTCGCCTACCGATATGCATTTTCCGATGTCTACTGGCAATGAAAGCTGGAGGAAAAGCAATGAGTGCGGATGCCGTTACGACAGATATTCCATCCCCACACACTCTACGCAGTTTATGGAAACGTATTGATCGCTGGGATCTTCTCAGAACCTTAGTTGTCGCACTTATTGCCATTGCGGTAGCTCTTGGCGCTACTTGGCCTTCCTCTCAGCTTCCCATACTGGCAATTGTCGGATTAGTTACAGGCTGTTGGCCTATTGCCACTGAAGCATATGCAGACGCACTCAAGCGGAAAATGAGTATGGAACTATCCATGCTTATTGCCATTATTGCCGCAGCATTCATTGGCGAATGGGTCACGGCTTTAGTGATTATCACTTTCGTCCTCGCTGCGGAAATCCTTGAAGACCTATCAATGGACCGCGGGCGTGATGCGCTCACCGAACTTCTCGCCTTTCTTCCTCATACAGTCCACATCCGAAGAAATAATGAGGCCACCACCATCCCTTTAAGCGAAGTCGCAGAAAAGGACATCGTCATTGTGTCACCCGGTGGGCGTATTCCTGTTGATGGCATTGTCGTTTCTGGGAACTCCACGGTAGACCAATCACGTATTACTGGCGAGCCTTTACCTATTGACATTCATGCAGGCAGTGAGGTTTTTGCTGGTTCAATTAATCATGTTGGTGCAGTGGAAATCCAGGCCACACGAGTGGGAACTGAATCCTCATTTGGTCGGATTATTACTGCTGTTCAACAGGCCCAATCCAGTGAAGCGCCTGCTCAACGTCTTGCTGACCGTTTAGCAGCATGGTTAGTGTATTTTGCCCTTGTTGGCGCTGCTTTAACCTACATTGTTACCCGCGATCTCCCGGCAACAATTTCGGTGGTTGTTGTGGCAGGTGCGTGTGGTATCGCAGCTGGCACACCTTTAGCTGTTTTAGCGGCGATAGCACGAATTGCGCGACGTGGTGCCTTTGTCAAAGACGGAAGCCACCTTGAGGCGCTCTCCACCGTTGATACGGTCATCTTCGATAAAACAGGGACGTTAACAACCGGCACACCAACTGTCTCCCATATCAACGCACATCCACCTTTTAGTGATAAAGAGCTTCTTAGTAGTGTGGCTGCTGCAGAAAGCTATTCTGAACACCCTCTGGGGCGCGCCATTGTGGAACACGCTCGCTCACTTCAGGTACCTATTGGGGAAGCGGAGGACTTTGTGTATCAACCTGGCCTGGGGGTCAGCGCAAAAGTTAATGGCTCCTCTATTTCTGCAGGAAATCAGACCCTTATTCCAGACGCCCCTGTTTTTGCTAATACGGCAACACACACATCATCAGTCCATGTCAGTATTAATGGTCAGTACGCAGGGACTATTTTCTTGGCAGATAGCATTCGCGATTCAGCAAAAGAAGCAATAGCGGATCTGCACCGCCGAGGCCTGCGCACACTGATGATTACAGGGGACCATGAATCCGCTGCACTACAGGTAGCCAAGGAATTAGGTATTGATAATGTACGCGCTGGCCTACTCCCTGACGAAAAATTAGCGGCCATCGATTCTGAACGCGCGCAAGGTCGAAGCATTGTCATGGTTGGAGATGGCGTAAATGACGCACCAGCTTTAGCCAGAGCTAATGTCGGAATCGCAATGGGATCGGGAACGGAAATCGCACGAGAAAGCGCCGATATTATCTTAATCTCCTCCGACCTCAGTGACCTTGTGCAGACTATTCACACTGCTCAACGCGCACGGAAAATCGTGATGGTGAACTTTATTGGAACTATCGCCATTGACCTCATTGGAATGGCGTTAGCGGCCTGCGGACTTCTCTCCCCTATTCTTGCCGCCTTTATCCATGTTGGCTCAGAAACAGCCTTTATTCTCAATTCTGCACGCCTTATTCCGACGCGCAATCGCCAATCGTAATATGACACAACTTCCTCCTATCTGCGATTAGCACTAGAGGAGAGCTTCCCCGCGCTGCATTTCGACTGGATCTACCCAAAAGAAAGAGCGGGATGTAGAATTCAATATAAAGCAACGGTGCTCATGAAAAGGTAAGGAAGGTGACCTTGTGACTACTCTTAGAGACCTCCTCACACCAGAATCTATACACCTCAATATCACTGTCGCCGATTGGAAAGAAGCCGTCACCGTGGCGGGGTCCGCCCTCGTTGATTGCGGAGCATGCGGACCCACCTATACCCAAGCCATGCTCGATTCAATTGAAGAGCATGGGCCATATGTAGTGATTGCTCCTGGCTTCGCTTTACCTCATGCGCGCGCAGATAATTCTGTGTCACGAACGGCTTTGTCATTTATTCGACTCAGTGAGCCGGTGTCTTTTGGGCACAAAAAGAATGACCCTGTCACTTTGGTGATGGGGCTGGTTGCCGTTGATACTGATGCCCATCAGGCTGCCCTGGCCGAGCTGGCGGGCCTTTTGGCTGACCCCGCACGTAAACAACAGCTTATGGACGCCGCCAGCACAGAAGAGGTTTTTGCGGCCTTAGAAAAGCCAGCGTCACCTGCGCGTTCAAAAACCCCTCAAGCCCCGCCGCCTACCCCCACACCTCGGGTTGCAACGGCGCAAACCCAGCGCCCTATCCCTGAGGACGCTGTTCCCTCTAAAGGACTCATTCTCACGGTGTGTGGAAATGGACTGGGGACAAGCCTTTTCCTGAAAAACACACTGGAGAAAGTATTGGATGCCTGGGGGTGGGCACGACTACTCAATGTGGAGGCAACGGATACCATTTCCGCGAAGGGCCGCGCAAAAGAAGCTGATGTGGTGATGACTTCTGAGGCTATTGCATTGACCCTCGGCGATGTAGGCGTCCCAATGGAAATCATTAATGATTTCACTTCTCTGTCCGAACTCGATGCTGCATTGCGTCGGGTTTATGCGATCTAAGTAGTGTGGAGGGTACTCATGGATGTCATTGTTTCCATCGCACAATTTCTCGTTAATGAAATCCTTGCCGTTCCTGCGTTTCTTATTGGCATTATTACCGCTGTCGGTTTAATTGCTCTGAAGCGCTCTACTGGACAGGTTCTTGGTGGCGCGATTAAAGCCATTCTCGGTTTTCTTCTTGTGGGAGCCGGCGCTGGCCTTGTTGTTTCTTCACTGAACCCTTTGGGCACAATCATTCAAGGCGCTCTCGGAGCTCAGGGCGTTGTCCCCAATAATGAGGCCATTGTTGGTATCGCTCAGGCAGAATATGGCGCACAGATTTCCTGGGTCATGATCCTGGGGTTTGTTGTAGCTCTCATATTGGCGCGCTTTACTCCGTTACATTATGTGTTCCTCACAGGCCACCATCTCCTCTTTATGGCTTCTCTGATTACCATTGTCATGGCCTCAGCGGGGATGCCCACATTTACTGTGGTGGCTGTGGGCGCTGCGCTTTTGGGGGTTCTTATGGTGTCATTACCTGCCCTGGCACATCCCTGGACGCGCAGGATTACTGGTGATGATTCTATTGCCATTGGCCATTTTGGCACATTGGGCTATGTGGTTTCCGGTGCGGTTGGTCGCGCGGTGGACCCCAAAGGTAAATCACGCTCAACTGAAGACATTAAAGTCCCCGAATCCTTACGTTTCCTCCGTGATTCAATGGTTGCCACTGCACTATCTATGGTGCTGATGTATTTGGTGTTGGCCACCATTTACCTCATGCGTCAGGGCCCTGAAGTAGCATTTACTGCTTTTAGTGCTGCCGAAGGTGATCCGGGGGCAACAAGCGTGGGCAATTACATGATGAAAGCGGTGACTCAAGGCCTCCAATTTGGCATTGCCGTAGCCGTGATTCTTTTCGGTGTGCGCACCATTTTGGGTGAATTGGTTCCCGCATTCCAAGGGCTGGCACAGAGCGTTGTTCCGGGGGCGATTCCCGCACTTGATTGCCCTATTGTTTTCCCCTATGCGCAAAATGCAGTCCTCATCGGGTTTATTTCCTCCTTTGTGGGCGGATTGACAGGATTGTTTATCCTTGGTGCGCTGCTCGGGCCCGCTTTTGGTTTAGCGCTGATTTTGCCCGGCCTTGTTCCACACTTCTTTACTGGCGGTGCGGCAGGCGTTTATGGCAATGCCACCGGCGGACGGCGCGGCGCAATTGTTGGCGCATTCGCTAACGGCCTCCTCGTTACCTTCCTGCCCGCATTACTCTTGAAGGTATTGGGAAATCTGGGCGGCGAAAACACTACCTTTGGGGATGCTGACTTCGGCTGGTTTGGCCTGTTGATTGGCTATGGAGCCCGGCCAGGAGTTGTCGTTGGCACCATGATTCTGCTGGCCATTGGCCTGATCATTTTGGGCGCAGCGATCCTCGTCCAACTCAAGGTGGTCAATGGTGGGTGGGATGCCGCGCCCGCACGTGCTGCCGTACTTGGGACCTCGAACGAGGGCGGGGCTGCGCCTTCAACGCAGGCATCTACGTCGGATTCTACTCCGGCCTCGTCAATAGCCTTAGCCCGCTATCCGCGCGTTCTCCCTCCCGAAGGTGCACCCACTCCCCCACCGCCGCTGCAGGACTGAGGGCTACTCTGGCGGCTCAAGCCGCTTCCACACCACAATCAAGGGCGACAAAGACGGAGGTAATGCCCCGTCTTTGTCGCCCTTTTCTTGCGTGCCGAAAGCGCTGCCCTAGCCGAAGACTTCTGCGCTTCTGGTAAATACCGGGTCAAGCGCATGATGCAGGCTCGCATATATTGGCAGCATCTGCGTATACACCTGGGTATTAGCGCTATTTGGCGCGAATTCCGCACCAGGGCGGACTAAATGCTGGACAGCCTGATCAAAGGAGTCGAATACGCCACTGCCCACCCCTGCACACATCGCAGAGCCCAACCCAACAGCGTTATTCATGCGCATACGCAGTGCAGGAATACCCCATGAGTCAGCGAAAATCTGCATGACGAGATCAGAATTCGATCCTCCTCCGGAAAGGATGACTCGACTAAAGGACTTTCCGAGTTCCTTTTCCATTTCAGTGACTCGCAGACGCATTGTCAGGGCGATGGCTTCAAGAACAGCCCGATACATATGGACTCCATTATGGCGGCCGTCAAATCCCAAAAATGCGCCTTTACGCCACGGATGGTCGGTGGGAGCAAGCCAGTCAAGAAGAACCATAAGCCCCTCACAACCGGCTGGAATATCTGCAGCCAATCTGTCTAAATGCCGCACTGACTCGTCAATGGACTCCGCTGGATTCCCTATTGTCCGCAGGACGTCAGCCATCCACGATACGGTCCACATTCCTCGGCGAATACCATTCGATTCATAAAGGTAAAAGCCCGGCTGGGACGCATAATTCGTCCAAAAATCGCGTGCGTCAACGGCAATATGAGTACCAATTGCCATTCCCGCGATATAGGTGCCCAAAGATACGAGTAAATCGCCTTCTTGACGCACACCACTGCCCAAGGCTTCAACCGCTTTGTCATTTGCTGTGGCGTAGACGGGAAGGCCTTCAGGCAGGTGAGTGTGGACGCTTGCCTGGGCAGTTATTCGGCCCAATTCCTCACCGGGCTGCACGAGGGTAAAGAGTTTTTCTCTGGGGTAGCCATAGGAGTCGAATTCTTTCCCATCGGGCATCCAATTCCATGTGGAAATATCCAGCGGCCACATTCCCGCATAATTTGCGGCGGTGTCCACGAATTGTCCGGTGAGACGAGCGGTAATATACCCCGAGGATGTGGTCACCCACGCAACTTCTGAGCGGTGATCACTATAGGGTTTAGAGACTCGCGCATCCATCCACGATAAAACAGGGGACGCTAATGTGCCATCGGCTTTGAGCATTGCCCGGCAAAAACGGATTGTGCACAGTCCGATGCCGCGAATATCTTCTTTTCGGCCACTAAAGTTCGCCATTGCTTCTCGGCAGGCAACACCAATAGAGTCCCACAAGTCATCATCAGGGTGTTCGACAACTCCTGGGGATGGCATGCGATTTGGGCGCAATGGGCATTTACCAGTGGCATGAATAGTGCCTTGAGCGTCAATAATAGTGACTTTGGTTGACTGTGAGCCATTGTCAATGCCAATAAGATATGTACTCATTGCTCTGAGTCCAGTGGGAAGATTGAGCCGGGGTTCATCGTGTTATTCGGGTCGAATTGGTGTTTAAGGCCTTCGAGAAGGTAATAGGCACTGCCGTGCTCTTCTCGTGTCCAGGGGGTGCGATATTTACCAATGCCATGGTGGTGCACCATTGAGCCGCCGCGTTTGAGCGCTTCTTCGACAATAATGGCATTGAGAGGAATGTGATATTCATGTATTTCTTCGCGCGGCTCACAGCTGACGGTGTAGTCATAGACGAAATACAGATTTGTCCCACTCATATAGGAGTGTGAAGAGTGAGCGCCCAACATTGTTAAATCCGAGGCGTGCGGGAACTCGCGGCGAATTCTCTCGATGGTGGAATGGTAAATATCCACAACGACTGACCAATTGGCTGATATTTCAGTGGTAAATCCCAGGTTTGCGTGCTGACGCATCCATTCTTTTTCGGCTTCGATTTTGTCCAGGCCCCAGTTGAGATTAGCAAACCATTGGGCAATCAGGTCAGGATCAACACTACGGGCACCGGCCGCTTCAGATACGGCAATCGCATGTGCAATTGTCGCATCGGCAAGAGGTTGTGGACCTTCGGCGGAAAAAACAAGAACACACTTATTTTCTGACCACTGCCAATGCTGGCGGGCATCCTCAGGAGAATAGACTCGGCACACTGCTGGGCGATACCCATCGGTAATAACCTGGCGTAAGACATTCAGTCCATCTGCCATGTCATCAATGAGGAAGCCGGCAAATCGCGTGGTTTCCGGAGTGTATTTGTGGAGCTTCACGGTGACTTCAGTAATGAAACACAAGGTCCCTTCATTACCGATAATCACGTGCCGAATATCAGGCCCCGCTGCACGCCGGGGAACATCTTTAATCCGAGTAATAGTTCCATCAGGGAATACTGCTTCCAAACCGGTCACCATATCTTCAATGGCCCCGTAGAGTGTAGAAAGTTGTCCAATGGAACGCGTAGACACCAGACCGCCCATTTGGGCCACAGGTTTCGATTGAGGCGAGTGACCAATGGTGAGTCCCTGCGCGCGGCATTGTTCTTCGAGTATTTCTAGGGGCACACCGCATTGCGCTGTCGCCTGCATATTGATTGGGTCAATAGCGATGATCTTGTCCAGCCCCGACCCATCGAGAATAATCGTCTGCTCAACAACGACTTCAAGGCCACCTTCGGTCGAGGTGCGTCCGGTTCGGGGGATCACCTTTATGCCATGCTCATTACACCAGGAAAGAACCTGTGATATTTTCTCTGTGGAATGGGCCTTTACCACCGCAAGAGGAAATGGCCCGTCGTAAATGCCGTGCAGGGCGGTGTATTTTTTAAAGCGATCGACGCTTGATTTCTGCAGGGACTGCTGGTCAGTAATCACATTCGCATCGCCAACTATTTTGCCTAGCGCGGCTACGGCGTCATTTGGGGTGGATGTTTTTTGCGTAGTCATCACGGATACTCCTCAATTTCGCAGTATGTAGTTCACGTGCTATCAGCGCACCAGATAGCCGCCATCAACCGTTAATGTGTGTCCATTGACGTAGTCGGAAGCGGGGCTGGCAAGAAAAACGCAGGCACCCATAAGATCAGCGACATCACCCCAACGTTGAGCCGGAATATGGTCAAGAACCCGCTGGTTTGTGACAGGGTTGGAGCGTGTGGCTTCGGTAATTTTGGTCGCAAAATATCCGGGTGCAATGGCATTGACTTGGATATTGAATTGGGCAAGTTCATCGCAATAGGCTTTTGTGAAACCGACAATCCCATGTTTTGTCGCGGCATAGGCGGGTGACCATTGTCCACCGAGGAAAGAAAAGAGTGAGGCGATATTTATGATCTTCCCACTACCCTGCTTGCGCATATAGGGCATTGCTTCGTAGCTCAGCTCAAAGGCGGCAGTGAGGTTAATGGCGATCATTGGATCCCATTTTTCTCGGTTGAATTCATCGACTTCACCGAGATTACAGATGCCCGCACAGTTGACGACAATATCGACGCTGCCGAGCCTCTCCACGCAGCTTTCAACGATCTGGCGGCATGCGCCAGGTTCGGTAATGTCTATTTCGAGGAATTCACAGCGACGGCCTTCGCCCTCGACAATTGTTCGCACCTCGTCAGTATCCGTGGTGATTGATGGGATAAAAATATTTGCTCCGGCTTTAGCGGGTGCTGCAGAAAAGGCGAGGCCTAGACCTGAGTTTCCTCCGGTAACAATGGCGTTTTTACCGTCGATGCGGAAAAGGTCCATTGAGAAATCAGTGACATGCATGGTAATTCTGCTCCTTAGGCATATACCTCACAAAGAGGATTTCATTGGGGATAGTGTGTTTTGAGAAAAGGAATGGTAGTGGGTTTTAGATGCGCTCAGCGAGTTCTTTCTCGCGGCGGCGCATAATCATCGTGGACAAAAGGACACCTGCTATTGCCAACACAATGAGGACAATAAACATGGTGACGTAGCCGCCACCTTGTTCTGGGATAGCTGGGCTGACAGAGGGATCACCGATCCACCATGCGGCTAAGGCTGGGAGGAATGCGTCAGGCAAGTAGGCAATTCCCGACGCGAGTCCAATGACTCCACCGCGTTCTTTTTCTGGGATTTCTACTTCTCCGGGCAGCGCCCAATAGACACCGCGGCAGGCGAAAATCACCAGGGTCAGGAGGAACATTAATGTCAGCGCGGCCCAGAAAAATGAAGCATTTCTAGGCAATACTAGGAATGCCGCCAAAATAATTCCCGTGGCAATAAACATCCATCGGAGAAAACGCGGAGTTGATTTCGCGACTTTATCAGCGATGACACCGGATACCGGCCCAGACACGAATTGGAATACATAAGAGCGGATCACACCAATGACTCCAATAAATGCGGCGCTGAGACCAAATTGGTGCTGGAGAAGTGGGGTGAAATAGCCCAGGCAGGTGTAGGCAGCGTAAATGCAGGCAATGGATAAACCAATCAGCCAGGTGTACGGATTCTTCGCAGCCAAGGCAAGTTGATGCAAGGTCACTGTTGAACGTGCTTTTACTGCCTCTGAGGTGGGGTCTTCTTGGATAATGAACCACACAGCTAAACCAAGAAGAATCGCACATACACCGTAGATGCGAATCAACCAGAGGACACCAATCAACGTGGAGGCTGCAGTAGCAACGATCCACGCACCGGCAAAGCCGACGACGGTTGAAACAACGCCGCGCACACCTTCAAGGTAGCCAAAAAGGCGGCCTTGCTCATTGGAGTCGCCCAACATGCCGATGAGTTTGATCAACGCTGACCAATACAGCCCCATTCCTAATAGGGCCATAATGACGTGAAGGACTAATGTGGCGCCGTATCCTGGCGCCATGGCAATGAGAAGATCAACTATTCCGGTGCCAATCATTGCCACTGCGACGAGCAATTTGGGTGAGAATTTATCGGCGAACCAGCCGCCAATAAAGTAGCCGACGATGGCGACGATTCCGTAGACGGAAACAATATTCCCGTAGTCTTGTGCAGAGAGGTTGAGGGCGTTATAGGTGTCTTCCAAAAAGACATAGCGGATATATCCGACCTGGAAGACAATACCGCCGGTCATTGCCAGGATAAGGAAACTTATCCATTTTCTCGCTGTTGTCACTGCTGCTCCACTCCTTCGTGTTTTGTTTGTCCCCCAGCGCTGCCAGGGAGGCAAACAAAAAGAGAACAGCCCCGACAACGCGGGTTACTGTTCTCTCAGCTCTAGTAACATTTCACTGCGCATCCATTTCTGGCCACAGTGTCGCGGTGAATAGAGTGTGACACCCCCTCTACCTTGTGTCAAGGGCCACTTTTGCAAGTCTATTCTGCAGGGGGCGCCACAGCCCACAGATCCGCACTTGAAGTGGCAATTGCGGATGCGCCAGCATTCAGTGCTTCCGTCACATCCCGCATATCGCACACCAATCCCCCTGCAATAATTGGCAGTGACACATCTGCTTTCATCCATCGAATAACCCGTGGAATGCAGCCGGGAAGAATCTCGACAGCATCTGCTTTTGCCGATGCACTTTGTTGCGCAACTTGGCTGTAGGCAAAAGAGTCAATCATGAAAAAGCGGAGAATAGCAGTGAGCCCAATTTCCGAGGCCGCACGACATACAGCGACTTTACTCGTGAGAATTCCGCTGGCTGCTGTTTGGTCTTTAATAAATCGGGCTGCTGAGGCTCTAGGTGCTAATCCATCGACCATATCCAGGTTGACAAAGACATTTTTCCCCGCGCTACTTGCACGCTGAACGAGGTCGGGGATTGTCGAGATTTCCCCGAAGAGCAGGAAAACAATGCGGCACGGCGATTGCAGCGCCACCTCCATGTCGGCTTCTGTTTTTACTGAAGCAATAAGTGGGGTGGTTTGCAATTGCGTAGCGAAGTTCTGCATGGTTTTTCGGCCTCGTTGCTCGATTCAGTCAGTCAATAGATCGTAAACCATGGCTGATATTCCGCATACAACGGAGCCACCAGTGTGCGTGAGCGGCAAGTCATTGGGGCCACGCCCCGCCCTCGTTGCGAGGTAAACGTTGGGGTAGTTCAACCATAGCCAATATCGCCTGATGTTCTGATTCGCTCAATACTTGTGCTCGACCACGAATGATTTCAGTTGGCGGGTTCCCTGAATACGGTGCTGGTAGGACATCTGGAAATACGGCGCTAAATTTTGCAAACACTCGGGGGTGCAGACGCGCCACAGCAGCATGCACTGCACGTTTGGACTCAGCACGGGAAATTACACTTAGAGCGCTCTCATAACCCTCGAAAGTAAGAAATGAGGCGGCAAATAGGTCGTAATGAATAGCGCAGACCCCGTTACTTTCGAGATCAATCTCAGCAAAGTCATCAACGTCTTCTGTGACTATAATGCCTGCACCTGCCTCGATTGCGTCAGCTAGAATCTGCCGATCACTGAACTGAGTAGCAGTGAATCTTCCACTAACTGCTGCGGTAGGAGACAACGAGAAGCCCCAGTTTGAGCGAAGTTGAGCGAGTGATGTCGCCCGGCCCGAAAAACGTCTTTCCAGTACCCGCATTGCCTCATCCTCAGCGCGTTGGGACCAGATCGGACAGAATCGTGCATTCGTCACCGCTGAGGCAACCAAAAGCAGAGTTCGCGTGAAGGGCTTAGCAAGGACATTGGCATCAAGAAAACATAGGGGCAACACAACTTATCCCCAATGAAGATCCTCATGGATGGCGTCAAAATCATCCTCGGCGATCCCCCGAATCCGTTCAGCACGGAAACGCTCAACTTCACGCACAGGAATCCGATGGTAGGTACCGTGCCGTTCGGATCGAATTTTTCCCTGCATAATCCACTGTTGGACTGCCGAGCGAGAAACATTTAGCGCCGCTGCAGCCTGTGCTGGAGACAGCGAGGGGGTTTCAATCTTCACCGTCACCCTGTCGCCAACAGCAAGGTGTTGCGCGATAAGTTCTTGCCAACCGGGCGTCTGAAGAGTGATTTCTAATGTTTCCATAACCGCCTCCTTGGTAGCGAGAATAGCAGGATCCTGACAAACCTGACAGTTGTATATGCGGATTCCATTCCAGACACCTCGCAGGCCAGCCTCACGGAATTTCATTTGCGCCTGGTACATGGGGGTTGGCACGACACCTAGTGTGAGGTCAGTTCATAGTAAGGCTGAGTTAGCTGCGTAAATCATCAGTCCCACCCTAATGCACCCAGTAGCGTCCGATTCTCAATTTGAGACTCAGTGCTAAGCCAACGCAACCGGTCCACCCCAATTTACCCTCTGGTTTCTATGAATCCTCAGGTGTAAGATTCTTCGCATCAACACACGTAAACACGAGAGTACAGGGACTCACATGAGCCAAACCTTCTCGCACATCTTGGGCGCAGCCAAGCCTGAGTCCACTGTTCATTCTGACCGGATCGACGATGACCGGATCAACGCGCTACCTGAAG
Source organism: Actinomycetaceae bacterium (assembly GCA_030524055.1). Classification (GTDB taxonomy): domain Bacteria; phylum Actinomycetota; class Actinomycetes; order Actinomycetales; family Actinomycetaceae; genus Pauljensenia. The sequence goes on along the minus strand of JAUNHH010000005.1, from coordinate 97,165 downwards.
ATATTTGCAAACGCATGTGCAGTCACGGACGTCGTATTACCTTCCACGCCGCTGTTATAGATATGGTCTCAAATACGCATTATGCACACCTTCTGAGCCCATTTAATGACTTCACCCTAAAGGCAACCAATCAAGCAATACCGGCAACATACACAGCCGTAAAATAATTCCCACTGTTGCCGAATTTATGACCCTTCTTCAACTAGCACACGCTAGCGCCCTTTTTAGGTCGTAATAGCAGATAAAACGGTCCACAAATTACATCATCCCCCACAGAAAGGAGAATCCCATGGGAATCCTGGGAGCATTTGTTGGCATCATCGCCCTGATCACTTTACTAATTGGCGGCGGCATCCTATATAAGGTCCGCTATAAAATTGCTAGCGCCGATCAGGCGCTAGTCATTACCGGTGGCAATAAACCAATGCGCATTCTGCCAGGCGGAGGAGCTTTTATTCCGCCCACTCGTAAGTGGGAAATGTTTCCTTTAAGCGTCATGACCGTCCGCTCTGATGACCAGGAAACACAAACCAGCACGATTGTGCCGATTGTCGTGCGATGGACAGCGCAACTGAGAGTGAATGCCCAGGATGGAATCGCTCTCGAAAAAGCTGTTCGAGGCTTTGGCAGCTCCGATCAAAAAAGCATTATGGACTCACTCCAACAGACACTCGACGGCGAAGTTCGCGCTGTCGTCGCGACAATGACGCCAGAAGACGTCATTGTCGATAAATCGACATTCGCAACCAGTGTCATGGAGGGTGTTGCTCCGCGAATGGCAGATCTTGGCTTTGAGCTGGTCTCACTTAATATCGCTGAAGTTGCTGACCGCAACGACTATTACCGCAATCTGGCAGCTGAAGATCACGAGAATCAACGCAAGAAGGCTGCGACCCTGAAGGCGACAGCAGATCAGGAAATTCGCGTAAGCCAAGCAAAGGCAGATGAGGCGGCCTTCGCTGCCGAACTCAACAGGGACTTAGCCCTGAAGGAACGCCAACTTGATGTTGACCTTCGCGCTGCGGACATCAAAGCAAAGACGGATATCGCCAATGCTGATGCTGATGTCGCCGGCGAACTCCGTCGTACTGAGCGTGCGAAAGAAGTTGCCGCCAATGAAGGTGCCGTCGCTGTTGTTAAGGCTCAGCAGGATCAAGAGGCAGCCAACGCGCAGCGTGCAGCCGTTTTAACACGGGCTGAAACTGAAAAGCAGCGCCAAGAGATCGAAGCTGAAGCAGAAGCACGCAAATCGGCAATCGATGCTGAAGCTGAGGCTGAAGTGGCCGCCGCAAAGGCCAAGGGTGAAGCTGAAGCTGCTCGGATTAGGGCAGAGGGTGAAGCCGCTGCCATCAACAAGACGGCGGAGGCTGAAGCAGATATGGTCCGCCGGGCCGGCTTGGCTGAAGCTGAAATCGCACAGGCCAAAGGTGAAGCTGAAGCTGCTGCTATTCGAGCTAAGGGTTGGGCCGAAGCGGAAGCTCAACTCAAGATGGCAGAAGCCTTGGCTGCCAACAATGGCGCCAATTTGGAGATTGCACTTGCTGAAATCCGTCGAGACACGACGATCCAGGTCTCTACCGCTGCCGTCAAGACTATGGCAAGTATTGGTGAGAAGGCGACCTTCATTGATATGGGATCAGGCCAGGGCGACGATAGCAACTTATTGTCGCGTGTCCTCGGCAGTGTTCCTGGTCTCCTCAAGCAGCTCGATGTGCAGAATGAGGCTCTCAACGGATCGACAACCGCTGAAACCTTGAGTTCTCTCGCTCGTGCAGTCAAGGGCGAGTCTGAGTAGTTTGCCCCCTGCAGGATCTCCCTAGGACGTAGTTGGTTTGTGTCACTGCGACCTAGGGAGATTTTCTATTCTTAGATTTGATCGCGCATCTGAAAACCTCTTCACAGCACTGCGCCGCCCTCGTGAGATTGTCTTTCCGAAGGGGATGCCCCGGAATGTCCGCTATTTCCTACGAGGACGGGCTGGCCGGTAGGGCGAAACTGTCGGGTCACCGTCGATCCAGAAACGCCACGGAAAACGAACTTCATCAGCACCCAGCCCCGGAACGCCAACTCGCGGACCAGTGCAAATGCGGTCGCTAGGTATTTCTTCAGCGGGCAATGTCAATGTCAGGCGCGAGCCAGGCCCGCCAAGCCGGGTACCATCATCCTCACGATTTAACCCAAGGGCAGCACATAGACGAGCCGGCCCACGAGCGAGATCCCAACTATTTCTCGCCGCAGGCCGCCGCTGACGGGCATTCGCCTCCCCTGCCGTAATTTCGCCTGCGCGGAGGAGAACGGCACCGGCCTCGCCCTCATTTCCGCAGACAATGTTGACACAAAAATGCATCCCGTAAATGAAATAGATGTAAATGGTGCTGGATGGGCCGAACATACTGGCATTACGCGCGGTTTGGCCGCGGAATGCGTGGGATGCGGGATCATCCGCTCCTGCGTAGGCCTCGACTTCAGTCAGTCGGATCGAAACGGCGGATTCGGCGCCGGCGGCGAGATCCTGGCTGGTAATAGTCGCACCAAGCAAATGCGGCGCGACCTCAAGCGGACTTCTGGACAGAAGGTGGGTGAGGTCAGGGGAAAGAGGCATAGCAGGCGTTTTTCATTCATTGACGAGGGCGGGGCACGGAATTTATATAATCGCATGCCACAGAATCCTCCGTTTTAAGCCGACGGCCAGTACATAGCCTCACGAAAGACAACAACGCGAAAGAGGATTAGGACCAGACACGGCAGGCACAAATTCGACCTTACTCTCACGCAGAGTTCAATGCCCCTCGAATCTGTGGATTAGCGGATATTTCGTATTGGGGCGTCGGGTTTTTGCTGTATTGCTGGGAGAAAGTCAGGATTTAGGGTTGGGCGTATTTTTCTGCCCAGGATCACTGCTGTTTTGGGCTGTGTGTGACGGCAGTCCTCTTTCGCAGAGTGCCCGGGCGCCTATCCCGGTTGCGGCGAGCGGACAAACCGCCGCGACGACGTGGTTTTAAGCGGCAATTGTCGTCGTGGACGCGGTTTATCAATTCAGGCTGCTGACCAGTAATTGGCGACCTGCGCACATAGCCGCCCCGCCCTCGTTAAAAGTCCCTATTCCGGCGCCACGAAAAGAAAGGAATTCCCGAAAAGCGGATGGGAAGACGCTGGTTTGCTCTCAATCCGCCATAAATGCAGTACCCAAGGTGAAAGACGGTTAGCACAGCCCAGATAGTGATTGGGATTCCCGTTGGAAAGAACTCTGAGGTCCCCTCGGGTGGAAGAACGGCGAAGAGGATCCAGAAATGCGCACCTAATAACAGGATTGTTCCTAATAAATAGGTCATTCCCCAGTCCGCTGCCTTAAGTGCGTTATATCCTCCCACGTCAGGATTTTTCCGCAGCGATAAACCAGCAAAAATCATGGCCAAGCTAGCAAACACCGACCCGATAATGGGCAGAGGAATCATCACTGCCAAGCCAAGAAGCCACGACATTTGCCCACTTGGTGGCGGCGGAGGCGAATAGTAATAATGCTGCTGACTAGGCGCTGCATTAGGTGCGGCAGTAGTCGGATCAACGGACATTCCGACGTAGGTATTTCCCCCATTAGGAGCATTGGTTGGCGGCGGCTGAGTGGCCGACGCCTGATTCTCCTTTTGCGGTTCATAGCGATATTCAGACAATGCCAACCCCCCCCCTTTGTCATTGATCAATAGGAGCGTAACACGCTAAGAGACGGGAGAACATTCAGCAGCAAATGCTAGTGACAATAAGGAAAAGCCCCTTCTCCGCGACAAGCGATAATCCTATAATTGCAATTACCTGCGCGGCCGTATGCTGCTGCCCGTCACCGAACCCTCAAGGGAGCAATAATGACCACTCCTTCTCAGCCCACCTCCCCTCACACATGGCAAGCAGCCACTATCGAAGGACTTGACGCTCTCCTCGCCGCGCTCAATGCTGGCGAGACGATTCGCGGCAACTCGCCCCATCATCAGGCCATGCATACCGCTAGCCGAGAAGCCCAGCGCCTGACCGCTGAACTCAATAGCGCCTACCATTCACCCGAAGAGATCGTCGAACTTATGCGTGCCCTGACAGGCAGTGACGTTCCCGATTCTTTCCGTTTATTTCCTCCTTTTACCACCGATTTCGGGCGAAATACGCGATTCGGGGAAGGGGTCTTCCTCAATAGCGGTTGCCGTTTCCAAGATCAAGGCGGAATCGACATTGGCGATGGCGCGTTGATCGGCCACAATGCAGTGATCACCACCCTGAATCACGAATTCGACCCCGCGCGCCGCGCTGATATGCACCCTGCGCCTGTACGCATTGGGCGCGACGTCTGGCTGGGCGCCAATGTGACTATTCTGCCCGGGGTTACCATCGGTGATGGCGCGGTTATTGGTGCGGGGTCCGTGGTCACTAAGGATGTGCCTGCTCGCACCATTGTGGTAGGAGTTCCAGCACGGGTTGTCCGAAAAATCGAGGATACCGAAGAGGACACTGAATGAGGCCCTCCCCCACCTTCGCGGTCAAGGCAGCCGCCTACGCCACCCTTCCCCTTCTCGTATTTTTTGCAGTCGGCTGCACTTCCGCGAGCAGCCCCGACGCATCAGCTTCTGCTGGAGGGGGCGCCTCTCAATCAGCCGCCGCCCCGCCCTCGTCCTCTGCGTCCTCTAGCGATTCGTCGCCGTCGTCTTCACGTCCGGCGGAAGCCCCCACGCCACCACAAGAGGAATCCATGATTGTGACTATTAATGGGCGTGATTTCCAGTTGGAATTAGCTGATAACTCCTCAGTTGATGCACTGGTCGAACTCGTTGGCGAGGGCGGCCTTGAGCTCTCAATGGAGGACTACGGTGGTTTTGAGAAAGTTGGCCAGTTGCCCCGCTCCCTACCAACAAATGACGAGCAGATGACGACTCAAGCAGGCGATGTCATTCTCTACCAGGGCAATACGTTGGCCATTTACTATGACACCAATTCCTGGAGCCTTACTCGAATTGGCCGGATTACTGACGCCAGTGCCGAAGAATTACGCCAAGCCTTGGGGCAAGGGAAGGCCACCGTCACGCTTCGCCGCGGGTAGGTCAAGGATGCTGGGGCAAAGGGCGCAGGCATAACCAGATCAGCACCTCAGAAAAGCGACTGCTTGGGCGAGCCACAATTTCCCGAAGCAGATGTTGCGGCATGACCACCTAGCGCCGCCTACCCACGCGGCAGATCAATACTGGTGTGCTTTGCCAACGCCCCAAGAAGTTCCTCTTGGAAGTGGATATCATTAACCGCCCGATGAAGCGGCTGGATTTCCTGGTGATACCAATATTGCCCGGAAGGCAGCGTCACTGCGTCATCCGAGGTAGCCAGCCACACCTGAGTGACGTGGCCAAGGTCAAGGTCATCTGTCGCCGCGGCACCACCCATTTTTGTGGGCACCCACCCCGGATCAACCGCATGACTGAGGGTCTGCGGCCAGAGCCTGGCTACCGCCGCCATAAGAGTCGTCAGAAACAACTTGCTATCTGAATAGGTGTGCGTTGCGGCGGACCCGCTCCAGTCAGCACCTGCGATATCCGCTTTTCCGCCATGATGCATACTGCTGCTGAGGTAGATGAGCCTTGCTGGGCGCTCAATGCAGGCAGTAAGTACATATGGGGCCACCACATTGACAGGTAGTAATGCTGGACCGCTGTACACACCGGCGTTATGGATGACCGCGTCGTAGGGTCCGAGCGCATTCGCTTGGTCAGCGACACTGCGCACCTGGCCAAGATCAGCAAGATCGCCAATCACTGCCTGGGCACCCTGATCAAGAAGGGAGCTGATAGCGTGCAAACGTTGCGAGGAACGCCCGTGGACAACGACATCGTGCCCTTCCTGCAACAACGTTGCTGCGCTCGCACGGCCAACACCATCTGTGGACCCAGTAACAAGGATTCTTGCCATAGCAGTAGGCCTTTCTCGTGTGGTGCCAGCCCTTCCCGCCGACTCTTATCACCGGAATATCGTGAAAGGACATGGCATTGACTTTTATTGGCGTTAAGTTGCAGGGACGGGCGGGCCTCGCCCTCGTTAATGTTGAACACCCTGCCCGAAAGTCTGCGGGTCCACGGGCCGAAGGCGCCGCGGTAGCCCCTCGACGACCAGTAGGTAGGACTCCGTGACCAGGTCATCCAAGAATTCAGGATCCACCGAACCTCCCGGATGCACCGTAATCCAGTGCTTCTTATTCATGTGATATCCCGGAGTAATGTCAGGAAAGGCTTCGCGCAATGCGACGCTATCTGCTGGCTTGGCTTTCAGGATCACAATGTGCTCACCAGCGTGTTCACTGAGGAGCATGAACACTTTCTCGCGGATTTTCCAGACATCCCATTCCTCGCCGAAAGGGCGGGTGAGCTGGGACCCTGGCAGTTCCTCGGCGCGCGCAGCCGCACGCTCGTGTAGTTCTGGCCCATCCATCGCGCGTCCCTCCCTTGGTTTTCGTCAACTGTAGCGCGGGTGCTCGGCCAGGGCAGGCTAAGACCTTCCAGTCCCCCAGATTCACTATGTACGAGGGCGGGGTTCTGTTTTAACGAGGACGAAGCCCAGTCACAACACCCGCGCCCCGCCCTCGTACCTGATGGGCCACACTCAGCGATGACAGAAGGAATCGGGCTCTGCCGCTGCGATGCTCCTGGTTTCGATCTGGAATGTCGAGTGCTGGATCTGGACATCGAAGTCCTCGGCAACGCAACGCCTGACGTCGCACAGGATTTCGGCGGCGTGATTGTCGCTGAAGCACGTGTCATCAACGACGATATGTGCGCTCAGCGTGGGCAGGCCGGTGGCCACAGTGGAAGCGTGAAGATCATGGACCTCAAGAACGTGATCAATGCTGAGAATGCGCGTGCGTACCGCGTCAAGATCGAGATCCTGCGGACTGAACTCCATAAGCACACTGAGGGTTTCTCGAAGGAGCGTGACTGCACGCGGAACAATCAGGGCGGCGATAAATAAACTCGCAATTGCATCTGCTCTGAGGAAACCCGTCGTCGCAATGACGATCGCAGCAACGATGACTCCAAGGGACCCCAGCGCATCATTGAGGACCTCAAGGAAAGCCGCGCGCATATTGAAATTGTCACCCCTGGCAGAGGTGAGCACGAGGAGTCCGACGATATTGGCCGCGAGCCCAATCATGCCAAAAAGCAACATTTCTCCACCGTGGATTTCCGGCGGTTCGATGAGGCGCCGCACACCCTCAATCACCGTATATATGCCCACAGCAATAAGCAGGCCCGCCTGCCCAAGGGCAGCAATGACTTCAATGCGGCGATACCCCCAGGTTCTGCGAGAATCCGCTGGCCGGAGCATTAACGTTGCCGCAATAAGGGCGACAAGCAGCCCGGAGGCATCGACAAGCGCATGAACCGTGTCGGTGAGGAGCGCCAGGCTGCCCGTGAGGATCGCTCCGACCGCTTGGGCGAGGACAATTCCGGCGGTAAGGAGGAAAACGATCCACAATTTGGTGCGGAAATCTGCAGGTGATCCGTGATTGACAAGGGCAGGGCCATGGTCATGGTGATGTGCGTGCTGATGTCCACGTTGCTGCCCGTGTCCGCGTTCGTGGTTCTGCCGGTGTCCACGTTCGTGGTTCTGCCGGTGTCCGCGTTTGGCGCCCATAATCATGCACTTCTCTCAGAGTCAGCCATGCCACCTGGCCGCAGATGACTACAGAGAACAGCGGGATTTCCTGTCGCCTCAAGCATCCTTTCCGCGGCAGCGATGAGAATGCGCAGCAGTGCGGGTTCAGCGAGGGCATACCAACTGGCACGGCCTTCGGGGCGGACGGTCACCAGGCCACATTCGAGGAGGAAACTGATGTGTTTACTGACAGTTGATTGCGCCAAACCCATATGGGCAACGAGGTCGCGCACTCGATGCTCGCCGGAGGAGAGGTGCTGAACAATAGCTAGGCGTGTTGGCTCAGCCAACGCCTGGAAGAGGTGGGCGTAGGCGGCAGTTGCTGTTTCGTCGATGGGAGGGACAATCTCCCGATTCATCGCCATGTAGCGATGATAGCGCTGCTGAGCGATCCTGTCGAGAGGAGGAGAAGGAAAAGAAGGAATGTGCAACCTCAGCATTTAGGAGCGTGATTGCAGTGGCAAGAATTCGGGGTTCACGGTATAAATAAGTCAAGAAACAAGGGGGAAACATGGCCGACTTTCTCAGAAGTAAAGCGATTCACAACGGCACTTTAATGCTGTGCCAAGGCAATGAAACCCGCATTAATGAGTCAAAAGGAAATATGTCGGACGAAACCCCATTCGCGGTTGCCAGTATCTCCAAACTCTACACTTATACGCTGATCTTTCAGCTGATTGACGCGGGCCGTTTACGCACACAGACCACCTTGCCTGAAATCCTGCCAGCCACCATTACCCGGCGGCTACCCAATGCCCCTCAGGTAACAATTCGCCACTTGGTTGACCAAACCTCCGGATGGGCAAATCATGAATTGGACCGCCAGCCCAATGGCACCATTCTCATGAATGAACTCATGCAGCGTGATCGTCGGGTGAATTTTACCGAGGCGCTCGATATTGTGGCCAGGATGCCTGCACTGGCGCAGCCTGGAGAACAAGCCCATTATGCCGATATCAACGCTCTACTGCTGGGCAAAATCGCTGAAACGGTCACCGGTAAAACTGCGGAACAGCTACTCAATGAGCATATTTGTGCGCCGCTTGGTTTAGAGCATACCCATTGGGCCCGCGAGGACGAGAGTATAGTTCCCTTCTATAACGGGAAGAATATTGTGCGCTGTCCACGGTATTTATCGAGCCAGTTATATCAGGGCGGCATTATTGCCCCGAACTCTGAGGTCATGCGTTTTGTCCAGGCATTCTTTCGTGAGGAGCTATTTGCGTTGGTGCATATTGCCCAGCCAGTTTTTCGGCCGATTCAAATGCGGCCACTACGTTACGGGAGCGGAATGATGCAATTGACCATTTCCCCGCTGGTCTCACCCTTCTTTGGCGGTGTGCGGGAAATGCGTGGCCATAGCGGTTTTACCGGGAGTTTTGCCTACTACTGCCCACAAAAAGACGCGATTATTACTGGGACGACAAATCAATTGCGCTACCACCCCTACCCTATCTTGGCGCGGGCTTTTGGAAGTTGTGATCAACGGTAGGTGACTGTTTCGACCCAACGCCTTTGCCAGGGGGTTTCCACCGCACGCTGCCAGTGGGCTCAACGCCAAACAATCACAGGGCGACATTTTCGCCCAAAGTTGGCGTTTTTTGTCGCCTTCTGACCGTTTAGTGTCACGCGAAGTCCCCTACAGTAGATGATCGCCAACTCCTCAACTAGGCTGGCTGAAGACTAAGGGGAGGTGAACTTGCCGTGACGACAAAAACCACCACTGGTCAGCCCCACATGGCTGAGACAGTAACTCCTCGCATCCGCTTTCGAGACCTCAAACCCTATGACGCACCAGTCTCGCTTGACGACTTGTGCGGCCCCTATGACGGGCTGATTGACCTTCCACACTCTGTCCGGTGGCAAGCCGACCGACTCGGTGTGGATGTCTCAAACCTAGGCTGGCGTCGCATGGCCTACCAAGCACTGCTCGCCGAAGGGACAGCAGAAGAGCAGTGTCGTTTAATCAATCGGGATCGACTTCTGGACATGTGGCCAATCCTGAATATGGACCCGCGCGTGCGCGACCTGTGGGAACGACGCTTCTCAGAATTGCGCGCGGAGACGCGATCGCAGGTCAGGCAGATTCACTGATGACGAGTTGTTGAGTGCAGCCGCAGTACGTGACGTGGGATTTGAAGTGGCCATGTTTGTCCATCAGGTAGAGGCTGTACGGCGGGTGACTCTTGTGGATGTTGAGCGTTATGGAGTGCGCGCCGAAGAATTGGAAGCAGTCAAACAGCGTTACCTGAAGTGGGCCATGCGTCTGCGTACGCTAGGTGCATGATCACCAAGAACGGGCTTGCCCGCACGGCCATACACGGTGCCGCGAGCGCGCTTTTGTTGTTCGCCGTGGCCGAAGCAGCTTCCTGGTGGGCTGCCCGCCGTTTCCCACCCCACCGTCCTGGAGCGACAGCCATCGTGCTTGGCTGCCCTGCAAATCCTGATGGATCTTTGAGTAGTTCGCAGGCTTTTCGTATACGGATCTTGCTGCGTTCTGCGCCCGCTAAAGCAGTGTTCTGTGGCGGTTCAGTGGACACTGTGCGCGGCCAGCGAATAGCTGCAGGCGGGCTGAGCGAAGCTCGCCAGATGGCGGATGCCGCCCGAGCCCAAGGTTTAGCCTGTGACGTACTTCTAGACGAGGGGTCGTTGACCACCTGGGAGAATCTGCTGGCCGCAGCACCCAATGTTGAGGATGCACAACACATTATGTTGATCTCAGTGGCGCCGCATGCTCTCAGGGCACGCACTTATCTCATCTGCCAGCGCCCCGACCTCGCTGCACGACTGGTGGGCGCTAAGTATCACCGTTTCGGGGAAGAGCCCTTCCTGAAGCTCTTCCATTTCTCTTATGAGGTGGGCGTCAAGATATACGGCGCGTTCCAGGCACTCCGCGACAGATAGTCGATCGACAAGTTCGCCGTGGGAACGGCCTAAAACGCGATTTCACTTGCACTGTTGCTTGGCAGGACGCCCCGCCCTCGTAGAACTACCCTGAGGGAATGCCACAACTCAACCCGACAATGGTCCGCGTGCCAGCGGGGTCGATCGTGCTGCGCGATGCGCGAACGAAGAGCTCGCGGACGGCGGAACTGCGGTCTTTCCACATTGCCGCAACTCCGGTAACGTGGGCTCTATACTCGCATGTCATCGGCGAACCGGTACCCGATGGTGAGGATGACACTGCCCCCGCGCACTCCATCTCGTGGTTGGAGGCCGTGACCTGGTGTAACCGACTGTCTAGCATGGCTGGGGTTGCTTCGGCGTATGAGATCAACGGAACTGACGTTTCCTGGAATGTGAGCGCTGACGGTTTCCGATTACCTACGGAAGCCGAGTGGGAATGGGCGTGCCGCGCGGGATCGACAGGCCCACACTATGGCCCGCTTCCTGACATTGCATGGGGCGACAGCGACGCCATTGCGGGTCCGCAAAGCGTCGGCCAGAAAATGCCCAACGCCTTCGGTCTATTCGACATGTTGGGCAATGTGTGGGAGTGGTGTTGGGACTACTCTGACCCGGCCCGCTACGGCAACTATCGCGTATTACGCGGTGGAGGGTGGGCGGATAAGCACTGGAGTGTTCGCGCCTCGGTGCGGCGTGGAAGTATGCCAGGAGCAATGCTCGATGACGTCGGTTTTCGTGTCGCGCAGGGAATTGCGGGCGAGGCCGGGGCCGATGCTGGTCAAGGCTGGTCGCTCGCAGCCGATCGAGATCGTGCAAGTATTGGCGGGCTGCTTCCCTTGGGGTGGACACCGCTAGGCACATAAACGAGGGCGGGGCGGCAGCGCATAATGGCTAGGTGAGCGACACTTTCCTCCATATCATCCCGACAGAGCCCTTGTGGGTTCCTTCCGCTGCCGCGGCTGATCGGGCGATTGCCGTGCTGGCGGAGTTAAGCCCTGACGCGGAAAGGATTTCTGCTGAACGGACGTCGCAACCCAGGTTTATCCACCAGGGAAGTAACTTTGAGTCTCTTCGGTGTCCGCGCTGCGGGGAAGCGCTCGATCTTGGCTGGTGGGGTGACGTTATGGATGAGGCATACGAGGGCGGCTTTACTGATCTTGCTGTGGCCATGCCCTGCTGCGGCGAGAGCGCAAGCCTGAATGACGTGGAGTACGACTGGCCCGCGGGCTTCGCGTGCTTTGTGCTTGACGTGGCGAACCCAGCCCGGTCGTGGCTGACGGAAGATGAACTGGAAGTGTTGGCTGAGGCGCTCGGCCACCCGGTCCGTCAGGTGATGAGCCGGGTGTAGGTCTGCCACGGTCAGCGGCGTGGCAGACCTTGCGAGTTTTCCTCGCGCCGCCCTCGTGACTTTTCCTCGTGGCACCCCTCGCGAGCGCTCCACCTTGGTCACCCCGCTGATCTCGCTGTTCGGATCGTTCTCGCTACTCTCGTCCGGAACTAATCCACCGCGGGTCGTCGGAAATATTCCGCCCACCCTGCACCTGGTCAGCAATCTGATCCAACAGGTCCATCTGCTTTGACGTGAGTTCAACGTTATTCGCACCAAGGTTTTCGATCATCCGGGAGGATTTACGCGATCCAGGAATCGGAACGCAGGCAACGCCAAGCTGCTTGGCTTTCTGCAGCAGCCAGGCCAGTGCCACCTGGGCATTGGAAACACCAACTTGCTCGGCGACTGCGGCAACGGTTGCCACTACCTGCTGATTGGCATCCCAACCAGCACCCATGCGTTCGGTGCGCCCGCGGAAGTCGGTAGCAATCTGCTGCCGGGTGAGTGTGCCAGTGAGGAACCCCCGGCCCAACGGGCTATAGGGCACGAAACCAACCCCAAGTTCAGCGCAGGTCGGGACAACGAATTTCTCGACATCACGCGACCAGAGATTCCATTCTGACTGGACAGCCGTAATGGGGGCTACTGCATGAGCTCGGCGCAATTCGTCAGCAGTTACTTCGGACAGGCCAAGGTGACGGACCTTGCCTTGTTCCACCAATGTGGCCATGGCGCCTACAGTTTCTTCAATGGGCACTTCTGGGTCAACTCGGTGGAGGTAGTACAGGTCGATGGTGTCAACGCCGAGCCGCCGCAGCGAAGCATCACAAGCCTGGAGCACGTACTCGGGCCGACCATCGGTGGATTTTTGGCCACGATGAGCTTCGCCAAGGGTAATACCCGTAATGCCAAATTTCGTTGCGAGTTGCACGTCTGAACGGCGGCGGGCAAGCAGTGGCGCGAGCATTTCCTCATTTGTCCCCGCTGGACCGGTATTACCACTACGCGGAGCGCCATAGACATCGGCGGTATCGAGCAGGGTAATACCTGCGTCAATGGATTCGTTGAGGGTGCGGCGCGCCTGGTCGTCAGTGGTGCCGCCATAAATGTGGCTCAGGGCCATACAGCCGAAGCCAATTGGGGATGTGGTGAGGGTGCCGAGGGTTGTCATGGCGTGGGGCCTTCCTGATAGGTAGCGATCTTGTATTCGGTGGCGGCAAGCGCGAGTTGGAGTTGAGCAATCTGGCGACGCAAAGTGTCACGATGTTCAAGCATGAGATCCAAACGCTGGGGGATGGTCTCGGGGCCGGCGTCAACGAGGGCCAAGTAAGCCCGCAGGTCAGAGATCGGCATTCCCGCGGTGCGCATACGGGTGATGAACACCAGCCGCCGGATTGCAGGGGAGTCGTAACGGCGACGTCCTGCTGAGTCCCTGGAAACAGTCACCATGCCGATCCGCTCGTAGTAACGCAGGGTGTGAATGCTAATCTTCAGGTGGTCAGCGGTTTTGGCAATATCCCACCAGGTTGTTGGATCGTCGAGGACGAGGCCTTCCAACGCTTCGACTGAGACTCCACCAGGTGGGTCGAGGGCGAGGCGCAGGGCATGTTTCAAGTCTCGGTTCACGTTTGTGACGCTAGCGCCTCGAGCGCGCTCAAGCACAAGAGGTGATGTTTAGGCAGGTCCGACGGGTGCACGTCATGTGAGGTCGCTGCCGGTTTTAGACATGGAAATACAGTCACAGAAACGCGAAGGGCTAAAGATTGATGGCTTGGCTTGGCACATTTTCCCATGCTCCCTGGGCCGGTTCCCTGCGCCAGCAGCCACGGCCCACACGAACTAATCCGCAGCGGTTCAGGGTGTTCTGGACAGCAGAAGGACTTCGGCTCGGTGCCCGGAGGTGGCGAGCTTCCTGTCGCAGGTGACGAGGGGCACGTCCAGCGCCTCAGCCAGAGCGAGGTAGGTGGCGTCGTAACTGGTGAACTGGTGCCTGAGTTGCCAGACACGGCTTCTCAGGGGCTCAAGATCGTGACGTTCGATGGTGAATGACCAGTAGTCGTCCAGCGCTTGCTCTGACCTGTCCTGCGTGAGGACTCGGCCGAGCTCAAGACCGCGGAGGACCGACATGACCTCTACGTCCAACAGATGCGGCGCATGAATCTCTCCACTGAGCGCATCGATGAGCTCTGGAGCAGGGTATGGTCCAACCAGTGCCTCGACCATGGCGGAAGCGTCGAGGACGATCATCGGCGAGACGACTCCAACTCGTTGAGGATGCGTTGGGCAGTAACGCCGTCCGACCGGTCGCGGGCGCGAAGACGATCAGCAATCTCAGCATTAGTCGGGCGCGAGGCCAGGCGACAGAGTTGGGCGTTCACATACGCGGACAACGATTGTCCCTGCGCTGCAGCGCGGGCCTTCAAAGTCTCGGCCACCGAATCGGGAACCTCACGAATGTAGAGCGTTGCCATACATGCAATGCTAGCACTCTGCTAGCGGTTGGAGCGCATTTGAGCGCGAGACACGATGCGAGAGGTGAGATGTATAAGTGCTTCCGTGGGCAACAGACATTTTGAGGCAACTCCTGCTTTCACCATAAAAGCAGACATCCCCAGGCTAAGGACTACTCACTACCCTTTCTCTTGTTAATAAGAAAGCTCCCCGCTTCTGTGATTCGGTAACGCTGATTCTGGCTATGTGGCTTGTCAGGGATCGTGCGCGCCAAGCACCCTGCCTCGATTAATGGGAAAAGATGTTGACGATAGTTGCCACAGACATCGGATAGACCAATTCCCGTGAGCAGCTCACCTCTTGAACGGACAGTCTCTGAGGCCAAGATAAGGAGCGCTAAAGCTTGCTCACTCAACCCACCCACTTGCTCACTTGGCAGCAATCTCACCTACTAGATTCGCACCCACAAGCACTTCAGGAGCGTGCGAGGGAACATAAATGGTAAACCGTAGTCGGTCTACGTCCTTCTCAACGCGAGGTTCTGGAAGCCCCGCAGCCACTGACATATCCGCCTCCCCATGGACAGACTAACCCCACACGATAATAATAGAGAGATTCCTCTATTATTATCGGAAGGGAGGCAACATGGTCATCAATATCCATGAACGCATCTACGAAGCACCTGCATCTGAGGTTGCTGCACTTGTCGCAACGTTAGCCAGCGAAAATGATCGGCTCTGGCCATACGAACACTGGCCACCTATACGTTTCGACCAGGGGCTGGTGCTGGGCACAAACGGTGGACACGGTCCAGTCCGTTACTGGATTAAGAGTATTGACCCCACCAGTGGCGTTACCTTTCGCTTCACTGGCCCATCCGGGTTCGACGGTGAACATGCCTTCACGGTAACGCGCATCTCCGACACATCAGCGAAGTTGCAACATAAACTTTTCCTACGCCCTCACGGATGGGCACGCTTGACCTGGCCGCTTTTCTTTCGCCCAATGCACGATGCGCTACTTGAAGAGGCCTTTGACAAGGCAGCGCGCGAACTTGGATCGCCGCCGAAAAGCCCATATCGGCGAAGTTTGTGGGTGCGTCTACTACGCGGGCTGACAATCGAGCGGAGAAAACGAAGGACAGCAAATAGGAAGAGAGGCTAAACATGGGCAGGACAGCAAAATACACAGATGAATCAATCCTCGACGCAGCTCTAGCACTAGTCAGTGAAGGCGGCGCGCACCATGCGACGGTGGTTGCTATCGCTGCACGACTGGGAGCGCCATCGGGCTCGATCTATCATCGTTTCACTTCCCGCGACCTCATCTTGGCCCAGTTGTGGATTCGCACTGTAAAGCGGTTTCAAGTTGGTTTTCTCGACGCTCTCGCCCTCGATAACACCACTGAAGCGGCAACAAAGGCGGTCACACATACGTTGGAGTGGAGCACCGAACATCATGACGAGGCCCGGGTACTGACTATGTATCGGAGAGAAGACCTCGTCGCGCTATGGCCAGACGAACTCGGAGAAGAACTCTTGACCTTGAACGATCAGGTCAAGCAGTCGTTACTTGCATTCACCGAACGTCACTTCGGCACCACGACGACTAAAACAAGAGGATTAGCGCGATTCGCACTTATCGACTTACCCTACGCAGCTGCGCGACAAGTAATCCTCAGCAATACTCCACCTGCCCCTTGGTTGCACGAGGCAGTCGTGACCGCCGCGCTTGCCGTATTGAACGGCAAAGCACGGCAGCAATGACACCGCTCCCCGCCCTCGTACAAAATTGGTGGGCGACGGGGCATCCGATTGCTCAGCTACCCACATCTTTCCATTGACGAGGGCAGCGCCCCGGATGGTCACACGGTCGAGTCTTCCTGACAGGTCATGATTTCGTATTCGGCGGTGACGAGCGCTGCCTGGAGTTGAGCAATCTGGCGGCGCAGAGTGTCGCGATATTCGAGCATGAGGTTCAAGCGTTGGGGGATGGTCTCGGGGCCGGCGTCAACGAGGGCCACGTAGACCTGTAGGTTGGCGATGGAGATTCCTGCGGTGTGGAGGTGGTGAATGAAGGCTAGTCTCCGGATTGTGGTCGCATCGTAATAGCGCTGCCCTTGTGCATCCTGAGGGACGGCCAGCAGGCCGTGTTCTTCGTAGTCGCGCAGTGTATACACGCCAATAGCGAGATTGTCAGCGGCTTCGAAAATGTCCCATGACGTGGCTGGGTCATCGTGGACAAGGTGTTCCACGGCCTCAATCAAGACCCCTTGGGATGGGTCAGTGGCACGAGCGAGAGCTTGTTTCAACTTTCGATTCATGCCAATAATGCTAGCGTTTGGCAACGCTTAAGGCAGACGAGGTTTACCCCCCTGCCTAACCTAGCGCTTGGTCTTCAGGAACGAGGTCGGGGAGGAAAACTTCTCGCAGCATTTCGTTACTACTAAGGCTCGTAGGCACCATTCTACACTCCACAAACCTTCGTAGAACACAGGGCGCGCCTACAAAAGACCTGAGAAAGAAGAGGACCCCCGCAGGGTGCATCATCACCAATGGCAAGAGAGGCGGCAGGGGGACTATTTACTTAGAAAATAGCAGCAACAAATCGGTTGGTCCACCTCACAGTGCACCCTACCTTTCGGAGGATGTACTGGCAGCAGTCCAAGCAACTAGATCGTCAAGGTCGTCATCAGCTCCTTGAGATGCCAGGATTAACGCATCAGTCATGGCTGCCTGACGTCGCATCTCACGCTCAAGCGCGCGACTCACCATGGCCGCCCGACTGGCAACAATCCCCTTGGCTACACACTGATCCAAAAAGGCGACAAGTTCATCAGGAAGCCGCACAGTAAGTACTGTTGTCATGACATCACGATACCTAAGCGAATTCCACAACGGGATTTGATCATCCGCCGCACCCATCCCAACGCAAACGCCAAAATCACAGTGGTCATCACGACCTGGAGTGAACCATAGAGGTCCGATGGCGAAGAAGAGGGCTAACATCTGGCGAACACTTCCCGATCTCAAGCTGGAACTAGGGGCGAGCAGGCAAGGGTTCACTACTCGACTTCTCGCCAGCACTACGCTTGTTCACCATCGGCCCACTGTCTTAGTGAGCCTCGTCCCCCGAGACGACCCTCAGCTTGCGCGATCCATGTGTTCAGCACCTTGGCTGAGACTGGCTGCTTGGTCTTTGGCTTCAATGTTCCGAGCAAAACAGCCAGACGGGAACCCACAAGTTTGTCACTCATGACGCGCCTCCAACAAGTCCGCCAACATGTCTTTTTCAGTGCTTTTCAGATGGCCTTGCGCATGACCGCGCTCGATGGCCTGTCTCAGTAAGTAGATCGGCGTTCCGCCAGCGATGCATTGTTCGATAGCTGTCACCGGGGTGACCGTTGGGATCTCGTGCCACCAGCCAATCTGCGTGGCATCCAGGTCCTCGTAATGAACGACGTAGTCTTGAGCACTACTGCGCCGAAAGCGGCGGTGCTTGCCCACCGTCAGATGGATGCGGTGAAGGTTCACATCGCTGATGCCATAACAGTCCAGCGCCGTCTCATGCGATAACACAGCCTCAGGAACCCGTGTCCACAGTACCGCCAAAGCGAGTTGATCATGTTCACTCACCGGGTACCGCGGAAAGCGATATACCCCGTGTGCCAGCCGCTACAGCGCCCGTGAGGAGAACTGATCGGGCGCTCCAGGCACCGGCTCAGCGGGATCATGCCCGAGCGCCACAATGCAATTTTCTTCATTCACGTGCACGATTTTGGGTTCATAACCCAATAACTCCGTGTCATCGAGCAAGACATAGGACATAATGATCACCTGGTCGCCTGGATGCACGAGACGAGCCGCCGCTCCATTAATACAGATCTGGCGGCTATCAGGCTCCCCGATAATCACATAGGTTTCAATTCGGGCCCCGTTCGTAATGTCCACCACTTGCACCCGCTCCCCCTCGATCAGCCCGGCAGCGTCAGCAAGTTTCCCATCGATTGTGATCGATCCGACGTAATGCAAGTCCGCTTGAGTAACAGTGGCACGGTGTATTTTCCCGCCGAGAACGTGGCGAAGCATATGTATTCCTCCAGAGAGTTTCCTTGGTTTTAACGTGGCGCGCGGACAGATTAGGTGGCCCTCGATTTCGTGGGTATCGAAGGTTGTCACATCATGAACACTCCCTTTAAGGATGGGTGAGATCCACTGAAGGTTTCCGTGGGTGTCGGTGATGACTTGAACGTTGACACCACTGCGTTGGTACTTGCCTGAGAAGATAATTTTCTCAGTTTCCCAGCTCGAGCAGAACAGGAGCGTACCGTCGATCAGCAAGGGGGTATCTTGGGCACCTTACTCCAGGGTCGGACGCTCTTCTGCTAGACAGTCGGCCAACAGAGTTGTTACAGCCGTGATGACCCGCCCAATCGATTAATTTAGGATACAACTGTAACCACGGCCGGTGATTCTGTGAATAAGCCTCTCAGTGTGGGACGATAGGAACATGAGTAACGAGTCCGAGGTATCTACCGGCACAACAGGTCGTGCCTTCGTTATTCACTCGATAAACAACTACACGAACGTGTACGTCTCATCGATTGCGGCAGCGCTCGACCTCGACAGCAAACATGTTGGCAACCTCATCCGTGAGCTGCATAGCGAAACCACCCGCGAACTTGCCAAGGGCGGCGTAACGTACGCCAACCTGCGGTGGGCCTTGACTCCCCGGACGACGCATGCTGAGATCGCCTTCATCTTCGACTCCACCGCCGCCAGGAGCGATCACTATGGTTTCGAATTCTCGAAATCTTGGTTGCCAGCGCTCTGGCGTCACGGACCTCAGCGGACTGCGATCAGTCGGGGCGACATCCTCAACGCGCCAACCGGTTGGGTGTGGAAGGAATTGGACGAACACCTCGTCCGTACGAACGACTTTCCTCAATTGGCCACTGAGCAGTACTACGTCCTCTATCTCACTAACGTGTCGCGAACACAGGTCAGCGCGATGGACGCCGCGTTGCGAGACTCGACGGCCGCGTACTTGGGATACATTGACTGCTCGACTTGGACTCCACTCAAGTCGTTCATGCTGCTTCCGCAGTACGCGATCCGGGACGGCGATGTGCTCGTCGTTCCAGCCGACGAGAACGGCTCACCG
This sequence comes from Actinomycetaceae bacterium, assembly GCA_030524055.1. Taxonomy (GTDB): domain Bacteria; phylum Actinomycetota; class Actinomycetes; order Actinomycetales; family Actinomycetaceae; genus Pauljensenia. Next base: position 77,637 of record JAUNHH010000005.1, on the reverse strand, counting down.
CACATCACCCTGCCCATCAGAGACCACGGTTTCCGGCTCGTAGGAGTTGAGCAGATGCTCTACGACGTGGTACTCAACCACCGCATGGACAATGGTGTACCGGAGTGGGCCAACGCAGACAGCGCGCTCACGCTGACTGCGCTGGGTGGCGCGCAGAGTCCGCTCAGCGAGTTGAAGCTTGATCTCGATGACCGACGATTTATCTACTTGACAAGCGAAACCGATGGCCACGGAGTTTCAGTGCGCAAAGCCGGACTCGATGGGCTAGGCCCTGAGGAACTCGCGCAGGCTATTGAGGCCAAGGTCCGGAGCGGCCTCATGTTCAACCTGCGCTTCGTCCCTGGGACCCGTGACGGCGAACCCGCTCCCGAGAACGACGCGGTGATGTTCACGGTTCAAGTAGAGTTCCCCAATGACACCGGCACGGTCCGCCGCTATCAGGTCGGGGTCAAGTACTTCCCGGCAAGTCACTCGGGAGAAGTGGTGACGTTTCACTAGCCAACCGCGCGAACCATCACGTGGAGCACACGCGGCACCTCGTTTCGTTACTTCCTCCGTAGGTTTAAGTTGAAGTCCCCACAGGAGCACCGGAGTACTTCTTCCTTCCCAGGGATGCCGAGAACATAGATCCACCCGGTGCACGCATCGTTACTACAGGTGAACAGTTCGAGGAACTGTTTGCAGGCTTCAACGACTGGCATGAAATCTGCTTTCGTCATGGTCGCCCAGTCGTTGTTGTGGACGAGAGCGTTGATCGCCCAGTTCTCCCCATCCTGCGCGAGTATTGCTATCCTTCTCTCTTCATTCAGCTCTTCAACTTTCCGTTTCGCTGCATCGTTGTTCCAAGAGTTTGCCGAGGCAGTGGCCTTCTTGAGCAGGTCCCTGTGCCGGCCCTTGACCGCTGAGAAGAAGGACGAGAGGCTGTAGTTATTGTCAGGGCGGAACACAACCTGGCCTTGGATACTTGCAGCTATGTCTGCCAGAGAGGACTCCAGATTGCGCCGCAACTTATGAGCCGCGCCGGGGACATCGTCAGCGGCAAGATCGGCTTCGATCTGAGCCCAGAAGTCTCCACCTTGACCGTAAAACGGCCCCCCATCGACAGTCCAGCCGTGGAAACGAGCAAGAGAACGGCGAGCGATGAGACCCGCCGACTGCATTTGGCGAGCCCAAACCTCATCGTGGGTCGTCATGATGAACTGGACGTCTGGAAAGACATCCTTGAGCAGTTTACAGAACTGTCGGCGGTGGTTCGCGTCCACGGACGTGACAACATCATCGAGAACGGCGAGCCGGAAGTCCGATTTGAGGAGCTGGCGAATCAAGGCCAGGTAGAGACACAGCCCCACCCCGTCCTGGTGGCCTTCGCTGTGGTACGCCATCGGTGGAAACATGCCAAGCCCATAGAAGTCAACTTCGAGATCAAGTTTCCCAGCGATTGGGGACAGCCCTGCCTTGAAGGATGATTCGTCGTCGGCGTTGATCTGCCGATAGAAATCGCTGAAGTCGGTCTCGACGGTCTTGTAGAGCGTCGTCAGTGCAGCATCTGCCACAAAGTTATACTTCTCATAGACCTCGTTCGCCACTTTGTGAGTTGCGGTTGCCTCCCGTGCTCTCGCCCGCGCTTGGCATAGCTGCGTCCAACGGTCTTGGGCGACAGCGAGGAAGGTCCGTGCGGCCTCGGTGGCGGTCTGGTCTGGCAGTGCCTCGATCGCTGCTCGAAGCGTCTTCAGTCCATCAGCTATCGGCGACGGAGCAGCCAAGGGATCGGTGGTGATGCGCGCGGACTCATCGCGTATGAACTCGATTGTAGTCAGCTTCACCTCGAACGCGGCGAGGTTGTTTGACCAGTCCAATAGTAACGTCTGCAACGCAGACTGCCTTAGCGCCACGGCGTGCGGCTGCGCCGCCTGAATCAAGGACCGAACGTCGCGAAGGTGCCCCGTGATTTTGCCCGCCGCGGTCTGGATGCGCTGCTGGAGGTTCGCGGCTGTCTCAGACCGAGCAAGTTTGTCGTACAGATGTTGTCGCAGCGATGCAACGTCGGGCCACTCCAGGTCGCACAGCGGGCACGCGGTATTGTCCACTAGTGGCAGGCCTACCTCGACCAGTTGGCGGTGTTTGAGCACGTCAAGAACTGCGGGATCGGCCTCGAGTGCAGTCAGCGCAGTGTCTAGGTCGCTTACGGCGCTGTCGAGGTCTTTGTGCTCAGCCAAGTAGCTGGTGATGGCTTCGATGTCCCGGATGGCCGCCGCCCGGTTGAAAGCACTTTGACTGCCTTCGGTTTTGGCTTCGACGCTGAGGTTAGTCTCAAGAGTAGCTGTTGGCAGCGCTTCCAGGCCAAGCAATTCACGCTTCCTATTGACCACTACTGCGACCTTGCTCGGCAGCAGATCGGTAATGTCAAGAGCACGTTTGACGGCATCCTCTGCGGACTTCACAGCGTCGTCCGCGCTCTTGGCGGCAGTGTTCGTCTTGTTGCGGGCTGCGTTGAGTAGGCGACGAGTCTCGTCGATGCGAGCGAGCTTGAGAAGAGCCTGCACCTCTTGGGCACGTTTCCCCGGCTCGGTGTTGACATACTTGATGACTTCACGTCGAGACAGGATCAACTCAGGATGATGAGCAGCCCATTCCACGGCTGCGACGAGTTCGGGAGTCTCGGGCTCTAGGGTGAACTGGCCTGCGGTCTTCACACTGCGAGTGAGAGTGCCGGTCTGTCCGCTAGCTGGGTGTGTGAACGTCAAAGTGACCCTAGCAGCGGCTGGATTATCGCGCTGGCGCACGTGTGGCGCGTGCTTTGCGACGGAGATGTCGCCTGTGCCAGCTCCGCTGAGGCGAGTGACCTTACCCTTCAAGGCGAAATCGATAGCGTCTACCACTCCGCTCTTGCCTGAGCCATTCGGTCCGACCACAACCAAGGAACTGCTACCTAGGTCGAGGTTGAGATCCCGGATGCCGGGCCTGTTGCATGTCGGGGGTCATGGGGCCGGTGGCTTCGGGGATCAGCCCGGCGATGAGACGCGGTGCCTGTCGTGTGCGGCCTGATCCTGCGGGTCGGGTGGTGGCGTGGGTGAGGCGGTGGTGGATGACGGAGGGGATGTCGTCGGCGTCGGCGAACCCGCGCGCCTTGATGAGGCGTGGCAGGAGGGTGTCGATGTGGTGGTGGTTGGCTTCGGCCCGGCGCAGTTCCGCGGTCAATGCGCCGAAGGCGTCGGAGTCGATGACGGCTTGCGCTTGCTCGTCGGTGAGCCCGGAGCCGCGGACCAGGGTGGTCCAGCGGTCGTGTTGGGCGGCGGCGGCGATGGTTTCGTATTCGGCGGCGAGTTGGGCGATCGAGCCCCACTGGTCTTGCTCGGCGGTGATGGTCTCGTGCGCCGACAGCTCAGCACCGCTGTGTTGGAGCACGCCGTAGAGGACCGAGCGGGCGGTGGCGTCGGGATTGTCGCCCGGATGCGGGGCGGCGTGATCGTCGGGACGGTCGAGGATGACGTACGCCTGATTCGATTCTCGACCCCGGGTCATCGCGACATACAGGTTCTCCCTGGTGGTGGTGGGTTCGACGAGGACGTGGGCGGTGTCGGTGGTGATGCCTTGGGCGCGGTGGGCGGTGACGGCGTAGCCGAGGTTCTGTAAACGCACCTACCTCTCACACGAGTAGGAAGGTGGGCCGAGGGATGGGCCACGAACAGCAGGAACAGGCCACGGAGCGGTTGCGGGCGGTGGTGTACGTCAGGATCAGCGACGACCCCGAAGGCACCGAACGTGGAGTTGACCGGCAGGAAGCCGATTGCCGCGCCTACGCCACAGCCCACGGCTGGGAAGTCACAGCGGTGTTCCGTGAGAACGACACCTCGGCGTTCAAGCAGCGCACGATCACTCTCCCGTCGGGTGAGCGGGTGCGGCGCGTTGTCCGTCCGCAGTTCCGCGCCATGCTCAAAAGTCTCGCCGAGGGACAGGCGCAGGTGATGGTCGCCTACGACCTGGATCGGGCGGTGCGCGACCCGCGTAACTTGGAAGACCTCATTGATGCGAAGGTGCTCGGCGGGTTCACCGTCCGCTCCGTGACCGGCTCACTCCGCTTGGACACGGATTCTGATGTGGCGATGGCCAGGGTGCTGGTGGCGATGGCGAACAAGTCATCCGCTGACACCGCCCGCCGTGTCGCGCGGGCGGCGAAGCAGCAGGCCATTGAGGGTGCCTGGCACGGTGGCAGGGTGCCGTTCGGGTACCGGGCAGAGGCAGGTGAGTTGGTGATCGATCCGGTGGCCGGGCCGATGGTGGTCGAGGCGATGCAGCGGGTGCTGGCCGGTGAGTCGCTGTACCGGATTCGCAAGGACTGGAACGAGCGCGGCGTGCTCACCACTCACGGGTGTGCGTGGTCGGATCGGACGCTGAAACTGATGCTGCGCAACCCCGCGACCAAGGGCGTGCGGGAGTACCGACCGCTCTTGCCGGACGGAACCCGCTCCAAAACCTCGCTGATGCAGGTAAAAGCGGCATGGCCCGCGATCGTGGACGAAGACACCTGGCAGCACGTCTCCGATGTGCTCGACGCGAGGAAGAAGGCCCGGAACTTCCACCAGCCCGGCAGCGGAGTCGCGAAGCGATTGTATCCGTTCTCTGGGCTGATCCGTTGCTCGGAGTGCGGGACGGCGATGCTTCACCGAGGCCCCGTCTACCAGTGTATCCAGGCGACGCGCGGCGGGTGTCACCGCTCTATTCGCTCCGCCGAAATCGAGAGGCTCATCGAGGAGGCGGTGCTGGCGACGTTCGAGCAGATCACCCTCAACCCTTCGAAGCCAGCGACGCCGAGCGCGGACGCGGGTGTGCGTGTCGGGCTGGCGGCGAGGCTCGATGCCGACCGGGAACGCTTGGCGAAGCTGGATGATGATTACTACGACGGGCTGATCGACAAGGCCATGTGGGTGCGGCAACGGGCCCGGATCGCAGAACGGATCGAGGCCACCCGCCGCGAGTACACCGCAGCCCTACCCGAACAGCAGGCGGGGCCGAGCATCGACATGACCACTGTCGCCGCCGAGTGGGAGGGACGGACCCCGATGTGGCAGTACCAGGCGACCAGCCTGATCCTGCAAGCCGTGCTCGTCCACGCCCACCCCGACGACATGATGACCGCCGTGCCCAAGCGCCGCAACGAGACCACCGAAGTGTTCCATGCGCGCCGCGACGCGCACCGCGCCGACGTGCTCGCCCGCCGGGTCGAGTTCATCTGGCGCGCCTGACCAGCACCTCCCAGGGTGCTATCGGCCCCGCGTCCTGACCGACACCAGCGGTTCAGGGCGCGGGGCCTTCCCGCATCGCGGGCACTGCCTGTCTCGTCGGCCTGGGCGCGCTGCACAACTCCCGCAGCTCGGCCAGCACCGCCGGGTCATCCACTGCATGGTCGAGGCCCTGCGCCTGACGCGAAACGGCAGCCAGCCGCGCCCCCAGCGTGGAGCTTGCAGGGGACGTTGACGGCGCGGCGACGACGGTGACGATTGGGGTGCTCATACCGGTAGGTGCGGAGCTCCGCCCCCCCAAATCATCGAGCGGTGTGCTTGTCGGGGCAGGCGGCGCGGATCGCCTCGATCAGTGCTTCGTCGTTCCGCAGGGTGTCCAGGGTTTCGCCGTTCAGTAGGCGTAGCAGTACGCCGTCGCCAGTGGGCGTTCCGGTGTGTTTCGATGCGGGATGTCCCAGGACGATCCTCAGCAGAGCGGTCCAGGACCGCTGCGGCAGACCGAGCAGCATCGGGGTTGTGTGGTCACGTCGCAGCACCTCGACCGCTCGGGATCGTGATGACAGATCGGCAAGCCGGTAGGCCACATGCTCCACGCACTCGCCGACCAGCGCGGTATCCCAGCCCGCGGACTCGAACAGCGCGACCGTGGCAGACAGCAGAGCGGCCACCCGCGGCTCTTGTGCGCTCTCGTCCGCGTCGCCGTCATCGTGGTGCGTGAACGCGGGGTGATAGTCGGCCAAGCGCTCTCGCTCGGAGAACCGCACGGCATCATGGAACCCAACGATCCGAGTGGTGTGACGCACCTTGCTGGCCGAGGTCAGCATCCCAGCGGCACGAGCCTCAGCGTGACAGGTGATCTGCACCGCGCGGGTGACCACCGCCCACGGATTGCTAGCGTTGCGCGTCGAAGGCGCGAGCATCACCTCGAACGCGGCCGACGCGACCTCCCAGGGGTCCAGCCCGTGCTTCCGCGCGAGCGGACGGTACTTGATGGCGGTGTAGCGCATGAGTTCTGTCGCTTCACGGTCACCCCGCCGCGCGCCCGGCCCAGCGTCCTGTAAACGGGTGAGCAGGGCGCGTAGCCGTTCCGGGCTCTCGAAGCCGTGGTCGGCCGAACCAGCCGGACCTGTAGCGCCGTCTGCGCGGGGTATAAGGTGCTCGTCCACGATGACGCCTCCCGAAAGGGAGGTGCGCCACCGGCACCCACGCCGCTTTGTGCCAAAGCGAGCTTCGAAACCCGTTGCCTAGCCCTCGCGCTAGTGCAGTGAACGTCACCAGAGGACCGGCGTAATGGCGTACGCCACGAGCAGTGGCGTACGGGGCTTCAGTCCGAGTTTCCTGACCCGGTGTTGCCGGGTTTGGGTATCCAGCGCAGCGCGAGGGCCCCGAGTGCCGCGCTGAGGGCGGCAGCGATACCCACGGCTACATGCAGGCCGGTGGTGAATGCTGACTTGGCCTGGTCGATCAGTCCGGTGGTGATGTTGAGGTCGAGGGTTTCATCCAGGGTTGGAGCGAGGTCGGGGCCTGCGATCCTGAAGATGAGTGCCGCGGTGGAGCCGAGGAGGGCAATGCCGAGGGCGTTGCCGATTTCGTTGGACGTTTCTGCGATGGCCCCGGCCGATCCTGCCCGGTTGGCTGGGACGGCGGAGACAGCGGTGTCAGCGACCAGCGCGAACGAGATGCCGTAGCCGACTCCAGCAACAACGGTGGAGGCGATGAACCAGCCGATTCCGCTGGTGACCGTGGTCGCGAGCAGCAACGCGAGTCCTACCGCCATTGAGAAGTGGCACAGGACGAGTGCGGCACGTCCACCGATGCGTTCGACGAGCTTGGGGGTGAAGATGCACACGGTGGTGAGTACCGCCGCCCCGGGGAGGGCGAGCAGTGCCGCTGTGAGCACGGGCAGGTCGAGGACGGATTGGAGGTAGATGCCGGTGAGGTAGGCGGCGGCTGACCAGGCGAACAAGGAGAGGACGCCGGTGATGATCGCGACGGTGAAGACTTTCTCCCGGAACAGGGTCACGTCCACCAGTGGGTATTCGAGTTTCTGCTGGCGGCGGATGAACCAGGTGAGTACCAGCACACCGCCGATTCCCAGAACTGCGACGGGCCAGGAAGGGCCGTAGGCGGCGAGCTCCTTGATGGCGTACACGGCCGCGAGCAGCCCGCCTGCGGAGAGGATGATGCTGAGCAGATCGACCTTGCCGGGGCGGGTGGCCTTGACCTCGCGGAGCACGAACGGGGCTGCGGCCAGGAAGATCACGACGACGGGCAAGTTGATGAGGAAGACTGCTCCCCAGTCGAAGCGGCTCAGCAACAGCCCACCGATGATCGGGCCGATAGCGAAGCCTGTAGCGAAGGTCGCGGCGAAGATCCCGATAGCTTGGGACCGTTGGCGCGGGTTCTCGAACAGCTCGCTGAGCACTGCGAGCCCGGATGGGAGCAGGGTGGCTCCGCCAAGGCCCATAAGGGCACGGAACCCGATGAGCCATTCCGGTGAGGTCGATAGCGCTGCCCCGGCGGAACCGAGACCGAACACGGTCGCTCCGAGCATCAACAGTTTCAGCCTGCCGAATCTGTCGCCGAGGTTTCCGAACGCGATCAGGAGTGAGCCGACCACGAAACCGTAGATGTCAAGAATCCAGAGAGCTTGATCGGCGGTGGGAGCGAGCGCGTGAGTGATCGTCGGCATCGTCAGGAACAGCATCGAGCCGTCCATCGACACCAGTAGCACTGGGCCGAGCACCACCAGTAGGCCGAGCCATGCACGCGGCCCTGCCTTCACCTCTCGCGGCGCTATCGGGGCGGGAGTATCAGGGGCTGAGTTATGCGCTTGATCGTTCACGTGTTTGATCGTCATCAGTCCACCCAGCGGTAGCCAGACCCCTGCGATGGGTACACCTGGCAGGTGCAGGAACGTCAGAGAACGCCTGGCTAGCATGGAGAACATGCGCACCGAGACCCTGGGGGTGTTTCTCAAAACCCGCCGCGACCGCGTGACCCCAGAAGACGCCGGACTGCGCACCTACGGCACCGTCCGCCGCGTTCCGGGCCTACGGCGGGAAGAACTCGCACACCTCGCTGGAGTCTCCGTCGGCTACTACACCCGTCTGGAGCAAGACCAATCCGGCACCGCCTCACCGCAAGTGCTTGACGCGCTCGCCCGCGTGCTCCAGCTCGACGATGCCGAGACGACGCACTTGCACAACCTCGCTCACCGCTCCGGCCTGTCACGTCTCAGCCCGCCCGAACCGGAGGTCCTAGCCCCACGCGTGTCGGCGCTGTTGTCCTCACTGGGTGAAAGCGTGCCCGCGATCGTGCTCGGCAGACGCGGCGACGTGCTTGCCTGGAACCGCACCGGACACGCACTCATGGCGGAGCATCTCGACTACGAAGCCCCGACGCATCCGCACACGCGGCCCTCCATCCCGCGCATGTTTTTCCTCGACCCACTGCACCGTGACCTGTACCGGAACTGGGATGAACTCGCCCGCATTCACATCGGCTACCTCCGACTCACCTCCGGCCGTTACCCCGACGACGCGAAGCTCGCCGAGCTGATCGGGGAACTCAGCATGCACAGCCGCGAATTCAGCACGATCTGGGCCACCGGCGAGGTCGCCGACTGCACCAGCGGCCCGATGAACCTTCAACACCCCACCATCGGCGCCGTGAACATCGACTACCAGGTCTGGCTGCAACCCGACAGCCCCGACCACCGCCTGGAGATTTACACGCCTCGCGACAACACCTCACGGGACGCGGTGCGGCTTCTGTAGTCAGGGCGCGAGTATCGCCCCGCGTGACGAGCTGGCTACGCGGATCACGAGGTGCGGACCTTCCTGGAAGAAGCCGCGCCCGCCTCGATGACCTTAAGAACCGGTTCCCCAGACTCATCGGCCTCATCTTCAACTGGACACGCGACGGACCGTGTTGGGGAAGTCGTGGACGCTACGAGCGGTTCGGCCATGATCTGTCTTCACCCCGCCCGGCAGCGACCGCGGCGCGCTCGATCCTGCTGTGACGCGGGCGAGTCTGGGTGGAAAGTACGATTGCGGCAAGGACGGCGAGGGTGGCGCCTGTCCACATGGCGATGGCGGGGTCGTCGCCGAACATGCTGATCGTGACGGCGCTGACCGCGGACCCGAGCGTAACGCCGGCAGAGATGACGGCGGTGTGGAAGGTGCTGACCATGGTTCCCGCACCGCCGACCTCGGCGACCCGGGTGACGAGGGCGGGGTTCATGGTGACGCCGACGAAGCCCACGACGATGACCATGACCAGCACGACCGGCTGGACGTGTCCGAACGCGGCCAGTAGTGCGAGGGAGACGAACAGCAGGCCGTGTCCGCTGCGCAGGACGGCCACTGCGTGCTTGTCGGCGAACTTCCCGACGATCAGGTTCCCGATGTAGGCGCAGATGCCGTAGGCGAGCAGGATGATCGTGGTCTGATTCGTGCTGAATCCGGCGCTCTGTTCCAGCAGCGGGGTGAAGTAGGAGAACGAGGCGTAGGCCGCGCCGATGGTGAGCAGGCTGACCAGGTATCTCGCCCACAGGCGCGGCAGGCGGAGGTTCCGCACGTCCTGCGCGGCGGCGTCCTGGGTGGCCGCGTCCCGTTTGGGGAGGATCGCCACGCTGGCCAGGAAGAGCAGGAAGGCGAGCGCGCCGAGGACGTAGAAGTTGGACTGCCAGCCCCACCGGTCGGCGATGAAGTGTGATGTCGGGAGGCCGAGCACGGTGCCGACCATGATGCCCCCGAGCACGATCGACACGGCTTCGCCGATCTTCTGCGGGCTCTCGGCCAGCAGCGCACCGTACGTGACCGACAGGCCGAAGGAGGCGCCCGCGACGGCGCCGGTGATGATGCGGATCAGCGCGACCCACCAGTAGGCGTCGATCACGGGCACGAGCACCTGCGCGGCCGCGTACAGGGCGACGATGGTCAGCAGCGCTCCCTTGGGTGGGCTGTGGCGCAGGAACCAGGCGAACAGCGGCCCGCCGATGGCCATGCCCGCGGCGTAGACAGAGACGAGCGCGCCGACCTGCCCGGTGGTCACGTTCAGGTCGGCGGCGATCGCGGGCATCATGCCCGCAACCTGGAGCTCGCTCATGACGGTGACCATGATCGTGACCATCAGCAGGTAGAGGTACTTCTTCACCGGTGAACCTTTCTGGATTATGAGATACAAAATGGGGGCAAAGAGATCGCCCTCACCAGCGGCACGCGGGTGAGATGTTAGGGACGTAGGGCGTCGAGGGCGAGTGCGGCGACGCGACGTAGCTCGTCCGGCTGCGATCCGGCCTGGGCGAGGACGCGAATGCCGGAGATGATCGACACCACCAGCAGCGCGGCATCGCGGGCCGAGATGCCCAAACGCACGGAGCCGTCACGCTGACCGACCTCGACCGCATGCGCGAGCAGGGAAACCTGCCGATCCAGGCTACGGTCCAGGATGCGCTTCACCCGCCCGTCTCGCTCTTCGAGGTCAGGAGTCATCCGTGAGGCGACAACCATGCACCCCGCGGCGTGCCCGTTACGGGCGGCGGCGACCTCCTCGCCCAAGATGAGGTCGAGCACTCCGCGCAACCGAGCCATACCGTCGAGGTCGGCGTCCTCCAAAACCTCAGCCTGCGCCGCGCCCGTGGTCTCAACGTAACGCTCCAGTGCTCGTACGAACAGTTCATCCTTGGACGTGAAGGTGTTGTAGAGGCTGCTGCGCCGTACCCCCGCCGCCTTGCACAACTGCGCGGTCGAGGTATCGGCGAAGCCGTGCACCCGGAACTGCGCGGCAGCGGCGTCGAGCACTGCCGTCTCATCGAACGCTCGCGGTCTCGCCATAGCAACGACCCTACCAGGTTCTGTATCTACGAATACAAAACCATCGAACTCAGTACCCCACGCAGAGCGCGCTACCACTCATGCTGCGCCCCCACCGCACTCCGTCTCTGCCCCTAACACAGTGATACACAGTGATGCACGTATGCCACGGCGGGGCCGTGGTGCACACCTCCCTCATGAGACGACTCATGAGAGGAGGCCCAGATGAAGGGCGGCGTGATCCTGTTCCGCGGTAGCGGTGCTGCCGCGCGCCGCTATGTCGAGGCCGACCGCTCCCGCGCCGACGAGTACTATCTTGGCGCGGACAACGCCGTCGCCGAGTACGCGGTGCTCGACGCCCACGGCGAGGTGACGGTTACCCGTTCCCTGACCGCCGAGGAGTATGAGGGGTGGGTGGACTGGACAGACCCGATCGCGGGCGAGTTGATGGGCACCCCACGCAAGCCCGGCGAGGGGTCGAAGGGGTCGCCGTTGTTTGCGGAAATGACGATCAACGCGCCCAAGAGCTTGTCGGTTGCCGCCGCCCTCCACCCCAAAGTCTCCGCCGCTCTCGATCAGGCTCAGCAGGACGCTCTGGCGGAGATTCGGCGGTGGCTCGGCCAGCACTCCGTCACGAGAGTCGGGCCGCGCGACGCGCGAGAAGTCATCCCTATCGAGCAGATGCAGGTCGTCGGCATCCGGCACAAGACATCGCGGGCGGGCGATCCTCACCGGCATATCCATATGCAGATCGGTACTCGGGTGTGGGCGGCTGGGAAATGGCGGGCGCTCGATACTGCGGCGTTGTTCAAGCAGCAGGGCGCGATCCGCGCCCTCGGCACCGCGGTCATCGCCGCACACCCGCACCTCACACAGACCCTCGCGGAGCATGGCCTGACCCTCGATCCCGTCTCCGGTGAGGTGGCGGAGTTGCAGCCGTTCAATGGGGTGATGTCGAAGCGGTCGGCGCAGATCAGGCGCAACCTTGACCGTCTCGAAGCCGAATGGGAAGCGGCGCATCCCGGCGAAGTGCTCGGCCCGGTGATGACGGCCAGGTTGCAGGGCATCGCCTGGACGCACCAGCGGCCCGGGAAGCAGCCCGCTGATCTGAAGAACGAGCAGTGGTGGGCGCAAGAACTCACCGACGCCGGATACAACCCCGCTGCACCTCGACGCAGCACCGTGCGGCGCCCGGTGCGGGTGGATGATCTTGCGGTGCAGGAGGTTGCATCGCGGGCGCTGGATCGCTGCGCCGCCGCATCATCGGCATGGACGACACACACGGTGCAGGAGCATGTCACCCGCATCACCACTGAACACGGCGTGCAAGCAACCCCCGCTGAGTTGCGCGAGTTCATCGCGATAGCGACCGACCTTGCGGTCGCGGATTGCTTCTCCGTGCTCCCGCCGGAGGCCGCAACGCCGGAGCATGTCGCGCACCTGACCAGCCTCACCGTGGTCGCCGCCGAGACCGCGCTCCGCGACCGCCTGGCCGCGGCTGTGCCGGAGCATGAACCGGAGCATCCGGACGTGATCGAGGCTGCGCTCAGGGCGTGGCTGGATGAGGGGCAGACGGTGGCTGCGGCGGCGGTGGCATCGGCCGATCCGTTGGTGATCGTGGAGGGTGCTGCGGGGAGCGGGAAGACGACGATGCTGCGCACCGCCATCGACGTCGCCGCCGAGCACGGGCGTGCGTCGCGGGTGGTTGCACCCACGCTACGCGCGGCGCAGGTCGCACACGAAGAACTCGGCGTTCCCGCCACGAGTGTTGCAGCGCTCGTGCACGCGCACGGATGGCGCTGGAACTCCGATGGCCTTTGGGTGCGCCTCGCACCCGGCGACACCGACCCCGGCACCGGGAGCACCTTCACCGGCCCCGCTCGCGATGCTGTGCTGTCGTGGGGTGAGCGGGTGATTGTGGACGAGGCCGGGATGCTCGACCAAGACACCGCCCACGCACTCCTCACCATCGCCGCCGAGGCAGGCGCAACCATCGCGTTCGTCGGCGACCGCGCACAACTCCCCGCCGTCGGCCGGGGCGGGGTGCTCGACATGGCCGCGCAGATCAGGGGCCGCACCTACGACATGACCGAACTCCACCGGTTCACTGACGCAGAGTACGCGGCACTCACGTTGACGATGCGCGACCGGGAGAACCCCGGCGAAGTGTTCGACCGACTCACCGCCATGGGGCTCGTGATACTGCACGCTGATGATGAGCGGGTTCGCGAGCACATCACTGACCACGCCCACCAGGGCGAGGCGATCACCGTGGCGACCAACCATGAAGCCACCGCGTTGAACGAGCGCATCCGCGCCGGACGTGTCGAGGCGGGCGAGGTTGACGACACTGTGACGGCGACCGGCAGCGACGGGCTGAGCATCGGAGCGGGTGACCTCATCCAGACCCGCCGCAACGACAGCGATGTGGGGGTGGCGAACCGGCAGCAGTGGATCGTCCAACACGTCGAGAACGACGGCACCGTCTATGCCCGTGAGGTCGGCACCGGGCGCAAGAACCCCCGCACCGTCACCCTACCTGCCGAGTATGTGGGTGAGCACGCGCACCTGTCCTACGCCGCGACCGCCTATGGCGTCCAAGGCGCAACCGTGGGCAGTTCGCACACGATGCTGTCGGAGGCGACGAGCGCGGCAGGGGTCTACGTCGGCATGACCCGAGGCCGTCAGACCAACCGGCTCCACATCGTTGCCGAGGACATGGCCGACGCCAGGGCGCAGTTCATCGAGGCGATGGAACGCGACCCCGCAGACCAGGGCCTCGACCACGCCATCCGCGCCGCGAGAGAGGCGGTGCGCGGATTCGTCACAGACGGCCCCGTGAGACTGGTCACCGAAGAACTCGCCCGCCTCAACCACGAAGCCGAACGAGCGGAACGGGCAGCGGAACGGTGGGAGCAGATCGCCGCCAGGTTCGGCGCTCAACGTTCGACCCATCGAGCCGAAGACAACGAGAGCGCTGGTGCGCTCCGCAAGGCCGAAGACGCCGCCGAGCAGGTGCGTGCTGAGGTCACCCGGCCACTGACGGTGCAGGCTGAGCGCGATGGTGCCGCGTACCTCGATGCGGTCGTAGACGAGGCCGCCGCCCGTGGTCGCCTCGCTACCGTAGGCAGGTTCGGCAGACGCAAAGCCCGTACCGAGCACCAGGCCGCGACCGAGCGCACCCGGACGTTGCGCGGGCAGGTCAGAACCGAGTGGGGCACCACACCGGCGAACCCTGATCGTCTCCCAGAATGGGCAAGCAAGGTCGCCGCGAACCGCGCCGAGGCAGACCCCCGCGTGGCTGAGGCCGCGGAGACCGTCGAAGCCGCCACCGCCGACCGCGAAACGATGCGGAAGCGGCACCGGCAGGAACGCACGGCGTTGCTCGTCAGCGAGTACGGGATCGACCACGCCCGCCGCGCTCAGTTCGGTATGAGCACGATCAGCCCGCACCGCAACGTTCAAGACGCCCGCGCGAGAGCCGCCCTGGCCCGGGCTGAGGCCAACGAACTGCGCATGCTGCCCGTGAACGCCGCCGCCCGACAGATTGAGACGAAACGCGCCGAGCGGGAGAACCAGCGACAGCAGGTGCTGGAGCGACAGCGGCAGATCAGTGACCCTATCGAGCACGACCGTCACCGCAGCGGGGCACGCCGGGACGGGCCAACACGCGGCCTGTAGCGGTTCTCGGGGCACGCACCTGCTGGCGCGCAAGGCAATCTGTGTCGACGGTCATCAGATGTCAGGTATCCATATCTGATCTCGCCCCACTCGTCAGTCAAGTCCTAAGTGGACACGCGCTGAGCGTAAGGGATTACAGCGCGCGTGGAAGATGAAGATGGCGTGTCCGCCTGGTTGGTTGCTCACCAGTACAGTGCGACGAACCCGACTTCGAGCTGAACTGGTGGCGCGTAAGGTTCGGGCTGTTGAAGAGGAGCCGTAGAGGTGCTCGGCGCGGACGTGGGGAGTCGATTGATCCAGTCATTTCTGATTGTCAGCAGTAGGTCTCGGTCGACGTTCTCGCCTGCTACAGCCTGGGCGACAGGTTCAAAGGCGCGACGCCGCTCCTCAATGGTCGTTGCAGAAGCGAGTGCCGGAATGGCAGTTTCGACGGCCCTATTGACCGAAGCGGCATCAGGGCTTGCGCCCGAGGCCGCTTGGAGCGCAGCGGCGAAGTTGTTTAGTTGAAACTGAGCGGTGGCCCCTGCCTCGGGAGTCTCGATCAGCTGGGTGTTGCCGAGGTCAAGCTGTTGTAGTGGGAGCACTACCTCATCACGGAGATCAGGCGACAGGGATTCGAGGAGGTCCGCGATTTTGATCGGGGACCATGGTGAACTGAGCGTAGGTCCTTCGGCCCGGGCGTAGACGGTGAAGGTGGAAGGTGAGAACAGTGTCCGACGGAGGTCGCGCCAGAAGGAGTTGGCTTCAGCGAAGCCGACCAGTTCGAGAGGTCTTGCGCCTCCCTGCACTTCGTTGCCTAGAAGCTCTGTTGCGATTGCGACCTGCTCACCGGCCACCTCGATGACGCTGTGGCTCGTGGCTACCCCCCGCATGGGAACGAGTCCAACGAGAAGCTCCTTAAGTACCTCGATCATTGGTGCGACCTCACGAACGTCCGCAGCCGAGACGCCGAACAGGTCCTCTCGACCGTTCATGAGATCGAGGAATGTGGTACCCACCGTGATCATCTTGAAGAACTGATCGGCTTCTACCTTGATGTCCATCTCCACGATGTCGCCGCGGTGGATGTTGCCCAGGGGGACGGCCAGTTTCGCCTTCTTTAAACGTGGAAGTGCATTTTCAAGATCGCGGTACGAGTGGATCGGCTTGCGAAGCCTACGCTTGATCCCCGAGATGTCGTGAAGGAGAACCCCGACGTCGCGTCGCCAGAGGTCCCGGAACGTGCTTTGGATGACCGCACGTCGGACAACTTCGTTGGTCGAGCTCCGCGATGTGCCAAGGCGTGACTCCACGCTGGCACCGGCCTTCGCCGTGCCGAGGGTCCCTCCTAACTGTGGTCTTCTGTACGCGAGAGGATATCGGTGACGGCGTCCTTAATCTCGCCTTGAAGGCCGGCGAGAAGGCTGACAACACTCACTTCGTCCAGATAGATGAACTCGCGGTGGCGGTCACGGATTTCATTGCGCTTGCGGTTCCAGATAGTCATCACTCTGCCTTCACTTGGGTTCTTCGGTCGCGGTCAACCGCCTCAACACCGATGAGGATGTCTTCCCAAGCGATGGATTTCCTATGGTCGAGGGTCGCGGCAAGACCGGCCTCGGTCCAGATCGCAGCGAGGTCGGCCGCTGTCCAGCCGTCCGTGAGTTGGGCCAGCGCTGACAGGTCTGGCGCCTCTCGGAATGTCACCTTGCGACTCGATGCCGTGAGAATCTGAACTCTGTCATCCTCGGACGGCAAGGAGAAGACGAGCTTGTGCCCCAGTCGTCCAGGGCGCAGGAGCGCGTCATCAAGCGCTCCGGGAAGGTTTGTCGTCGCAATGATGAGCACTCGGTCGTACGCCACGAAACCGTCAAGGAGCGACAGGAACTGTCCAACGAGCCGGTTGGTTGCCTCGTGGTTGCGTTCGCCCCGTTGCGTGTACAAGCTATCGATCTCGTCGAAGAAGAGAATCGCGGGACCGTTGACTTGCGCATGCTCGAAGATTTCGCGGAGCCGACGCTCAGTCTGGCCGACGAATTTGTCGACAATCATAGGCCCGCCGACGTTGTAGAAAGAAGCATCGAGCTTGGCAGCGAGAGCCCGAGCAAGGAATGTTTTTCCCGTGCCAGAGGGGCCACTGAAGAGCATGCCTTTGATCGGGTTTACTCCCATCGTCCGCAATGGATCGTCGGGCAAAAGCGCCACGGTCGCGAGGTCGAGAGTGCGGCGGACGAGCGTCGTGTTGCCGCCGAAATCCTCGAGGGACGTGGTGTTATCTTCTTTTCGGACAACGAGGGACTCCGGGTCGAAGTCATCGTCGCGGAGGATGCTGAGGTCGTCAATGGGTTCGTCTGCAATCACGGCGATCGGTTGGCCATCTGGTCCGAGCCGAACCGTTTGCCCCTTCTTGAAGGGAACGTCGGCTCGCTGCCGGAAGCTATAGGTAGAGCCAGCTGACTTCACGACGATATCGGTGTTCCCAGCCCACACGACGGTTCCAGTGCGATCACCAGCCGGCCATGACTCAGCGGGGAGTTGCTCGACCCGACCGTCCGCAAGCAGGAAGACGTCTCCGGGCTGCAAACCAGCCAGGCCCGAGCCGTTGGCGCGGGCCGTGTTGCCGTTCCGCAGCTCAAGCAAGACTGAGCCATCGACATTGGTTAGGACCCGGAACAATTGCCCTTCGATGATGTCGGGCTCTTCATCCTCAAACTCACCTGGCAGCAGAGTCGTCATCTGAAGTCTCTCGTGCGGATCGTCACGCCTGAGCCTCACAGTTCGGCAGCGCTCGGACAGGCAACGCATCATCGGGGAGCGCAGAAGCCCCGATAACTCGCCAATCTTCACCGAGTACGCCGTGGAAGCCACACAAACAGACGATGGAAACCCAGCGTTTGATGGAGTCGGCAACTTCCGCGCGCAGTTCGCGTTCGAATGGCGCGAAGCCCGCGCCCTCCGTCGTTCGCTGGTGATGGGCGGCGAGAGAAGATGAGCTGGCGATGGCCGCCCGCTCTGCCTCGTCCCACATCTCGCTCGATGATCGCGAGCTAACCTCTTTGCCAGCCACCTGGTCGAGATGGTGGTAGCGGCCCGCGTCTGCGTAGTTTCTCAGGGTGCGCACCACCGCCGCCCAGACGGGGTCGTTGTCTAGGGTGCAAATCCAGTTGCGCAGCATCTGTTTCCGCTCCCAGTCGCCAGACTCGACTGCCTCGCGGAGTTCGGAGCGTAACCGCTCGTCCATCTCATCCAAGGCATGGCCCCAGCCCTCACGGGTGAAGCCCATTTTCGTTGGCCAGCCTTCTCCTCTGGAGACGGCTGCGGTGCCAAGCGCGAGCTTCATGAGTCGTTCGACACCGATCGAGTAAGTCGCTAGGACAGCATCGAGGTCACGTTCGAGGGCTCCGTCTTGCCGCAGGAGGCGATCGGCGGACGCGAGTACGCTCCGGGCGGAATTCACCTCGGGCAGCAGCCCACTGAGCCACTGCTGGCTGGTAAACGCTGACCCCTCGTGCATGTCTCAAGGATATCGACAGCAACAGGGCTGACGAGATAGACCGCGCCGTCGATCGACGGCGGAGTAGGCTGGAAGCGCGCACACGCGCACGAACACAGGTGAGTGTGTTTGGGGCACCTCGGCTAGCCGAGGTCGACGTGCTCGGCCACGTAGTCGGCGGGTAGGAAGATGCTGTTTCCGAACCTGGCCCCGGGTGGGCGGATCGTGACCGACCCATCGCCCCGAACCTGGCTGATGGTCCAGGTTTGGCCGTTGCGGATCCAGCCGTGCCGGTTCCGCAGCCGCCGGTCGTTGTGGCGGGTGATGATCGTGTCCCCCACGCCCGCTGCCGATCCGTCGGACAGGGTGATTTCGGGGCCGGGCTTCAGCGTGCCGTCAAGGATGAGGTCGGCGCGGGCTCGGATGTTGAGGGCGGTGACGTTCTCGCGGGTTTCGACGATCAGCACCGACACCAAACCCTGCCGACGGTCTCGGTGCCAGGCGGTGTAGGCGGCATCGGTCATGGCCCCGACGTCACCATCATGGATGCGATGGTGGTTGAGGTAGGTGTCGATGACTGGGGTGCGGCCGTGCCGCAGTTCCAGGGATGCGGTCTTCTCCCAGTCGTGGGTGAAGCGGTGGACATCGACCAGTTCGGGGGCATCGTGGCGGTCGTGGATCAAGAGGCTGAACGCACCGCCTGCGTCGACGGACTGGAGCTGGGCGTAGTCGCCGACCAGCAGCACTTTCGCCCCCGCCTCCTCCGCTGCCTGCGTGATCCGGTCCAGGGAGAGGGTGCCGGCGAGGGAGGCTTCGTCGATGATGACGAGCTGCCCGGCCTGGAAGGTGGCACCGGTGTATTGGTGGGTGGTCCACCACTTCGCCGTGTTCTCCGTAGCGATCCCCAGATCGTCGGCCAGCACCTGCGCCGCCACCGCCGACGGCGCCAACCCCACCACCGACCCGGAACCATGCGAGGTTTCCCAGGCTCGGCGGAGTGCGTTCATCGCGGTTGTCTTGTCGACGTGTCGGGTTTGACCGGCGTACCTACCAGGAAAATGAGGGAGGTCGTCATGGACGGCACAACAGCAAACAGCGGTGTGGAGCAGGTGGTGGTGTACCTGCGTATCTCCGAGGATCGTACCGGCGCGGAGGCCGGGGTCGAGCGGCAGCGCCAGGACTGCCTGGAACTGTGCGCGCGGCTCGGGATCACCGATCCGGCGATCTTCATGGACAACGACATCTCCGCGTACTCGGGCAAGAAGCGCCCCGGCTACATCGACCTGTTGGAGCGGGTGAAGCTGGGGCCGTCGCGGATCGTGGCGTGGCATGTGGATCGCCTCTACCGTCGCCCCCGCGAGCTGGAAGACCTCATCGACCCCGTGGAAACCCACCCGATCAGAATCGAGACCGTCAAGGGCGGCGCGTTCGACCTGAACACCCACGAAGGCCGGTTGATGGCCCGTCAGCTCGTCGCGATCGCCTCCTACGAGTCCGGGCACAAGGCAGACCGCATCCGGCGGGCGAACCAGCAGAAGGCCGAGCGCGGTGACTGGCACGGCGGCGCGAAGTACGGATACGGCATCGGCGGCGTCCTCATCCCCGAAGAAGCAGCCGTCATCCGCAAGATGGCCGACCGGTTCCTCGCGGGCCAGTCGGTGCGGCAGATCACCAGGTGGCTCAACCGCGACGGCGGGCCGGTGCCGCCGTCGAAAGGCAAGAGCCGGTTGAACGTGTGGCACGAGAGCGCCGTCGGTTCAATCCTCTGCTCAGCACGTATCTCAGGGCAACGGGCCTACGAACCCGCGTCGAAGACGACGGCGACGTGGGAACGCCGCGACCGCGCGATTCTCGGGCCGGGGAACTGGGAGGCGATCATCACCCCGGAAGAGACGGCGCGCATCCGGGCGGTGTTCAACCACCCCGACCGTCGCGTGGGCCGCTCCTCCAAGAGCCTCCTGGCCGGGTTGATCACCTGCGCCAAATGTGGCAACACCCTCGTCTCCTCAGGACTCCATCGAGGAGAGACCTCCATCGGGAAGCGACGCTTCTACCGCTGCCTCCCCCTCCCCGGCAGGCCCGAGCGCGGCGGTCTCGTCGTGTCCGCGCACGGCATCGAAACCCTGGTGAGCGAGGCCATGATTACCCGCCTGGCCGCGACCACCCTGCCCACCGCAGCACCGGATGCGGACGCGGGGGTCAGTGCGGCGATGGAGCAGATCACCGCCGCGAGGCAGCGCATGGAGGACATGGCCCGCGACTACGGCGCGGGCCTGCTCTCCCGCACCGAACTGCACGCCGCGAAGACCGCCGCCACCGCGATCATCAGCAACGCCGAACTCGTCCTCGGGCGGAGTGCGAAATCCTCGGCGCTGAAGGGCATCCCTATCGGCGACGAGGAAGCACTACGGCACGCGTGGGAGTCGGAGTGGTCGATCCCGCAGAAACGCGCGATCATCGCCGCCTTGATCGACACCCTCATCGTCAAACCCGCAGAACCCGGCAAACGCGGGGCCAGGTTCCGGCCCGAACGCGTCGAACTCACCTTCAAAGCCTGACCCCCACCACAGACCCGAGCGCCGCCGCTCCTCGTTGGGACGGCGGCGCTCGCGCGTGCGCGCGGTCAGTCCTCGGGTCGGGTGAGGACACGCAGCTTGGCCAGCGCCACCGGATCGCTCACCCCGACCGTCACCCCGGACCGCTCACACGCCTGGCGCGTCCACGCCACCGGATCAAACCCCGGCGGCAGACCGCTCGGAACACGACCCCGCCGCTCACGAGCCGAGGGCGTCCGGGAAGCATCGGGGGTTCTGTGCGCTGCTGTGGTAGTCATACCAGACAGGTGCACACCCGTAACCACAATATCTAGTAGAGATAGTGTGCATTGAGCACTATATGCAGTCGCTTCGGAGTGATGCGGCGTTGAACGTGCGCTGTCCTGGCCGCGCCGCCGATGAGGTTCACGCTCCAGGGGGCGGGTTGGGCTTCGCGGCGCGGATCGCTTCCATCAGAGCGTCATCCTGGCGGAGTGAATCCAGCGGTTCGCCGTTCAGCAGGCGCACCAGCGCGCCATCTCCGGTCGGGGTGCCCCTGTACTTCGGTGCGGGATGCCCCAGCACGATCCGCAGCAGCGCAGCCCATGACCGTGGCGGCAGACCCAGCAACTTCGGGACAGTGCGGTCGCGCCGCAGTACCTCCACGGCGCTCCGTCGTGAGGACAAGTCCGCCAGCCGATAGGCGACGTGCTCCACGCAGTCAGCCACGAGCGCGGCGTCCCAGCCCGCCGAGACGAACAGCGCCACCGCATCCGACAGAGCGGTGGCGACCCGTCCGTCGTCCTCGCCGGACTCTGGATCATCATCATCGTCGGGAGGGACGGCGAACGCGGGATGGTAGTCGGCGAGGCCTTCTCGTTCGGCGAATCGCACCGCGTCGTGGAATCCGGCGAGTCACTTGGTGTGACGCGCCTGATTCGGAGATACCAACAGTCCGGCAGCCCGTATGTCGGTGTTGCAAGTGATCTGCACCGCGCGGGTGACCACAGCCCACGGATTCCCTGCGTTCCGCGTCGACGGGGCGAGCATGACCTCGAACGCCGCTGAGGCAATATGCCAAGGGTCCAAGTCATGCTTCCGAGCCAGCCGCTTCCGCGGCATCGTCGCTCGCGTCGGGCGGGGTGTGTTCGGTCACGGTGGCGCCTCCCGTGAGGGAGGTGCGCCATCAGCACCCACGTCAGGACGCGCGCCACCACGCGCCTACACCCGCCGCCCGTCAGCGGAAGCGTCGTGTGCTCCGCGTCGGGGCGGCGGTCCTGTCGGCGCGGGACGGCTTGCAGGAGGCTCGTCCTATGGCCCGTCCGCTGACGTGGCCCCGCGCCGGATTTCACCACCGCGCGACGGATCGGCCAGCAGATTTTTCCTTCATGTTCTTGGCGGTGCGTGAGCGGTTCCGCTCGTAAAGAGCGATTCCTGCCGCGACGGACACGTTGAGCGAATCAATCTCAGGCGACATCGGGATGGCATACCTGTAGCTCGCAAGCCGATCGAGTTTCTCTGATACGCCATGACGTTCGCTGCCCAGAACTATGGCCATCCGGTCCTGGACACCGCTGGCGGATTCGAGTCGTTCAATTGCATGTGCCGTCAGTGTGCTCACGACAGTCCGCTCACCGAGCACGTAATCAGCGAACTCGTCGGGAGTCGCGAGCACGATGGGAAGGGTGAACACGAGCCCTCTGCTTGCTCGGATTAGCCGTCGATCAAACACATGCCGTAACCCACTTTCCAGAAGAACGAGACCGGCGGCTCCGAATCCCGCAGACGTCCTGGTGATCGCGCCGATGTTGCCCATCAGGCGTACGCCATCGAGTACGACGATGTCGCCCTGCGCGCTAGACAGGTCGCTCAGCCGCGCGGGACGAGGAGCGTTCGCCAAGGCGAAAACGCGCGCCCGCTTCTCGTCGCCGAACAGACCGTCAACAACCCCACGAGACAGCATGTGTACGGGGAGTCGTCCGTGGACAGAAAGCGTGTCACCGATTGAAGAAGGCGGCAGTCCCTCGGTCACGTACAAGCTGTCGAGTTGTACGCCGCTTCGCGCAGCTTGCTCGATGTTCTCGGGATCGTCGATCAGGATGGTCTTTGGCTTGGAGGAGCGATTGCGCAGGACATCGCGAATCCGGCGCGAAATAGGATGGTTCGGATCATCGATGACCGTGTGGTCGCCGCGAGTCCCGTTGCCGCGGTCCTGGAGCGGGGTTGTGTCGTGCATGCACTTCACGGTTCGGCATGACGCGACGTGAGAGTCAAGTGCTAGACCCTCACGCGAGGGAAGACCCTAGCGTTGCCGACATGGATCAGTTGCCTGCGGACCATCGCCCTGCTGGACACGCGGCCCGCGAGTTGCGCGTGCCGGTGGCTCTAGTGGCACGGCTGGCCGGGCTCGTCGGGCGAGCGATTGAGCATCAACCCGAAGCGCTCACGCCCTACCTCAACGCGGCCGAACAGGCTGGGCAGGCTTACGCTTCCCAGTTGCTTTGGTTCGAGATTGCTCGCGACGAGGAGTGCGTTGCGGAGGTTTGGAGCAGAGTCCGGCACGGAGACGTAGACGATCCGATAGCAGCGCGCCACGCGTTCATGCTGCTGCTCGCGCTCGACGGATGGTCAAGGGTGAAGGTATGCGATCATCCGGGATGTCGCCGTCCTTTCGCCGACGCGACGAACGCCGTCAGCAGGCGAAGGTGCACCAGGCACGCTCGGCACCCATCACGTGCGTGACGTGCCTCGCCGTTCCTCTGGCTTCATTCCCATGCGGCTTGCGTCGGGTCAACGTCGTGAGCCTCTGCGTTGGCGAAGATCACGTCTCGCAACCACACGCTCATACCGGGTTCCCACCGGTCGATGTTCGCAGTGAATCGTTCGTCCTCGACATACATGCGTCCCAAGACCGCGTGCATCGAGTGCGAGCAGGCGAACAACTGATTGATCGCACCTCGGTGAGCTTCGGCAAGTCGGTTGGCTTCGACAGTTCCCGGCGCGATGCCGGCCCGCTTCGCTTCGACCAGCTCACGCTGGATGGCTTCACCCTGGTCATGAATCCTGGCGCGTTCGTCCGCGGAAAGATGCGCAACGTTCTGCTCGAACTGCGTCCATTCACGCGAGTCTCCCCACCGCTCGTATGCTTCCTCCGCCCACTCCGGCCGCCAGTCCTGTCCGAAGATCTCCGCCTGCTCCTGCATCGAGAGTCGTGTACCTGTTTCCCGCGCGGCTAGGAGCCGGTCGATACCTGCCGCCATTTCGGAGAGCCGACCGATCCGGTCGCCGATGATCCGTCTCTGCTGACGGAGTTGCTGTTCCTCGTCGAGGGTGGGATCATCGAGGATTTCTTGAATGCTTGCGAGACTGAATCCGAGTTCTCGGTAGATGAGCACACGGTGAATCCGGCCGATGTCATCGCCGTCGTACGCACGGTAGCCAGAGCGTGACCGATGTCGCGGAACAACCAAGCCAATGTCATCCCAGTGGTGGAGCGTCCTCACGCTCACGCCGACCAACGCCCTGTTCACCCGCATCACCATCGACGACGAAGAGAACGCCACCTACACACCCGACGAGACCACAGCCAGCGTCCTCGCCCACACCAGTATCGATGCCCCGGCCCACGTCACCCCAGAAACAAAACTGCCCCGCCATCAGGCGGGGCAAGTTTCGATCTTCTCATCTTACGTGGAGCTAAGGGGATTCGAACCCCTGACCTTCTCATTGCGAACGAGACGCGCTACCAACTGCGCCATAGCCCCAGAGTGTGTCCTCAGCTTAGCACCGCGGTCCGCCCTCGTGCGAAATCTGTGGGGGACAAGTGCGTCACGATACGTTGCGGGCACCTTCGTTTGTATTGACGAGGGCGGGGCGCACCAGCCTTAACCTGAACGCTTTCTCCACGCCGAACTTTCCCCCTGGCTGAGGGAGGCGCTCTCACTCGATCCTGCTCAAGGCCGCGCTTTTCCTCGAGGCAGAGTTTGTCGCTCAAGGCATCGTTAAATGGCGAATTAACGCTGCCTTGAGCCAAGAACTATGCCCTGAGCACGCAGCGCGACGCCAAGCACACCAGGTGCCCACAAGAAAAGCCAGGGCCACTACCAGCCCGCGCCTCACGCCGCTCCAAAAAGAACGCCCCACATCAAACGCCTAGCCCCGCCCTCGTAAATCGGGGAAAGCGCTATGGACTTCAACGGCCAATTGGATGCGATTACGGACTCCGAATTTATCCAGCAAATGGGCGACATGAGTTTTCACTGTGGCCAGGGAAATCCCTAATTCGTCGGCAATCTCGTTATTCACTAAACCCTCGGCGACAAGAATAGCCACCTCATATTCGCGTGCGGTCAGTTGCGGTGGCGCCATATTCCCTGCCCCCATGGCCACCTGATTCGCCACCATTTGCTCCACAATGGCCGGCGAAAAACTGCGCTGCCCACCGGCCACATTATGGACGGCCGCAATAATCTGTTCCGCGGACGAATCCTTCAGTAAAAAGCCCGCCGCCCCAGCGCCAAGCGCCCCCGACAGCATTTGATCCGTATCAAAAGCCGTCAACACCAGCACGGACACCTGCGGAAATTGACGCTTAATCTGCCCGCACGCCCACACCCCGTCCCGCCCAGGCATATGCAGATCCATCAACACCACATCCGGACGCAGCGCACGCACAGCATCCACCCCGGCCTGCCCGTCAGCCCCCTGACCCACAATCTCAAATGCAGGATCACCCTGGAGGATCATGGTCAGCGCAGTACGCACCAGCGGCTCATCATCAACAATGACCAGGCGGATCTTGCTGTCTGTCATGCGCGTCCTTCTCGCCGAGGAATCGATGCTTCTAATGTAAAGATGCCGTCGCGGGCGCCTGCTTGCAAATCCCCGCCAAGCAGACGGACACGTTCGCGCAGGCCAGCGAGGCCCAGCCCAGTACCGCCCGTATGTGAGCTGCTGCGACGGTGCGTCGGATTACTACATTCCACAACGAGGGCGCGGCGCGTTGACGTTAAGGAGAGGTCAACAGTCCGCCCTGATCCGTGCCGTCGCGCATTAGTGAGTGCCTCTTCGACGACCCGCACAACTGCGTGCCGGCTGGCCATATCAGCGGATTCAAAGGCGCGGTCCCATCCGCTTTCACAGTGGAAGCGGATCTTTTGGCCAGCGTCGCGTTCGCGGCGGATCGCCACCGCAATGGCTTCGCGGCGAGCCCCCGCTTGGTCGGGCGTGCCATCCCCGTGGAGAACGCGCAGGATCTGGCGGAGTTCTCGGCCTGCTTCGGCAGCGAGGGTTTGGATGGTTTGGGTGCTTTCGCGCATAAGTTCTGGGTCGAGGTCGCGGCGCGAGGACAGGGCGGTAGCGTGGAGGGATACCAGTGACAGGCGGTGCGCCAGCGAGTCGTGAATTTCGCGGGAAATACGGGCGCGTTCTTCGATTTTTGCGGCGGCAACGCGCGAGGTTTCGAGGGCGTCCTGAGTGCGCATGAGGACGCCGATGAGGGTGACAGCAATACCCACAATATCGAGGACAATAATATTGACAACTATGTCGAAAAGGTCCCGAGGCGCGAGAGGAACCATTAACGGAATAGAGACAATCATAGAAAGAGTAGCAACTATCACCGTAATGGCGATTCCTTTAAGAGCAGCCCTGCGCCCAATTAAATAGCAAGACAGGGCGGCAGCATAGGAGATGAAGGTAAAAGAAAATAGCCCGGTGATGAGGCCAAGAATTGGAAGGACAATCCCTTTTCTTTGGATCGCAAAAAAGGTGAAGATATGGGAAATAAAGGGGGAAACAGTACTAAGCACCAGACTAAACCATTCCCAGGTAAATGGCATTTTCATTACTGCCGCCACAGGAGGAATAGAATTAATAAAATTCAGCGGCACAACGATCACGGTACATAACAATGATCCCAGCCAAATAATAAAGAGCACAGTCGAACTCTTGTCTCGACCAGAATCGCCACCATGGAGAATTGGGCGTTTGTGTGCCAGGTGTTGTGGTCTAACGGCAGGCATAGGGCGAAGAGTTGGGGGCGAGTATGGGTGTTGACTGAGGGCAGATGAGGGAATAGCGATGAACGAGGGCGGGGCGCGAGGAGGTCAATTCTGTGCGGCAAATTACCAAGCCGAGCTGCTTTTTCATTCTCTTTACGCAGATCCCCCACCAGGTGGGCAGCATAAATGCCGCCGCATTTGCACCCACCCGTTGACCATTCACCTTCTCCACCGTAATAGGCATACCCCTAGTGCGCATCAGCCAGGTGGTGGATATTGCCACACCATATGGCTAGTACAGAAGAGTTCTAGTGGATGATGTGCATTAATAGCGCTGTCTTTAGGGTCAAAAAGTGGACTGCCCCGTTATCTGCCACATCGGGGCGGGCCACTACTTTCTGTCCCCCAACCCTAAGGAGCTATTGTGGCGCGACGAATCAGAAGAATAAGCCTATGGATAGGCGCTACCCTCTTGGCGATTGTCCTAGTTTTAGGGATAGCGCTTGTTGCCATTACTCGCGCTCCCCTTCCCGCTTTAACCGGCCAGATTTCCCTTTCCGGCCTAAAAGGCGAGGTCACCGTCAAACGGGATGCTCAAGGTATTCCCCATATCTACGCATCCAGCGACCAAGACTTGTTTTATGCGCAGGGTTTTCTCACCGCTCAAGAGCGCTTTTTCCAAATGGATCTTCAACGACGTATGCCCTCAGGACAGCTCGCTGAATTGGTCGGTGAATCTGCCGTAGAAATGGACATTCAGAACCGCACATTAGGAGTCCGGGCAGTTGCAGAAAAAGAATGGGACCTCCTTTCCGATGAGGCACGTTCCTTTTATGAATCCTATGCCGCAGGAGTCAATTCCTATCTGGAAGGGAAAGCGCCATGGCAAGTAGCTAATGAATATGCAGTGTTATCAACGTCGGTTCCCGTTGGGGAGATCCGCCCATGGGATGGAGTGGACTCGCTAGTCTGGTGGAAGCAATTGGCGGCAGGTCTTGGCGGCGGCTACTTGGTCGAAGCATATCGCATGAAACAGTTATCGTTGCTGGGGTCAGTAGAGGCTGTTGAAACTCTATACCCCACAGATGATCAATCAGCGCGTCTGCCAAATATTACTGAGCAGGCAGGCTCGAATCTTTCCCCCCGCTCGGATTATCCCGAGGCTCCGCCAATCCCTCTTACAGAAACTAGCCCGTCCCTGCCTCAAAGTGGGGCCGCATCAGACAGGGAAGGGACCGGGGCATCTGCTACCTCTCCTGCAGCATTCTCCATTCCCAGCAATGTTCCAAGCAGCAGTCCAGCTTCACCCAATGATCCAAAAGCATCCTCCAGCCCAGCGCCTTTGGCGGATTCTCTCTTATCCCTAAGTTCTTCAGGCTATATCCCAGGTCTAGGCTCGAATTCTTTTGCGATTGCCGGGAAATATACGGCCTCAGGGAAGCCAATTCTCGCCAATGATCCACACCTAATGCTGAATCAACCCTCTATTTGGAATCAGGTCGGTCTACACTGCCAGGAGCTCAATGACGCCTGCACTTTTGATGTCTCTGGTTTTGCAATGGCAGGTATTCCAGGGGTGATTATTGGGCGCAATAGCCATTTATCGTGGGGTTTTACATCTACCGGAGCAGTTACAGATATAGCCGATGCGGTCATCGAGAAAAACATCGGCACCGATTCTTATGAATACGACGGGAAGACACTGCCGTATCACACGCGAAAAGAGACTATTACCATTGCTGGCGGAAAAACTCGCGAGATTGATATTCGCGAATCAATCCACGGCCCTATTCTTCCTGATTCCCTAGCTCCGAAGGAGGACTTTGCGAAATTCCCAGGCGCTCCTAAGGACTTCTCTGTCGCCATGCAATGGAGTGTTCTCACCCCTTCTCGCACCGCCCAGGCACATTTCAATTTCAATCGGGCACGAAATAGCGAAGAGCTTGTCACAGCGGCCAGCGACTTCACTACTCCGAGTATGAATCTGCTTTATGCCACCGACTCTGGCGATATTGGCTATAAAACCACTGGCCTTTTCCCCATTCGCCCAATAAAGGCACCCAGCGATGGTCATGATGATCAGGTGCCTGCAGCAGATAATTTTGGGGCAGATGGGCGCTGGCCGCGCCCTGGCTGGGATTCTAGTTATGACTGGAAAGGCTATTACGCTCATGAGGATTTACCTGCCACGCTTAATCCCCCCAGCGGCTTGATTACCCCTGCAAATCAGACAATAACCTTCACTGATGTTGGCCCATACTTAGGTGCCAATATAGGGTTTGCCGGTTATCGCTCACAGCAAATGCGTGATGAACTTCAGCGCCTGGCAGCAGCAGGAAAGGTAACGCCAGAGCAGGCTGGGCAAGTCATGATGCTTGATGTCTCGCCACATTCTCAGGAAGTTGGGGACACGCTTACTAGCATTTCCCTTTCTGATCCGCGCGCTCTTGAAATGCAGAATCTCTTGCGCCAGTGGCGAGAAAAAGGCAGTCATTTCGCGGTTGATGAGGCCGGGGCGGCAATTATGGCAGCCCTCCATTCACACCTTTCCAATGAAATCGCTGGCGACGAATTAGGGCAATTCGCCCTCGCGACCCCTCAAATTAAGAACCTGCTCGCCCAGCCCGATCATCCTTTATGGGATGACACCCGCACCCCCGAAAAGGAAAGTGTTGACGATATTCTTCGCCAAGCATTTACCAGCGCTGATAAAGATTTGACAGCGCAGATGGGTGAGAATATTCAGCAGTGGCGTTGGGGAAGTATTCATAAGGAGACTCCTGAACATCAGATTTTTGGCACTGAAGGAGTTCCCTCATTTATTCGGGACTATTTTAATGGCACTGCTCGAGAAGTTGGTGGTGGCGATGATATCCCCAATGCCAATGCGTGGATGCCTTTTGTTTCGGAGAATGGCACGGTGAAATACGAGGTAATATCCGGCGGTTCAATGCGAATGGTCGTGGATATGTCGAATTCCAATACAGCCCTCTGGATCAGTCCTACAGGAAATTCTGGACACCCATTGTCACCACATTATGAGGACCAAAACGAAACCTGGGCTAAGGGCGAGTTTTATGTCTGGCCACATTCCCCCAGTGCCGTTGAAGAACACGCCACTGGCACGCTCACTCTGAGCCCAGCCGCCCCCTAACCCAGCCACACAGTAGGAGGTTTCTTCCAAGAAAAAGCCCCGCCCTCGTCCATAAAAAGGAACGAGGGCGGGGCTTTACGTTTATCAACCTCACTGGGCCCGACGCGACTCCAAAATCGCCTCCAAGTCCAAGGCCACCATCTGGTCGGCAACCACCTCATGAGTGGACAGGGCACCAGTGGCGGGATCTTGGGCACGAACAGGACGAGCTGGGACGCGGGCCTCAACCTTTGGAATCCCGCGAATGTCAGTGTCCGCATGGACCTGACGGCCAGCAACCCGCCCACGACGCGCATAGGTGGGGGCAGGAACCGGAGTCACCGACCACGTCATTGACTCCGTGCGGACCGGCTCAACAGCAACGGCTTCAGGCTGTGGATAGGCGGCGACGGTCTCGGCAACAGTCTCGACATGAACGCCTTCAGCGCCCGCAGCAACAGCCATGTTTTCCCGGCGAGCAAGAGCTCCCAGGCGAGCGATCTCTTCAGTCAGGCCCAGGCCCGCGGTGGAAGCTGCGGAGGCAGGCATAGCGGGCGCAGCAGTGGCAGCTCCCGCTGCAGTGCCAACGCCAGCGGCACCACCCACGCCACCCGCATAAGACGACGACCCAGCCACGCTAGTACGCTGCGGCATAATCGTGTGAGTGCGTGGATCCTGGCGGCCTTCAACAGTGCGCGGACCCGCCGTGGCGCGCCCGGCGGCCTTACGAAGTTCGCGCAGGCGGGCAACTTCAGCGTGGCTCGCACGCTCAGACGCAATCGCCGCACCTCGCGACCACACTAAAACACCAGCTAAAGGCACAGCCCCAAGAATGATCCACGGCCAGGCAAGAGCGCCAAGGCCAGCAGCAAGAGAGAGTCCGATGGTAACGACGGCGAACACGGCTGACAGGACCATTCGGCGTTGACCGGCAGCGGCCTCACGAGACAGGCGGGCAGCGCGTTCAGAACGCAGTTTGGCGATCGCACGCACGGCGGTATTTGCCGTGTGGATCTCACGCGCGGACCCTCTCGCGCGTGCCTGGTGTTGAACCATCATTTCCCCTGTCGTCGGTCGAATCCTGCGCGCTGCGGGGAGCAACGCCGGACTTGTGGTCTCACAAGAGCCATCCTCGTCGGAAGTCTTGGTGTGCAGGAGCCTCAACCGCGGCGAAAAGCGGTCGATCTCCCTCGATTCTGTGATTGCTGTGCGACGAGCAACCAACTGAGGAATTATCGCAAGGACAATGGCGATTGCCGCTGCGATGACTAGTCCCCCGAACTCCACGGCTCCACGCTAGGCGGCTTGGGGCCTCGCGCAGGGGTGCCGCTGGGGCGTGTTGAGGAAAGCAAAGAATGAAATCACACCCCATCGTTCACTTTTGTCACATGAGCCTCACTAGCCACAATATTCCCACGTCAGGATGGGTGCGACTGGGGGTGTGAACCTGGGTGCGAACGCAGTCCGTGAGGCGACCACCATGCGCCATCAACGAGGGCGGGGCCGCTATCTAATTGGACCGACCGGTCAATTGAGTGGGCCATACTACCTGACGTCAGTGTCAGTCAGAACAACAGGCCGGTTCTGGGGGCTACACCAGACGGGCAAAGGGCGACATTTTCCCCGAAAATCGACCATTTTTGTCGCCCTGCGCAGGTTTGGTGTCAAGGGCAGGGCCCCGGCCTCGTCAATCAGCAAAACGTCAGGAATCGTACCCGCGACGGCGCTGCAAACGCGCCACCCATCCCCCGCGGGGCATCGACTCCAGATCCGCACTAAAGGCAATATGATCAGCCCATTGCCCCGCAATATGCAGATAGCGCGGCCGCAAACCCTCTTCATAGAGACCAAGGCGGCGACACAAACCCAAGGAACGCTCATTCTCGGGCCGAACACAGACCTCCACGCGATGCAGGCCGAGCTCACCAATCACCAAATCCAAGGTCATTGCCGCACAGGTCGCCCCCAGTCCCAGCCCAGCCGCATCCCCGGCCAGCCAATATCCCAGCGACCCCATCCGCGCCACACCCCACGACACATTGGACACGGTAAAAGACCCAATTGGTTGGCCATCAACTTCAGGCATCAGCACCAAAAGCTCGCGGTCGCGTTGGCGCCGGTCGGAGCGGCGAATGTACTCCGTCATTGTGGGCAGTTCTGCTTCAAAACCCGGCGGCATTGTTGCTTCCCAGGGCGCCAGCCAAGAACTATGCATACGCCGCACTACGTCAAGGCGCAAATGGTCCCGCCCCAGGGCAGGCCGCATAGTTAGATACTGCGGGGCCGGCCACAGGGCACTCTCACGCATGAGCCCTCGCCCCACCGGGTTTTCTTCCACCAGGGTGAGTTCTTCCACCGTCCTGCCCCACACCAGGGGCCGGCGGAAACGGTCAAAAATGGAGGAGGAACTCACTCCAACACCATGCACTGCAATGTGTCGCCAACGTGCACATTAGTGACGTTCTCTGGGACAACAGCCAAGGCATTCGACTCAGCCAGAGCGGACAACAGAAGCGACGCAGGCGGGCCCATCACCTGGGCGCGGTAGCCACCGCTAGGGTCGCCGGTCAGGCGCACACGCACGAATTCGCGCCGCCCTCTGGGGGAATACCAACTGCGGTCAACGGTGGCTTTAATACTCGGGCGATTGAGTTGTGCCCACCCTTGCATATGGCGCAGCGCTGGGCGCACATAGACTTCAAAGCAGACTTGGGCGGCAACAGGATCGCCGGGCAGGCAGAAAATCGGGATTCCACCAGAGGTGGCTGCGCCGCCACCGGAGGCGCCGCCCGTACCCGCGCTCTGCGCGCCACCGGAGGCGCCGCCAGCACCGCCACCGTTCTCCGCACCACCAACAGTTCCAACACCGAGAATATGCCCAGGCCAGGCAGCAATATTGTCAAAACGGACAGTCCCAAGGCTGCCCAGAACCTCGCGGACGGTATCGCCAGCGCCATGCGAAATACCGCCGGTCGTAAGAATCAAATCAGCCCGAACCAGCTGGTCTTCAATAGTTTCACGCAGGGCGCGGCGCTCATCAGGAACCGCCGCTACACGGAAAGTCTGCGCACCCGCATCGGCAATGGCACTCGACAGCGCATGCCCATTAGCGTCGAAAACAGTACCAGGGCGCGCCGGGCGGCCAGGTTCAACTAATTCATCGCCAATAGAGAGCACCACAACGCGCGGCCTCGGGTGCACCAAAACCCGCGAGCGCCCCACTCCGGCCAGCAGCGCCACCTGGCGCGAACCCAGGCGGGTGCCCTGCTTCAAGATAACGGTCCCTTCGGCCACGTCTTCGGCTTTGCGGCGGATATTTTCGCCAACGGCAGGTTGGGTCCGTACAGCCACTTCAGCAATACCGTGATCAGTAAAGTCCAGCAGCACCACCGCATCGCAGCCACTAGGAATGGGCGCGCCAGAAGCAATACGAATGGCTGTGCCGGGTACCAGGGCCGCGGGATGGACGTCTCCGGCGCGGATTTCTTCGGTGACGCTCAGGGTGACGGGGGTTTCGGGGGTGGCTCCTGCCAGGTCGCGTGCCCGCACGGCGTAGCCGTCGCATCCGGAAAGGTCGGCGATGGGTACATCGAAGGGGGCGGAAACGTCTTCTGCGAGGATGCAAGAGACAGCGTCAGCCAGTTGGACGTCGAGGGGTGGCTGTTGAGCAACAGCAGCCAGGCAGTCCTGGTAGAAGTCGGCGACGGAGCGCACGGGTTCTCCGATCAGGTTGGGGCATCGGGCCGCGACCAGATACCTATGGGGTTTAACGAGGGCGGGGCGCGTGGACTTTTCAGCAACCCCGCCCTCGTTCATGGCAGTGGCGCACCCGCTGGCGAATGCGCCTGCCCTGCGCGGCCCCACCTTGCCTTTATGAGGGAAAGCGAAGGCCACACATGAGCGAGGATTTACTTTGCGAGTTCCTCTTGCAGGTATTCGCGCAGCTTGGGGCCGAGTTCTGGGTGTTCCAGAGCGAGGGCCACATTGGCTTCGAGGTAGCCGAGTTTGTCGCCGGTGTCGAAACGACGATCTTCGATGACGACGCCGTAGAGGCCGCCGCCTTCTTCTGCCGGCCGGTCAATGAGGCGAGCAAAACCGTCAGTGAGCTGGTATTCGCCGCCGCTACCGGGTTCGATGACTTCGAGTTCGTCGAAAATCGCCGGGTCGAAAACGTAGCGGCCAACCACGGCGTATTCGCTCATGACTTCTTCTACCGGGGGTTTTTCCACGACCTTGTCAATGCGCATGAGTTGCCCTTCTTCAAGGTTGACTCCCTCGGGAATGGGCAGTGTGGTCACGGCAGTGGAGGCGTAGGCGGTTGCCTGTTCAGGGGTGACGCGCAGCAGCGCCACAACGGAACCGCCAAGCGCGCGACGGACCTCGATCAGGCGCTTAAGCAGCACTGAGTCGGGGTGCATGAGATCGTCGGGCAGCATGACAGCAAAGGGTGCCTGGCCGACATGCTTCTTTGCTTGGAGCACAGCGTGGCCAAGGCCCAGAGGGTGTCCTTGGCGGACGGAGTGGACGCGCGCCAGGTCACGGTACTCATTGGCAAGGGCAAGGAGTTTATCTTTGCCTGCTTTAATGAGGTCCCCTTCGAGGCCGGGGTCGGCATCGAAGTGAGCTTCGATAGATTCTTTGCCTGTACGGGTAACGAAGAGCATGTCGTCAATGCCAGCTTCGGTCGCTTCACGCACGACATACTCAATGGCAGGCCGGTCCACGATGGGAAGCATTTCCTTGGGAACGGCCTTGGTGATCGGGAGAAAACGGGTGCCGCGTCCGGCGGATGGGACTACGGCGTGCGATACATTGAGTTCCTTATCTGCCATAGATCACACATTAGTCGGAGACAGGGGTCAGGTGGAAATGGTTGACGAGAAAGTACGTGCGCGTCAGCTGTGGCGCGAGCAGCGTCGGGGCAGAATTCGGCCTAGTGGTGAGGCTGAGTCGCTACGCCAGGGGTGGATACAACTTCTCACGCACCTCGGCATCAACGAGGAAAATACGGTCTTGCCTGCGCTTTTCTCCTCGACCGCGACTGAGCCGGATATGAGGGGCATCTGGAGTGAACATTCGCGGTTCCTTCTGCCCTATCTGGTCGGTGATGATGGGCAGGTTTTATCCGATCCAATGTGGTCAATTTACGAGGCCGGGGCGCAGCTTTCTCAACCGGATTTGAAGTGGCCGGCACAGGTGGCAGGCACTCCCCTATACCCTGAAGCTCTACGCCGCGCCGATGTGATTGCGGTGCCAGCACTCGCAATTGATGCTTCTGGAACGCGACTAGGACAGGGTGGCGGGTGGTATGACCGGGCATTGATGTTTCGTCGGCCTGACGCTGCGATTATTGGGATTATTGATTCACAAGCGTTCGTGCCAGCGGGCCATCTTCCCCGAGAGTCTCACGATATTCCTGTTGATGCAGTGCTTACCCCCAAGGGTTTTACCGTGTTGGGCGAGCCACCATATCGTGGCAACTAAAATCCTTACTTTCTTGCGACAGTACAGCTAAAAGCCCCCTGCCCTGGCAACTTCCAACTGACAAACCGCGCCCACGATGCAGATCTGGCCGCCAAAGTTCGTCCTCGCGGCGGTTTGTCAGCGCGTGTGATGGGGACGGACGCCGTAGGCCCCAAGACCACCTCTATTTACCCAGGTCGGCAATTACAAGCCAACAGCCCAAATTGATAAACCGCCACCACAACGCAGATTCACCGCCAGAAACACGTCCTGGTGGCGCTTTGTCCGCCTGGTGCAATGAAGATAGGCACCCGGCCCCCAGGACCACACCTATTTGCGCAGGTCAGAATTTCCGACGTGCAGCCCAGAAAAACAAACCGCGCCCACGATGCAAATCTGGTCACCAAAGTTCGTCTTCGCGGCGCTTTGTCAGCGCGCCGCAATAAGGACAGGCATCTGGGGCACTCTGCGAAGGCCAACCCAGACAAGAGATCCAGGGCAGGCACACCCAACTAAAATCCCGACTTTTCACTGCCATCAAGCCCAAAAACCCGGACCGCAACAACACCCACTGTCCTTTAACCCCATCTTTTAACCCCACTCCTTAATAACACAGCAAAGCCCCGCGCCATATCTGGCGCGGGGCTTTGGAAATCTGTCAGCGCGAAAAGATCAGCGCTTGGCGAGCAGATCGCGGATTTCGGTGAGCAGCTTCTCTTCGTTGCTGGCTTCTGCTGCTGCTTCTTCAGCGGCATCGTCAGCAGCGTTCTTACGGTTGAGCTTGTTCATCGGGACAACGATGAAGAAGTAAATGGCGAAAGCCACGATCAGGAAGTTCACAGCAGCAGTCACGATACTACCGGGCTGGATGAACTCAGCAGCAGCGGGGTTGAGCTTGAACTGACCAAGCGAGTCAAAGTTGGGCTGGCCAACAATCTGACCAATGGAATCCAGGATCACCTTGGTCACTTTGTCAACGATAGGGCTGAATGCGCCAGCGATAATCACACCGACGGCCAGTTCCATTACATTGCCCTGGGAAATGAATTCCTTGAAGCCCTTGATCATGCGGGTCTCTCTCCTGTGTCATGAGCCTGACTTTCCACCATAAGAGCGGAGCACCAAACTCAACGTTCCGGCCCTAGCATGACCCAGGACCACATCTATATCTGCATCTTTCACAATCAGCTCAAGACGCAATGTCGATGAGTCTGCCCATGCAGAATCATCGACGGTCGCAATAGAGGCTATGCGCACTTCTTGCGCAACGGAAGAGGCAGAGCAGCCATGTACGTCACAAATATCGGAGGTTGCCCAAGCCTCAACAATATCTCCAGACTCCATCACCGGGACCTGATTGGCAGGTAAAACAACACTCAAACGGGTCCATCCATCAGTCAATTCTCGCCCCTGAATTGACCCATCAAGTAATGATT
Source organism: Actinomycetaceae bacterium (assembly GCA_030524055.1). Lineage (GTDB taxonomy): Bacteria > Actinomycetota > Actinomycetes > Actinomycetales > Actinomycetaceae > Pauljensenia. The sequence goes on along the minus strand of JAUNHH010000005.1, from coordinate 40,857 downwards.
CCGTAAGGATTGTGGAAGCTCCAATATCACCCCCATTCCACTGATCAGGTAGGGGTGCGCCCACAGGAATCACATCGGAGGGAACAAGATCCTTGGGGATACTTTTTACCTCCAAATGGTCGGCAGAAAATTCTTCTCCCGACCGAAGCGGTTGACGGGTGACCCACACCTCCGCTTCCTCCCCAGAAAAGACATATGTGAATATGGTCACAACCATGCCAATGAGTGTCACGCAAATAAGGAATCTGCGGAGAACTGGCCAGGACAGAGAAGCATTCATTCCTTAATCTCAGCGCACCCTCCCCTACCCTCGCATCCGTGCCTAGACAGCCTGTGAATTCCGCAATTCAGGCACAGCGTCAATTGTGGATAGCGCCCCGCCCTCGTGAATTATCCACAGGACCCTACTGCGGAAGAGACCAATGCGGCGGCACTTCCCCTAAAAGACGCTGATCATTTGAGTCCCCATCGTCAACCAGGGCCCCGTCATCCGTCAGGTGATCGTCGTGGTCGCTTTTCTCTTCCCACGAGGGCGGGATCCCCCGTTCAAGACGAGAGCGATCCACCTCATTAATGTAAATCGCTCGGCGGCGTTTTTTCGGTGTCATTCGTGACGATGCCCAGGATCGGTACGACGCACAACATTGCCCAAAACAGCATCCGACTGGGCGCCACGGCGGTGCAAACCTAAAGCCTCACGAAGTTCTTCCACCATTTCCGCATGGGTCCGTTCAATCCCATCAGAACGCACCCAATCGGCCAACTCATCCAATTGGTCATCCCCATAGGCCGCCAAAGGCAAACCACGAGCAATCGCCGGACGCGGGCCGCGATCAGGAATCGGGGCAACCGCCGCCAAAGACCCCGTCAAAATGGTCTCGGCAACGGCGTCACGCCGTTCACGTGAATCCTCAGAATGCGGGTCAGGGAACCACTGCACCTGGTTACGGGCCGGCAAGGCGTCTTCTGCAGCAAAATCGCCAAAGGCATCCGGATCGTCATCCACAATGGGGACATCAAGGACATCTTCACGCGGACCAATAGCTTCATCAACAGCGTCCAAAACAGTATGGACAATGGTTTCTGCTTCTTTACCCGGATCAATAAAGACAGCCATTGACAGCGCGGTGTGGACCCGCCACCCCTGTTCTTCCAACATGGCAGGGCGCAGGCGGTCACGGACCCGCAGGGATGGCTCAGAAACATATTCATCATCATCGGTCAGCACCGCAACCAGAAGGCGGCCAGGCACCTCCGGGTGGCCAATCGCCAGCGGAATCCGCATCCCGCCAGGGATCCCCACATTGGGGACAACTTCCAGACCAATGCCATAGAGGCGCTCGGCGAGATCCACCAGAAGGCGGTCAGGGGCGGCCTCCAACACAGGCCAGGCATCCGAGCCCTGCCCAGATTGGCCCTGCGCAATATCCAGCAGATCAATCAGCATCCGCGCGCCTTTAGCGCGCACACGGCTACGGTCAAACTCCTCGGGGCGCAAAGAAGAAATCACCGTGAGGTCGCCGCGCACCGCCCGCAGCACACCAGCCATTACAGCCACACCATTCGGCTGAGAAAAAGCGCCAAAGTCGTGAAGAACCCGTCCGTGGGGGGTCTTGGCAAAACCAACGGTGAGAATAATCCGGTCACGGGTCAGTCCGCGCGCACCATCAGGGTCAACCACAACAAAAGGTTCAACCTGGTCGTCACTAAAGAAAGCAGCAACCCCGTCCTCGTGACCTAATTCTTTGGTAATCGCCTGACGTACCCTTTCCGCGTGGCGGGCATTGAGGGCAATAACGCCAAGGGATCGTTCTGGTTGTTCGAGGGCGTGCGCGAGGACTTCCTCCACCACGGCGGCCACTTCCTGCGGGCTGGTTTCCACGCAGGCCGACCCGGGGGCAGGCATTCCCGTGCCATCGGTCCACACAGCGGTAACCGGGGCTTGGGGTGCAGTCCACGGGACGGGCACCCCTGTGTGTTCTACCCCTTGACGCGCCAAAAGCAACGCGACCTGGTCATTAAGACGGGTAGGCGTGACCTCCATTGACACCTGCGGCAGGATCCGCGCTAATGCTTCAACGGGGCCGCCCTCGCGGGCAGTGGCCGAATCTGCCAACACAATGACCTGACGGGTTCGGGCAATAATCGGAATCAACTCCGCCAACGGCAGGTCATCAATACCGTCCAAAATGGCTACATCAGCGTAGCGGCCGCGCGGCAAAATCCACGGCACCAATGTGGGCACCGTCAATGCCACTGGCACTAAACGTGCCACCAGCGGGTGGCGCGCCCACAAATCCGGGGCAGGGATGACCAACCCCAAATCTCCCTGAAGGGCTGCCTGGGCTGTGCGATCCTTTTCCAATTCCTTCTTGCGGCGGCGGCGCAGATGATCCAACACCTGCGGAGTCAGAGACTCGACCTGAGCCTGGTCAAGGTCACGCCCCTCGGCCAACAAACCTTCCAAACTGGCTGGCTCGGTACCCCCCAAATGCGGATCCGAGGCAATCATCAACCCCAAAATCGAGGCCCACCAGGCTAAATCCAGCTCCGCGTCGATGAGCTCCGGCAAAACCATCCGGTCACGCATATCGTCAGCAAAAGCCGCCAAGCCCAGGTCAGTCAGTTCCTCATGGACCCCGCTGCGGCGTGGCAGATGCCGTGCCCCATCAGAGTCTGCACTCAGACGCTCAGCAAGGCGGGCAAGGTGCGCCACAGGTGTGTGCTCCATATCTGGCTCGACATCAGCCAAATACGGCTGAAGACGAGCAATGTCCTGGCGGACATCCCCGGCAGTGGCAATCATCCCGTCGAGGTCACTGGGCAGCGACGGCCACCCATCGGCCTCACAGTGCGCGCGCCAGGCTTCACGGCGTTCCTGGACGCCCACAAGAGCCCCGTGGAGATCCTTCACATGGGAACCAGGGCGGACCAGATCCTGCGCTTGGCGCACCAAACGCACCCGCTGAGAACGCGGCATATTAATACCGCGTTCTTTACGCCACTGGCGCGAGGCGGTGGCAATCACCATATCGGCTGCGGAACGTTCAAAAACCCTGGGAACAAAGACATCAAGGACTTCCCGGATGCCTTCAAACATGGCGAGTTGTTCTTCCCACTCGCTCAGTGACGTCACTTCACGCACGCCCGTGGATTCCACTGCTGCGGCAATATCGTCACGCATTTGAGGCAGGGTTTCGTCAGCGAGGCGCCCAACGCAATCAAGGACCTGTTCCACCTGAGAGTCATTAGCCAGGTGCACGCCCTTCCAGGCAGCGTGGGCTGTTGAGGGAGAAAACATACCAAGGTTCACCGCACGGTGAAGAACCTCCCGGGCGCGTTCACCCTGGTCGGAGGCAATATCAAGGAGGATTTCCTCCCGGAAACGCACCCGCGTGCGCGGCGCAGGAGACGTTGACGTCAAGTCAGTGAGCACCTGAAGGGCGTCAAAAGCGGACACCCCAAAACCGCGGAAAGGCTGATGTAAATGCGAGGTGTGGCCAGCAAGAAGTTCTCGCACTTCCACCAGACGCTTGCGCATCCGATCAATCCGGCCATTGTCCGGAAGGACCGTTAAGTCAGTCATGGCGCGCGCAAGGCGATCCCCAAGCGCTGTCGCAGCCGCTGGGGAGGCATCAATCCGGGCGGCAATATCGGCAAGGCCCAAAGCCTTTAGGCGGGCCTCCACACGGGTAGTGCGCGACGAGGAGCTCGCCACGTGAATAATGCTGCGCCCTTTAGCTGCGCCCTGGGCAAGTACCGCTGCCAGCACCGCTGCTGAATCCGCCCCATGCGGGACATCCACAAAGAGGGATTTTCCGGTGGAAATTGTCTCCACCAAGTCGGCTTGGCGTGGAGTCAGATCCCCAGCGCCCATTTCTTTCCAGGGGTCACGGTCGTGGGGGTTAGGTTCAGGGAGTTCGGTTTCGAGCAGGCGCGCGGCCTCGTCATCTCCAGCAAGGGCACGCACCACGGGGGACGCCAAAAGCCAGGCGGAATCATCCATTTCCCGCTGAAGAGAAGCGGCAGGGTGTTCGAAAATCCCCAAAACCAGTTCTTCACGGAGCTCAAAACGGTCCAGCACCGAGGCAAGGTCCCGCATTGATGCCAACGCCTTCGACGCCGAAAAACCGTGGGCCGTACTCGCCCCACGCATCACGCCAAGAAGATCAACATCAACACCTGCTTCTTCTAAAGCGTTGGCCAGGAGGGGCGCCACCACGGTGCCGGGCCGCAAGGTCAGCAAAATATCGTTCTCGCCCATTTCAACGTGGATAGGGCGCAGGAATACGGGGGAGGAAATACGTTCGCTACCGCGCACCCAATGGGCGCGGCCAATCGCGAGGTGAACTGTCCCCAGCCCATGCCGCATTGTGAGTTCCTGGGAACGGGCAATGACTGCTTCTGCGCGGTCAACGGCGCGCGCGTGGGACAGCGGTTCGCGCACCAGATTGGACAGTCGTGTGGCGTGGTCTGCGTAGAGTTGGGCGAGACCGCCCGGGTGGGCTGAACTAATGGTCAGGCGTGGAGAGTCTTCTGCCCGGTTGTCGGTAGTCAGTTGTGCCAGTTCTGCTTTCCATGCGCGCACCACCTCCGGGTTGACGCCAGATGAGGTGACGGCAGGGGTCTCCTCCTGCTGTTCAGCGGGTTCGTCCGCGCTGCGGGAGGAGCTAGATCGAGAGAAGAAGCTGACCACCCTGCCACGGTAGCGGCGCAGGCGCCATGGATTCGCGTGAAGCGCCGTAAGTGCACCGGATTGTGGAGGTGATCCGGCGCGTCGCAGGGTGAAAAAGACAACTCACGCTATGGGGATGAGTGAGTACTCGGGACGATAACAGCGTGTACGACGGTCATCCACTGCAGATCAGGATCAAAAAGGGTAAAGAAAAGTGCCCCCGAGACGATTCGAACGTCCGACACCCGCTTTAGGAGAGCGGTGCTCTATCCCCTGAGCTACGAGGGCGGGGCCCGGCGATCCAGTGGATGCGCAGGCGCGGTGGCCAGCCTACCACCGAAGCGCCGGGCCGACTGCCACTACCGCTCTAGCGGCGCTCCCAGGCTCCTGCTGGAGCAGAATGAGCATCCTTATGACGTGAAGGAACGATCATAATCGGGCAGGTGGAATGATGAAGTACCGTTTGTGACGTTGACCCTAAGAGAACGCCGGCGAAGCCGCCCCGTCCTCGTGTGCCGACGACAACAAGATCCACAGCGGTAGAGAACTCAATAAGTAACGAGGCCGGGGATCCATCTAATGCGTGGCACGGCACCTCAAGATCACGCCCATCCACAGCTGATGCGACTGCTTTAGTCAGGCCTTCGCGGACATCCTTCAAGAGGGCAACGCGATCAACCTGGGTTGGCAGCCAGGACATCATTGAACCGGTGGAAGCAATAGGTACGGCTGAGACTGCTGTCAGGCGTGCTTTCCAAGCCAGGGCTTCATCAACGGAACGTTTCAAGGCTGCTGACGCGACTTCCGAACCATCAACACCAACAACAATGCGTTCAACCGGCGTGAAGTGTTTGCCTGAGGTATGGCGCGGGACCACCACGACGGGGCACTTTGCGTGGGCGGGTAGGGCTGAGGACACGGTACCGAGAAGGCGGTCAGTGAATCCTCCCCCGCCGCGTGAACCGACCACGACAAGGTCAACTTCCGCTGACATTTCGACAAGGATTCCCGCCGGGTCGCCGGGTTCAACAGAACTGGAGATATTGGTGGCGCCACGTTCCTTTGCGTGTTTGACAGCGTCTTCGACAACGAGTTCAGCTCCACGTTTAAGAGCCTCATCATCGAGGACGGTATAACCGCCATCAAGAGCAGCGGCGGAATAAGAGGCGAGCGCATAGGTGCAGATCACATGGACTTTTGCCCCGGTAATCTTTGCCCTATCGGCTGCCCAGGCTGTGGCTGCGAGACTCTCCGTCGAGCCATCGACGCCAACAAGGATGACTTCGGTGGAACCCATGGTACCCTCCTCGTGATGCGTGTCACCCTATTGTGCACTATAAGTGCCGATCTCGGTATATCAACGAGCGGAAAAGGGCAAAGTTAAGTGATGAGAGCTGACAAAGCGCGTTCACAATGAGGGGTGCGGTGTCGGAACCACGTCCTCGTGGCGGTTTGTCTTGGCCTACGAGGGCGGGGCGAGCATTTGCGCAGGTCAGCAATTTCGGTCCCACAACCCCAATTGATAAACCGCCGCCACGATGAAAATCTCAGCCTGAAATTACGTCCTCGCGGCGCTTTGTCCGCGTGACCCCTTGGAGATCGGCACCCGACCCACAAGCCCCCGCCGGGTACAGCACAATGGCCGGACCCATCGCGGGTCCGGCCATTGTCTACAGTTCTCAGGGCTGGAGCTCTATCGAGCTACGCGCCCGCCGATCAGTAGCGGATGAAGGCGTCGTAGCCCCAGATTGGCTGAATCTGAGTGACTTCACCGGGGGTGGTGGCTTCAATCACCATGCCGTCGCCGGCGTAGATGCCGACGTGGCCGTAGGCGTGCCACACGAGGTCACCGGGCTGAGCCTGGCTGATGTCGTAGATCTTGGTACCAGCAGCACCCTGGGCGCCGGAGGTACGGGGGATTGAGATGCCAGCCTGAGCGTAAACGTACTGAGTAAAGCCAGAGCAGTCGAAGCCAGCAGGAGTGGAGCCGCCCCAAACGTAGGGGATGCCCAGCAGACCCATGGCGATGGAAACGATGCTGGAACCATTGGCGCTAGCAGGAGCTGCTGGCGCAGGAGCCGGAGCTTCGGTGGAGACGTCCGCACGGACATCATCACGGGAAGCGGCTTCTTCAATGGCCTGGCGAGTAGTTTCGTTGACGGACTCCTGACGGGAGCCGCCTTCAGTATTAGCGGCAGGTGCTACCGAGTTATCAGAGCTAGCAGCGCTGTCGTCGGCCTCATCCGTGGAAGGAGCGGCGGGGGCAGCAGGAGCAGCAGGGGCTGCTGGCGCGGCAGCTTCGATTGTGGCTTCAGCGGCAACCTCAACGGGGGCCTCAGCAACAACAGAAACGGACTCATCAGCAGCGGCCCACGGGATGTCCGGCACGGACACGGTGGTGGGGAGCAGAGCAGCTTCAACGGTGGCGGGAGCAACAACGTCCTCGCTGGGCTGAGCGGCTGCCTGTGCGCTGCCGGTAACAACAGCGGTAAGAGCAAGACCGGTGGCCGAAGCGATAGCCACGGGACGGGCAGAGCTCTTGTTCATTGAGATAAGGGAGTCGGCAATCTCTCCAACGGGGAGGATTGGGCGACGGGCCTTGCGGTGGCGTGCAGTGTGCTTCACGTTCGTCACGTAGTGTCTCTCCTTTTCAAACCTACGAGGTTAGCTGTCGGATTCGGGCAGGAGCGCCCGGTCCAGTTTCCCGGACTTCACCCCTAGATCCGAGCGGATCAGTAAGTGGGTCCCCCGCGTCGGACCTGCGGTCATCCCTATCCAATCGCGGTCCGACTTAGGTGTGCGATTAGAGGGCTGGTCTATTGACCGGAAACCACGATACAGGCCTCAGGGTCGAAATGTCACGCGGATGTTACGAGGGTCAATTTCTCTCAGGGTTTTCCCTGACCTCACACGACGGGGTCAACGAAAAGATGTGAGGCTAAGGTCATAGGTAGGGCAATTGCTTCGCCGCGCGAATCCCCGCCCTCGCTAACGGGCGTGACCAGCACATTTTCACCTTCAAGGGTCAAAGTAACCAACCCCCCGGGACGTAAGTCTGCCTTATCAAGATCAGCAATGAGATCTTCTTCGGCCTGCACAGGCTCCCCAATTCGAGTGATGCGATGCACTCCCGCCACGCCGGTACGAACAACCAGTTCCACAGACTTGCCCAGGCCTTCAACTCCGGATCCAGGGATTGGATTCCCGTAAGGGTCTACCTCAGGGTTTTCCAGGAGGTCCACGAGTCGCTGTTCAACGGCAGCGCTCATGACGTGTTCCCAGCGGCAGGCTTCTTCGTGGACATCCACCCATTTCAGGCCAATCACATCAACGAGAAGACGCTCCGCAAGGCGGTGTTTGCGCAAGACTTCAATCGCCTTCGCACGCCCTTCGTCAGACAATTCCAGGCGCCGATCCCCCATGACATGCAAGAGACCGTCGCGTTCCATGCGCCCCACAGTTTGGGACACTGTTGGTCCAGAATGCCCGAGACGTTCAACAATGCGTGCGCGTAGCGGCGTCACCCCGTCTTCTTCCATTTCGAGGACGGTCTTCAGGTACATCTCAGTGGTATCAATGAGGTCGCCCACAGCAAGCCTCCTTTCTCCAGGAAAACGGCACCACCGTGGTGGGGGTGGAGCTGTCCAATCTTTTCGTTCACAATATTCGGCGCAGCATGCCCGCACGCACCCGCTGCGCAAAAATAGCCGATTTACCTGGCGAAACACCGGATATTCTCAGCGACTGAACGCCAGCCAATATCAGGTAATCCGCTCACTGAGTGTCACCGAAATACGTGTACCCCCTCCAGACGAGTAGATTCGTCACATGACTGTGCGCATTCCTACAGACCTTATTCCTGCCGATGGACGTTTCGGATCTGGGCCGTCACGGATTCACCCTGAGCACCTTGCCGCGGTGGCCTCCTCCCCCATTATGGGAACCTCCCACCGGCAGCGTCCTGTGAAAGAGGTCGTCGCATCACTACGTCAGGGGCTGCGCCAGCTTTTCCATCTCCCTGAAGACTGGGAGGTTGTCCTGGGTAATGGGGGTGCGACGGCGTTTTGGGCGGTAGCTGCGGCCTCGTTGATTCGCCATCGCAGTGCCCACGCAATTTTCGGCGAATTTGGCGCGAAATTCGCCGCCGAGTCCGCTTCTGCCCCACATTTAGCGGATCCTTTCGTCCTCTCTGCCCCAGCAGGTTCCGTTGCGTTATTAACTGGAGAAGAAAGTGACGAGGGCGGGGCCATTGATGTTTTTGCTCACCCCCACCATGAAACCTCCACAGGTGCGCTGTCCCCATTGCGGCGTATTGGCGCAGATGACCAGCTCCTTCTGATTGATGCCACATCGGTAGCGGGTGGGATTGACGTGGACGTGACGCTGTGTGACGCCTACTATTTTTCGCCGCAGAAATGTTTTGGCTCTGATGGGGGCCTGTGGGTGGCGCTGCTCTCCCCTGCTGCACTGGAACGGGCTAAGGAATTGCGCGGCGCAGCTGGACGGTGGGTCCCACAATTTCTAGACCTGTCACTCGCCATCGAGAACTCCGTCAAAGACCAGACGCTGAATACTCCGGCACTGGCAACGCTGATCATGCTAGATCAGCAGATCCAGTGGATGAACAAGGTTGGGGGCCTGGCAGAAATGGAGGCGCGAAGCCGGGCGGCTTCGGGCGCACTCTACGACTGGGCTCAGGCTCACCCGCTGGCAGAACCTTTTGTTGCCCAAGAGTTCCGTTCGCATGTGGTGGCCACTATAGATCTGGATGACTCTATTTCGGCGCCACAGGTCATTGAGATTTTGCGCAGCAATGGGATTGTTGATGTAGATCCCTATCGGAGTTTGGGACGCAATCAACTTCGGGTGGCGACCTTCCCCAACACCTCCCTTGAGGATGCACAGGCGCTGGTGGGCGCTCTGGATTGGGTTATCCAACATGTGGCTAGCCATAACTGACCGACCTGGTGAAACACCACTCCAGTTGAGTGGAACACCCGCCAGTTAAAGGCCAGCCCCGGCGGCCGAATGGCCGCCGGGGCTCCGCCCTCGTGAATTATTCAGACCCCGCCACTGAATCAATATGGTGGGCCTGGCCAGCGCATTCAGCGCGCGTGCGCCCCTGAGCATCCACAATCTCCAGCCGGCCACCAGCCCACACCACACGCAACCGCCAGTAATGCGCAGCCCACGCGGCCCCCGCCACAGCAATCGCAATGCAGGCAATAGCGCCCACCAGCAGCGACCAGCGCGCACCAAAGGCTTCTCCAACCCACCCAATAAAGGGCGAACCTACCGGCGTTGTCCCCAGGAAAATCGCGGAATATAAGGCCAAAACACGGCCGCGGAATGCTTCTGGAGTAGACATCTGAATATAGGTATTCGCGCTATTAAGCATTGTGATTGTGGCGAATCCCGTGGGAATAGCGCAGGCCGCAAAGATCCAATAACTAGGCGCTAGCCCTAATGCGAGTTCCGCTAAACCAAAAGCTCCTGCAGCCCCAATAATTGTCCGCAAACGCGGCCGTTGCCGGCGCGCCGCCACAAGCGATCCCGATAAAGAACCAATAGCCAATACCGAGGACAGCATTCCGTATTCCCCGGCTTCTTTGCCAAAAACTTCGGTGGCCATCATGGCTGAGGTCAATTGGAAGTTCAGTCCCAGCCCACCAATGACAGTGACCACTACTAATACCAGGACAATATCGGGGCGGTGACGCACATAGCGCACCCCTTCCCGGAATTGTCCTTTTGCGCGTGGCAAGCGCTTGCGGACGAGAAGTTCCTCTGTGCGGATAAACGCAAGCGCGGCTATTGGCGCCATAAGAAGAAGGGCATTAGCCAGGAAAACCCAGCCTGTCCCCACCCATTGAATGACAAAACCTGCCATTGCTGGACCGATAAGGCGAGCAGTATTAAAAGCGGTCGAGTTGAGTGCCACCGCATTGGGGACTGATTCTTGAGGGACTAATTCGGAAACAAAAGCTTGGCGTGCGGGCATTTCAATAGCTGACGCCACCCCGGACACAAAAGCCAGCACATAGATCTGCCACAGTTGCGCATAACCGCTGACTACTAGAGCCCCAACAATAAGGGCCACCAATGCCACTACCGCTTGGCAACTTTGTACCAAGCGCCGCCGATCCAGACGATCAGCCAGGACCCCTGCCCACGCGGTAAAAAGCAGGACGGGCAGGAATTGGAGGGCGGTCACAATCCCCACCTGAGTCCCTGAGTGCTCGGTGAGTTCGGTCAGTACCAACCAATCCATCGCAACTCTTTGCATCCAAATGGCTGAAGAGGCGAAAAGATTGCCGGCGACCCACAGGCGAAAGTTCTGGTAGCGCAGGGAGTAAAAGGTGGCGGACGTGGGATTCCTCCAATGGTGTCAGTACGAGGGCGGGGCGCGAGTTTCAGTGCATTACTTGCGGCCCAAAAAATAGGGCTTTCGTAATGCTACGCCTATGGGGAGGGAAAAGATACGGGCGCCCCGCTGATGTCCTCAGCGGGGCGCCCGGGGTGGATATGAGGTGGGAGCCGCAGAAAGCCTCCGCCTTCAGGGCCTCAGGCGCCTGCTCCAGTCAGAGCCGCCTGGATTGGTCCAAGAACGAAGTACAGCACAAAGAGGGCGGAAACCAGCCACATCAATGGGTGGATCTTCGAGGCTTTACCTAGGGCGACTTGAATAGCGGTGTAGGTAATAAAGCCGATGCCAATGCCGACGGTAATGGAGTAGGCGAAAGGCATAAAGGCAATGGTGAGGAAGGCGGGGATTGCGATTTCTACCTTGGTCCAGTCAATATCGGCAACCTGGACCATCATGAGGAAGCCAACGAAAACCAGGGCAGTAGAGGCAGCTTCGGTGGGAACCAGGTTCACCACAGGCGCCAAGAAGGTAGACAGGAGGAAGAGAACGCCGGTCACAACAGAAGCCAGACCTGTGCGCGCCCCTTCACCCACGCCCGCAGAGGATTCGATATAGGAGGTATTTGAGGACACGCCGCCAACACCACCGAAAACTGCCGCGAGAGAGTCAATCAGCAGAATCTGTGTGGAACGCGGAGGGTTCCCTTCCTCGTCAAGAAGTTTCGCTTCGCCACCAATGGCCACCATTGTGCCCATAGTGTCGAAAAAGTCCGCCAGCATCAGCGAGAAAATCAACAGGATAACGGCAATCGGGCCAAGTTTCGCAAAGCCGCCGAAAAGATCCACCTGGAAAAGGGTGCCGAAATGTGGCAGTGAAATGGGTGAGCCAGCTAATTCGGGAATTGTTTGTCCCCAGCCAGTGGGAGCAACAACCTCACCCGCCTCATTTTTCATTGCGGGAATGTGGAAAATGGCTTGGAGAATCACCGCCAGGACTGTGGAGGACAAAATGCCAATCAGAATGGCGCCCTTCACTTTCCGCACATAGAGAACAATGGTCAGCAGGAGGCCAAAAACAAAGACCACTGACGGCCAACCTGCCAGTGATCCAGCAACGCCGAGTTGCACAGGGGTTCCACCCGGGCGAATAATCCCCGCATTAATCAGGCCAACAAAGGCAATAAAGAGGCCAATACCCACAGAAATGGAGGTTTTAATCTGGAGGGGGACGGCCTTAAAAACAGCGCCCCTAAATCCGGTCAGGACTAGCACCGTAATAAGGATGCCTTCCCAGACGATCAGGCCCATTGCTTCGGCGTAGGTCAGACCCGAGCCGAGAACCAGGGTAAAGGCGACCATAGCGTTCAGGCCCATACCTGCGGCCAGCGCCAGGGGGAAGTTGGCAACAACGCCCATCAAAATGGTGACAATACCAGCGACGAGGGCGGTGCCAGCAGCAATATCTTGGAAGCCAAAGGAGGCATTATCCCCAATGGCTGCGGAAAGAATAATGGGGTTGACCACGAGAATGTAGGCCATAGCGAAGAAAGTGGCGAAGCCGCCGCGGATTTCTTGGCCGATTGTTGACCCACGTTTGGTGATCTGAAAGTAGGAGTCGAGGAAACTCGTTGAAGGCGCACGTGTAGAAGGGGTGTTCGCTGTTTTTGTGCTCACCAAGAGATTATCCGCTGTGGTCACCCACCCGAGCAAAATCCCTCGCAACAGGACACATGAATTATGCGGGTTGTGCCCCGTCCTCGTCCTTTGCGGGCATTTTCTCTGCCTCAACGACAAAATCATTGATCCGCGAGGGGCGCACTGACCACTCGGGACCTGAGCTTGGGATATCGGTCTCAGAATGGGCGCCACAGGTGTGATCTAAAGAGACCACTCGGCCATCATCTTGAGCCCACTCATTAGCGCATACGCCGAAGATTGTCCGCATTGACCCGGACATTTTCACTAAGAAACCGCAGGTAGAGCAGGGATTCTTCGGCAGGCGTCCCCGCGCGGGCCCCTGATCTGAGCGATACCAGCGGCGCACAGCCAAACCAATCCCCTCAGCGGAGAGGACCCGCGCCCGACCTAAGCCCACCTCAGGAATATCTAGCACATCCGGATCGTCAGAGGTGTCTTCCATGGCCTGGTCAAGGCGTTCATCGTCAGCCCGGTAAGGGATAACGTCATCGCGGGCATAATCGCCAGGCTGGAGGCGTTCTTCCCACGGAACCCATTCAGGGGCGAGAAGGGCGCCATCTCCAGGCACCAGATCGACCTCGCAAATGGTGACTTTCCGCGAGCGCGGCGCACGGGCAACACTGACTGCCCAACACCATCCGATATATCCGGGGTGGGTGCAGGCAAAGGAGTGTGTGCCCAGGCGTTCGGCATCCATACGGAAACCGAGGTGTTCCCCAAGGTTGGCGCCGGCCACCGCCACTGCCGCGTCGTGAGCCTGTGTCACGGCGGCAGCGAGGGTGGCGTCAACGCGGGCTTTGGTGGCGGCGTCAGGCATCGAAGTCCTCAGCAACGGCACGTAAGACCTTGGCGATCTTTGCGGCATTATCGGGGTATTTTCCGCGGCGCAGCGGACCAGAGGAATTGTCGAGGAGCTTAATGAGGTCCTCGATAACGCCCACCATAACTTCAGGTTTGCGCCTCTGGTTGCGGGCGACCGAGGGGGCTTCTTCCAGGATGCGCACGGAGAGGGCTTGTGGACCTTTGCGGCCGTCAGCAATGCCGTATTCTACGCGCGCGCCTTTACGGGGATTTTGCCCGTCAGCGGGTAGCGCGGAGGAGTGGAGGAAGACCTCCACTCCGTCGTCGCCGGCGATGAACCCGAATCCTCGGTCCACGTCGAAGAACTTCACCTTGCCGGTGGGCACAATTATCTCCTTTTAGATGAGGGTAGCTCGGCTGAGCCTTTGACTATTGTAGGTGGCCGCGCCCTCGTTGATCTACTCCTAATGAGTTCTGTCTCGTGCTCGGCCTGCTGCCCGACTATTCTTGTCCTATGCGGGGATTTTTCGGCTCGCCAGCACTTGGGAGGTACTGACGTGGGCAAGGCTCTTCTTGTTATTGCATTTGTTGGTCTTGTCCTGCTGATTGGCGTGGGCATTTTAATGGCGCGTTCGTCGCGTTCGACACGTCAGTCAATGGCGCGGGCGGCTGCGCGGGATGAGAGCGCATTAGAGGACCGCGTGGAGTTGGCGGGGTCGCGACTGCTTGAAGCGGATGAGTTGGCGCGTAGTGCCAGTGATGAGTTGGAGTTTGCTCGCGTCCAGTTTGGGATTTCCGCAACTCAGGCCTATGCCGATGCGATTGAAGCAGCGAAAGGCGGCCTGCTCAAAGCCTTTGAGCTACAGCAGCAGATGAATGAGGCACCGAATCTGGCGGCGCGCGCCGCCTTGGCGGATCACGTGATTGGCACTTTGGATGCGGTGATGCCGGCGTTGATTCAGTCCCGTGAGCACTTTGTGAAGATGCGTGATGCGCAGGCTGGGGCGGATGAGCAGGTTGGTGAAGTGCGGGCGTTAATCGATGAGGCCCGCGGCAAAATTCCCAGTATGCAGGCGGAATTAGAGGCCCTGAAGGTGGCCTATCCGCAGATGAGCGTGGCCTCTTTAGAGGATAATCCGGGGCAGGCAGCGGCGCTTTTGGATTCGGCGGAGAAGAATTGCGATCAGGCTGCCTCGCTTTTAGCGACCGACCGGGCTGAGGCCTTGCGGACATTGGATCGTGCGCGCCGGGCGGTGTCTATGGCGGGTCACCAGATTCAGGCGGTGCTGGAGGCCCAGTCGGATTTGTCGCAGGCGGATGAGCGTTTAGCTCAGGCGATTGCTTCGATTACTGCTGATCTTGCCGATGTGCGTACCCTTGGCGCTGATGAGGAAGCTTTTGCGCCGCTGGTCAAGGATGCGAATGCGGCAGTGGATCAGGCGCGTCAGGCTCGCGGAGGTCACGGCGATCCTTTGGCGGCATTGGAGAATCTGCGGCTTGCTGAGGATGCCTTGGATGCTGCTTTAGCGCCACTGCGTGGGCAAACTGATGCGCGGTCACGGCAGGAGGGTTCGGCTCAGCGTCAGTTAGAGGATGCGGTTGTGGCAATTCGTCGGGCGCGTGCTTTTGTTCAGTCGCGGCGCGGGCTGGTTCCGTTGGAAGGCCGCTCTACGCTCATGAGTGCGGAAGGGGCGTTGACTCGGGCGCGCGCATTGGTGAACTCCTCCCCTGCCCAGTCCATTGCGGCCTCGCAGGAAGCGATTGCTCAGGCAGAGAAGGTGTTGAATACGCCTGTTCCTTTGGTGGATATCGATGGTCCGGGGGCTCAGTATCAGGGTCCGCAGGTCGGGCAGGGGGCGCCTCGCCGCCCGGGGGATCCTGATATTGCCGAACTTGGCGAGGCGATTGCCTCGGTGGTGCTCAGCGGGGTGTTGTCGAAGGGCCGCAATGTGAATATGCGTGATGTGCAGCGGATTTTCGATATAGGTCGTGGCACGTGGGGTGGCCGTTCCTAAGGCAGTGGGCACAGCTCGCGTGGGGCATTGACGAGGGCGGGGCGCAGGAATTTTCCGGTGAGGATTTCGCGCTCCGCCCTCGTGAATTCTTCTGATGGCGAAGCGCCCACTGCATAGGCAGATCACAGCATTTCCACCGCGCACGTGTGTGTAGGTACCGATAAGATTTGCGTGAGGACACCCCTCAGCTCCACACCCCAAGGAGGGACAATGGCAGAAAAGCAGACCATCTTTGGCCGTATCGCTCAGTTGGCCAAAGCGAATATTAACGCCATCATTGATCGTGCCGAGGATCCGCAGAAGATGCTTGACCAGCTCATCCGCGATTACACGAACTCCATTATTGAAGCGGAGCACGCTGTTGCCCAAACTGTTGGCAATCTGCGTCTGGCTGAAAAAGAGCATGCAGAAGATGTCTCTGTGGCTGCTGACTGGGGCCGTAAGGCTGCCGCTGCTTCAGCTAAGGCTGAAGAAATGCGTGCCGCTGGCGATACTGCGGGCGCCGATAAGTGGGATGGCCTGGCACGGGTCGCTATTGGCAAGCAGATCCAGTACGAGGGTGAAGCTAAGGAAGCTGAACCCATGATTGCTTCTCAGACTGAGGTTGTCTCCAAGTTGACCGCTGGCCTGGCCCAGATGAAGACCAAGTTGGAAGAACTCAAGTCAAAGCGCGATCAGCTGGTGGCTCGCCAGAAGTCCGCTGAAGCTCAGGCGAAGGTCACTGACGCGATTTCGTCGATTAATGTTCTTGACCCGACTTCTGAGTTGTCCCGCTTTGAAGATCGCGTGCGTCGTCAGGAAGCTTTGGCTCAGGGCAAGGCAGAGATTGCCGCCTCGTCGCTGGAGTCGCAGTTTGCCGAGCTGGAAACTGACGCTTCCCAGTTCGAGGTTGAGGCGCGTTTAGCGGCGCTGAAGCAAAAGAGCTGATCCCCTCCGCTTGAGGCGGGTGTGGCTTGTGGGCCGGGCAGGTTTTCCTGTCCGGCCCTTTCCTATCACGCCGGCGGACAAAGCGCCGCCACAATGACTTTCAGTCGGCCAAAGCGCGTTGTGATGGCGGGTTGTCCAAGAATAGCCGCGGAGCAGAAAAGCCCACCTGCACAAACACCCGACCTCTTCAATCGAAGGGAGGACAAAGCGCCGCCAGGACGCACTTGTAGCGGCGCCAGCGCGTTGTGGGCGCGGTTTGTCAAAGAACCGCCCGCATCTTGAAGGGCCACTATTCCCGGGCGCGCACCAGATCAGTAATAGAGGTCCGCAACCAGGTGTTCCCATTAAAGAGATGAGCCCCGCCCTCGTAGCCGAAAATGGGTTCGCAATCGAGCTCCTCCCAGATTCTGCTCGCGATTTTCTGCGCCCGCCCCCGCGGATCTACGCGCCATAAATAGCAGGTCAGGGGCGATTCCCAATCATGAACAGTAGCAATAATGTCACCTTCCCACACCACCGCGACGACATCACCGCAGTCAAGATCAACCCACCGCTGGCCACTCGTTTCAAGCATTCCTATTCGCGCAGCTTCATAGTCATAAGAGTTATGCGCAACGACCACGCCAGAAGCAGTAGAAGTACAGGCCATCCAGGGGATAAACCCGCCGCTGAGAACCTCGGTGGCGGCCAGACACTCACCATCAGGCAGGGCAAGGAGGCAGACCCGGTTGTACTCTTTTCCTGATTCTGCCCATTTTTCTACTGTCCACACATTGCCATTCGCTGTCAGGCCACCGCGGCCAACCCGCGCGGATAAGGGCAGTTCCCACAGCACGGCGCCAACAGAATCCAGGCAAAAAATGCGCGCCCCGCCCTCGTTTTTTGTCATAAGAAGGATGCCGCTGGGACTACGCCCTCCGCCAATCACCGCCCCCGCGTCTGTGGGCACCTCGCCCCAGGTTTCTACGTGCGAGCCCTTGTGAATCCCCCAAAGGGAATCGCCCCAACCCACTAAGGCTCGCTCCGTATCAAGAATCTGGTGGATCTTGCCAGGCACATCACCAGCCACATGGCCTGGCAAGGAAAAAGCCACTTCAGCATATATTTCCATGAGGTGAAAAGGTGAGTTCACAAAGGACAGTCGAGATTCAGAAGTGCACCGGCGCACGCCCGGCTCGCTCTCCGTTTCACCTCACCACCATCACAGGTAGTCGTATGGATTGAAGTCCTCCACATCAATAATGTGCAGACGCGGCAACTTCACTTGGAATGCCTCAACGTCATATTCTAAGTCGATGATTTCCAGGCCAGCCTCAATCAATTCCTGCAATTGACTGGAGACAAACTCGCGGAAACCCATCACCGCAACACGACGGCCCTGTGCCAATAGTGTCTCAATCTGGGGCACAAAATCCCCGTCATGACTGGCAAGGATGACCGACCCAGAATCCAAATGGCTAATAGCCTCTAGGGTTTTCTGGACGCCAATATCCACCACTTTCATGGTTTCCGGGCCCGCCAAAGGAATCACCCGGTACTCCATTGCCATTAAGGCCTGGACAAAACCCATTGGCAAACTGCCATGGGAACCATTCAGGAAGAACAGGCCAGTTGCTCCCCCTCCCCACTTCTCCGCCGCAGCAATCATTACTCGATCCCAGCGAGGGCGTTCTTCAGGGTTAGGGCGTCGATCTAAAACTGATAAACCCAAAGTGGCGTCGATATTTTCACCATCGACAACCAAATAGGTAGTCTCTCCGAACTCGTTCATAGACCATAGCGTAATGCCGCTTAAGGGGTGCTCTTGACGCTTTAACGCGCCAATCTCATACCACAAATCATAGCGAGAGGCTCAAGACAAGCGACAAGGCGGGCCCACCACGGTGGACCCGCCTCATCATCTTTGAGCGCACTCACACTCTAGCGCGTCACTTCACATCCTCATCGACCCAGTCGAAGGTCCGTGTCACAGCTTTCTTCCACAGGCGGTACTGGCGAGCACGCTCGTCTTCGTCCACCTTCGGGGTCCAGCGCTTGTCTTCGGCCCAGTTGTCGATGACATCCTGTTCGCCTGCCCAGAAGCCCACGGCAATACCGGCGGCATAGGCCGCACCCAGAGCGGTAGTTTCCGCAACAACAGGGCGAACAACATCGGTACCGAGCTGGTCAGCCTGGAATTGCATGAGGGTCTCATTGGCAGTCATACCGCCGTCAACCTTCAGTTCAGACAGCTTCACGCCAGAATCGGCTTCCATAGCGTCCAGCACTTCGCGGGTCTGGAAAGCGGTGGCTTCCAGTACGGCGCGCGCAATGTGTCCACGGTTGACATAGCGGGTCAGACCCACAATGGCACCGCGCGCATCGGAACGCCAGTAGGGAGCAAAGAGGCCAGAGAAGGCGGGAACCACGTAGGTTCCACCATTGTCTTCCACTGTGGAGGCCAGCTGCTCAATCTCTGGCGCAGAATCAAACATCCGCAGATTGTCGCGCAGCCACTGGACCAGCGAACCGGTGACAGCAATAGAGCCTTCCAGTGCGTAAATCGGTGCGGCTTCACCGATCTTGTAGCACACGGTGGTGAGCAGGCCATTCTTCGAGGGCACAATCTCGGTGCCGGTGTTCATAATCATGAAGCAGCCGGTGCCGTAGGTGTTCTTGGCCATGCCAACCTCGAAACAGGCCTGACCGAAGGTGGCGGCCTGCTGGTCTCCGAGGATGCCAGCAATGGGCACGCCCGCGAGAAGGCCCTGTGGACGGCCATTGCCGTAGACCTCAGCGGAGGACACGATCTTGGGCAGCATAGAGGTAGGAATACCCATATCCGCCACAATGGATTGATCCCAATCGAGGGTCTTCAGATCCATCAGGAGGGTACGGGAGGCGTTGGTGACATCAGTGGCGTGGACGCCGGTTTCGACGCCGCCGGTAAGGTTCCACAGGACCCAGGTGTCCATGGTGCCCATCAGCAGGTCGCCAGCTTCGGCGCGCTCACGGGCTCCTTCGACATTGTCGAGGATCCACTTGACCTTGGGTCCAGCGAAGTAGGTGGCCAGGGGCAGGCCCACAATGTCCTTGTATTTTTCGGGGCCTTCGTCGCCAGCGAGTTCGTCAACGATGGCTTGGGTGCGGGTGTCCTGCCAGACAATGGCGTTGTAGACGGGTTCGCCAGTCGTGCGATCCCACACCACTGTGGTTTCACGCTGGTTGGTAATGCCTACTGCTGCCAGGTCGTTCTTATTCAGTTCAGCCTTGGCAAGGGCCTGAGCAACGACCTCTCGGACATTTTCCCAGATCTCAATGGCGTTGTGCTCAACCCATCCTGCCCTTGGGAAAATCTGCTCATGCTCTTTCTGGCCGACAGACACGATCTGCCCGGAGTGGTCAAAAATAATGGCTCGCGAGGAGGTGGTTCCTTGGTCAATGGCGAGAACATATTTGGTTTCAGACATGGGTTGTGTATGCCCTTCTTTTCACTTCGTTGTGGTGACGAGGGCGGGGCCGCCAACCGCCTCAAGGAAGAAACGGAGCGGCTCCGCCCCCATCGTCTGCGGGGATGAACCGATCAGATGATCGGAACAGATCAGGCCAGTCCTGTGGCGTACACAAGGATCGTGGCAATAACGGCACCAATAATCGGGCCGACGACAGGAACCCAGGAGTAACCCCAGTCCGAGCCGCCCTTACCCTTAATTGGCAAGAGAGCGTGCGCGAGGCGCGGAGCCAGGTCGCGAGCAGGGTTGATGGCATAGCCGGTGGGGCCACCAAGGGAGGCACCAATACCGACAATCAGCATAGCAACACCTAAGGGCCCAAGACCTGAGGGAGAGTAACCGGAAACCAAAACCCAGATCACCAGGACTGCAGTGGCAATGGCTTCGGTAGTGAGATTCCATCCGTAGGAGCGGATGGCGGGACCGGTGGAGAAGACACCCAATTTGATGCCTGGATCTGCTTCTTCATCGAAGTGTTGCTTGAAGGCAACCCACGCCAGGACAGCACCAATAAAGGCACCGAGGAATTGGGCGCAAATATACAGAGCAACATTAGCTGGGCTTGCGGGAACACCCTTGGCCAGGGTCACTGCGGGGTCAAAGAATGAGGCGACCCATTTTGCAATGGTCACAGCAGGGTTGAGGTGCCCACCGGAGTAGTAGGCAACGTAGACACCGGCGAAAACTGCCAGGCCCCACCCGAAGTTCACGAGGAGCCAGCCGCCCTCACGTCCTTTAGATTTCGGCAGCAGATTCGTGGCGACAACACCGGCGCCAAGAAGCAACAGAACCGCAGTTCCCAGAAGCTCCGACATAAAGAACTGAGTCACAGTCGGTGTTTCTGTTGCTACGGCAGGGACAATTGATGCAAGCACAAAGGCCTACCTTTCTCCGACTCCCGAAGGGGTCGGTCTCATGGGGTATCGGCTCCGTGATGGGATTTACTCCGCCCTCGTCAATAGGCATTGACGAGGACGGCGCGAGGCCGATTGGGCCCTTACCCCGCCGCACGGGCAGGATAAGGGCCGTAGGAAAGTCTGACCCCGTCGGAGCCAGATGTCCACCCTATGAGTCGGTCAGCCGTCAATATGAGGTGCTACGTCCAGGAAGGGAACGATTGGCGCTACCTTTTCACGAACGGCTTGTGCCTCGGATTCTTCAGCGATTCCAAGGGCTTGTTCTTCAGCGTCGCAGCGGTCGCGGTACCACTGGAGTTCAGCGGCACGTTTAGCTTCATCCCAACCGAGCAGGTCGGCAGCAATATCGGCGATTTCTTCCGCTGCGGATAGGCCGCGGTCGCGGTGCTCGTAGCACAGGCGGGTACGGCGTGAGAGCAGGTCATCAAGGTGAACCGCGCCCTCGTGAGTGACACCAAAAGCGATTTCCGCGCGCAGGTACTCTGGGGCTCCCGCTAGCGGTTTACCCAGGTCAGGCTGGGCGGCAATGGCGTCGAAGAGGAGGTCAATGTCGGTGCCGTAGCGGTCGAGAAGATCCTCAACACGGCTGACATCAAGGCCGGATTCGGCGGCAATAGCAGCGCGGCGACGCCACGCGGACTCATAGCCAACGGCACCTTGTAGTGGGGTGCGCTTGGTCAGCGATGGACGCGATTTGCTGGCGCGCTTGCCAATGGTGAAGTTGACGGCGTCTTCAGCCATCTTCCGGTAAGAGGTGAGTTTGCCGCCAGCAATAACGGTCAGGCCAGGGGCTGCTTCGGTCACAGTGTGTTCACGAGAGACCTTGGTGGAGGCCTTTTCGCCGCCTTCAATAACGCCGGGCTGCAGCAACGGGCGCAGGCCAGCAAAGGTGCCGATCACGTCATCCCTGGTGAGGTTGACATTAAGGACCTGGTTGGCATGGTCAAGGACGTAATCGACGTCTTCAGCGTCTGCCACCGGTTCGAGGCGGTCTTCTGTGTACTTGGTGTCGGTGGTGCCAATCACCCAGTAGCGCTTCCACGGGATAATAAAGAGCACTGACTTTTCGGTCCGCACGAAAATGCCGACCTCAGATTGGATGCGTTCTTTGGGGATCACCACGTGGATACCCTTGGAGGCGAGGACTTTCAGGCCGCCTTCTCCACCTGCCAGGGTCTGGGTCTTTTCAGTCCATACGCCGGTGGCGTTAATAATGGCGCGGGTGGCAACGTGCAGGTCTTCACCGGTTTCAAGGTCGCGCAGGTCAGCGCCGTTGACGCGGCCATCGGGGCCGGTGGTGACTTTTGTGACCTGGACGCGGTTGGCGGCGTAGGCGCCGTGAGCGGCGGCAGTGCGGACCAGGTCAACGACGAGTCGGGCGTCATCAACGCGGGCGTCGTAGTAAACGATGGAACCAACCAGAGAGTCGGGGCGCAGCGACGGGGCTAGGGCTAGGGAGCCTTTGCGGGAGTAGTGCTTTTGGATGGGCACAGAGCCGCGGTGAGCGAATTGGGCAATGGTGTCGTACATGCCCACGCCTACTGCTGAGTAGCTGCGCTCAATCACCGGGGTGCGCAGTGGCCACAGGAAAGGCTGCCCTTTGACGAGGTGCGGAGCAGTGGTGGTGAGCAGAAGTCCGCGCTCAGTCAGGGATTCAGCAACGAGGGCGAAGTCGAGTTGATACAGGTAGCGCAAGCCGCCGTGAACAAGTTTTGAGGAGCGAGAGGAAGTGCCGGAAGCCCAGTCTTGGGCTTCAACAATACCGACTTTCAGTCCGCGTGTGGCAGCGTCAAGGGCAATACCAGCGCCTGTCACGCCGCCGCCAATAACTAAGATATCGAGGCGCTGAGAGGCCATTGCAGCAAGAGATTCGCTGCGGTATTGGGGAGATAGGGCTGAGGTTGACACGTTTTCTCCTCGTTGAGTAGTTGTCGAGTCACAGTGTGTTATCTCTAGCTTGCCACTTCTGCACATCTGTTCGCATGGCAGTGCACCTATGTGCATGGCAGAATCTTAGCTATGACCATGCGTGACACACAGGCACACGAAGCAGCGTGCATGTATTACCTTCAAGGGCACACAATGTCAACGATTGCCCACCATCTCAACGTTTCACGATCATCTGTCTCTCGTCTTTTGGCCTATGCGCGCGAGACTGGCCTGGTACGCATTTCCGTCCCACCAATGACTGGACTAAAAGCCACCCTGGCCGGGCAGATTTCTGAATTATTTGGCGTCCATACCTCTGTGGTGTCAGTGCAGGATATTCATACGGAAGTCAGCCGGTTAAATAATGTGGCAATGGTGGCTGCTGAACGCCTGATTGATTTAATGACTCCCGGGGCAACGCTGGGGATTGCCTGGGGGAATACCACGTCAGAGATTTCCCGCTGCCTACAGCCCGTGAGTTTCCCCGGGTCTACAGTGGTGCAGCTCAATGGGGCGGGAACAGCAACTGACGCGGGGCTGGTCTATGCCGATGCATTGATTTCTCGGGTGGCAGGTGCTTTGGGTGCACGGACAGTGCATTTTCCTGTGCCTGCCTTTTTCGACTTCGCCTCTACGAAAGAGGCTATGTGGCGTGAACGTGCCATTCGATCCGTCCTTGACACCATTGATTCCTGCGATATTGCGCTTTTTGGGGTGGGGTCACTGTCTGCCCGTCTGCCATCCCATGTGTATTCAGGGGGATATTTAGAACAGGAGGAAATCGAGGCCGCACGGGCCGATGGTGTTGTTGGGGATGTCTGTACTGTTCTTATTCGCGAGGACGGGAGCACAGATATGGAGCTAAATGCGCGGGCTTCTGGGCCCACGCCTCAGACGTTAAGCCAGATTCCTCATCGACTATGTGTTGTGGCTGGGTCCTCTAAAGCACTGCCATTATTAGGTGCGTTGCGCGCGGGCGTGGTGACCGATTTAGTGTTGGATGCAGGTGCAGCGCGTGAGCTTCTTGAACTTGTGCGCTCGAAGACACATCGGCGAAAGAGAGTACGGTGACGTGGACTTTACGGCCAGCCAGGCCCGCTGACGCACGCGCAATTGCGGCATTAGTGGAGCCTTACGCTTTGCGGCGCATATTGATATCCAAAGAGCTCATCGCCTACTTCGAGGATATCCAGGAATTTCTTGTGGCCGAGGATGCGGAAACGGGGAAAATTATTGGCTGCGGCGCCTTACATGTGCTGTGGGATGACATTGCGGAAATTCGGACATTAGCTGTCCATCCGCAGCACCTTCATCGCCATATCGGGTCAAATCTCTTGCGGTCATTATTGGAGCGGGCCGCACGATTGGATCTCAAACGCGTTTTTTGCCTGACTTTCGAGGTGGACTTTTTTGCGCGGCATGGATTTGAGGTGATTGAGGGAACGCCAGTGGGTGAAGATGTATATCGCGAAATGCTGTCGTCCCACGATGATGGTGTGAAAGAATTCCTCGATTTGGCGGCCTTTAAGCCCAATACCTTAGGCAATACGCGAATGCTGAGGGAATTAACGGATGCGGATCGGACTTTAGCGAGGCCGTAGGCCCGCTGCTGCAGCAATACGCGAGTCTTGGCGGCAACTTTTCGCTGCGCCAGTAGGGCAGACCGCTGTAACCCTAACCCCAAGAGGACATAGAGATGGGCTACCCGCTGCTAACGAGTGACCCACCCTGAGGTTCTAGTTCGGACCCATCAAGGCCTGAACTAGGCGCTCGATGGCCTCCACAAGAACCGCGAGAGCCAGGATTTTCGAGACAATTCCGCTGCTACCGAATTCGATTGTCCTGGCTTCGCTGTTTCTACGTCGGCGCTTATCGTGCCTGAGGCTTGTGCTTTGAGGTCGCACGCCGATAATTCTGACCAGCGCAAATGGCGGCCCCACCCTCGCACGTTACGACAAAGCGCCACGACAACGTATTTTGGGCAAGCAAAGTGCATTGTGGCGGCGGTTTGTCAGTTGGCACTATTGACCGGCAAACGGCGACCTGCACAAATGGCGACGCCGCCCTCGTACATCAATACAAACCGCCGCCAGGACGTGTTTGCACACGAACAATTGTCATTGTGGACGCGGTTTGTTCTGGCCGATTACGCCCCAGCGCGTGGCGCCCGACCGCGGCGGACTATGCTTTGGCGGTGCCCTCTTCTCAGCATCTTCGCGCCCGCGTCATTATTTTGGCCGGGCCCTCTGGCAGCGGTAAAACCTCATTAAGTACCCGGACGGGTATTCCCGCATTGTCTTTAGACCACTTTTATCGCGATCACACCGAAGCCGATATGCCACGTTTCGCGAATGGCATTATCGATTGGGACACCCCTGAGTCGTGGAATCGAGGCGACGCATTAGAGGCACTTTTAACGCTATGCCGAACCGGTCAGGCACGGATTCCCGTCTACGATATTCCTACAAGTCTGCGCACTGGCACAATGACGTGGACTTTAGCGCCAGAGCAGCGAATTTTTATTGCGGAAGGCATTTTTGCGACCACTCTGATTAGCGATCTGAAATCGGCTGGCGTTCTTGCCGACGCCTTATGTATTGCCCGCTCCCCCTTAAGAAATATGTGGTTTCGGCTCCTGCGTGATTTAGGGGAAGGGCGAAAATCAACACCGATTTTATTATGGCGCGGCGCTCATCTTGCTATTGGGGAACCTCGACAGGTGAAAAAGTGGATTGCTGATGGAGCACGCCCTATCCCCTCTTTAGAGCAAGCAGAGCAGCGTTTGCGTTTACTCGCGCGTGAAGAAGGTGCGACTCCGCCCTCGTAAAAATAGGAACGAGGGCGGAGCGCTTCCTTACTCTTCCGTGGTGGGAGACAAAGCCATTTGCCGACTGACTTCGTCATGCCACATTTGCACCTGAGGACCAATCACCACTTGAACCCCCTTCTTTGAGGGCCGGATAATCCCCGCAATTCCTGCTTGCCGAATCCGTGATTCATCAACCGAATCAGGGTCACGAACAATAGCACGTAGGCGCGTTGCGCAATGCTCAAGAGAATCGATATTCTCTACTCCACCGAGCCCTTCAATAATAAGGGCAGCGCCACGCCCAAGATCAGCATCCTCCTCTTCGTCATCATTAACGAGGGCGGGGTCCTCTTCTGTTTCCCGACCAGGGGTTGGCAATTTCAGCAGCGGAATCAGATAATAGAAGACGAGGAAATAAATAATCGCCCACACTACACCCTGGAGAATCAACATCCACCATTCATTCGCCACGGGATTACGTGCAGAAAGAGCCATATCGACAAATCCCGCGGAAAAGCCGAATCCTGAGGTCCAATTAAAGAATGAGGCAACCGCCAAAGAAAGGCCCGTTAAAAGAGCGTGGATCAGATATAACACCGGGGCGACAAACATAAAGGCAAATTCGAGGGGCTCGGTGACACCAGTAAAGAATGCCGAAAGAGCGCCCGCCATCATCAGCGAACCCACGACTTTCTTTCGACGATCTTCCGCGCGTAAATAGATTGCTAAAGCAGCAGCTGGGAGGCCAAACATCATGACCGGGAAGAATCCCGCTTGATACATTCCCACATAGCCCACCACTTCGCAGGTTGAAGTGCCAGCATTCCATACTCCCGGACAGCTTGCGGCATCTTTTGCTGCGGCGGCACTTTCAATAGTTGCCTGTCCCCCAAGGAAATCCCCAATATCGTTAATGCCCACAAGGTCGAACCAGAAAACCTGATTGAGGGCGTGGTGTAGGCCGGTTGGGATAAGAAGGCGATTGAAGAAGCCATAAATGCCAGCGCCAATAGGTCCTAGCCCTTGAATCCAGTCGCCGAAGCGCACTAGGCCGAAATAGAGGAGCGGCCAGACAAAGTAGAGAATAAAGGACAGGGCAATAGAAAAGACGGAGGTAAGAATCGGGACGAGGCGGCGCCCAGAAAAGAAGGCGAGAAAATCAGGTAATTTCGTTGCGGAGAATCTGTTATAGGTCCAGGCAGCAAGGATACCGCTGGAAATACCGACAAAAACATTGCCTCCAGTCATAGCTTCCCACCCATATTGGGCCAAGGAGGTCATATATTCTTCGGCGGCGCTTAACGTCGAACAGTCGATTCCCTCTTCGACGATCTTGTAGTTTGCGCACTGCTCGATCACCTTTTCAAGGTCGTCATAAACATGACCTTGGTAAACGGCAACCTGCTTTTTATTCAGCAGGGTGGTGACTGTCATAAAGCCAAGCCATCCAGATAAGGCGGCCGCACCATGGCTTTCTTTAGATAGCCCAAAAGCCACAGCAATAGCGAAAATCACCCCGAGATTATCTAAAACGGCTTTCCCTGAGGTAATGAGAACGAGGGCAAGAATATTTCCATTTCCCCAACCAGTGGGGTCAATCCAATAGCCAATACCCATCAGGAGCGCCGCCACTGGCATCACAGCAACTGCCCCCATTAATGCGCGCCCCAATCGTTGCAGACTGGTCATTATCGCTTCCATGACTTATCCCCTTTTCTTCCGTCATGTCAATGGAATACAGCGGGGTACTCGCGCCACGCAGACCTCGGTGTCCGCAGTAATAACGCTAGCGAGCCCCCTATTTATTGGGCCCTACACGGCCATGGTAGCTGATGAGAAAGGAGAATTGAACATCCTTTTTCACCGAGGATTCCGCTGAATCGTAGGCGGAAAACTTGCCGCAGAAGAGGGCGGGGCACCATTTGCGCAGGTCGGCAATTACGGACCCTCGGCTCTGACTGACAAACCGCCGCCACAACGCAGAACCGCCGCCAGAAACACATCCTCGCAGCGGGTTGTCCGGCTGACACAACGAGAATCGACACCTGCATCCCAGGGGCGCACCTATTTATGCAGGTCAGAAATTTCGGTCCCACAGCCCCAACTGACAAACCGCCGCCACAACGACAATCGCCCGCTGAAAACACATCCTCGCGGCGCTTTGTCCACGTGCGCGATGGGGCTGGGATGGTTTGATCAGGTTAAGCCCGCGCTGATTGGGCACTGTCCGCGTGCGCGATGGGGCTTGTATGATCATCACCCAAGCCGCGGCGCATCAAATAGCACTGTCCGCGTGCGCGATGGGGCTTGGGTGGATGAGCCCCGCCCTCGCCAATAGAAACGAGGACGGGGCGCACTAAAGAGTGACAGCCCTAGGAGGAGACTTCTCCCTTCCGTTCTTGGCGTTTCAGGATGACAAGACAGACAAGGAAAATTGCGATCCCCGCCGGCCATCCACCCATACCAGTCGTCCCCGCCCACAGAGCATCTGCCGGGCGCGCACCATCCTGGAGGCCAAAGTAAAAGACAACACCATAGGAGTTAATAGCGGCGTGCATAATAGCTGCCGTCCATACCGTGCCCGCCCAATTCATTAGGACTTGGATGGGACCTGTAAGGAGAATACAGACACCAATCATCATGACAACTCCCAGCGGCGGGTTTGACGGGTAATTGTGGCCCAGAAGAATCACTGGCGCATGCCATAATCCCCATACAATGCCGGTGATGATCATGGCAGATGGGATACCCATAAGTTCGCGTAGTCGCGGATATAGCCAGGCATGCCATCCTATTTCTTCGCCCATCGTTCCAATCAATCCGCCAATCAACATTATTGGCGCAGTAATAGCCATTGCCTGCAAGAAGGCCGCCTGCATATTGCCATCTTCAGAGAGGTTCTGCCCCAGTTGCGCAAAGAATGCAGGCAGATTAGACAGGTTAAGAAAATCGAAATGATAGGTGCCGAGCAGCGCTGAAGATAAAGAAGTCAGCAGAGAAATAGCAATTGCCACAAGAATAGCAATAGGAATACTCACCAGCACTCGACGCCATTTACCTCTAAGGTTCAAGGCAAGGGAAGAGAGTATAGGGCGCCCCTCAAGAAAGTACACCACACCAATTGCCACAATTGCTGGGCTGAGCATAAAGAATGTGGAGGAGAATAAATAAATAGGATTAGCCGTCTCGTGGCCAAAAATCCACATAGGAATAGCAAAAAGCCATGCAGACACAAAAACTAGGGAAATAAACACGCCTATGATGCGCCACGCTGCGCGTCGGGAAGACGCAGAATGTGCGCCACTATCCGGAGGCATTTCGTGAGCAGAGGCACGCCCATCGCCGCGCACGTGCAATGTCATCTTAGGTTCCATGAGTGATCCTCTCCGCGTGAGGTCACCTACCTCAGGCGCTGGCACAATCCTCATATTCCAGACACTTTGGCCGCTAGGGCCGTGTGGAGGATTTTCGATTGCGTCTGGAGATGGCCACTACCACCCATCCTGCGATGCACTGCCTAAGAAAAGTCCTCTTAGCAGGTCAATGATTGCCTCACACTCGAAGGGAGTTGCACGGCCTACCTTCCGACACTAGGAGCATTCCTACTCTTAAGGACAAATATCTATACTTAGGGACAAACACCTATACTTAGAGACCAATTCCTATAGATATAACATGAGGTGTTAGTCCCTAACTGTGGGGTATTGGCCTTAATTAGAGGGTTTTGTCCCTAACACTATGTTTACCGCCTTCCACCTCAGGAATACCCTTCACAAAGTTCCCCAGGTACTCGCCCCTGCCGCGACGCACTATCGAGCGGCATCTGTGCGCACAATTTCCCCTGGCTGACGACACTCGCAATGCAGAGTGCGAGGGTGATTAGCGCACGCAAAAGGCCGCCCCTCACCTGACGGGCGGCCTTTAACGCAGGTCTACATCAGAGTCGCTTGACCAGTGGGAAGGTAATGGTCTCGCGAATGCCTTGCCCGGTCAGAGCCATCAGCAGGCGGTCCAGACCCATACCCATACCACCGGCTGGCGGCATGCCATATTCCATGGCCAGCAGGAAGTCTTCATCCAAGACCATTGCTTCAGGGTCACCATTAGCGGCAGCCAACGCTTGAGATTCAAAACGCTGACGCTGAATCACGGGGTCCACCAGCTCGGAATAGGCTGTGGCCAGCTCAAATCCGCGCACATACAGATCCCATTTTTCGACCAATCCTGGCTTCGAGCGGTGCCCACGGGTCAGCGGCGAGGAATCCTCCGGGTAGTCGCGCACGAAGGTGGGCTCCCACAGGTCATCCCCAACAGCGGCCTCGAAAATCACTTCGGCAACCTTGCCAGGACCCCAGTGGTCGGGGACATCTTCACCCAGTTCCTCGGCGATTTTCACCAACTCATCGCGCGGGGTGTCCACGCTGAAGTCGCGTCCCAAGGCCTCGGCAGTGGCGTCAAACATCGAGATTTCACGCCATGAACCAGAAAGGTCATAAGTAGTGCCATCAGCCAAAGTCACCACTTCCGTGCCGAAAGCGTCGCGCGCTGCCCGCTGAATAAACTCGCGGGTGCGGCGGGCCATCGTGTCATAGGAGCCGTAGGCTTCATAGGCTTCAAGCATGGTGAATTC
Source organism: Actinomycetaceae bacterium (assembly GCA_030524055.1). Classification (GTDB taxonomy): domain Bacteria; phylum Actinomycetota; class Actinomycetes; order Actinomycetales; family Actinomycetaceae; genus Pauljensenia. The sequence goes on along the minus strand of JAUNHH010000005.1, from coordinate 10,599 downwards.
TGGGGAGTGCGAAGAATCGGCTCCCTCATTGCGGAAATTCCGGTTAATCTCGAAGACTTTATCGACGCCGCCCACAACTGCGCGCTTAAGGAAAAGCTCCGGAGCAATACGCAAAAAGAGCTCCGTGTCATAGGCATTCATATGCGTAGAAAATGGGCGAGCTGCCGCACCACCATGCAGATTTTGCAGCATGGGAGTTTCGATTTCAATAAACCCGGCCTCGTCGAAATAGGCGCGCAATGACTTCACTACTGCTGCACGAAGTCGCACCATATCGCGGGCGGCAGGGCGCACAATCATATCGAGATAACGGCGCCGAATACGCATATCTTCGGTGAGAGACATTTCTGTCCCATCAGCCGCTGTATATGTCTTTGGCAATGGGCGTAATGACTTCGCTGCGATTTGCCAGGCAGGAATGGCATCGCCCTCGTGAATTCCTGGAGTAAAGAGGTCTGCGGGGGCAACTCCTGGGCACGCCAAAATAGACAATTCCCCGCGGCGCGATGAAATGACTCGGCCGTGAACAAAAAGGTGATCCCCAAGGTCCACATCCGCTTTATAGGCAGCTAAGGATTCCTCGCCTACTTCTGCCAGCGACAGCATGACTTGAATGCGCTGCCCCGCACCGTCTTGCAGGGTAGCGAAGCAGAGTTTTCCACCATTTCGCGCCAAAACGACGCGCCCAGCAATACCCACAAGGTCTTGCGTTTCTTCGGCAACCTCAAGGTGGGCGTAGTTGGCGCGAATCTCGGCAATCGTCGATGTAATGGGCAGAACGACGGGGTATGCCTCCTGCCCGGCGTCGAGGAGTCGCGCACGCTTATCGGCCCGGACACGCACCTGCTCGGGAGCGTCATCCTCTGTAGTTGGGTCAATCTCTGGGTTCACTGCTGCGTCAGTCACCTTCGAAAGTTTAGTCGCGTTGGGTGGTGTTGAGACATTTCCGCATGGTGGGCCCTGACACGCCTGCACGGGCGCGGCGTAGGCGAGGTTCTTTACTCGAGTGACGAGGGCGGGGCGCGAGCGAGTCCTGGAGCCCGGAAAACGCGCGGGATTTTCTGTCGAAATTACGGCTATATACGCAGGTAAAAGCCGAAAGAGACCAGCGTCATACACGCTTGACGATTGACAGCCTCACTACTTCCATGGTTCATTAGTCGAGTAATGAACCAAGGCACCGGCCTTGAAGCACCGTCTTACGGAAGGAGGATTCAGGCATGCACTTTGACTCAGTCACTCCGATCTACATCCAGATTGCGGATGACATTCGTACCCAGATCCTCACCGGCACGTTGAAGGAAGGGGATCAGGTGATGTCTACAACGGCATATGCAACGACATATCGGATTAATCCAGCGACTGCAGCAAAGGCCTTTGCCCAACTCATTGATGACCAGCTTCTAGAGAAGCGACGCGGCATCGGGATGTTTGTGCGAACAGGGGCGCGTGAACGTCTTCGTGAACGAGGGCGGAGTCTGTACTGGGAAGACACCTTAGACCCAGCACTGGATAAGGCGTTGTCTCTTGGACTCGATGAAGAAGCCCTTATTGACCATATTCGCACCTACCTGCGCGGCCAGCGCCCCTGAAAGGAAAAAAGATGATTACTACACAGGCTTTGAGCCATACATATAAGTCCACTCTCGCACTGGATAACGCCACTATTACCCTTCGCAAGGGAACTATTTCAGGAATTATCGGACCAAATGGTTCCGGCAAGAGTACTTTGATGCGGATCCTCAGCGGTCACATGTTTCCTACCTCGGGAAAGGTTTTCTTTGAGGGCAAGGAAATGACTCCCGATGACCTATTGGGTGTGTGCTCCTATGTAGGTGATGGCAGCGAATTAGTCGCAATGAGGGTTCCTTCCATTCTGAATTTTGCGCGTTGCCGCCCCACCTGGAATGAGGATCTTTTCCAGCATCTTATTGGGCGTTTTGGTATGCCACAGAAAAAGAACCTCGCCCGGGTATCAACCGGTCAAAAATCAATGTTTGCTGCCTGTATTTCACTGGCAAGTCAGGCACCGATGATTTTCCTGGATGAAGTTCAGGCACATATGGATGTGCCGAGCCGCTACGCCCTATATGAGGAGATTATTGAGCTTGCAAGCTCCAGCAATAGCGCAGTCATCCTCTCCACTCATTTAATTTCCGAGCTGGAAAATCTCATTGAGGATCTCATTGTATTGAGTTCCGGGAAGGTCATTGCTCAGACAACTGCCGATGATTTACGTTCCCGGATGACGGCATTAGTTGGGCCGACGAGAGAAATCGACCAGGCTATTCCTCACCTAGATGGGGTCAAAGTTGCTTCCCAACGTTCTTTAGGGGCAACTCAGGAAGTCGTTCTTGATGGGTCCTTGACACCTGAGCAGATTTCTTCTCTTGCAGCTGTGGGTATTTCTTTATCCGCCGTTCCTTTCCAGGATGCCTTTCTGCAGCTTATTGGGGAGGAAAAATGAGTAGTGCAGCAATAGCACGCACGCAGCCTTCGTGGTGGTCGCTGGTATGGGCGCGGGCAAAGACCATTCCGATGGCGTTATTTATACTGATGGTGTCACTTCCGCTGCCACTGCTTATCGCGATTATTGGCCCGAGTTACAGCACGCGAGCAGCCCCTGAAGTCATTACCAACATCTCTCTCATCTCCATGATGTTTGGGCTGGGCACAGCTCTTTTTACCTCATCTACTCATGGTGGGTCATTACCAGCACAAGTAACCTCAGGGGGATCTCGCCAACGTATTGAGGCCACTTCCTGGGTGACAGAAATTATTCTCAGTCTCTTCTCCGTGGCAGCATGGGTTGGTATTCATGTCATTACTCCCCTATTTCCCTGGCCCATTCTTTTATCAACGAGCGCGCATCCAGCAGAATTAATTCTTCTTGCGACAACCGTATTCTTTGGCGGGGCTTGTGGACGCCTGAGTGGGGCAATCATGCGTCGCTTTAGCCCACCCCTCTCAGGGCTCCTCTCCCTTTTTACTTTTATTCCCTTCAGCGTGGGGAACACTGCGATGATCTTCCGCGAGAATGGAACGAATATCTACATGACACTCGGCATTCCTTTATGGGTGCAAATTGTGCCGGCACTCGTATTTATGGGTATTGCCCATTGGATCGGGATGCGCACAGAAATCCGCCCGATTCAGCGTTAAATACCAGTGCTGACTCTATAGATTCAGAGCGGATTACATAACGCCTATTACTAAGAGCTCCATTCGCAGATTGGACCTCTTCTTGATGCCGAAGAATGTGACTGGAGATAACAGATGAATGGCAAAGTAAAGCACCAACAGCCATTATGGCGATCCCTCATCTGGGCGCGCATAAAGATAATTCCTCAGATGTTGATCCTCTTTCCTATCGGAATTCTCATTCCACTGGGAACATCGATTGCCACAGCTGGTGATGTGCCCACTAGTTCGGTGGTCGCCAGTGGGTTATTCACTGCCACCATCCTGTTTGGAACATGCGTCGCTGCATTGAGTTTATTAGGGCACGCGGGTACTCTCACAATACAAGCGAGATCTGGCGCCTCACGACGACGTCTAGAAATAAGCTCCTGGGCGGTGGAAGGTATTTTTTCCTTGAGCGCGGTGCTCCTATGGATTGCTATTCATGCGCTAGTCCCACTATTACCCTGGTCAATTGATCTTCCATCAAATGCACAGCCACAGGAGCTGGTTTTACTTACCGTAATTGTCTTTTTTGGCGGTGCCTGTGGACGAGTTGCTGGCATGATTATGCGTCAGATTAATCTAGTCCTGGGCGGACTCATTGCAATTCACGTTATTGTCATTCTTGTCGGCCTTGCAAGCACAACATTGTATTTCCCTAAACCTGGCGTGAGCGCTTATATGAAGTTCGGGATTCCTTTATGGGCACAAATTCTCCCAATGGTGGCATTTATTGCCTTTACCTACTGGCAAGGGACTCGCGTTCAAATCCGCCCATTCCACCGCTAAGGATTAATCATGACACTACAGAGAAATGCCCCTATTGCACGCCTTATTCATGCACGTCTTCTGGGCGGCGCGCCATGGATTACAATTGCCACATTGACTTATATTGCCGGAGTTACCACCTTTGCGATTATCCCCAGCTATGTGTCAGCAAGTGCCTTAGGTGCCGGATTGATCCCCTTTTTCATTCTATTCTTCGGCATTTTATCGAGCACTGGGAACTATCTTCAACAGGGGATCCACCCCGCACATCTCGCATCCGGCGCTTCACGAAAAGAGCTTGCGTTAAGCGGATGGGCACTTACCTTGATTAATATTGCCATTGGGGTCACTCTATGGGTTCTTACCCACGTTCTTTTAGAGGCACTTCCCTGGCAAATCAAGTTTGACAGCAGCAATAGCATTACACACTTAAGTGTTGTCACCTTATTCCTGGTGAATATTGGAATTTTCGCCCGGCTAGCCCTCCCCTATTGGGCCAAGGGGACAACCATCCACAACGTCCCGTATGTATTTCCATTGGCGATTCCTGCCTATATTCCTATGCTCCTTCTTTTTGGGATGAATTCTATTGATCCTGCCATTCTTCCCTGGCTTGTTCTTTTCGACATTCCGGTCACGATTGGCCTTGCCTGGTGGCTCTGGCGTACAGAAAGTCGCTTTACCTACGCCACATAAGTAGCAAGAACTCTCCCTCCTCTTAGACTTCTCGCCACTGAATATCAGCAGCATTTTTCACCACTAAGGATTAGCAATGACACCACATGGCCCAGTACTGAGTAGTCTTATTCGCGCCCGTCTTCGTGGTAGCGCCATGGGGATCATTATCCCTTCGCTGGTCTTTATTGGTGAGATACTCCTTCTTGGAGTGCTCCCCAGTTTCTTCTCAACGCGCTCACCTCTTTCCACAGTAATAGTCTCAGCCTTGGGGCTATTCGGAGTATTTCTCTTGGCGGGGACTGCACTCTTCCAAGGGGTACATCCACCGCTTTTAGCTTCTGGTGCATCCCGAAAAATGCTTGCCATTAGCGGCTGGATTATCACCCTTTTTACCACGACCATTGGGATTGCCTTATGGTGCGGCCTGCACTTCCTTCTCACTCTTCTTCCGTTGCAGCTTAATGTCAGCACTGGAAATAGTATTGAATACGTGGCCGTTGTCACCCTCTTTCTGCTCAATTTTGGCGCCTTTAGCCATATTGCTTCGCCAGCTCTTTACAAAGCGCAAGGGCTCGGCGGCCAGCATCTCTTCCTCATCCCGATATACATTTTGTCCTTTGCTCCCATCGGACTCCTAGGATTGATGGCTTTCACCTCAGTTGATCCTGCTATCACTACGGGGCTCACTGTCGGGCTAGCCCTAGTGTCAGCTGCCCAGGTATTTGCCGCCTGGCATTTAGAGACCCGCTTCACGTACACCAATTAGTGCCCACAATGTCAGACCGCAACGGCGGACAGAGAAAATCTTTCGATCGCCGAATATACAGATCCCATTGACTGCATGAGTAAGGAGAGACTATGCAGACACCAGCTTCTTCTGGAGTAACACCCCGGCTTATTCGGGCACAGGTAAACCTTGTCAGGAGACAGGTCTGTATACTCGCCTTGATTTTCCTCTTTGTGGTCTTCATCTTCCTTTTCTTGCCTGCCTTAATCACTGGAAAAGAACCTCCGAATCCGAATCCACTCCATCTCGCTTTAGGTCTTTATCTTGTCGCCGGATTCTGGACCGTCACCCCATGGGGCACATTCACACATGGGCGGGTTCATTCTGGGGTTTCCCGCAGGCGCCTATTGCTCACTAGTTATGCCGGAGACGCCATCTACATTGCCACTGGGATTGCACTATGGATTGGCGTGCACATGCTTGTTTCCCTACTCCCGTGGCGAGTGAGCGTGACAAGCGGTAATACGGTGTGGGAAATTCTGCTGCTCTTTCTCGCTCTTTTTAATGCAGGAACAGCAGGCCGCCTCTTACTCCAGGCATATCGAGCAGGTCGAAATGCACAATCCATGTTTCTTGTTGTTGGCTCCGTCCTCGTTGCACATTGCAATTGGGTCACTCTCCTAGCAGTTGCCACTCATACATTTTCCTTAAACGCTCAGGACGCGCCGCTTCCCTTTGGGCTTCTCCTGTGGCTCCTCTTTTTACAGTCCCTATTCACACTCATTTTTTTCCGCGTGATGTGGGTGAAAGAGCGCCGAAGTGGCGTTCTTCCTTCACTCAACTCACAGCAGTAGTTACTCACGCTTGTGGAGGCATAATGATTTCTACCGATAAACTCACCCGAAAGTTCGGGGAGGTTACCGCAGTTGACCAGGTCGATCTGGATATTTTTCCAGGTACTATTACGGGATTTATCGGCCCATCCGGGTCAGGGAAAACTACATTATTGCGGATTCTTGCTGGCCATCTCCAACCAACGTCCGGGCAGATTCACCTGAATGGCAAGGTTGCGCATCATAATGACCTTCTTGCCAGCGCAATCTACATTAGTGACGGTAGTGAATTTAGGGCCAGCAATCTGCAGTCGGTTGTCAGATTCAGCTCTATTCGCTCAACGTGGGACCAGGATCGTTTCGCCCACCTTGCGGATCGTTTCCAGCTGGATATGAAGAAGGACCTCTATAAGCTCTCCAGTGGTCAGCGGGCAATGAGTGCCGCCTGTATCGCCTTAAGTAGTGGCGCATCATGGATTTTTCTTGATGAGGTGCAGGCGCATATTGATCTGCCCAAGAGAAGCGCCCTTTATGAGGAAATAATCGACCTCAATAGTAGCGATTCCCAGTCAAGCATTATTCTCTCAACCCATATTGTCTCCGAATTAGAGCCTCTGATTGAGAATATTGCCATTTTGAGCGGGGGCCAGCTTATTCATGCCAGCAGCGTGGACGATTTCCGTACAGCTTTTACGTCGCTTCGGGGAGCACATGACACGATTCCCGATCTACTCCCACTGCTTGATACTGCCACCATCAAGGCACGGAATGATCGTGGCGCGGTCACCGAACTTATTATCCACGGCGCCCTTCCCTCCGCGGCCAATGACTATTGCCGCGCCCACAGCATTTCCCTGTCCCCCGTTGATTTCCAGGATGCCTTTGTCTATTCACTACCGGAGGAAAAATAATGGCAACCCATACTCGCCGCAAAGGCACCCTACTTCCTTTATTTCGTGCTCAATTCGCCACTCAACTATTACCGGTTATTCTCATTCACCTCGTATTAATAGCGCTGATCATTGTATGCGTATTTGCCTGGGAGAGTTTAGGTTTCCCTTTTGAGCCTTTCCTGCGCAATATCGCTGCCCTGAGCCTTATGGCAGCCTTCCTCTCGATTTTGACTCACGCTGCTGTTAACCCCGCACACGCGCCGCAATTTGCCACAAGTGGAGCTCCGCGCTGGCAGATCACCGTAAGTAGCTGGATTGGCGATATTTCGATCCTCCTCTTGTCATTATTCGTGTGGGCAGGATGTCACTTTCTCGGAAGTGCGCTCCCTTTTTTCAGTACGGGCCTTACCCCCTTTGAACCCGCCTATATTCTCCCTGCTATTTTTTCGCTGCTTCTCTCATCAGCTTCCGTCCGCTTCCTCTTCTCCAATGGCCGAGAAATCCCCCACCCAATCTCCCCCGCGCTACTACCAATTGGCATATTCCTATTGATCTACGTTCCGCAAACGCTGGTGTATGTTGAGCCCACACTGACCGGCAGCGAAATGTGGGGCATTCCTGGATGGATCCTGCCCATTGTCACGCTCATTGCTGTCCCTACTGCCTTCTGGATGAACACCACCACTCCAATCCAAGCCCAACGCCTGTAGCTCGGCGGCGCCCCCACACCGTAGGCTGTAGCTGTGACTTCCACCCCGCCCTCGTCAGTAGATGCCCCAGGCCCCTCAGACACCCCCATTGACGTTCTTGCTCCCTGGGGGACGGATGGTCCTGCGCCAGTGGGGCGGTGGCGCAAAGATATTCTCGGGCCGGACTTTGAGTCCCGCACTCTTCCCCTTCTGCCTGATGACGAGGGCGAATGCGTGGCCACGCTGATCCGTCATATGCCCACATGGGACCCGGATGGCCCTACCCCAACCCCTTATCGTTTTGTTGCCCTCTATATTCATGGGCGCAATGACTATTTCTTCCAGCGGGAACTTGCCGAGAATCTCAGTGCCCACGGGGCGGCTTTTTATGCGCTGGACTTAAGGAAATATGGGCGTTCGCTGCGCCCAGGTCAAACTATTGGTTTTGTCGAGGATATGGCCACCTACGATGAGGACATTTCTGAGGCCCTCGACATTATTCGCGCTGAAGTGGGCTCACTGCCTCTGGTGTTAGTTGGCCATTCGACGGGCGGGTTGCTCACTGTTTTATGGGCGCATCGCCATCCCGGGGCTGTGGCTGGCATGATTCTGAATTCGGCCTGGCTGGAAATGCACACAATGGCGTCTATGCGCCCTGCTATTCAGCAATTCCTTTCCCGTGTGGCACGAATGAATCCGCTGTGGGAAGTGTCTTCTGGTGAAGGTCAGGGGCATTATTCGCGCACTCTTATTGGCGGATGGAAAGATTCCGGCTTGCCTTTACCTTCCCATTTAGAGGGCTTGGAAGAAGACCCCGCTATTTGCGGCTGGGATTATGCCACTGAGTGGAAACGCCCCAGGTCCTATCCGGTTTTTGCCGGCTGGTTAGAAGCGGTAATGGCCGGGCACGATATGGTCAATAAAAAGGTCGAGGTCGATTTCCCTATTCTTTCTCTCATGTCTACCGCGACCTATTTCGAGGAAGAATGGTGCGAGAAAGCTTTTTCTAGTGACACCGTTTTAGACGTGGAAGTCAATGCCCTGCGTTCTGCAATGTTGGGGCCACTGGTGACGATTGCACGTTTCCCGGGCCGGCATGACCTTTTCCTTTCCGACCCGGATGTGCGCGCCCGTATTTGGGACACCGTTGGCAAATGGGTGGACGCCTTTATCTAAGCGCCCCGCCCCGCCCTCGTTAATGCCGACGCTGAGCGCTAGAGAAGGGCACCCGCTCGTATTCGCGAATCATCTCGCGATTGACTTCATCAAGGGATTCGCCCAGTGTCGGCCCCAGACCATCAGCCAAATGCCACTGGTCCCACCCATTCAGGTCAGTCTTGCCCAGGGCAGCCATCGCTTCGTCAGGGCTGGTATGGGCTCCTCCCCCAGCGACTTTAATGGTCCCATCAGCGGCCAGAACAATCCCGCCCGGCAGGCCATACATTGAGTCGGCATAAAGGCTGACATCTTCGCCAAGAATCTGGCACAGGGTCCGCAGGCCCGAATCGTCACGTTCCAGCACGGGCACGCCCTTAAGGCGCGCCGCCTCAACAATGCCTTCGAAGTCGTGCCCATCGGCAATCTGGTGAGTCAAACTGGTCTCATCCCCATGGTGGACAGGGGTGAAGGCAGGCTTGGCACCCTCAGGCATGGGGGCAAGGCCCGGCACCTGGGAGGGCGGAAGTACAGCGTTATCAGTGCGGATTGCCGAGGTCGGGGCGTCAGCGTCATCATCCCAGTCCGGCATATCCAAAGGCGTATCACCCAGAGCTTGAGCAGCAGTGGTGACCTGCTCAAACCCGGTGCCATCAAAGGCAGGCTGGTCGGGTTCGGCCTCGTGCGCGCCGGTCTCGCCGGTCTCGTCACTGGCAATAACGCCAAGTTCGGCGCCATCAAGAGGAGCTTCTGCCACGCGGCGCGTTGGCGCCTGAACCGTATGGGGCGGATTATCTTCGCCAACAGCCCGTTGTTCTTCTTCAGAGTCAAAGGACACCAATGCGGCAGCAAGTTCGGGCACTGCCCCGCCGCCTCGCCCATTGCCGCTGCGACCCAGCAGCAATTGCGGCGCGTGCCCGTAAAGCCTAGGCCCGACGGCCTGCACATCGAGCAACGCACGCCCATCGGACATTTCCCGCACGGAGAGTTCGTGGACTTCGACGCCTGAGGCGGCCAGGACATCCAATGCGGGGCGCACTGTTTCGTCAATCGAGCCGACCACCATAATGAGGCGCGGCCCGGAGGCAGCTGATGGCGGCATTGTGTCGCGGAAACGCAGCCACCCTGCTTTAAAGCCTTCAATGTCGCCAGGGTATTCGCGGGCCAAATCCGACCAGGACAGTGCCGCAGTTTCCGCCAGGCGCGCCAGGGAAGAAATCAAGACGTCAGAGTCGAGGCATTCAACAACCTCAACGGAGACCACTTGAGCGGTGGCATCTAAAGCGGTCAGGCGTGGCACCCCGTCGTCCACATCGGCCATTTGCGTCAGGTCGCGCCAGGTAATAGGAAAGAGCGGGCGCGCAATGATTTCGAGAACCTGCTGGCAGATGGCATCCACAAGTTCAGGGGTGAAACCATCGGTGATTGAGTGGCCGAATTGGGCAGGGATGAGTCGCCCCTCCTCGAACTCGAATAGAGGCACTGGGCACTCCTTCCTCATCTCCCCCGTGGAAACATGTCCGCCCATTGTCCCATACGCCGTGCCGCTGTTGTCCGCCGAGCGTCCTCCGCAGGATTCTTCTGTACCTATCGACCCGGTCGCTGCCTTTTGATCTGGCCATTTGCGCAGAAGTTGCGCAGTGAACGTGAAGCAAACCACCCTTTAGTGGGCG
>JAUNHH010000016.1:8446-51043 GCA_030524055.1 Actinomycetaceae bacterium | reverse complement strand
CGCCCCGGCCTCGTAAAAGAAAAACTCCGGAGCGAAACTAACGCATCCGGAGCACATCGAAAAGGAGTGGAGCCAACGGGACTCGAACCCGTAACCCCCTGCTTGCAAAGCAGGTGCGCTACCAATTGCGCCATGGCCCCTCGCTAGGGATTAACCCAAAGCGGGAGTGTCCGTAACGGACTTCCACAACTCCGCGTCTTCAGAAAGGTCCTGACGGATCTGGTGGATGATCACACCGACAACCGCAACCGAACCGATCACAGCCAAAGTGGTAATCCACTTTTTCATTGGGACCTCACTTCCCACACGTGATGTGGATGGTGGGCCTAGGTGGGCTCGAACCACCGACCTCAGTCTTATCAGGACTGCGCTCTAACCTACTGAGCTATAGGCCCGTCGTTTTCACGACCGCCCTTGCGGGCACCGGATAATCGTACACAGCCAGGTGCTTCCGGGCAAAGCAGTACAGGGTGAGCTCCAGCACGCCCCGTCCTCGTCAATGAAATGGAAAGAGGAACCACGACACCAAACGTGCATAGGGCGACAAAAAAGCCGGATTTCAGGCAAAAATATCGCCCTTTGCCCGTCTCGTGCAGGGCGCAAGGCCCGCAGGCAGCACAAAGGGTGCACCGCAGCTTCCTGGCGAGACAAACTCACCTGAAACTTGCAGTGCACCCTACGGCAAGAAGAGCAAAAGGCTGCGCATGGACCTCAATGCCAGACCGCACGCCACGAGCAGCGAACTACTAGCTAACGCAGGCCTTTACAGGCACTAAGAAGAGCGCACTCACTCATCCATAAGCGACACGCGAATGCCACCCACAAGAGAAGCGATGACGTTATAAAGCAGCGCCCCAAGTGTCGCAATAGCGGTCAACAGCACCACATTCACCACAGCAACAATGGTCGCGTAGGACAGCACCCGCTGGAAGCGCACATAATCCAGCAGGGACACGAAGCTTTCCGCGCCAATAGTCTTCAGGAAGGCTTCAATCTCCGCGAAAACGTGCATTGAATCGACCAACCACCACAGCACGGCGGTAGCAATCACTGTGGCCACGCCCACTGCGACGGACAGGAGGAAGCTCACCTTCATCACCGTCCACGCATCAATGCGCGCAATGGCCAATTCAACGCGGCGCGGCGCATCCTCCGAGCGCTGTTCGGTCATGCTCATTCGTTATCCTCCTGTGCGACGATTTCCCCTGACGCTACAGGGTCAGCGCCATCGGCGTCATGTGATTCAGACGCGACACTGGTCTCGATTTCTTCTTCTTCGACGTCACGCTCCGGGTTAGGCGTCACGGCGATAATTCGGTCATTTGCCTCAGGTCGGGCAAAAATCACGCCCATCGTATTGCGCGATGTTGGCCGCACATCCGAAGCATTAACCTGCACTAATTTACCGGACTCTGTGATGACCATTACGTCTTCTTCGGGTCCGACAATGAGCGCTCCGACCAGGCCGCCGCGCTCTTCTACGAGCTTACCGACCCGCACGCCCAGGGTCCCGCGACCCTTCGTGGGATATTCCTCAACCGGGGTGCGCTTGGCATAACCCGACTCAGTGACAATCAGAAGGTCAGTACCTTCGCGGGGCACTTCCATGGTGAGAAGTTCGTCGTCTTCGCGGAAACGCATACCGCGCACACCTGAGGTGGCCCGGCCTGTGGGACGCAGGGTCTCATCGGTGGCACTAAAGCGGGCTGCCTGTCCGTCGCGAGAAACCAAAAGGAGGTCGTCGGTAGCATTAGCGACGTGAGCGGACACTAACTCATCAGGACGTCCAGCTTCATCTTCGCGCAGGTTAATGGCAATAATGCCGCCAGTACGAGCACTGCGATATTCCTCCAGGCGAGTTTTCTTCACCAATCCGGCTTTAGTGGCCAGCACTAAATATTCGGCTTGGTCATAGTCGCGGATTGCCAGCACCTGGGCAATATGTTCATCCGTTTGGAAAGCCAGCAAATTGGCGACGTGCTGGCCTTTCGCATCGCGACCGCCTTCGGGGATTTCGTAGCTCTTTGCCCGATATACCCGACCCAGGTTGGTAAAGAACAGCAGCCAGTGGTGAGTGGTAGTGACAAAGAAGTGCTCCACCACATCATCGTCACGCAATTGGGTGCCTCGCACACCTTTACCGCCACGTTTTTGCGAACGGTAATTATCGGTGCGGGTACGTTTTGCGTATCCATCACGAGTAATGGTGACAACAACATCCTCTTCAGGAATGAGGTCTTCCATAGACATTTCGCCGTCATAAGGAATGATTGTTGTGCGGCGTTCATCCCCGTATTTATCGACGATTTCGGCGAGTTCTTCGGAAACAATAGTGCGTTGGCGCGCAGGGGAAGCAAGAATATCTTCGAGGTCGGCCACACGAGCAGTTAATTCGGCGTGCTCATCAAGAATCTTCTGACGTTCCAAAGCGGCCAAACGACGCAATTGGAGAGCCAGAATAGCGTCAGCTTGGACTTCATCAATGGTGAGTAATAATTGCAGGCCAGTCCGGGCTTCATCCACAGTGGGAGAGCGCCGAATCAGGGCAATAACCTCATCTAATGCATCAAGGGCCTTAAGGTAGCCTTCAAGAATATGCAGGCGTTCTTTGGCCTTTGCCAGGCGATATTGAGTGCGCCGCACAATCACCTGCATTTGGTGATTGACCCAGTGGCGAATAAAGCCATCAAGGCTGAGTGTGCGTGGCACACCGTCCACCAGTGCCAGCATATTGGCCGAGAAATTCTCTTGTAGCGAGGTCCGCTTATAGAGGTTATTGAGGACGACCTTGGCCACCGCGTCACGTTTCAGCACTAAAACCAGTCGCTGACCAGTACGCCCAGAGGTCTCATCGCGAATATCGGCAATGCCTTGAATAGCCCCATCACGCACTAAGCTGGCAATTTTATCAACCAGATTGTCGGGATTAACCTGATAGGGCAATTCGGTAACAACCAGGCATTGACGGCCGTGGATTTCTTCAACAGAAACAACTGCGCGCTGAGTAATAGATCCGCGCCCAGTGCGATAAGCGTCTTCAATTCCGCGGCGGCCAAGAATAGTGGCGCCCGTGGGGAAATCCGGTCCAGGAATAATCCGTAAGAGTGCTTCTAGGAGTTCTTCGCGGGAGGCTTCTGGATGCTGCAAATACCATTGGACGCCGGCGGCAACTTCACGCAGATTATGCGGAGGAATTCGGGTGGCCATACCCACCGCAATACCTTCAGACCCATTGACTAAGAGATTCGGGAAACGAGAAGGCAGAATCGTGGGTTCTTGGTCGCGGCCATCGTAATTGTCTTGGAAATCGACCGTATCTTCGTCGATATCGCGGACCATTTCCATAGCCAGGGGGGCCATTTTACATTCGGTATATCGCGGAGCCGCTGGCCCGAGATTTCCTGGGGTCCCAAAGTTTCCTTGCCCAGCTACCAGGGGAGCACGCATTGACCACCATTGGACCAGGCGGGCCAGGGCGTCATAAATCGCCGCATCACCGTGAGGGTGGTAGGTGCCCATAACGTCGCCAACGACGCGGGCCGACTTTGAGAATGACGCACTGGGCCGGTAGCCACCGTCATACATGGCGTAGAGAATGCGCCGGTGCACCGGTTTGAGGCCATCGCGCACATCAGGCAGCGCACGGCCCACAATGACGCTCATTGCGTAGTCGAGGTAGGAACGCTGCATTTCATGCTGCAAATCGACCTGCTGGATGCGGTCGTATTGCGGGGCTTCCTCAGTGGTTGTCGTATCGCTCACGTGGGTCCTTTTCTTCATAGACGAGGGCGGGGCCCGCCTCATCTAGGGGTGGCAACTGGCTATAAACCAATCACCCGTATCAGATGTCGAGGAAGCGCACGTCAGTGGCGTTGCGCTGAATAAAGGAACGACGTCTTTCCACATCGTCACCCATAAGAATCGAGAAAATTTCGTCGGCGTCAGCGGCCTCATCCAGGGTGACCTGTTTGAGGACGCGTGCACTCGGGTCCATTGTGGTTTCCCACAATTCGTGATCATTCATTTCGCCCAGACCTTTATACCGTTGGATACCACCGTCTTTAGGCAGGCGCCGGTTCTTTTCCGTGCCCTCAGCAAGAAGGGTGTCGCGTTCTTTATCGGAGTAGGCGAATTGGTGATCGGCATTGCTCCACTTAATGCGGTACAGCGGCGGCATAGCAATAAAAACATGGCCATGTTCCACTAGCGGACGCATATAGCGGAAAAGAAGAGTGAGAAGCAGTGTGGCAATGTGCTGGCCGTCAACATCGGCGTCAGCCATAATGACAATTTTGCCGTAGCGAAGTTTCTCAATATCGAAGTCTTCGCCAATACCAGTGCCAAAAGCGGTAATGAGATTCCGAATGGTTTCTGACCCGAGGGCGCGGTCCAGGCGAGCCTTTTCCACATTTAAAATCTTGCCGCGGATTGGCATAATTGCCTGACGTTCAGGGTCACGGCCACCAACGGCACTACCGCCAGCAGAGTCACCCTCAACAATAAAGATTTCGCATTCCATTGGATCGCGGGAAGAACAATCGCGCAATTTGCCGGGCATTGATGCGGATTCGAGGGCACCTTTACGGCGGGTGGCTTCGCGGGCTTTACGGGCAGCAAGACGAGCAAGTTTTGCCTGCTGTCCTTTAGCGACAATAGCTTTGGCGTCCACCGGGTGGGCATCAAGCCAATCGGTCAGCAGATTATGCACCGTTTTATGGGTGAAAGTCCGCGCTTCTGTATTGCCCAATTTGGTTTTTGTCTGGCCTTCAAATTGAGGCTCAGTTAATTTAACGGAAATAACGGCGGTGAGCCCTTCGCGGACATCTTCACCGGTGAGATTCTCGTCTTTTTCCTTCAGCAGACCTTTATCGCGGGCATAGCGATTAATTACTGAGGTTAATGCGGTGCGGAAACCTTCTTCATGCATTCCGCCTTCAGTGGTATTAATCGTATTCGCATACGTGTGTACTGAAGAGGTGTAGGCACTTGTCCATTGCATTGCAATTTCGAGAGACATTGTGCCTTCGTCATTTTCACACTCAAAGTCGATAATCTCAGCGTTAATCGCCTCAGATTTCTTTGTGGAATCAAGGTATTCCACGTAGTCCTTTAAGCCATGCTCATAGCAATAGGAAACACTGCGATGACCATCAACGGGATCGTCACTAGGTCCGCCCTCGTCACCAGTAATTTCATCGCCCTCATCTTTGACCCATGGGCGCTCATCCGTCAATGTAATGCTCAGGCCCTTATTGAGGAAGGCCATTTGCTGGAATCGGGCCCGCAGGGTTTCAAAGTTGAATTCCACCGTCTCAAAAATGGTGGGATCCGGGTAAAAAGTTTGCGTTGTTCCAGTTTCGGAGGTTTCTTCTCCGCGAACTAATTCGGTGACCGGGGTTCCACCATTAGCAAAAGACATCCGCCAGGCATATCCCTGCCGACGAATAATGGTATCCACTCGCGTTGATAATGCATTGACAACGGAAATACCTACGCCGTGGAGACCACCAGAAACGGCATATCCACCGCCACCGAATTTGCCGCCAGCGTGAAGAATAGTCATCACAACTTCGACAGTGGGTTTACCTTCAGTTGGGTGAATATCCACGGGAATACCGCGACCATTATCAGCAACACGGACCCCACCATCAGCCAGGATTGTCACATCAATGTGATCGGCATATCCGGCTAATGCTTCATCTACTGAGTTATCAACGACCTCGTATACCAGGTGGTGTAAACCACGTTCCCCCGTTGAACCAATGTACATACCGGGTCGCTTACGGACCGCTTCAAGGCCTTCGAGAACGGTAATATCTGACGCGCCATAGCCTTGTGTACCGTCATCGACGATCGCATCCTTCGTGTCGGCCAAGAGCTGGCTCCCCTCGTTGGTTGGCGCTGGGCGTCAACCTCTCTACAACAGGCACCTAAAAGGGCCTGTCACCAACGGAACATACCTACCAAAGTCTACCAATCGGAAGGTGGCATCCCGCGCAGCCGCGCCCTTGAAGTCACCCCTTCAAACCAGTTTTTACCTGCAATTACGCAAGTGTGAGCAGTCCCACCTGACTCAAGTGGAAATAACTATCCATAAGTGTCACGCGGCCCGCGCCCCGGCACCGATAAACGGCCTTTTTTCCACGACGGTGCAACCGGTCCTCGCACAATCACTTGGGTCACAACTCCGGTGCCAACCTCTTCGGCAACCCTACGTTCAATAGTGGGCAGCAAAAGGGTCAGTTGTTTGGCCCATGCCGTTGACGTGGTGCGGACAATCAGGGTCCCGCCCTCGAAAGTCTCTATTGAACAGTGATTGGCAATATCCGGCCCAACAATGGCCGTCCAGCGCGATAAAACCGACCCCATTCGCGTGGGTCCATCCCACCCATTGCGGTGAATAAGGCTGGTCAGCGCTCCCCCGAGGGTACGCATGTCGCGGTAACGAGGGCGGTGCGCCGCCAATCCAGGGGAGGTCATCCACCCACTGCCCACACCACTTAGCCGCTGACTAAGGTCCAGTAAATCGCCCTCAGTGTCACCTTCAAGACCGCGAGAGGGTGCGGCAGGCGCGGCATCCGAATTCGGTGACGGTGAGTCCTCAGGCGCGTCAGAAAAGTCTTCTGAGAGGCCTTTGGCGCTGCGTAACGAGGGCAGTGAGGTCCGATGGTATCCACGCCTATGGGCCTGGGCTCTGGCGCGCTCTAAGGCGTCAGAAACAAAGCGTTCACGCCCCTCGTCACTGGCCCCGCCCTCGGTAATGTCCTCACTCATTGCCAACAACCGTGCCTTCTTCAGCATCCCAACGCACAGGAATAACCTGCGCACCAAGAAGTTCGGGCACGTCATCAGCCACTGCCGCAGTAACTAAAACTTGATCAGCACCAGCCACCATCTGCGCAAGACCCTGCCGACGGGCACTATCAAGTTCAGCAAAGACATCGTCAAGGATAAGAATGGGCTGATCACCATCACTACCCAGAACCTCAAAGGCACCTAAGCGCAGCGCCAAAGCCACCGACCAGGACTCCCCATGGCTGGCATAGCCTTTGACTGGCAGGTGACCTAAGGTCAACATCAGATCATCGCGATGCGCACCCACTAAGTTCACTCCGCGTTCAATTTCGCGCTCGTGAACCTGGGCGAAAGCCTGAAGAATGCGTTGGCATTGCAGGTCAACATCAGTCAGATCAGTAGTGTCGCCCTCACCAAGCGTCTTACCCACGCTGGGATCAAAAACCATATCCAGGTCGCGCCCCTGAGGAGCAATAGCACTATGAGCCCGCCTGGACGGATCGGTTAAAGCATGAATAACCTGGGCCCGCTGAGCGCTGACCTGGGCTGATAATCGAGCGAAAGTATCATCCCAGACACTTAAAGTGGATAAATCGGGACTCCGCCCTCGTCGAAAAGCCGACTGCGCCTGCTTCATTAACGCGGCGCGCTGACGTGCCACTTTCTCAAAATCCGCACGCAATCGCGAATAGGTGGGCCGCATCTGCGTAGCTAACTCATCCATAAAAGTGCGACGAATAGATGGATCCCCGCGCACTAACGACAGATCTTCTGGTGCGAAAACAACGCTCCGCACCATTCCGAGAATGTCGCGCGGACTCATTTGCGTGCGATTGACCCGGGCACGATTGGCTTTTCCGCGAACAATCTCTAATTCAATAACGGATTCTCGTCCATCACCGGATACTAAACGCACACGAATAACAGCCCCGCCAGGTGGAGTCTCTTGCGCATTAAGCGGCGCACGAACTAAAGCCGTATCGGCAGAAACCCGATGACTTGAAAATGTCGATAAGTACCCAATGGCTTCGACCAGATTCGTTTTGCCCTGTCCATTAGGCCCCAGCAAAACCGTTGCCCCAGGGCCAAGTTCAACCACGGCATGACGGTAGGACCGGAAGTCGTCAAGCGCTATATGACTGACGTACACCGATCCACCACCACGCTAAGGCAGCGCTTAGACGCCAAAACGAATAGGCATCAGCAAATAGCGGAAATGAGGAACTTCCCCGCCATCGGCTTTTTCCTGGCCAGTTAAAACAGCTGGCTTGGTGTAATGGGTAAATCCAAAACGCACATATTCCGTATCAATCACGGACAGACCATCAATCAGGAATTGAGGATTAAAGGCGGTGGAAATATCTTCGCCATAAAGCTGGGCTTCAATAGCTTCCGATGCCTGGGCATTATCTCCCTGACCGGCCTCCAAAATAACCTGGCCTTCAGAAAAACTCAGGCGAACACTGGTTTTCCGCTCGGCCACCAAAGACACGCGCTTGACGGCTTCTAAAAGGACGGTCCGTTCGGCGACAGCTTGGATGGATGTGGATTCAGGGAAGAGGCGGCGTACTGGCGGGTAGTCACCTTCCAGCAGCGTCGAGGTCGTGCGGCGGCCCCCACTTTCAAAACCAATCAGAGCCGATGCCCCTGGCTGGCGATCATGGGACAACCCGATTTCGACGCTACCGCCGGACGTCATCGACTTTGCCACATCTTGAAGGATTTTTGCCTTGACGAGGGCGGCGTCAGATACGGAGGTATCTGTGGGCGTCCATTCCAACTCGCGCATTGCCAAGCGGTAGCGGTCCGTGGCAAGAAGAGTCATCTTTTCGCCCTCAACCTCAACTCGGACAGCTGTCAGCAATGGAAGAGTGTCATCACGTGAGGCGGCCACAGAAACCTGAGTAACCGCATGGGCAAGCACCGAGCCATCAACGGAACCCGTGGAATCTGGCTGGGAGGGCAGAAGGGGGTACTCATCGAGAGGCATAACAGCGAGAGTGAAATGTGACGAGCCACACCGCAGATTCACTTTTTGGCCGTCAAGTTCAATCGTCACCGGCTTATTAGGCAACGACTTCGAGATATCAGCCAAAAGACGCCCAGAAACAAGAACTTCTCCAGCTTCTTCAACGGAAGCAGCAATGCGTGAGTTTGCGGAGACCTCATAGTCAAAGGATGACAGGGTGAGTTCCTCATCCGCTGCACTGATGCGCACACCGGCCAATATGGGGGAGGCAGGACGAACCGGTAAAGCGCGGGCGGTCCAAGATACAGCCTCGGCCAAGACGTCGCGTGCGACGGTGAACTTCATTCCTGTTTCCTCCGACGGGCTTGCACGGGCACTACCGTCCCACTCTACCGAATCTTGAGGCCGTGCCTCGCCCTCGAAAATCGTCGGGGAGGAGAAAAGTTCGCCACACAGCCGTTGCGGGTGGGTTCACAGGAAAGACAATTTTCTAGATTCATCATCGTCATCGGCTGTGTGAATTCTGTGGATTGCGCGATTTTCCGTTGGAATCACGGGTTTTCCACGGGTGGATAGAAAGTGGGGACGGATGTGGATATTTCTAGGGCGCATGTGAATGGTCGAATTCACCTCATTTCTTCGTCCACATGTGAGCCCAGGTTATCCACGGAGAATTGGTGGCGAATTCCCAGCCTGTACACATGAGATGTGGATAGAAATCTGACCGAATGGAAGGCTTTGGGTGGGATGTCGTGCTGAGACGAGTTGCTGTGTGAGCGGATGTGAATTTCTTGGGGGCTGGCGGTCGTCGGTGATGGAATGCTCGCGGAAAATATGTGGATAACAGGTCGTACACAGCTGGGGGCGCGAGGGTGGCAAGGCCACGCTGGAATTGCCGCCTGCCGCAGCGTTCCCGAAAAAGAATTCACGAGGGCGGGGCGCATCTGGCCTGATGGGAGACAAGAAAAAGGTCCGTCACTGTGGTGGAGTGACGGACCAACGGGCAGAGGTTTTCAGGTTTCGCGGGCCTTTTGCTTAATGCGGGTAGTGAGTTCGCTGACGTGATTGAAGACTTCGCGGCGCTCCGCCATTTGTGAGGTGATCTTCTTTTTTGCGTGCATCACAGTGGTGTGATCGCGTCCGCCGAAGGCGGCGCCGATCTTTGGTAGCGATAAATCAGTGAGTTCCCGGCAGAGATACATAGCAATTTGCCGGGCTTCAACGACAGTGCGTGAACGCTCTTGAGAACATAACTGATCAATCGTGACGCCAAAGTAATGCGCTGTTTGCCCCATAATCAGAGCAGCCGTGATTTCCGTGTCATGCGGGTCAGATACGAAGTCTTTGAGCAGCATTTCCGCTAGCGACAAATCAATGCGCTCTTTCGACAGATTCGCGAAGGCAATAACACGGACCAGCGCACCTTCAAGCTCACGAATATTCGAGGCAATCCGCGAGGCAATATAGGCCAAAACTTCAGGATCGACTTCGAGATTATCTGCGGCCGCTTTCTTTTGCAGAATAGCAATACGTGTTTCGAGGTCAGGCGGCTGAACATCAACCAAAAGGCCCGCTGTAAAGCGAGAACGCAGGCGGTCTTCAATGCCAGAGAGTTCTCGTGGTGGCATATCAGAAGTGAGAACGACCTGCTTATTCGCGTTATAGAGGGTATTAAAGGTGTGGAAGAACTCTTCGACGGTCTGCTCTTTACCCTGGATGAATTGGATATCGTCAATAAGCAAAATATCCGTTTCCCGATAGCGTCGTTGGAATTCTTCAGCCCGGTCATCACGAATCGAGTTAATGAAGTCGTTAGTGAACTCCTCCGAGTTCACATAACGAACCCGCAGGTGAGGGTAGAGGGAGAGTGCATAGTGCCCAATAGCGTGGAGAAGGTGGGTTTTTCCGAGCCCCGAATCGCCATAAATAAAGAGGGGATTAAAAGCGGTGCCAGGTGATTCTGCTGCCGCAAAGGCTGCCGCATGAGCGAAACGATTCGAGGGACCAATCACAAAGGTATCGAAGGTGTATTTCGGGTTCAGATGCGTACTTGAGTCGTCTTTATTGACAGGACTCGACCCTGGCGCAGGGGAGGCTATTGGCAAAATAGGGGTGACCTGCATAGGCGGTTCTGGTAGCGGCTGAGGAACCAGGCTGGGGTCAACGGTGACCGCAATACGAACGGTGTGGCCTAATGCAATAGAAAGGGCTGCAGCGACATTAGAGGAGTCATCTTCGATCCATTTTTTCGCTGTAGAAGAGGACACGGCAATGAGGATGGTGCCGTCAATATCTCCCAGCGGCTTAGCGGAGTGCAGGAATCCGCGCACAGATGGCCGCATAGAGCTGGTATCGAGTCCCGTCAGGACATCAGACCAGGCTTGGCTCAAGGAGTCCGTGGTCAAAGGAGCCTCCAGTGGTTGCACGAATGAAGGTGAAATCTGACACGACGGGAGCGCCTTCGGTCAGGCCTAGAAAACACACTCTAGCCCGTCCACCGGCTATCCACAGGTTGGGGATGAACCTGTGGATGGAAGTTCACAGAATCACAGGGGTGTAATTACAGAGGTGCTCTGCTTGAAAACTCAGGTAAAGGTGTCAGTAGCGCAGATTTTTGACTGTGACCAAGTTTTCTCTCTTCTGTGTATCGCGCTCCACAGTGTTATCCACAGATGTGGATGGCGGGCGGATGGGAGGAATGAAGCACATGTGGATGGTCTCCATTGACGAGGGCGGGGCCCTGACCCTAGGCTTATCCACCGTATGTGCCCGACCATCGGGCCACACCCCTTTTTTGACCAATGAATGGGATAGCCGTCCCATTCCCGCCCTTGGAGTAAGAGCAGTGACCACGAAGCGGACCTATCAGCCCAATAACCGTCGTCGTTCAAAGACGCACGGGTTCCGTCTGCGCATGAGCACTCGCGCCGGCCGCGCCATTCTGGCTGCTCGTCGTCGCAAGGGCCGCAAGAGCCTGTCAGCCTGAGACTCCGGTGTTGCCACGTGCACACCGCATGGTGGATCCGGCGGACTTCCGCTCTGCGATCCGAAGTGGGTCGCGTGCAGGTAACGCTGTAGTCGTCGTGCATTGTCGAACCGACGAGGAACGAAAAACGTCCCTCGTCGGTTTCGTCGTGGCTAAAAAGCAAATTCCCCGAGCAACTCGACGTAATCGAGTACGACGCCAATTGCGCCATTTAATGGCGGAACAATTAGCTTCGCTTCCTTCTGGTGCAGCAGTAGTGATCCGTGCCAGCAGTGCAGCATATGGATGTACCAGCGCTGAATTACGCCACCATTTAGAGGACGCTTTGCGTCGTGCATGGCGTAAATGGAATAAACGAGGGGAGCCTTCGTGATTCTTCGACGTATTGCGCTTGCCCCTATTCGCTTTTACCAGCGCTTTATTTCGCCTGCCTTCCCGCCCTCGTGTAGATATGCCCCCACCTGTTCAAACTATGCCATTGGCGCAATTGAAACCCATGGCATTCTCAAAGGCCCTCTTTTAGCGATATGGCGTATTCTCCGCTGTAATCCGTGGAGTAGGGGTGGTGTTGATGAGGTTCCACCCCGTGGATCGTGGCGCGCACCGGAATGGATTCCACCGGATGATTGGCCTGGCCATTTGAATCTTGATCCGCCTTATCCCATTGGATTGCCGCGTATTGCTGAATGGAATGATGGTACGGAATCCGACAATGCCCCGGCGTCACTTCATGTTTCTGATCATTCTGCGTCAGTAATTCACGCGGATACGCGCACACAAACTCTATTGCGCGCCCCACAAACGTCCCCGGAATTCTCCGGGTTAACCCAGGACGTTATTGACGTCCGCCATTCCTGAAGGAGAACCACATATGCTGGACCAGTTTTTTCACTGGCTCGCTACGGTAATTGCATGGCTCTGGATTTGGATCCATGACGCTTTAGTAATGATTGGACTGCCCGCAGGGTCGGGTGTTGCCTGGGTTATTTCTATTGTCCTCGTGACCATTGTTGTCCGCACAGCAATTCTGCCTTTAACCATACGTAGTATTCGTTCATCGCGAGGAATGCAAGCAATGCAGCCGGAGCTGAAAAAGCTCCAGGAGAAATATAAGGGCAAAAAAGATGCGGCCTCGCAGCAGAAAATGGCTGCGGAATCGCAGGCTCTCTATAAGAAGCATGGGACCAGTCCTTTTGCCTCCTGTCTGCCTATGTTGGCTCAATTGCCCATCTTCTTGGCCATGTACCGTGTTTTCATTGGGGTTTCGCAGATTACTCAGGGTACTTACCTGGTCGATGGGAAACCAACGGATACCATTGGTCCTATTACTAAAGCATTAGCGGCCGAAGTTGAGAATTCCACCGTTGGTGGTGTGAATTTGTCGCTACGGATTACCGATAATTTGCCGATTTTCGGGATTGTCGTTTTCGCGCTGATTCTTGTGGCAACAGTGCTTATGCAGTCATTTTCCATGCTGCTGAGCATGAAAAAGAATATGCCAGCACAGGCTGATCCTGATAACCCAATGGTGCGTTCTCAGCGCATGATGATTTACATTATGCCGCTTATATTTGCGACCACAGGTTTCATTTTCCCTATGGGTCTAATGGTTTATACGGCAGCCACCGCTGCATTTACTTTAGCGCAATCCTATTTCACGATTAAGTTTATGCCGACCCCTGGTTCTCCGGCACACAGCGAATTAGTGGAAAAGCGTCAAGCGCGTTATCAGGGATGGGCAAAAGAATTCTTCGCCGATTACGATCGCCAGCGTTTAGCTCTTTCTTCCTCTGACACCACTGCGTTAGCGGAACTCAATCGCACCACTGTTGCTGAAGTAAAGAAGCGGGGCAAGGCTCAGCACATTGCCACTGACTTCCCAGAAGCAATGAGTGATGGGGAAGTTCTTGAGGTCTACCGGAATCTTGCCACTGGTAGTTGGGAAGGGACACTGCCCGATGAACAGTGGATGCGCGCTATTAAACGGGCAACTGACCGCGTTGCAGAAAAGAAGGCGCAACAGGCTGCACGTGAACAACACCGGAAGTTGTCGCGTGAACAGCGTAAAGCGCGTCAGAATAAGGATGAGACAGCAGAAGGATCGCAGAGCAGCTCTACGTCTGGATCATCCCGGGCCACTGCGGGCGGCGACTACTCTCCTGAAGAACTCGAGCGCCGCCGTCAGGCACGCCGTAAAGATCAGCGCGACCGCCAACGTCGTAAGCGTCGGCCTAAGTAAAGAACAACCCAAAGGATATTGCCATGACTGACTCGCAGAAAGAAAAGCTCTCCCTTCTAGAAGAAGAGGGCGAAGTTGCCGCCGACTACCTTGAGGAACTTCTCGACATTGCCGATCTCGATGGCGATATTGAGATTGATGTAGAGAATGGCCGCGCCCTCGTCGAAATTATTTCCGATATCCCTGGCTCTTTAGATCGTCTTGTCGGTGACGAGGGCGAGGTTCTGGATGCTCTTCAGGAATTGACCCGTTTAGCCGTTCAGACTGAAACGGGTGAACGTTCGCGTCTGATGCTCGATATTGGCGGATTCCGTGCCAACCGCAAAGCGCAACTTCAGGCACTGACTGAGGAAGCGATTTTGCGTTTGCGTGCAACGGGTGAACGTCAAAAACTCGATCCCATGAATCCTTTTGAGCGCAAAGTTTGCCATGACGTGGTAGCTGCCGCTGGTTTGGTTTCCGAATCTGAAGGTGTTGAGCCGCGGCGTCGCGTAGTTATTCTGACTGAAGAAGAATCAGCAGACGCGGCAGGTGCTGACGCAGATCAGGGCGACGAGGACATTAATGACGTGGCAGCAGATAATGTTGCCGAATATGACGATGCTGACGCAGCTTTCGAAGCGACTGACCTTGCTGAGGGCGAGGAACCTGAGGACAACGCGTGAGCGAGGGCAGGGACTTCGCTGAGCGCGAGGAGACTGAGTTGGGCTCTACGATGGAATACGAGAGCCCAACTCAACAGGTGCGCGACCTTTTCGGCCTGTCTTTTCCAGATATGGAAGAGTATGTGCGTATGCTCGAAGCTGAAGGTGAATTGCGTGGGCTGGTGGGTCCGCGTGAACTTCCGCGCCTTTGGTCGCGCCATATTGTGAACTCTGCGGCGATCCTTGATTTCCTGCCCAAAAAAGGTCAGCTATTGGATATTGGGTCGGGGGCTGGATTCCCCGGCATTGTGGTGGCCATTTGCCGGCCAGATCTTGATATCCATCTTGCTGAACCGATGCTTCGCCGGGTTGAGTGGTTGGAAGACGTTGTTGATGGTTTGGGTCTAGACAATGTCACTATTCACCAGGCTCGGGCTGAAGAACTTCGCGGCAAAGGTAAAGCTGATGTGGTGACTGCCCGTGCAGTGGCGAAGTTGCCGAAGTTGGTGCGGATGACGTCGAAACTTATTGCGCCGGGCGGACGCCTGGTGGCATTGAAAGGTCGGCGTGCTCCTATTGAGGTGGAAGAAGCTGCCCTTGAGTTGAAAAGGCATCACCTCAGTGCACAGGTACATGAAGTGCCGTCTGTCATGGAAGAAGAGGGCACTTTCGTGGTTGTCTGCGAGAGGATTCGGTCCCGTTAGTCAAGAGTGAGGCCTACCACACTTAGTTTATTGAGGTGCCTTCTTCGGAGGGCCGTGGCCTCAGACGAGGGCGGGGCTGCCTAGACTGGAAGTGTCCAAGGAAAGGTGGTCAATGTGACTGAAGCTTCAAGTGCGCTGACGTCGATGTCTGCCCAGGTAGAACAGAACCAGCGTGATCGAAAGCTGCTGGAAGACTCAGAATTTGGTCATCCCGCTTCTCCTGTGGTCATTGCGGTGGCAAACCAAAAGGGTGGGGTCGGTAAGACTACTTCCGCTGTTAACTTAGCAGTTGGTCTTGCTTTAGGTGGATTGAAGGTTGTCGTTATTGATGCCGATGCGCAGGGGAATGCCTCGAGTGCGCTCGGTGTTGACCACACAGCAGGAACCCCTTCGACCTACGACGTGATGATTGCTGGCGCAAAGATCTCTGAGGTTCTCCAAACTTGTCCAGAAGTTGATGCTTTAGAGGTCTGTCCGGCGACGATCGACCTTTCTGGTTCAGAAATTGAATTGGTGGATGTGGAACGTCGTGAGCATCGTTTAGCAGATGCGGTCAGTGTCTTCTTAGAAGAGCGGCCCGATGTTGAAGTTATTCTGATTGATTGCCCGCCGTCGCTGGGACTAGTGACCTTAAATGTCATGGTTGCTGCTGATGAGGTTCTGATTCCTATCCAGACGGAATACTATGCGCTTGAAGGTTTAAGCCAGTTGTGGGCCACGATTGAACGTATTGGCGCCCATTTGAATCCGCGCTTAAAAGTGTCATCGCTTTTGCTGACAATGGTGGATAAGCGGACGCGTCTCTCTGAGGAAGTAGAGGAAGAGGTGCGCGGGCATTTCCCCGCTTTGGCATTGGAGACGGTGATTCCACGTGCTGTGCGTATTTCTGAGGCTCCGTCCTATGGGCAAAGCGTAATTTCCTATGATCCGCGCTCTTCTGGTGCGTTGGCGTATCGGAAAGCAGCATTGGAGTTGAGCTGGAAGTTGGCAAATCGTTCTGCTTAAGTAGGTCGGGCCATCTTTTTCCATTGACGAGGCCGGGGGTGTTTAAGACATCTCCGGCTTTGTTGTGAATATCAGCCACGAGAGATACTGACACTGCCTTGGCGAATGCGGATTTTAGCGGGATCAATAATGAAGTGGCGTCCCAATGGATGCCAGGATCTATTTCCGGGGTAGGGGTGGGTTTGGCTGCGCAAGGCTTCCACGCAAGGTTTCCACTCTGAAAAATGTGAGGACGTCTGTGCTTCATTGGCTTGGTGGCCAATCCCGAAGCTTAGGTATAGAGAGTTGGGAATTTCTGTACCGTAGGGGCTATGCAGTAGCCGCATTCACTACTCCGCTGTGAATAGGAGGCATCGCCTTCTAGGAAATGAATGTTTCACGTGGAACACAATGCCGTGTGTGGAGAACTCTTTTGCCGTGTTATCTGTCGATCGCGAAATGGTGGGCCTGCCTTCTCACGCTGTCGCAAGGTATCCGATGCAGAGTGTGCTGACGCCATAAAATAGTGGAGTGGAGCCTTCTGAGAAACGTGCTTTTCTCTGCAGATATCACATGCGAAGGGAACTCTAGGGCTCCTAGATAGCGTGACCGAGAAATAGGGATGCCTGTTCTAGCAAGCTCGCAAAAATGGGAAACGAGAAACGCACCCTTCCTAGCACGTGTGAGGACACTCAGCGAAGGCGACTAGATGCAAGGAATAGTGGGATAGTACGTCCAGTCTATTGTGCATGCGACTTTAGGAAGGCAAGGGATACGGGATTTGATTCGGCGATGGACTATTCCGCCTGTGGAAGGAGGTAGAAGCAATCCTGTTAATGCTAGAGGTGGTTAACCCTGCCAGGGTAGGGGTGGTGTTTGGGGCGTATCAGAAGGGCTTCCTGAAAGGTACTGTTTGCCGTAGTCCGCGAAAGGTATTTCTACGCTGACAGCGGGCAAATACAGGCCACACGTCTTTGCCCTGGAGAATGTTTCACGTGAAACGGCAAGTGAGTCGGGTCCTATAGGTGAAATGCACTCAGTTAAAGGAGGCTTCGGACGTGAAGTGGTGCCACTCTACTTCCGCGTGGAGGTCAGAAGCAAAAGAAGGGCCGTCGGCATACCTTTAGGGAAGCGCCTCTCATTTCAGCACGGTCTTTATCCTGATGAGTTCAATCTGCCAGCCTTGGCGAGGGCATAGTTCCTAGTTAGCGATGTGAGGTGCATGTGGGTCTGCTGCTATCGAAGGCGTCATCTTTTCTATTGGGCTGAGTTTCCTGCACACGATGGACTCGACTATTGCCCTAATGCTAAAAGGTAGTAGTTCCCGTAGGGCGCGGATGTTTCAGGTGAAACAGAAGTAGGGAAAGAGAAGCCTCGGCTTTCCGGTATGAGAGAAGAAATAGGGGCAAAATATGGGGCATAGTGAAAGTCTCCGCCCATAGATTTTCTCACCACTGCGTTGGCTGAGACTGCACCTGCCTACTGCTCCCATACAGCGCTACATGTAATTCTTTGGTTTGCGTAGGCGCACTTTTACAGGCAGGTCTAAGTGGAGGAGGGGTGCTCGTTGAGAAAAGATGTTCTGCTCGCAAAGTGAGCGGGCAAAGGCGACTGTTTCACGTGGAACAGAGAAGTCACGATTATATAGGTGCCTATGCGAAGCATGATTCTCAGTGGGGACTTGCTGGCGCTATTCCTCGAAGAGGATCTCTGCTCCAGAGATGTGTGGAACTTCCTCCCTCAATGAAAGCAAAAAGAGACTCCTTTACCTCCTAGGTAGAGGTGACGAGTGGAAGACCCTTATTTGACGATACCGCTGTGTGAAAGAAAAATTGCGCCCATATAAAAGCAGCGTTTCACGTGAAACAGATTGGCGAAGTCCAGTTAGACGACATAGGGCGGACAGTATCTCGAAGGAAAAAAGGTGGGGCTATCGGCGCTTCGCCCTCGTGAAATATGGGCAGCACCGAAGGGAAGGCTGTCTGCACACTTGCCATTCCGCTACTAGAGGCAAATGAGGCACGATAGGAAGGAGAAACCTAGCAATCTCTTCACTCCTGACAGCCGCTCTATTCTGCATTCGTGACCCACTTGAGCAGCCCAGCAATGAATATATCGCCTGCAATTTAAAACGGCAGCCTATTCATAGCGCAGGGATTCGCCATAAAGGTGAGCTTGGACTAGCCCCCTCTCGCATGATTGCCCTGGATATTCGCGACTATGAGAGGGCGTCATTTCACAGAGACTCCTTGCTCTCTTTCCCGGGCACGTGCAGCATAGTCATTGATTTTGCTGTGTGGGAGGATGGCCTCTTGGCGGAAGCGCTCACTTAATGACATCACCGTTTCACGTGAAACAACGGCCCGTCTCCACTCTCTCGCCTGAAGCAGATAGTGTATTCAGCGGACTTTATGGTTGGATTTGGGGGTGACGGGAGAAAAGATGGCTCTATTGTCGCCGTGTTATGGGGACACTTGACTGAGAATTCTGCCCCGTTGAAAGAGGCTATCTCTGGCAGGTTGGGTGCACCAGACGGTCAAAGGGCGACATTTTCAGCCAAAGACGCCGCTTTTGTCGCCCGTTGCCCGTTTGGTGTTGCACTCCCTGTAGCAGACTGTCAGCCCAAAGGGCGTGGTGGTAGAGGTGTGTCGGGTTTGTCCTGGTGTGAGAGACTCCGTAGTCTAAACAGCGGTCGGGATGGGTCCTTTTTAGGCATGTCCTAAGTAGCGCGTCTGCCCAGCACAATCGGAGGGGATGTCACCCAGCACTTAAATTCTTAGCCTCGAACGCTAAGAAACTCTGCCTTTCGGCCGTGATCACACCGAAAAGTAGGATTTATTGACACACAAAATGACCCGTAAGCCGATGTGGTGACGAGGAAGACCGGATCCTTTTGCTGCCCAGCAATGTAGTGCATCTATAAGGGAGGCGTGGGCCTCCTGACTCGATTACTTTGGGCTTAGCATTGCAGGGCCCCTTTAACGGGCGCAGGAAAATACTCCCATTGCATACCGGAGCATTTTCTGGAGGCTACGTTTCTGATGGGCAGATAGGAATTGTTTCACGTGAAACGACTGCTTTCCTCGAAGGTAGTCTGCGCAATGTCGATTGATAGCGAGGGCTAGCTATGAGGGGCCTCTAACTTGGATGCCGCATTTAACTGGCAGTCACTGCAGGCAGGCGGGTGACACCGGGTCGTGCCCGCCCCTATTAAGGAGCTTTGGTCCACTATTCACCTTCGCCCATATAGCAATGAACCCCGTAAGAGTCCTAGGCAGATCTGTTTTCTCTGACGGGCCAACGTGAGGATCTTCTGAATTGGATCAGCGCAATACCTCCTCCGGGCCGAGAGGTATTTCTTTCGACTGCCGAGTTCTTGGGTTCGGCGGGCGACTGCCGCACAATTGATGAAGCGAAGTGAAGGCGGATGTTGAAGCGGGTGGTGGTTATCTTTGCTCTCTGCATCTATCGCAAGTTCTACCAGCATGCTTCTGTCAACGTCGTTACTCCTCGGAGTTCACTATCAGGTGTTGCCTTCACTTTCCCCGACGTTTAACAGGGTTGCGCTGAGCCCAATGACATCTTGTGGGGAAATACCAGATCTAATGTAGGTCGGATTATGAATGCTCCTCACTATCTGGACGGCTGTTTCACGTGAAACACTGGCACTGCACGGGAGCAAAGTGTCAGCCCTAGATGGCTGGCATGGAGTTGTATAAGACTGCGCTATGCTGCTTCGCCTTCGGATGCGGGGCGGAAATATTGGAGTGCTGAGATTAGAGACTCACTAGCCTGAAGCCTTTGGAACTCGACTGGCAGGATTGTGGGATCGGGGCAAAATAATTGCTGTGCGTTACTCCTAGCGATCCACTCCTTTCACTGGTCTACTACGAGCCCTCCCTAATAGCCATTCTTCGGCAAAAGTGGAAAGCGGAGTGGCGCCCTCGAATGTCTCATGTGGAACATTCCTACTCGCGTATATCGATATTCCGGCAAGGTAAGGCCCTATTCCTCTTCACCGACGAGACTCTGAAAAAGGGAAGACTTTGAGACGGCGAGCGTTAACTATCCATTAGCGATAGGTGTTTCACGTGAAGCAGAGGCTGACTTAAGAGGTGCGCACATTCTGTCGGTGTAGTTAGCTCCTGCTGTCGCGAGCTCCGCTACTACGACGAGTGAGTAGTCGCCTCACCCGCTATACCGTCAGCGACACTCCATGCGCCTTTGAGAAGGCATACAAGGAGGTCACTGTTTCACGTGGAACATAGGGTGACCTATAGCGGAGAGATTGCTGGCGCATGTTATTTGGGCGCGAAAAGTAGGCGAGTACCAATCAATGGGAAGTCGCGAATTGAGGAGCCCATTGCTTCTAGAGAGGGAGTGGGCAGCGCCGCACATCCATGGCGCGCTGATTGAGGAGGTGTGAGAACTGGCCTCGCTGCTCTGGGTGGTAGGAGTGCTGGGGAGAGTGCCAGTGATGATAAGCATCTCCGTTCCTGAATTGCTCCGCACAAATCATCTGGCTATGTTTCACGTGGAACATTCCTGCTCCCGTATGTCCTTATTCCGGCAAGGCAAAGGCCTATTCCTCTCCGCCGACGAGACTCTGAAAAAGGGAACACTTTGAGACGGCGAGCGTTGACTACTCACTAGCGATAGGTGTTTCACGTGAAACAGAGGCTGACTTAAGAGGTGGATACATTCTGTCGGTGAAGTTGCTTTCTTGCTTCCAGACACCCGTCACTACCAACAAGAATAAATACTCGCCTCTCCTGCTAAAGCTCGGCGGTCCCCATACCCCGTCGCGAAGGAATACAAGGAGGTCACTGTGCCACGTGGAAGATAAGGTGACCTATGGCGGAAAGGAAGCTGGTGCCTATTATTTGGGCGCGGGGAAATAGGTTAATGCCAATTGATGGGAAGTCCCGAATTGAGGCGCCCACTGATTCTAGGGATCAAATGGGCGGCACACCATGGCGCGCTGATTGAGGAAGCGCGAGAAGAGACCTTGCTGCTATGCCCGGTAGGAGCGGTGAGGAGGGAGGCAGTGACGATGACTATTTCCCCCCATATATCGCTGCGTACAAATCACCTCTATATGTTTCACGTGGAACAGAAGGTGACCCTATAGTGGATAGATAGACGGTGCTAATTATTTGGGGCTGCAGAAATAGGCGAATCCCAATGATGGCAGGTCTCGAATTGAGGTCCTCATTGACCCTAAGGAGAGAATAGGTAGCGGCTTGCGTACACGATGTATTCACTGAGGAATCCTCAGCGCTGACCTCACTGCCACGGAAGGAGGTATCGGTGGCAAGGGAGAGAGAGGATTTAATGCCCGGAGTTTCTCGTCGGCGTAGATTAGTGAAGATGCGTATTTCTCCCAATGAGTTGCTCTGCACGAATCGGCTCCGTATGTTTCACGTGAAACGGCAGTGGCGATGCAAAAAGAAATGCCTGGGATTATATGTCCCACCTTTCTAAGGGGCTATTCTGAGCGCGCGTAAAAAGAGACTATCGCTTTATAGCGGCAATTGACCGAGTCCAAATATGTCAGCCGCGGTAGCCCAGGTGGGCCACTCCTCCAACTCACCCGTGCCTAGTGCAGACTGAGAGAGGTTCCTTTGGGGTAGCGAAGTGAGACTTCATTGGGAAGGCTAGACCTCTGTGAAGGGACCTGTCCCAGGGTACTGACGGACCCTTAGCGGGAAGCAAATGTTTCACGTGAAACGAAAGACTGCCCTCTATGCCTT
The DNA here is from genome assembly GCA_030524055.1 of Actinomycetaceae bacterium. Lineage (GTDB taxonomy): Bacteria > Actinomycetota > Actinomycetes > Actinomycetales > Actinomycetaceae > Pauljensenia. The sequence continues at coordinate 28,969 of JAUNHH010000016.1, read as the reverse complement.
CTGAGTGGTTGCGGAGGGACTGCTTGTCACTGAGGACGCCCCGCAAGCAAAGAACAATGCTGAGGATGCCAATAAGGGCGTTTCGCTCACCTTTTCTCTTCTATCAACCGGATGTCACTTTTATCAGAGGAGGTTGGGCATTGTGGGGCGGCATAAGAGGGAGAGCCCTAGTGCCCGCGACAAGTACCCTCATTACATTTCATGTGGAACAGCGGATCGTGTGTGGCAATACCTTACGTGGCGCTATGTGCTGTATTGCCGCAATTCGCGTTTGGTTGATATCTGCGGGGGATATCGCTGCTCAAAAAGAATGGCCCCTGCTGGGCGAGTAGAGAATACGTCGTGTTTAACCGGACTTCCTCTCTATTTACTTTCCTACTCTTTTAGCCGGGATGTCGAGCATAGTAGAGGGAGTCCTTCTGGAGTGGAAGTGAGTCAGCATAGCCGGTCGCCATTACAGAATAGGCCTACAGAAAGTAGAGAATAATAAGCGCGCCAATTCAGCGTCCTGACGAATCTGCGCTGTGCGTGTGACGTTAGAGGTTACACGTCCTCCCGCTGTAAGACTCACCTGGGCAATAGTGTTTCACGTGAAACGTCGGATCACGGGAGAATTGGATGGCACTGCGGGAAAGGGTGAGTGGAGAATGTGAGTGCGCGGTACTGGCTGGCAATTCCCTAGCCATAGAACTACAGGGTCAGTTCGAGCACGACTATGAAACAATAGTGATGTACCGAATGTGGGCTCCGCTCTTTGTTGAGGGAAAGTACTTCTCCCCTAGGAGAGACTAAGGCGAGTAGTGTTTCACGTGAAACGTCGGATTGCGGGAAAGGGTGAGTGGAGAATGCTGCTGCCTCAAGGCTCTTCTCCCCGGTATTGTGCGTCTATCCATGGTGGAGGAGCAAAACGCTCTCCGAAGGTGAGGTAGTAGCGAGTGCGCGGGCGGTACTGCTTGGTTCTTCCGAATGCGAATAACTAGCCATAAAGATGCGGGAGGGTCAGTCCAAGCACGACTACGAAACAATAGTGATGTACCGAGTGTGGAGGCCGCTGTCTATTGAGGGAAAGTACTTCTCCCCTAGGAGAGACTAAGGCGAGTAGTGTTTCACGTGAAACCGAGGGTGAAGGCCTGGGCTATTTTGCGTGCTGCTCTTTGCCCTATTGCTCGGATTTGGGGCTGCCTTCTTATTGCAATTGCGGGTCTCTGTTTTTCAAGTCAATCTCCCGCCACACTGTGCAGAGTATTCTCGCGCAGCGCTGGTTCCTGAGTGTCCTGCATCCCTACAAGGGGAATAGAGCTACGCAGACAATGCCGATTGTCCCACCTAGGGCAGAATCCACCCCGCAAAAAGGTGGTGATTCTGGTCAGCAGTGCCAGTCACCCTCATGTGGAAGAAATATCGGCGAGTAGTGTTTCACGTGAAACGGAGCCGAGGTGTAGATAGACCTATTCCCTAGTAGGCGACAAATGTCGGGCCGCGTAAAAATAGTGGATTCTGTCCAGCATAAGAATGACAGAATGAGCCCTTGAAACTATTGTGCGGGGGAATATTAGGCCGCGGGAGTATAGGGAGCGCAATGCACGCACCCTCTGTCAGTGAGCAATGAGGCAGAGAATACGAAGGAGCGTCACTATACAGGCATTTGATATTGCCGAAGCCAATAGGCGTCAGCCTCTAGCGGCTCACAGAGGCTTCTGCCCCGGAAATCGATCGCCGCAAAAGGCAAGTGTTCCACGTGAAACAATTGTAGCCGCCTGAAATGAGTACGTTAGGGGTATGGCGAAGGTGTTCTATAGGGAACCCCCTCTTCTCTCCAAGGGATTTGTCAGCGCTGAAGTACCTGACCTGTTTCACGTGAAACGCCAGAGGTCCCCTACTGGACGTGAGGATATATCCGCTGAATACCTCGCTCATCTCTGAATGGGAGATAAGCGAGGGCGGGGTCCGATCTCTTTTCACAGGGCGACTAGAGGAACTCTTTTTGCCGCGCAGAGACGAGCTATCCGAATATAGAGAAGAATGCAGTTGCTGCCGCTGTAATCCTCTTAGATAGAGAATCTGGAGTGAGCAGAAGGAGGAATCAGAAAGCCGTTGTGTTTCACGTGAAACATGGAGCCGTATTGTCATCCCTTTCCTGAGCCGTGGAGACTCTTTCGAGTGTGTATTTCCACCGCCGCAATGAATTGCCGCTGATACTTACGCCCTAGCAGACAGAGTGTGTAGAGGATGAAAGTATTCCAGACATAGGTACGCATCCGCCGCGCATTTAGCTGAGCACTATAGGGAGCATTTCCCATGTCAGGCGGGAGAATCGTTGATGAAGGTTCTCGATGGCGAATCTGAGTAAAAATCACGGTCTGTCGAGCTGACGTGTGGACGTTTCACGTGAAACAATAGGAGGCACGTGACTTCCAGGAGGAGCAATGGCAAAGGCTGACAAGGACCCGTCTACCCGCGCGGCTCGGGCAACATCCCCGAAGAGTGGGGCACAGTCCGCTGCATCCACGTCTAGCGGTTCGCGCTCTCGTCGAGCCGGGCTTGGTAAGGGTTTAGGGGCTCTTATTCCAGAGGTTTCCACTGAAGATGTGGTCCGGACGGCACGCCCTATTGATGTTTTCTTCCCGGAACGTTCGACATCAACGGAAGAGGCTCCTCAGCGTGCCAGTAGTCATCGCGATCTTCTCAATCCACGGACCTCGCGATCAACCTCTAAGTCTGCCCAGTCACGTCGTACCTCCAAAAAGGCAGAGAACGCCGCTCCTACCCCGGTAGAGGTTGACGAAGTTACACCTACACCAGTGGTTCCCGTTGACACACCTGCGTCAGCCCCTGAAGTCTCTACTAGCAATGACAGTACTGTTTCACGTGAAACATCGCCGGCCCCAGAAGACAATGCTCAAGCCACGGTAGCGGAAGCCAACACGATCCCAGACGTTCCTGAATCAGCAGAGCCGCACACCGATGCCTCCTCTACGCAATCAACTCCAGAAGACGTGGCAATAGACGAAGCGTCAGCGGACGCCCCTGCAGAACCCACCCCTACCCCGGACGTCCGGAATACTTCTGAATCCTTCGAGGCACCTGCATCTACGGAGAGCGATTCTGCCTCATCTGGCCCCGGCCTCGTTAATGACAATAGCGACGATGCGCTGGACAACCAGAACGCAACAGAAAGCGACACCCCTGCAGCAGACAATAGCCCGACGGCAGACACCCTGGACGCGGCGGAGACGCCAGATGCCGTAACCGAATCTGCTGACACCACCACTGAGGTGGATAGTCATGAGGACGAGAATGAGACCTCCTACCCCGTTGTAGAAGGTGCCTCTTTTGCGCAGCTCCCGCTTGAGTGGATTATCCCGAATAGCCGCCAGCCACGTGAATACTTCGATGAAGAGGACTTAACGGAACTTTCCGACTCGATTAAGGAAGTTGGCGTCCTCCAACCTATTGTTGTTCGCCCGATCTCAACGGCAGAAGCACCTTCTGAGCGTCTCTTGGAATACCTCAAAGACAAGCCTGATGCGCGTTTTGAGTTGATTATGGGTGAGCGTCGCCTGCGTGCTTCCGAACGTGCGGGCCTCCCCTCAATCCCAGCAATTATTCGCCAAACAGAAGACGGCGACCTTCTGCGCGATGCGCTTCTGGAAAACCTCCACCGCGCCCAACTTAATCCCCTTGAAGAAGCAGCCGCCTATCAGCAGCTTCTCGCTGACTTTGGCACCACTCAAGAGGAACTCTCCCGAAGGATTGCGCGTTCACGTCCGCAGATTGCCAATACCCTGCGGCTGCTGAAACTTCCCGCAGCAGTCCAAACAAAGGTGGCCGCTCAGGTGATTTCTGCTGGTCACGCTCGCGCTCTCCTCGCTTTGCAAACGCCAGAGGAAATGGAAATCCTCGCCGACCGGATTGTTTCTGAAGGCCTGTCTGTACGGACAACAGAGGAACTTGTGCGCCTGGGTAAAGTGAAAGCTCCACGTGAAACCCAGCCACGAGCAACGCGCCCTGTGAGTTCCCTGGGGCAATCAGTAATTGCTTCTCTTCAGCACCGTTTCGATACTCGCGTGCAGATTACAGAAGGACGCACTAAGGGCAAGATTGTTATTGAATTCGCTGGTCCTGAAGACTTACAGCGAATTGCTGACATTATTGGTGGACCGACGGAATAGACTCCCCAATTTTCCGCCCCCAGAGGACCCACGGGTCCCACTATGTGGACGAAAGACTGTGCCGTAGACTTCAAAATCCACCGGCACAGTCTTTTCCTCTTCATCTCTTTTTGGCCAGAAAGCCCCTATTTTCCAGCGATATATCTGTAGTACGCGCCTCAAATTTCCTATATCCGCCGGCGTGGAACGTCTCACAGGGGGTGATGCATCGGCATCCGTTGGTCCACAATTGGAATTACCCAGGAGGAACGCCAGTGGATGGGGGCACACATGACTAGGCAAGCACCGCTGCTCGCCGCGATCTTCGACGTTGGCGGAGTTCTGGTCACTATGCGCCCAGACCCTCGTGAAATCGCCCTGATCCTCGGTCTGAACGCGACCCCTACCTGCATTGAACTTGTTGACCACGCCCTGTGGGCACACCGTCAGTCCTATGACGAAGGCTGTTCCGACCGTGAGTTTTGGGATCGCGTCGCCGGTGACTGCGCGCTTGGCGAAATCTCCGAGGAAACCCTAGCTGCCCTCGTTGCTGCTGACGTTTCCAGAATGCATTCACCTAATCCGGGAGCTATTGCCCTGGCTCAAGACCTCAAAGACGCTGGCCTAAAGCTCATGATTGTCTCCAATGCGGCCCATAGCGTTGGCGCTGAACTGCGTAAATCTGAGTGGGTTCAAGAGCTCTTTGACGAGGTGATTATTTCAGCGGAGGTTGGAGTCTGTAAGCCACGTCGAGCGATCTACCGCAAGGCTTTGGATACTCTCAATATTCCACCCCAGTCCATTGCCTTCGTTGATGACCGTGCCGTTAACCGCCGTGCCGCTAAGCTCCTTGGCATCCACCCCATCCCCTTCGACAGTGCAGATACAGCGCGCGAAGCATTCATTTCTGCAGGGGTTCTTCGTATCCCCGCATAGAGCGGCGCATAGCAAGGTGGGCTATCGCGTGACGTCGATCTTTTGCCATAAACGAGGGCGGGGCGTGAAATCAAGGAAAACTTCCCTGTGATTCCGCGCCCCGCCCTCGTCAATGAATAACGGATCTAGTCCTCCGCGTGAGCGTTGACGTTTTCTTCCCCTCGCCCACTGGCAACAAACTCAGCGATTTGCCCGCAAAGTTCCGCAAAAGACCCAGCAGCTTCAGCTGCCTGAGGCAAAAGCGAGGTGTCAGTCATTCCCGGGGCCACATTGGCATCAATAAACCACGGGGTTCCGCCCTGGTCGATAACAAAATCAATCCGCGACAGATCCCGCAAACCCAAAAGCGTATGGATATGCACCGCCGCAGCCATGACATCCTCTATCTCTTCAGCGCCCAGGCGAGCTGGCACAAAATACTGCGTTTCATCGGTGGTGTACCGCGCATCGTAGTCATATGTGCCGTCATCAGTCACAATCTCGACTGGCGGTAAGGCAACCGGCCCAGACTCTGCATCAACCACAGACACCGCAATATCTCGGCCATCAATAAAGGACTCGACCATGACATGCTCGCCGTAGGCAAAAGCATCCACCATGGCCGCACGTAAATCCTCTGTATTGTCCGCCCGAGAAATCCCCAGCGCCGACCCACCATCAGTAGGCTTAATAACCACCGGGTAAGAGATGCCCTGCTCAATGACATCGAGGACTTGCCCCGCACCCAATTGGCGGAAAAGTGCCTGCGGTAGCGCCAACCAGCCAGGAGTATCCAAACCAGCAGCACCCACAAGAGCTTTAGCCGTGGGTTTATTCGACGCCAGGCGTGCCTGAGGCGAAGAACTGCCCACAAAAGGCACACCGGTGGCTTCCAACAAGGTCTGCAGTGAGCCATCCTCCCCTAAGGAGCCATGAACCAGCGGCCACACCACATCGGGTGCAAACTCGGTGATCGTGGACACCAGATTCTTATCTAGGTCAGCCAGACGGACCTCGTGGCCCACATGGTTCAACGCATTGGCAACGCGCCGCCCAGAACGCACAGACACATCGCGTTCATGAGTGAGGCCACCAGCAATAATGAGGATTTTCAGAGCCATAACTCAGTCCTTCCGACTTGTCGCGGGCTTCACGAGTGAGTATTAGAGAGTGTCTGGGGCTGGGATTGTGGCCGGGCCGGGCCGGTGAGGATCGCGGTGAGGATCGGACTTTGCCTGACCGGTGCCAAACATTTCGACCACTTCAATTTCCGCATTCACCACTGTCGAGAGGCGGCGCACACCCTCGCGAATATCTTCAGGCGTGGGATAGCAGAAAGAAAGGCGCATGTGGTTTGCTCCCCGACCGTCATAGTAGAAGGCCGTACCAGATACATAGGCCACCAGGGCCCGCACCGCGCGCGGCAGCATTGCCTTCGCATCCAAGCCATCAGGCAGCGTTACCCAGGTATAGAAGCCGCCAGCGGGCTTTGTCCACGAACATTGCGGCATATATTCGGCCAAGGCCCCCATCATGGCATCGCGGCGCTCGCGATACATCGAACGGAAAGCTTTGACCTGTGAATACCAGTCATAATCAGTCAGATATTGCGACAGGAACATTTGGCCGAACATTGTGGGCGATAAAATCGCTGCCTCAGAGGCCAAAATGAGTTTATCCCGAATGGCATGTGGAGCCAGTGCCCATCCAATACGCATACCGGGGGCAAACATTTTCGAGACGGATCCTAAATAGACCACTCCTTCGGGGGCATAAGAATGCAACGCAGGCAGTGGATCCGCGTCAAAGCCCAGTAAACCGTAGGGGTTATCTTCGAGAATAAGGACGTGTTCCCGCTGGCAAATAGCGGCAATAATTGGGCGTCGTTCTTCAGATAAAGTCACGCCAGCCGGGTTTTGATAATTCGGGATCGTATAGAGGAATTTAATGCTCCGCCCCTCTTTTTTCAGGCGTGCAATTGTCTCCTCTAATGCTGATGGAATCAGGCCCTCATCATCCATATCAACATGAATCACATCAGCTTGGCGGGCACGGAAACAGCCTAAAGCCCCCACATAGGATGGCGATTCGGCCAAAACCACATCGCCGGTGTCGATAAAAAGCTCGGCCATGAGGTCCAGTGCTTGCTGCGAACCTGTAGTCACCACAATGCGGTCTGGATCGGCACCAATAATGTGGTCATAGGTCATGATTTCGGTGAGTTGCTCGCGTAGAGGCTCCCACCCTTGCCCCGATCCGTATTGCAGAGCCTGGGCGCCATGATTGAGGATCAGAGATTTTGCTGTTTCTGCGAGATCCGGCAGAGGAAGATCTTTAAGATTTGGCATTCCTCCGGCGAGTGACACCACTTCAGGTCGGGATACGACAGAGAAGAGTGCTCGAATCTCGGAAGCTCGCAGGTTATGAGCTCGTTCGGCGTAGGCATCGAACCATGGATCGAGTCTTGTTCCCTGTGGATCACCGTGGTGGTGTGCTTGGTCGCTCACAGCACCTTCTTTCCTCGTAGTGGTTTGTGCTCAGCCCGCTTAACGTGCTGAGTTTAAGTGTGCCACTTTGCGGCAGCTGCTGCCATGAGGAGTCGGTGACTGGTTCCTTCCAGCCCCGCTGGCCGTGTGAGGGGCGCATTCTGGCAATGAACGAGGGCGGGGTCACGCCTGAAAAACGCGCCGCGCCCACAGGTGGCGAAATCCCGAGCTTTCAGAAGTTATTCCTTGCGACCCTCGGAATCTGAGGAATCGCCAGGTTCTTCGGAGCCTGAGCCGCCACCACCTTCAGTACCCAATTCCGGGCAGAGCTCAACTAAGTCTTTTTCTGCTTTGAGAAGAGCTTCTGTATTTTGGTTCATTTCGTCAGCATTTTGTTGGTGCTCCTCCTTATTCTCTACGATGGTCTCAGGATCGGCACTCGTGAGCTCTTGGTGCTTCTCGTAAAGGGGAATGAGCTCTTCGACGGTGACAATGAGTTCTTCCCAGACGTCCTTTATCTCGCCTTCGGGCAGGTCCTCATTGGCAGCTTCCATTTCTTCCAATGCGCTCTCCAGGGAGCCAGAAGCGTCGTTGCCACTAAGGATATCATTAAAAGCATCCGCTAAAGAGAGGTTGGCATCTTTAAGTCCACTACAAGCATTCCCTTGGGACAGTCCGGAGACAGCGCAGCCGCTTAAACTCATGCTGGCGAGGGAAAAGGTGGCAATTGCAGCGAAAGTGCGGGGTGTGAGAGAGATGTTCATGGGACCGGTGTCCTGTCTCTGAGGAGATCGTGCTTAACGTAAAGCGAGTTTATTCCAACAGAGAATTGCGATCAAACTTAAATCCACTCGAAGTTTGCCTAAGTGGAGACAAAAATGGGAGGGCGGGGTTGGCCCTATTAACCCCGCCCGCGTTTGATGCCAGTGGACGGTCAGAAAAGACGGTCAGAGAAGTGGATCTTTCCTCTACAGGAGAGCGAAGAGGTCAGTTGGAGGGTATTGAAGGAAGATCCTTCGCTCCAGGGCAGAGCTCGTTGAGTTTGTCGGCGGCAACCTTTGCTTTCTCCATGTGAGGCCGCACTTCTTCAGCCACTTTCTGGATCTCGTCAGCGTTTTGCAATGCCTTGCTGGGATCTCCGGTCAGTTCCTTGAGCTTTTGGAAAGATGGCCGGGTGCCTTCGAAGGAGGTGACCATTTCATCCCAGGCCTGTTTGACCTCTGGATTACCAACCTTGCCTGAAACGGCCTTCATATCGCCAAGGAGGGTGTCAAAACCCTCAGCAATATTGGCCGGGTTAGCGAAGATCTCCTTGGACTTTTCCTTGAGGGGAGCCATTTCGGCTTCCAATTGCTTACATCCATCAGCAACTGTGGTTGGCATACAGGCGCTCAATGAAGCTGCAGCAAGGCCAATAGCGGCAAGGGCGGATAAAGAGCGGAGTGAAACTGTGGTGTTCATAGCTTCATTCTCGCCGCGATTGAGTAAAAGTGCGCGAGATACGGGCTGCCCCGCCCTCGTAATTGACGAGGACGGGGCACCGGCGACTCTTCAGACGTGGCTCACCACACCAAAAATTCGGCAAAGCGCGCCACTAATACGCACCTACGCAGCGCGCGGTGTCAGTGCCCACGGGCGGCCAACCAGCGCTCCGCATCCAAGGCCGCACGGCACCCAGACCCCGCTGCCGTAATGGCCTGACGATAAATGTGGTCAACCGCGTCACCGCAAGCAAAAACGCCCTCCACATTTGTTCTGGTAGAAGGATGGTCCACCTGGATATACCCAGCGTCATCCAGTGAAACGGTGTCGGCCACAATACCGGTACGTGGCAGGTGCCCAATCGCAATAAAAACACCATCGCAGGCAAACTCTGACACCGAACCATCAACAGTAGAGGTCAGTTCTACCCCGGTCACCGCCCCTTCCCCGCGAATCGCTGACACTGTCGAATTCCAGATGAACTCAATCTTCGGGTCAGCTTGGGCACGATCAATCATTGCTTTCGATGCGCGCAATTGGTCGCGGCGATGAACCACCGTCACCTTCGAGGCAAATTTCGTCAGGAAAGTCGCTTCCTCCATGGCCGAATCCCCGCCACCGACCACAACTAATTCCTTATCGCGGAAGAAAAAGCCATCGCAGGTTGCGCAATAGGAGACCCCATAGCCAGAAAGTTCATCCTCACCGGGGACATTGAGGTGGCGATATTCGGACCCCGTAGCCAAAATCACCGCGCGGGCCTGGAGCACCTCATCCTCAATGGTCACCGTTTTAATGTCGCCCTCTAAAGAGACCTCCGCGGCATCTTCAAAGCGAATATCCGCACCAAAACGTTCAGCCTGGGCGCGCATCTGATCCATTAAATCCGGGCCTTGAATACCCTCTGGGAATCCGGGGAAATTCTCGACCTCCGTGGTATTCATGAGCGCCCCGCCTGCGGTAACAGCACCCGCGACGACAACGGGCTTAAGCCCAGCGCGAGCAGTGTAAATAGCAGCGGTATAGCCTGCTGGCCCCGAACCCACAATCACTACCTCATGGACAGTGTCCGTGGCTTTTTCTTCCGGGGCAGCCTCTTTTTGCCCAAGCGGCAGTGACACAGGAACGGAGAAGTTCAACGAGGACAATGGAAACTCCAGTCGTGCAGGTAGGCGGGTTTACTTCACGGTGATTTCTTTGACCCATGCCCAGTTGCTGGAACCGTCAATCGCTTTTGGCATTTCCCGGAAGGAAATGAGGATTGCGGAAGCCTCAGTGGGTTGGGGCAATTTAATGACCGTCTTTCCAGATAACGGCGAAGTCGCCAATTCTGTTCCCTGCCGACCCTGAGTCAGATTCGGATCCGCTGATTTCACAACCACTAATCCGCCAGATGTCGAGGGATCCATCTCCATTGTGATTTCAGAGACCTTCGCAGGATTCTCCAACTTCAGCAAGATGGCCACAGTATTGTCTTCAGCAAATGACGGGCCCGCATAATACGAGCGCGAATGCCACGTGGTCTCGGGATTTCCGTCAATAAGGTTAATCGCCTCATTTTCGTTATCGCCCGACCCATTCCATGACAAAATCGTTGCCGAGGTGACTTTAGGCGGTGGAGCTGCTTCTTCAGCAGGTTTTTCTTCCTCTGCAGGAGCTGGGGCAGCCTGTGCAGATTGTGCAGCTGACTGTGCGGGAGCTGATTGGTCGGCCTCATCAGAGCCAGCAAAACCGGGCCCACCAGCGGGAGACAGTGCGGTAGCTAGCGCCCACCAGCCACCGAAGACCACAAGAATGCCGCCAAGAATCAGCATTGGAATAGTCGGGTCAATCAGTGTTTTACCGTCTTGATCGCGCTGAACAATATTCTTAAAGCCACCGGAAGAGGGGCGTGGAGAAGACATTGCTGGGCCTGTTCCCGCAGCAGCAGCCCCCAAAGCGGCAGCGCCACTTAAAGGAGCAGACTCATGGGATTCTGGCGCCATCTGTCCATAGCGCGGACCCTCCGCAGCAGCGGCAGCCGAACCAGCAGCCTCAGATTCAGCAGCGGGTTCAGTGGGCCAATCGGCCTCGCTCCAACTGGGTGTATCCCAATTGGAGTCTTCTGTGGTTGCCCACGGGCCATCGGGCACCTGCAACGGAGCCTCAGGAAGGTCAGTAGCCTCAGGTGGAGGTGGGAAAGACTCTGCCTCAGGTGCAGCAAACGTCCCGCCAACAGCCTCAGAAATAGCTGTTTCGTCAAGATCAGCAGTTGGCGAGGACGGGGCGCCAGCCTCAACGAAGTCCACGTCCCCCGAAGTGTGGTCAAACTCTGAAGGGGTGCCTTCATCGGACGCGGAGGCAGGATCCGCTAGCTGCGCTGCATCAATAGGCGCAGCTGTTGTTGCATACCCACCATCATCAAAAGGCTCTGTATCGCCATCAGATGTGGGGGCAGCAACCTCCCCATAGCCATCATCTGACGCCGCTGCGGCCTCACTATCAATCAGGGCAGGATCTGCCTCATCCCAGGTGTGATCCTGTGGGTGTGCATCCTCGGTGAACTCCGGTGGTGCAGTGTGCCCAGCAGCAGAATCAACTTCGGCCCATGCGGCGTCAATGTGCCCTGAGGGGTCACTATCCTCACCGTAGGGGTGAGCCTCGTTGGCGCTATACGAGGCAGTCTCGTGGCCGCTGTGTTCCGAGGGCAACCCTTCTGGTGCGGCTGCACCCTCGTGGCCGGGCAACCCTTCATATTCGACCTGGTCAGCAACCTCAGAATCGCCCTCACCTAGTGGAGCATCCTCAACGGGCGGTACCCACGAGGACTCACTATTGTCAGTGGGCGAATCGGCATCAGAATAGGGAGCGTCCCCTGCATTTTCTGGTGCAGTCCACTCACTTGAAGGTGATTCAGGCGCCTGTTCGCCCTCGGCAATGAGATCAGCACCCAGGGCAGATGAGCCCCCACCCGTTTGTAGCAAGATTGTGGCTGGGTCCTGCGCGGAAGGGAATGTTGCAGGGAGTCCAGCAATACGAGTGGCATTTGGGTCGTCATCGTCAGTAGTCAACCCTGCGGCCACTTCCCCATAGGCATCGCCTCCGGGAAAACCTTCTGGTGCGGATTGCTCCCCATAGGCTGCGGTAGCAGGTTCTTCGGGCGCAATCCACTGTTGATCCTGGCCTGGCGCAGACCACCCCTGCTCCTCAGGAGCAGGCGGGGGCGCAAAAGCAGCATCGGGTGCAGGCGCCATCCCATAGGGTGTTTCAGCGCCATATTGTGGCCATCCGCCTGCCTCTGCTGGTGGCTCAGGTGGTGGCGCAAAAGTGCCATCTGCTTGGGCAGGATAAGAGGTGTCGAGGGCGGGGGGCTCGTTGTATACCGGTGGAGCCTCGCCCTCGTCACTGTGGGCAAGCCATTCCGGTTGGATCTCCCCCTCCCACTGTGAATCCTGCGCGGACTCCTTGGGCACGTCAGCATCGCCGTCGCGCTCTGGTGGCGCAAAGCGGTCGTCCTGGTCCATCCTGGCCTCCCTCCTAGCGGGTAATCCACTAATCATTATTCCCCCAGTAAGGGGATTTTCCACGACGCCAAACACCATCGTGGGGTTATAGCCTAAAGCGACGAGGTCATCGGCGGTAATGGGAGCAACCCGAACAACAACATCCACGGGGCGTGCCGCGAGGATAATTCGGATGCGTTCTGGCACTTTGAAACGTGTCAGCACCGGCCACAACGTTGCCGCCGACTCTCGCTTGGCAATGACGCGCATCGCCAAGAAATAGGTCAGTGTCACGACGATGGCCACTACGAAAAGTTTGACTATGGATATCAGCACACGCAACAGCGCAATATCCACATGGGTCTCCACACCAATAAGCGAGAGGACGCCCCAACCTGCCAAGAAAGCGATGCCCGCGCAGATGAGATACGCCGCGTAAGAACGCAATAAATCAAGGCGGCGAACAGCACGGTTACGACGGGCCACCATATTGACGCCAATAACGCCCTGCACCAGTCGGCACGCAGTCTCAGCAAAGGCAGCGCCAACCACCCACCAGCGTGCGTGGGCCGTAAAGAACACCGTCCACCCCACAATGACCTGGACCATGGTGGGAATAATCCCCATAAGGAATACGGGTTTGGCATCTTCATAGGCATAAAAGACGCGCTGGCTCATCAGCACCATACCGGTGGACGCCACCCCAGGCATGAGAGCAATCAGCACCCACGCGTAGGAATGAATAATGCTCATATCCGAAGTGGAGGATAGGAACATTTGCATCATTGGCACCGCACCGGCCATGAGAATTGCCGCCGCAAGCAAGTTAATCGACGTAATCGTGCGGATACTCATATGGTAGGTGTCCGCTACTTCGCGATTATCGCGTTCCGCAACAGCCGTTGCCATACGCGTAAATACCGCAGTCGCTAAAGACAAGGTAATGAGCGACTGCGGGACCATAAAGATCATAAATGAGTTCGAGTAGGCGGCAATACCGGCAATTGCTTCATTGCCGGATTTTGCCCAGTTATCGGCCTGTGCCGCCAGGTTATTCGTCGAAAGGACACCTATTTGGCTAATACCCAAATTGGCAAAAGTCCAGCCCGCCACTTTAGAAGCCGACCCAAAATTGGTGCCCCAAAAATGGAAATCAGGCCGGAAAGAAATACCTGCCCGGCGCATAGGAATAATCAGGACAAGGGCTTGTGCAATCACGCCAAGGGTGGCTGACCCAGCAAGAACCCAGAATTGGGCACTGGTGAAGTCAGCAACTTCAATACGTTCTTCAGGTGAACCCCACAGGACAAGGAAAACCGCGAGCCCCGCAATACCAACAACATTATTGACCACGGGCGCCCACATATAGGGGCCGAAAATCCCGCGGGCATTGAGAAGTTCCCCAAGAAGGGTATAGACACCATAGAAGAAAAGCTGCGGCAAACAGATGAGAGAAAAAGCAACAGCGAGGGCGCGGATTTCTTCGTCATAACCAGTCGCATTAATGAATACCAGCACTGGCGCGAGGACCATGGCAGCAACGGTAAGAACAAAGACAATTAACCCCGCTAAAGTCAATAGCCGATTGACATATTGCTGGCCGCCACTACGTTTGAGGGCCGCCACAATCTGCGGCACTAAAATAGCGTCAAGAACGCCAGCAGCAATCAGGTTAAAGACTGTATTTGGCAGAGTATTCGCTGTTTGGAAAGCAGCGTTAACGCCACCAGCGGCCGCACCTAAAGCCGCCAACATCATGGCGGCTTTAATAAAGCCAAGAAGACGGGACACCAGGGTGCCCGAGGCCATAATGGCGCTACTACGTAGAAGCGATCCAGCTCGTCCTTTAGAGCTGCCATCCTTCGCCATTAGCGATCTCCTTCTTGGGGGTTGTAGTTGTCGGTGAAGTGGGTGGGTCCCATTGTGCCTGTTATCAGGGTGTCACGTCGCCTGGAGGAGACTCATCTGGCGAGCTGCGGCCCAGCGGTGACGCAGATGGATGAGGTGATTCACTTGGCGGTGGGGTCCCTAAAGAGGCGCCCTCCGCCCTCGTCAATGAATCTGCACTGCCCCCGCCAATGCCGGGAAGAAGCGCTTTCGGCAAACTGTCACCACTGGCACGTTTGGCTTTCATACGTCGGGCAATGGTTCGCGCTAAACCTGCGACAAAAGCAATCGCGACAACAATGGCAATGACCGCAGTAGCTGCATCTTCCCATTCGGCCCGCATTCGGACCATGACCGAATCGGAGTCTCCCAACGAAAACCCATCAACAGTGGTGACTTTATAGGCCACGGTAATATCCCCCGACCCAATGGCCGCCACAGGGACCTCAGCTGTTGTCGCGGACTCAGAAGGAATCGTGACATCCACAGGACGCACCACGCTCAGGCGCGGATCTGACGGATCTAAAGTGACGCGGACCGTGACAGGCCACGGCAGCGAATTGCGGATACGGACAGGGAAATTCGCCGACTTATTAATGAGGTTAATTGTCACAGACGGTTCAACCGTCACCGAATGAAGCAGGGTATCGACTTCCGCTTCAGCTCGGCCCACCAACCCTGTCCGCGAGGCGTCGCTGGTTCCAGTTGCCAGGGGCGCAAGGAAAGTCCCCTCAACCGAATCCATTGCAGCCTGCGGATCTTCCGTTGCGGCAATCAACGCATGTGCTGACTCTAAGGTTTGCTCCAATGACGCAAGAGCATCAGTAGCCACCTGCGAGATGGGCGCCTCAGTGACAGGCGTCCGCTCAACATCGGTAGCTGTTGATGCCGCCAACTGGCTGATTGACGCAGGTTGAACCCAGGGCGAGGACATGACCGCATTGGCTCGCGCCGCCAGCCCTGAATCTAAGGCGATTCCTCGTGGCAAGGGCAGGAAAAGAGACTGTTGACCAGAGTCGTCTTGGCGGGCAATCACCGCACCTAAAGCGGCAAGAATCTGCTGCTGATCTAATGCAAGACCAGGATTGGGTGGGTTCCACGCGAGCAGGTGGATGAGGGATTCTTCCGAGGTCAACACAGTGGCCGTATCAGTGGAACCTTCGCCAGATTCACTGCCCGTCTCAGGTGATTCGGGTGTCACCGTTTCCCCGCTAGAAGGATCCACCTCAACGCGGGATACGGAAATAAAACCCAGGTCTTCAACGGGGCGGACCTGGCCGGCGGTGGCCATATGAATATCGCCGGGCAGACGCTGAAGCAGAGGCAGGCCAAAAGAATCGGAACTCCATACGACGTCTTCACGGACAGGCACCCCCGCTGGGATGAGCCCGCCGCGAGCGCTGGCGCGCGGAGCAGATTGGGGTAAGTTCGGGCTGGCCACACTTCCACTTTGAGGGGTATCGCTGCTGGGGGCGCTGTCTGGGGCAGTGCCAGCGTCGTGGGGGTTCTCAGCGTTGGTGGGTGGGCTCTGAGGTTCCTCGTTGCCCCCTGCGCTTGTGGAGCTATCAGCAGATTGCGCGCCATTGCCATTGCTGGGTGGGCTGCCATTCACCCCCGTTCCATTGCCGCTTTGAGCTGGGGTGTTTTCAGGCCCGGATTGAGGGGTAATGGGTTTTTCTGAGTTTGACCGGAAGGTTTCTAACGCCCCTAAATCCGCATTGAGATCAGCGAGGCGTGTCTGGAGATTTCCGCGGCTGGCTGCCGCTAAAGAGAAAAGGCGGTCGGAACTTTTGGCACCAAGGCCCAGGTCAGCGTCATATTCGGGCAGGGCAATAACCTCATTGCCGGATTTTAAGATATCAATCCAGCCTTGGCTTTGAGCTCGATCCAATGCCCTGGACGCGGATTGGATGGAGTCGGTCGTATCGCCCCCCGCACCCGTGAGTGCTTTGAGGACGTTTTCTAAGGGGTTGTCGGCCCCGTCCTCGTTGGGTGTATCTGACGGAAGGATGTCAGGGACCACGGTCGGGTCAATGCCAATGGTGACCCCCGATGTGGAGGCTAGCGTTCCAATGGCGGAAGCATCAGTTGTGCTGCGTGTCCAGGGGGCAACGATTGATGTGGTTGTTGACCGTTTGGGGGTGTCGGGTACCCAAATAACGAGGGCGGGGTCTGATCCTTCCACGCCACCTGCGCTGGCAGTGACTTCAATTCCGCGTGGACCCCATTGGGTGGAATCGGTCAGGCCCGCTTGATCAGAGGAAATAGTGAGGGAAAAGGTAGTTGCGGAGCCAGGGGGAAGATCAAGGTCAAGGGTCTGCTGCGCGAGATCTTGAGGCAGCCAACTGTCACCAGAAAAATGCTCGTCAATTTCGGCCAGCGTGGTGTAGGCAGTGCTGCTACCACCAACGGTCAGCGAGGGAGCTGACACGGTTTCTTCGCTGTCATTACGTATAGTGCCAGAAATAGTAAAAGAATCCTGGTGGGTAATAATCCGTGGAGATATGCCATCAATAGTGACTGTTAAACCTGCAGACGCGCCCTGAGCGTCAAGAATGTCTGGGATCGGGATTTCTGGCGGGGCGGGCTCTTCAGCGGGAGTAGCGGGCGGGGTTTGCGCCTGCGCCGCAACCCCAGGCGCGCCTGTGTCCATTGGTGTCGCTGCTGCGGCGGGCACAACCAGCCCCAGGCAGATCCCCACAAAAGTGAGGACCGCCCAGAGGCGAATCCAGGTTGTGCGAGAGGCTGTGAACATTGGCCGCCTTAATTCCTATACAAAAGGTCCAGGGCGATTCCCACGATTCGACGTTCATTGGGATACGCCAGGCGGCGTGCCACTTCTTTTAAGGGGAACCAGGCAGCGTCTTCCGCTTCCTGATCAGGGTCTCCTTCAACGGAAATCTGTCCATCAATATAGGCCATGAGATAGTGGTGGACCACTTTATGAACGCGGCGATCAGTGCCCGAAAACCAATAGTCAATCGAGGCAAGGTGACGGACAATACACCCGGTGATCCCGGTTTCTTCAGCAACTTCCCGAAGTGCCGCTTGTTCAGGGGTTTCACCGCGTTCAAGGTGCCCCTTGGGTAGACACCATTCAATCCTGCCAGTCCGATTGCGCCTGGCAATCAGCGCCGCATAGGGCACGCCGTCGCGGACATCGACCACAATTCCGCCCGCCGAGGTTTCCGATGACACCGGCAAAGAGGGCTGGTGAGAGCGGATCACCCGTAAAGAGGTATGCCGCCGCGGGGGTGTAGGCACCCCGAAGTGATGATCATGGCGGCGGACGGACATACTCCAACTGTAGTTGCCCTATAGAGACCAGCGCCGGTGGCACCATGGTCAGCTGAGGTTGTGACACAGTGCGTGGTGGAAAGTCCTTTCGGCATGGCACCCTTGTCTGTGATGGACACTGAGCACGATTCTCCGATTTCTGCGCCCCACCAGCCAGCGCCAACCCTGGCCGACCTCATGGCGAATGCCACACGCGCATTCGCTGCTCTCCCGAAAGAAATTTCGGACCTCGCCCTCGTTTTTGATCGAGCGGGAGAAGAAATTGCGCTTGTCGGCGGGCCGGTACGCGACGCATTCCTTGGAGCCATTCCCCATGACTTCGATCTGACGACGTCAGCTCGGCCTGAACGTACCGAAGAATTGATTCGGCAATGGGGGGGACATACCTGGGATTTAGGGCGAGAATTCGGCACGATTGGTGGACGCAAAGGCGACCTCATTGTTGAAATCACCACCTACCGCACCGAATCCTATGATGCGACTTCCCGTAAACCTGAGGTCGCCTACGGTGACACCCTCGAAGGTGATCTGACGCGCCGAGACTTTACTGTCAATGCGATGGCCATGCGCCTACCGTCAATGGCATTGGTCGATCCTCATGGTGGGTTGGAAGATCTCGCGCAGGGCCGCCTGCGGACCCCTGTGGGTGCTGAGCAGTCTTTTGACGATGACCCGCTGCGGATTATGCGGGCGCTGCGTTTTGCTGCCCAGTTGGCATTAGATGTGGATGAAGACGTAATGGCAGCCATGGTGGGGATGGCTCACCGGCTGGAGATTGTGTCAGCGGAGCGGATTCGAGCGGAATTAGAACGCCTGATCTGCTCGCCGTGGCCCAGGCGAGGCCTAGAGCTGATGGTGCATACGGGCGTGGCCGATATTGTGCTGCCAGAAATCGCGGCGTTGGTGGATACCAAAGATGAACACCGCCGCCATAAAGACGTGTGGGAGCACACCCTGACCGTTGTTGAGCAGGCCATTGCACTGGAGAGCGGCGACGATGGGCCCGTTCCTGGCCCCGACTTTATTTTGCGTTTCGCAGCGTTAATGCACGATTGCGGCAAGCCAGATACTCGTCGTTTCGAGGGCGGGGCCGTGACTTTCCATCACCATGAAGTTGTGGGCGCAAAACTCACCCGCAAACGCATGAAAGCACTGCGCTTTGATAAAGCAACAACGGAGGCCGTCGCACATTTAGTGTTCCTCCATTTGCGTTTCCACGGATATGGAGAATCTGCGTGGACAGATTCTGCAGTGCGCCGATATGTTGCAGATGCCGGCGAGCAATTAGAGCGACTTCATCGGCTGACGCGAGCGGATTGCACAACGCGCAATCGGAGGAAAGCACAGTTTTTATCGGCGGCATATGACGATTTAGAACAGCGCATTACTGCCTTGCGCGAGCAGGAAGCACTGGATGCGATTCGCCCTGATTTAGATGGCAATCAGATTATGGAGATTCTCGGATTGCGGCCCTCTAAAGCAGTGAAAATGGCCCTGGATCACCTGATGGCCCTGCGTATGGACAATGGTCCTTTGGGTGAGGAAGCAGCGCGAGAAGAATTACTGCGCTGGTGGGCCTCTGATGAGGTTCGCGACCTCGCAGAGGAATACCAGGCTCAGCAAGCCAAGTATGAGGAAATGGCTGCTGCTAAACGAGGGCGAGGCCGGGCGAAATAATCAGCCCAGAAGTTATGTAAGCGCTATACCGCGTTTTATCGCTGGCATACTGCGTATCGCCTACATAACTTCGTGCCCCGCCCCTGGCGGGCAGACTAGCGGCTCTGGGCTGGGGCGCTTTGCGAGGTGGAAGCGCCAGAGGCGGGTGCGCCGCTACTGGCGCCACTTCCACCACCAAGGAGCTTTTCAGAAGCTAACCAGTCTTTAGCAATAGTTTCTGCCGGTGTGCCTTCTTTTTCAGAGCGCTGATTCATCAGCTGGAGGTCTTTAGCGTCCATGGCAGCAGAGACCTTATTAATAACTTCGACTGCGCCCTCGTCAACGCGATCAGAAACGACTGGCACCACATGGGAGGCGAGCAGTAAACCCTTGGGGTCTTCTAATACCACCAGGTCGTCAGAAGCCAGAGCAGGATTCGCCGAGTAAATATCGACTAATTGGACTTGGCCGCGGCGCAGAGCATCAACGGTGAGGGCCCCTCCAGAATCCTCAATAGGCGTGAAGTTCACCGTGACGTCATAGGTGGATTTCAAGCCGTCGGGACCATAAGGGCGGGTTTTTAACTCGGAATTTCCACCCAGAGTAATGTCCTTGACTTTTGCCAGGTCACCAATGGTTTTCAGATTGTGCTGCTTAGCAAAATCAGAGGTGACCACAAAGGAATCCTGGTCAGAAGCCTGCGCTTGGTCAAGAACACGTAAACCTTTCGGCATGGTTTTACCGAGGGCCGCATGGACCTCATCCGCAGTGCGCTGAGTGGCTTTCGCATCTAAATACTGGAGGAGATTCCCCGTATATTCAGGGAAAACATCGATTTTTCCAGCCTGAAGTTCTGGCATATAAACCTCACGTTGACCAATACGTAAATCCCGCTGAACCGTATACCCAGCATCTTCTAAAGCCAGAGCATAAGCCTGGGCGATAATCTCATTCGAGTAATAGTCCTGCGAACCAATAACCAGAGTCTGCGAGGAACCGCTCTGGCCAGCAGCACTGCTTGAGGCGGATTCGCCTTCAAGTGAGGAAGTGGTGCCGCAGGCAGCAAGAACCAGAGCAGCGGTGGCTAGGGAGCCAACTGTTGTGGCGCGGATAAAGGGTCGAGTAATCATCAGAGCTCCTAAAAGAATGGGTGAGTGTGCGGCGACA
>JAUNHH010000016.1:0-8346 GCA_030524055.1 Actinomycetaceae bacterium | reverse complement strand
AAAGGGTCGAGTAATCATCAGAGCTCCTAAAAGAATGGGTGAGTGTGCGGCGACAAAGGTGTTTAAGACGCAGCCCCGGCCTCGTCGGGAGAAGAAGAGGGGCCAACGCGCGAAACTTTCCCCCCAAGGGCGAGGGCGAAATCGAGAACTAATGCGAGGATGACAACGAGCAAGGCGCCCGCAATCATCTGCGCATAATCGCGGGTTTTTAATCCCGTAAAGAGGAGGCGACCCAGGCCCGCATCTGCTGTCCACGCCGCCAAGGTCGCAGTGGCCACCACCTGCAGAGTGGTTGAGCGCAGACCCTGGAGGATGAGGCCTGCAGCGTGCGGCAATTCCACATGAGTAAAAACTTGCCATTCGGTCAAGCCAATGGCGCGGGCCGCATCAACAGTCGAGGGCGGGGCCCCAGCAATACCCGAATGCGCGGCCGCTAAAAGCGGTGGCGCAGCCAAAATCACTAGAGCGAGAAGGGGAGCACCCAAACCAATACCCAGCCACAGGCCAGCTAAAGTCAGCAAACCTAAGGTGGGCAGTGAGCGGGCAGCGCCCACAGAGAAAGGCACAAGAACTGCTCCGCGGCCAGTGTGACCAATCAGAGCACCAATAGGCAGGGCAATGAGGGCCGTAAAAAACACCACGCCCGCAGTAATGAGGAGATGTTCAAGAAGGCGAGCCGGAATCGACCCATCCCCCACCCAATTTGCTGGATTAAAAAGCCACGCGAGGGCTTCCAGAAGAATCGTCATGCGCCGGCCCCCTGATATTTCCGCCATGGAGTAGCTAGGCGAGTAATCCCCACAATGGCCAGATCAATAAGGAATGCCAGGGCCACCGTGGCGACAACTCCAGTGAGGACCTCTTCAATAATGCCGCGCTGGAAACCGTCAGTAAAAAGCGTCCCCAATGACTGGACTCCAACCACTGCACCAACAGTGACTAGGGAAATCGTTGATGCGGCGACAACACGAAGCCCGGACATAATGATGGGAATAGCCAGCGGTAACTCCACGCTAAAAAAGCGTCGCAGCGATCCCATTCCCATAGCGCGCGCCGATTCCGCCACCGAATGGGGAACAGCCTCAAAAGCTCTGGCACAACTGCCCACAAGAATCGCCACCCCGTACAGGGATAACACCAGAACCATATTGAGTGGAGAACGCAGGCCCGTGCCTAAAACCACCGGCACAATAATGAGCAGCGGTAGTGAAGGAATCGCGTAGAGCAGTGCTAATCCAGCCAATAAAGGGTGGCCAAAGGTTGGGCGAGCAAGAGCAAATCTTGCCAAAGGAATAGACACCAACAAGCTCAGGACAATAGCTGGAAGTGCTAAAGCCAGGTGGGTGGCCACCAGCTCAGCCAACCACGACAGATTCTGAGGGAGCCACGTCATGGGCGCCCCCGGTGCTCTTGGGGTGTGCCCGCAGACGGGTTGGCCTGTGGGAGTGGTACATCCTGCGAGGCCGGGGCGTTCTGCGAGGTCGGGGCGTCGTGGGCGGTCGGAGTGTTCTGCGCAGCCGGAGTGTTGTGGGCGACCGACGCCTCATCCAGACATCCCAGAGGGCGTCCGTCCTCGTCAATAATGAGAGTCGCCCCGCCCTCGTTGATTGTGCGCAACCGCCTGCGCGCCGCCGACGCCCCCACGAAATCCGCAACAAAATCATCTGCGGGGGAGGCCAAAAGTTCAGCCGGAGCGCCAACCTGCGCCACCATGCCGCCTGTGCGCAGGATGACCACCTCATCGCCGAGAAGGAAAGCCTCATCAACGTCGTGGGTGACAAAAAGAATCGTCGTCCCCAAACGGTGCTGAAGATCGCGAAGCTCCTGCTGTAGGCCAGAACGGACCAGCGGGTCAAGCGCCCCAAAAGGCTCATCCATCAACAGAAGATCCGGTTTATTGGCGAGCGCTCGCGCCACCCCCACGCGCTGACGCTGCCCGCCAGAGAGTTGAGCCGGGAAACGCGACGCGCAATCCGCGGGCAAACCGACGAGCTCTAAAAGTTCCATGGCGCGCTCGCGGGCTTGGGCACGAGGTGTTCCGTCAAGAACTGGAACCGTCGTAATATTGTCAATCACCCTTTGATGCGGGAAAAGACCCCCATCTTGAAGGACATAACCAATGGAGCGTCGCAAGCGGACCGGATCCATTGTGGCGACATCCTGATTATTGACCAGGACGCGACCTGATGTGGGGGTGACCATGCGGTTCACCATTCGCATCAAGGTAGTTTTGCCTGATCCTGATGTGCCGAGAAGGACCGTTGTGGATCCCGTGGGTACTTCTAAAGACACTCCGCCCACAGCAACCACCCCACCGGGGAAGGTTTTATGGACGTTGTCGAAGGTAATCACCGAGTGATCCTTCCTGTTGGGGGTGCAGGTTGTGGCGCGAGTGTTGGTTCTGGCCCGCGCTCTGGCGCATCAGCGTGGCGGACACGCACCACTTTCTTTCCAGGAACATTAGCGTCCATCGCCTCATGAGCGGCGCGCACCTGCTCCAGGCCATTAAAAACCGTGGCATGAACGGGGGCGGTGTCACCGCGTGCCAAGGAATCCAGGTAGTCCTGGAGGACACTGGCAGGGAGATCCCGCGCCTGTCCCGAATATGCAGTCAGGCGGTGTCCATTAGGAAGAAGATCCATAGGGTTAAAGTTCTCGATGGTCCATGTATCAGAGAGCATTCCTGTAAAACAGGCAGTTGCTCCTGGGTGCAGAGCCGCTACAGTGTCTTTTAAGGTCTGTGTTCCCACTAATTCAATGGCGCCATCTGCGCCTTTTCCATTGGTGAGGGCAATAACCTCAGGGGCAATATGCCCAGAATCAATAACACTATGCGTGGCGCCAGCCGCGCGTAAAAGGTCGATATTTTCTTCACGTCGAGTAGTGGCAATAGTAGTAATGCCACGTTGTGCACATAACGATAAACACATGAGCCCAATAGAAGACGTTGCCCCGCGGATAAGGATCGTGTTTTTCGGTTGCGCACCAACTCCAATAGTGAGGGACCCATAAGCGGTTTGCAACATTTCCGGGACTGCGCCGAGGATTTCCCACGGTAAATCAGAATGGAAGGGAATCACATTCTCGGCTGGCGTGCAGCAATATTCCGCGTATCCCCCATCAAAAAGGCGTCCCATTCCGCCCATAAGGGCCGCCACTTGGGTTCCTTTTACGAGGTCGGTGCCAGGAGCGCTGACGATGGTCCCAACTGCCTCTAGGCCTGGAACCCTAGGGAAAGAACCAAATGAGGCCATTCCTTTGCGGAAATGCTGTTCCGAGCGGTTCAGGCCGAAAGCTTCAATGCGAATGAGGACTTCACCGGGGGCGGGTGTGGGCCGTGGAATGTCGCGAAGGTGCAGGGCCTCGGGGCCACCTGGACCGTCAATCACAATGGCGCGCATGGAGGTCATGAGGTGGACTCCTTTGTGTGCTCTGGGTCGATGGTGTGCGCCAGCGAAGTCAAGAGGGTGACAAGGTGGTGAAGGGACTGGTCATCAAAGCGGTTCAATAAGGAAGACAACGTCGCCTCAAAAGTGGCTTGAGCTGCGCGCATACGCTGGAGGCCGTCCTCAGTGAGGTGCAGGCGCAGGGCTCGGCGGTCATCAGTGCATGCAGTGCGGGTAATCAGCCCATCTTTTTCGAGGCGGTCAAGGTGGCGCGAAGCAGCGCTAATAGTGCAGTGCTGAGCGCGCGCAATGTCTTGAACGCGAAATCCGCCTGAGTCTTGCCCGTGGTGAATCTGGCGAAGGACCAGGTAGCGGGCAAGCGAGGTGGCATTTTCAGTGGCGCGCAGGTCTTTTTCGAGGCGGTTCCACAGGAGGACTTCCGCCTGAATGACTGCGGCGAAGACGTCGGCGTTGGGCGGGCGAAGGGTGCTCACAGCGTGATACTTTACATGGCATTTATTGACATGGAAAGTGGTACGAGGGCGGCGCGTGTTGGAGAAGAAGGTGCCGGGTGTTGATGAGGCTCTGGCTTTCTGGCGGCGCTGTGTGCTCAAGGCATACTTTGGCGCTCAGGGCATAGTTGTGTGCTCAAGGCACGGTTAAATGGCGAATTAACGCTGCCCTGAGGTGAAAACTCGGCCTTGAGAAAGGAACACTGCCTTGAGCACACCGGGTATCTGTAAAGAGCGGGCCCAAAAACCTCAGGCGGCCGACTACTTTGATGGCTGAGATGACATAGGCGCAGGAGTCACTTGGGATTCGCGCCCCGCCCTCGTTAATGAAAATAATGCCCATAGGGTCATGACAGCTAAAACTGGCCATCCCGCAAAACCCATGAGGGTGGCAAAAACAGTATCAACTGGCTGGGCATCGGAAGCGAGTGCCAGCATTAATGAGGGCAAGGCGCTATTAATAAACCCGTGTCCCAAGGCTGCTGCAAAGGAATTTCCCGTGCGAAGAGTTGCCCACGCAAGAATTGCGCCAACGCCAGTGCAAAAAACGCTCATCATGAGCAAACCCAGCACTGGATTCATCGGATAGTTATACCCAAGCAGCAATAGAGGAGCATGCCACAAACCCCAAATCGGTCCCATTAAGAGAATCGCCGAACGGTGGCCGACCAGGTCAATTAAGCGCGGAAGAAGAAATCCTCGCCACCCAGCTTCCTCTCCCATTGCGGGAATCGCGTTAATAAAACTCGCTGGAATGATCATGGCCAATTGGCTAATCCATATTGCTCGGAGGGCTCCGTCGGGAATGTTGCTTGTCGCTCCTTGCGCGGCACTTTGGGCCTCAATCAGAGCCCGAAAAGCGCTCATTCCCGCAATGTCGAAAATGTAGGTGCCAAAAAGTGCGGAAATAGCTAGTGCCACCATAATTGCCGTAAAAAGAATGAGCCACGTTAATAGCGTGGTCGCGGTGGTGCGCTTTAACCAAGGTGAGCGCACGCGCCAGCCCCAGGCGTCAAGCAATGGTGAATGCTCGACGAAACGGACAGTGAGGGCCGCGGCGATCATAGGGGTGAACATGGTGAGTAGGGCGACGATGACGAAGAATGGAGAGGTCAGGCCGCCCGTCAGCCATAGGGGAATCGAGATAAGCCAGGCCAGAGCGTAGGCAATGGCAACAAATACGAGGACGGGGCGCCAACTGGGAGAAGTGGTGTGCGTGACAGTCTGGTTGATACTCATCGCTGCGGGCCTTCCATCTGCTTGTCTCAACGCTAATAAATATAGTAGGTGTGCTACATATAGGCAAGGTTCTGTGAGTGGTCAATGTGCAGGCGATGGGACTTTGGGCAGATAAAGGCGCAGGAAACTTCCACATCTTCCTCACAGCGACGTATGAATGGCCACAGTGACGTGCCAGTGGCAGGCAAAGCGCAATAGGCTGGGGGTGACTATCCCCTGAGAAAGGCGACCACGTGGCCACCTCCGACGAGACTCAGCACTTCCCGCCCTCGCGGGCAGACGCGGCTCGCAGCGGCGCACCCCAGGGTGCCCCGGCCTCGTCACCGCACGAGGCTTCAGCGAGACCTGCCCGACGGCGCTTGCGTCAGACGGACGCTTCGCCATCGGGGGATGCACTGTCATGGCTTCCCGCCGATGCCGGTATGCCCCAGGCTGCCGCTGCTACAGCAGGCACTGGTGCAAGTGGTGCTCAGGGGGCTGGCGCGGCAAGTGCAACTGGCGCTGCTGCCGGGCATAGTGCCCGCGCGGCCTCATCGCGTCGCGGACCAAAAAACCGTGCCGCAAAACAGGGAAAGAAAAAGCGTCGCTGGCTTCGCCGCATTGCTTTAGGGTTCCTCTTTACTTTCCTCGCCATTATTATTGCGGGCACAGGAACGCTTCTTTATTTATATTCGCGGGCTCAAGTTCCTGCTGTTGACCAATTCGCCTTGGCGCAGACAACGAATGTCTATTACGCCGACGGCAATACAAAAATGGGTTCCCTGTCGGAAGTTAATAGGACAATTATTGACCCGACAACACTGCCCGATTATGTCTCTAAAGCTGTTGTTGCCAGCGAAGACCGGACCTTCTATGAGAACTCCGGTATTGACGTTCGCGGTATTTTCCGCGCCCTCGTTTCTAATGTCACCACAGGCAGTCGTCAAGGTGGTTCATCCCTGACCCAGCAGTATGTGGAACGCTATTACATGGGTCAAACCACAGACTATGTGGGCAAACTCGAAGAAGCGATTCTCGCGGTGAAAATTAACCGCGAACAAACCAAGGATGAAATCCTCGGCAACTACCTCAATACCATTTACTTTGGGCGAGGCGCCTATGGTATTGAAGCTGCGTCTCAAGCCTATTTTGGTCACCCAGCGAAAGATATGACCCTGTCAGAAGCGGCCATGATTGCAGGCATTATTCCTGCTCCTTCTGCATGGGACCCCGCCATTGACCCTGATCAGGCGAAAATCCGCTGGCAGCGCGTTATTGACCTGATGGTCGAAGACGGCTGGATTAAAGCCGAAGACGCAAAAGGTCAGACCTTCCCGAAGACCATTGACCCGGCCACAATGACTGCTGAGGACTTTTCTGGCCCGAATGGCTACCTCATGCAGCAGGTGCGCGCAGAGTTGACCTCTACAGGTGCCTTTACTGATGACCAGATTGACACCGGTGGCCTGAAGATTATTACCACCATTGATAAGGGTCGCCAGGATGCCATGGTTGCTGCCGCCAACTCGATGAAAGAGGTGGAAGGCTGGGATCCGGCCACTATGAAAGTCGCCATGTCCTCGGTAGATCCACGTAATGGCGAGATTGTCGCCGAATTTGGCGGCGAGGACTACCAAAAGCGCCAACAGAATGCGGCGACCCAGGATATTAATATGGCTGGGTCAACCTTTAAGGCCTTCACTCTTTTGGCGAATGCAGAGCTTGGTGGATCTATTAATGACGTCTATGACGGGAATTCCCCGAAGTACTTCGCCTCAATGGAAATCCCCGTATCTAATGACGGCGGGCATTCTTTTGGCAAAGTAGACATGGTCAAGGCCATGAAATTCTCTATTAACACCGCTTTTGTGGGGCTGAATGAGGATGTCGGGCCGGAAAATACAAAGAAGGCCGCTATCGCTGCGGGTATTCCTGAGGATACGACTGGCCTCGATGACAGTATGTTGAATGTGCTGGGCTTTGCTGCACCAACAAATCTGGACCTGTCGAATTCCTACGCGACAATTGCCTCTGGTGGAAAGCGCGTGACCCCGCACATTATTCGCGAAGTCCAAAACCCTGACGGTTCAAAGGCCTATGCGCCCACCATTGCACCTGAAGAGAAATTCAATGTGGAAGACGTGAGCTCGATTCTTCCCGCTATGCAGGCTGTCACCGATTATGGTGGCACCGCCGAAGAAGTTGCTGAACTCAGTGTTGCTTCCGGCGGTAAGACGGGTACGTCAGAAGAGCAGAAGTCCGCGCAATTCATTGGGTTTGTGCCCGAATTGTCTACTGCTGTCACCATGTACAAGTTGGATGAGAACGGTAATCCGCTGCCACTGGACAATATTGGTGGCTTGGATCAATTCCACGGTGGTGACTGGCCTGTGGACGTGTGGATGCACTATATGAAGGCCATTGAAGGATCGCTGACAGTGCAGGACTTTGAGTGGTACGAAGAGGTCTATCGCCCTGCCACGAACTATGCGCCTCAGGCCCAGTCTGCTGCTCCATCGGCCCCTGCCCCTGAGGAGGCGCCGCAGTCCACGCCAGCACCAGCTCCGGAGGCTCCGCAGTCCACACCAGCTCCGAATCCGCAGCCCGCTCCGCCTGCTGAAGGCGGTCAATCCACCGGTGGTGGAGGCGGCGGAGGCGGCGGTGGCCAGACGCCACCACCACCCAGTGAAGGTGACCGCGACGATGACGATGACCGTGACGGAGAGGGCGATCGGGAACGTCCGCCCGGCGACCAACAACAACCCCGTCAGCCGGGGACTCCCGGTAGGCCACCAGGCGATGAGAGTCAGTCACCCGGCTAAGTGAGGGGTGATTGCGGGTGTGGGTGCCCCGTCCTTGTAGCGAAATCTACGAGGGCGGGGCACTTTCCTGTGGGGGGAGCGGATTGTTGGCATGTGGTTGCTCTGGGCCGTGGCCGCGGTGTGGGCGGGGGGGCGGCGCTGTGAGTGACAAAGCGCGCCCATGATGTGGTTTGCCTGGTAAAAGACTCATTGTCGCGGCGCTTTGTGTGCCAGTTATGTTTATGTGCCAGTGCGGAATGGAGAGGAGCTTGCTGCTGGGTCAGGGCAGTGCTCTTACAAGGGGGCAACCAGAACGTTAAGGACAAAACTCTACAGTTAGGGACAAATACCCCCTGTTATACGCATAGATATTTGTTGTTATGTCTCAGGACATGGGTGACAGTTCTGTGTCAGGACATCGGTGACAGT
>JAUNHH010000033.1 GCA_030524055.1 Actinomycetaceae bacterium | reverse complement strand
TTGTCGTGGCCGCCCGCATTCCTTCGTGGACGGATTCCCCCTCAATTCACGAGGGCGGGGCCGCAATTCCTTCAATCGCTACCCTGGATAAACCCTCCATGGATGCTCTATTTACTGTGGATATGAGTATTCAGGGAATGACCTGCGCGGCCTGTGTGCGCCGAGTAGAACGCAAACTTGGCAAGGTCGAAGGCGTTAACGCCACAGTGAATTTAGCGACGGAATCGGCACGGGTGACTTTAGATCGCGATATTGCCAATGAGGATCTCGTTCATATTGTTGAGGCCGCCGGATATTCCGCCTCTATTCTCTCAAGGCACAGTAATAGCAGCGCAGAAACTCCCCTAAATGAAGAGGCTGCAACGCCCACTATTCAACGCCATCTTGCCGGCCCATTAGAGGGGATTGAGATTCTTGGTGCCCTTGTCATTCGTGACCATCTGAAAGAGGGCGCGACAGAGGCGATTAGGCAAATCCGTGACCTCGATATTACTCCGATTCTTCTCACTGGCGATAATGCGGGAGCAGCCCACCATATTGCTGGCCAACTCGGAATCGAAAAAGTGATTGCCGAGGTCCTCCCGGAGGATAAACGCAGCGTTATTGCTGATCTCCAAAAGTCTGGTGCCACTGTGGCAATGGTCGGCGATGGCGTGAATGACGCTGCCGCATTAGCTCAAGCTGGCAGTGCCGGTTTAGGAATGGCAATGGGATCAGGCAGTGATATTGCTATTGAGGTTGCTGATATTACTCTCATGAATTCGACGCCTCAGGCTGCGCCCACTGCTATTCGCCTTTCACGGCGGACCTTGCGCATTATCAAAGAGAATCTCTTCTGGGCTTTTGCCTACAATATCGTGATGATTCCCTTGGCAATGAGCGGATATCTCAGCCCAATGATTGCCGCAGCAGCAATGGCATTATCGTCAGTCACTGTTGTTGCCAATTCACTGAGGTTACGCAGGGCGCGTTAGTGCCTAAATGGTGGTGGCGGCGCGCATTCAGCGTTACGCCACCACCTTACGGCCCACACGTCTGTTTAAACCTGCGCTGCCCGACGTTCAGATGCAGGCAGTGGATAAGGCTCACCCATTTTCTGTTCTTTTGTTGCTTTACGACGTTTCGATAGGCGCTTACGTTTTAGCCACTTCATCACAATGGAGGCGATTGTTTCGGCATAACGCACGGGCCGTTGATAACGTTCCACCGCATCTTCTGCAGCCAAATGAGTAAATGCGCAGGGAAGCTCAATAATGCTGAAGCCCTCCGACAATAAGTCAATAGCTAGGGCCACTTCTAAACCGTGCCCATTAGAAAAAGGCATAACTGCATTGAGCACTTCGCGGGTAACACAGCGTTCATGCGCCAAAGGGTGAAGAGGGTCCCATCCAGTGGCCCGGCGAATCGCGCGCCTGGCCATATTGACCGAGCTCCCTTTTACGGCCGGAGTTGAGGGATTCACGCCTACCGCACAGTCAGCCCGGCCATCCACAACGGCTTCCACCAGGCTGGTGGCTTCAACCGCCGATTCACCCAGGTCACCAGAAAGAAAAAGAATATGTCGGGCGGGAAGGTCAGCATGGTCGCGCATGGCGGCGACTTTCACGCCGGTTTCCATAGCGGAAGCCCGCCCTCGTGGAACAGAATGACGCACCACCACGGCGCCCGCGGCGCGCGCCGCCCGCCCTGTTTCATCGTCAGAACCATCATCGACAACAACCAGCAGATCCACTCCAGGAATGGCACGGCATGCCCTCACTGTTGCCGCAATATCGCGAGCCACATTATGGGCAGGAATAACCGCAGCAATGCGATGTAGGGCCGGCTGATCCGCCCCACCCACGGCTGGTTGAGATTTCACCATTCCATGCTAAGTCCCCACGGCGCACGAGTGCGCGCATTTGCGCATCGGTGAAAGGTCACATATCAACGAGGGCGGGGCTGCTATATCAAGCACAACCCCGCCCTCGTCGATATTTCACGGACAAGAAACGTTAGCGAATCGTCACCTGCCGCGACACCATCCCATCGCGGGCGCGACGTTCATCAGCACTGAGCGGATCGGTAACCTTAACGGCGGCAGCCAGGGCTTTCTCGAAGATTTTTGCGTCAGAAGCAACGTCGTCACTGCTGACCCCCTCAGCCAATTCGAAAACGGGGATCGCGACACCACAGGCGCGGAAAGCACCCACAAAACGCGACCCTTCACCCATAGCGGCTTCACCCTTGACATGCAGGCGGGCCAGGGCATTAAAAAGCGCATATTCATCGACATCAGTGAGGACGCGGACGAAATTACGGTTCATCTGGCACCAATACATGCGTTCCACACCGGGCACGGCTTCAGTCGGAACAACCTCATCACGGTTTTGCTCCAGCGCCTCACGCATTTGGGCGGTGAGTTCTTCCTCCGGGTTGAACCAGTACCCATAATCGCGGGCTAATTCGAGCGAGCCAAAACCCTTGGGGTCTAACAGGTCCTGCAGGCGCGGCGCGGGTTCGCGCACATCAATACTGATGGCACCTTCAACGCCATCTTCTTTAGCGGCAATCGCGGCCAGCAGGGCCGCACCCGCATCGTGGGACAAATCCCCAGATGACGACCGAGTTTGCAGGCCAACGAGGATGCGCCCATCGCCGCGGACCATGGCAGGCTGCCCATCGGGAACCAGGGTGACAAGATCGAATTCGATCCCCCCATGCTCTTGTGTTGTCCGCGCACTGAGCACGGCGCACGGAATGATTTCACGCATCGCTACCAATTCCAATTCAACGGGAAGACCCTCAAAGGGACGTTCCACAAAAGGTATTGGCGCACGTGGCGCAGGACGGTTAGCGAGGTTCGTGACCTTTTTACGGCGGCTGGCTTTACCCATATAAGAAGAGTACAGGGTGAGCGCAAAACACGAGGAAATGGATCGATCACGCGGAAGAACTTAGAGCAAGCTGCAAACTCGCTGAAACTTAGCGGGCTTTATTACCCAACACAAGAACTTGCAGTATGGTCGAGATAAGACCTCACAGTGGATCGCTCAGTCGTTTCACGAAAGGAATGACGCCATGAAAGCTGCTCTCGCTCACCTTGATGCCATGTTTGCGCACCTCCCGCAGACACGGCGTTTGATTGGCGCGAAGGCGAATTTGCGCCTTCTTATGGAGGAACGCTTTAGTGAACTTGTCGTCCACGGCTATTCACCTAATGAGGCAATTGGTTCGGTCATTTCCGAATATGGAAATCTCGACAAAATGGCGCAGCGCTTAGGCATTGTCGAAATACTGCGTGGAGAAGGAACTGGTGGCGTACCCATAGTTTCCGGGTCGATTCCCGCTCAGCGCGTTGTTCGTGATACCGGGGCTGAAGCGTCCAGCGGAGCGGAAACTACTAGCAGCCCCGCCTCTCCTCAGTTGTCTGTTCCCAGTGACGAGGGCGCGGCTCCCACTAGTGCAGCAGAGCCTGCGGCTGAGTCCACCCCTGGCGACAGTGGCCGGGTTTCACCTGAGACACATCACGCAGTAGCTGAGAATAGTGCGCCTGCGACAAATACCAACGCGGCAAGGACAAGTGCCCAGTCAG
This sequence comes from Actinomycetaceae bacterium, assembly GCA_030524055.1. Taxonomy (GTDB): domain Bacteria; phylum Actinomycetota; class Actinomycetes; order Actinomycetales; family Actinomycetaceae; genus Pauljensenia. Next base: position 7,855 of record JAUNHH010000033.1, on the reverse strand, counting down.
CCAATGCTGCTCTAGATTCGCAGCAGGATCGTCAATATGGCAATGTGTTAGGCGCCAGCGGTTATGGTGTTTCTGGGCAGGGGCCTGCGCATTCTGCTGGGCATTATCCTCGTCAAAGTAATCTTGCCAGCGATGGGCGTTTCCTTCTATTCAGTGTAATCTTCTGGATCCTTGCAGCGGTGATCTATTTTGTGTGGGGATTTGTTTTCCATGGGTGGACGATTTCCTGGGTGATTCTCGTTATTGCCGCAGTGATTTACTGCGCTGCATATTTCTACCTGAAGAGTCGCAGTTAGGGTTTACGAGGGCGGGGCCGCTATTTGCCCGGGTTGGGAATGACGGGCCCGCGGCCCCAACTGACAAACCGCGCCCACAACGACAATCGCCACCTGGAAATACGTCCTGGCGGCGGATTGTCCACCCATACGACGGGAATAAGCGCCTGAAGCACTGTGCGCAGGCTACTCCGTGAGGGGGTATTCCTCTTCCTACTACTATCCTTGCGCAATAAGGGCATAAACTTCGTCATCGGTGAGCATCTCTGATAGCCATTCACTTAATGAGGCTGCAGGCCGCTCAATTTCGCTCATATAGACCTCATGGTCTGTGGAATACACAGCTGGGTCTTCAGGATGCGGGTCATCGTCGAGGAACAAGTGATGATTGGGCCAGCCATCGCTCCAGGTGACCTGGATAATGCGAGTGCCTGTTGTCCTATTCAAGGCCTCGAGCATATCCTCCAGAATGTCCTCGTCAATCTCAGCGAAATCCAATGGATTTTTCTGGCCCTCAAATTGCACACCCCACGGTTGCCATTCATCTCCCGCCCAGCGCACCCCACAGGGGAGAGCCTCCGTCACGGGCACGTCAGGCAGCGGCTGATCCATTTCTTTTATAGCCTCAATTGAGGGCAAACCCAATGCTTCTGGCGACATATGATCTTTCACCGTATCGACATCTAGCAGGCGCTTGGGAAAGTTAATAGCACAAGTACGCTCTGTTAATGTGGCATTTTCTGACACCTCTTTCCAACTTCCCCCGAGGCGTTCAATATGGGCAATCACAGCATCAGAAAATGGGCGCATAGGCAGATTTTAATACGCCCTACCCGAACTAGCCTTGCCCTACTGCTGGGCAATGTCCTGCGGAATAACGGTCACAGGGATTGGCGTGCCATCCAGTCCGACGATCTCTTTATTTCCGTTCGGCTCGTGAAGGTCGATACCCAAAAGAAGAATCTCTGAGTCCTCTGGCCTGCCGAGCATTGGAGCAGACTCTTGCCCAGAAGCACTGGTAGCACCATCCGCCTCGCCCACAGCACCCCCACTAGGAGCAGCGTCCCCACTGGGTGTCTCATCAGCGCTTGCCGCATTATCCAACTGCCCACCACGAATCTTCCGGGGGCATTCTTTAAATCCAACGACAATCCGATCCGCTTCAACTGTCACCGAGTATGTAACAGGGTAACAGCGGATTGTTGTGTCGCTGCGCAGATCTAAACGGTGGACCAAGATAAAGTCCGCCTTTCGGCCTGGATCGCGGCTTCGATCCATGTGTGGTTTCGCCACTCCCTCCTGAGACCCCGCCCCACTTCCGGAAGTTAGATACGCATCAACGTGATCATAGGCCGCTGTATTTTGTTGACCGGTTGGCACAATGACTGAGGTTGGAGCAATCCACCCCTCGAGATTATCGATTACGCTTACATGCTCGTGGTCCCTTTCTCCAATGTCAGTGACAATAAGATCTCTGACCTGAAATAGTCTCTCCAAAGAATTCCTCGTCTTTTGCCTGTCACCTTTGGGTTGCCTATCAGCAGCTTCGCCTTCGCTTTCTGCCGGCACAGATGCACGTTTTTCTTCTTCTCTTTCGTTTTCCGCCGCCACGGACTCACGCTTTTCTCCTTCTCTTTCAGCCGTCATTCCCCATAAAGACAACCCTGCGACAACAAAAACCAGAAGCGTAATAATCGCTGAAATCCGCCCGAAAGCAAATGCTATTTCGCTGGGCTCATTGGCGTCTGGATCTTTGTATTTCCAGGATTCTGTTACCTCCCAGACGCCTTTTGGATTAATGGCCGTCGCTATTAAAACAATGACGGCGACAATCATGAACAATACGCCGAATACATGCATGATAACCCCCATATCAGCAGTTCTATTCCCCAGTCTAAAAGAGAAGAGGATCCGCTGCCAGACACATACGCGCACTCCCTACACAAAGCGGCGCTACAGCCACATGGCCATAGCGCCGCCTCATATCAGCAAAAGCGCCCCGCCCTCGTCAATGCCCGATCACTGCACTGATGCCGCGGGCCCTTTCACCTACTCAGGAATTCTCAGCTGCCGCCTGGATAATCGCTGTCCCCTTCAGATAGCGTTCCTGGAAGGAATCAAAGGCCGTCGCATCTGCGTCATCAGGGGCAATCACTGACTCATCCGCCCCAGCGAACACCTTCGTATTCAAGTACTCCGGCAAGGTCGCAGCTCCCCCTTCAGCCACCACACTGGCATAGCGCGCCAAAACGGCAATACCCCAGGCGCCACCCTCACTGGCTGTAGTCCCCACAGCAATCGGGATCCGCACCGAGTCCGCAAGGATCTTTTGGGCCACACCCGGCGTTGCCAAGATTCCGCCATGTGCCAGCAGGCGATCAACTTCCACGCCCTGCTCGGCGAGAATATCCATTCCTGCCCGCAGCGGCGCAAACATGGCCATCAGATTCACGCGAATAAAGGTCGCTAAATCAATGCCAGAACCGGGCGCACGCAGGAATAGCGGCCGCCCTTCATCGACACCAATCACCGGCTCACCAGACAGGAGGTTATAGGCCAGCATTTCCCCGCCGTCAGCCGCGCCCTTCAGGGAAGTTTCCAACACCAGGTCATAAATCTTGCCTTTAGGAATATCCACCCCCGCCAGGGCAGCAAATTCGCTGAAAACACCCACCCATTCGTCGATCTCGGAGGATCCATTATTCGAGTGGACCATCGCCACTGGCGCCCCATCAGGCGTGGTCACCGGGTCAATTTCCATATGGAGTCCCTTAATGGGTCGCTCCAGGACCAGCATGGCAAAGAGAGACGTTCCCACCGAAACATTTCCTGTGCGCGCAGCCACCGCATTGGTCGCCACCATTCCGGTGCCAGCATCGCCTTCAGGCGGGCACATCCGCGCCCCAGCCTGCAGGGCCCCGGTCGGATCCAAAACGGCGGCACCGTCGGCGGTCAGCGCGCCAGCCGCAGCCCCAGCGGGCAGCACCTTGGGCAAGAGGTCGCCGAGTTTCCACGGGAGTTGATAGTCAGCAACGTGGCTGTCATACACTTCAATGCGCTGCTGATCCCAGTCCAGCGCGGCAGAATCCACGGGGAAAATACCGGAGGCTTCGCCGATACCAACAACGCGTTCGCCGCTGAGTAGCTCGTGAACCCACCCGGCCAGGGTGGTGATATGAGCAATCTTCGTCGCGTGTGGTTCGTTATCCAGCACAACTTGGTGCAGGTGAGCAATGGACCAGCGCATGGGGATATTAATCTGCAACAGCTGCGAGAGTTCTTCGGCGGCTGCTCCCGCGTTGACATTACGCCAGGTCCGGAAGGGAACCAGAAGCTCCCCGGCCTCGTCAAAAGCCAGGTGGCCGTGCATCATGGCGGAAATACCAACGGCCTCCAACTGGGTGGGAACGACCTCGTGGCGAGCCTGGCAATCCTCGGCCATTGCGCGGTAGGCGTTGGCCAGCCCGGCCTTGGCATCGTCCAGGTCGTAGGTCCAGTAGCCATCAACTAATTGGTTTTCCCATGTGTGAGACCCCGTTGCAAGAACCTCATGATCAGGTCCAATAAGGACGGCTTTAATACGAGTTGACCCCAATTCGATTCCTAGGGTCGCAGCCCCGGACTCGATAATGGTTCGGGCGGTGGTGCTCATGAGGGCTCCTCAAGTACATCTGGGCGACATTGTCCGCCTATAACGCTAACAGGTAAGCGTGCCTGAGGTCTTGTCTGCATCAAATGCGCGCACGCCCTGCCGCCCAGAGGACATCTGTGCATTACGGTGAAGGGGTGGCAAGGCAGGATATTTTCCGGAAAACAGATCATCGGGAAACGGCTATTGCGCATGAGGTGGCGAGTTTACGCTGGTTGGCTGATGCTGGGCCGGACGCTGTCCGCGTCGTTCCCGTGCTCGATAGTGGTCCGACGTGGATTGACGAACCTCGACTACGCTCCACCCGCCCTTCAACCCGTGATGCCGAAGACTTTGGGCGACGATTAGCCTTCACTCATGCGGCTGGCGCCTCGCATTTTGGCGCGCCACCAGCAGGTTTGTCAGCCAGTCATGGGCATATTGGTGGGGAAATATTGCCATTGACGAGGGCGGGGCGCGATTCATCCCCCTCCTGGGGCGATTTCTTTGCCCGCTATCGTATTGCGCCCTATATCGAACGCTCTCCTTTTACTCCATCAGAACGGGCCACTATTGAGGACCTCTGTGCGCGCCTAAGCGCTGGCGATTGTGACCATGCACAGCCGGCAATGGTTGAAGAAGCACACGCCCGCGACCGCTCTATTGGGGCGGCACGAATTCATGGGGATTTATGGTCTGGGAATGTCATGTGGACACCCGATCAGGGGGCTGTGCTCATTGACCCGGCTGCCCATGGCGGCCATGCGGAAGATGACCTGGCAGCGCTCCACCTTTTTGGCTGCCCGCACCTCGATCGCATTATGAGTGCCTATAACGAGGTTTCACCTCTGGCTCACAATTGGAAAGAGCGAATTACCCTGCACCAAATGCACCTCCTCATGGTGCATTGTGCGCTTTTTGGGCGGGGGTATTGTGGGGAGACGGTGGCTATTGCGCGCAGGTGGGCGGGGCGATAACCGGCCGCTTTAGCGTTCTAAAATAGCGCGCATAACTGCGGCGGCGCCGTCATTTTCTACGGCTCCCGCTACATGCTGAGCGCGGCGTTTAATCCAATTTCCTGCCCCACCCATGGCCACGCCAAAGGCTGCCCAGTCAATCATTTCGACGTCATTTGCGCCATCCCCAATAGTGACTGTTCCACTATGCGGGATCCCATATTCACTGGCCAAGGTTTCTAATGCTGTGGCTTTAGAGCAGCCTTTCGGGGAGACATCTGCCCAGGATGTCCACCCCACATTGACTTCATGCCCCTGGCCAAGCGGGGTTTCCAGCAGTAAATGCCGGAAATCGCTTTTTGTCATTGAGGGAGCACGGAAAATCACCTTTGGGGTGGACATTTCCCGCAAGTCTTCCAGGGGTGCCACTTCATTCCATTCAATGAGTTCCCCTGGGGGGAATTCGGCGCTGAGTAAATACCCTTGGAGGGTTTCCACGCCAATTAATACATCGGGAATAACGGCCTGCACAATATCAATAGCGGCAGCGGGAATAAATTCGCGAGTATGTAGCAGGCGCGCCCCACCAGGAATATCAGGATCCCATTCAACAATACTGGCCCCATTAGAGCAGACAGTAATAGCGCGCTCAATACCAAGTTCAGCCAGGATTGGCGCGGTGGCTCCTGGGCCGCGACCAGTGGAAATAATCACCTGCGCCCCGGCCTCGCGTAAATCATGAATAGCACTACGTACCCGCCGGGATGCCCCGGTTCCCGTGATGAGCGTGCCATCAATATCTAATCCGAAAAGGACCTGGCGAATATCGCTAGGAAAATCAGGCGGCAGGGCAACGCGCGCCTGATCAACCAATTCCTCGAAAGGTAGGGCAAGTTCCCCAGAAGGTGGGGGCGTCAAAAAAGACATTCCTTGCCCGCCCTCGTTGTGAATAGATGTCATTGTCACCCGACTTTCTCGAAAACCTCAAGACCTCCAAGATAGGGCTGCAATGCGGCGGGAACACGCACAGAACCGTCCGCTAATTGGTGATTTTCTAGCAGCGCCACAATCCACCGGGTCGTTGCCAATGTGCCATTAATGGTGGCCACAGGATACATTTCTCCGTCGCGACGTTCACGAATACCTAGGCGGCGTGCTTGGAAGGTCGTGCAATTCGATGTTGAGGTCACTTCCATAAAGCGCTCTTGCGTAGGCAGCCACGCTTCACAGTCAAATTTCCGTGCTGCTGATGTACCCAAGTCGCCGGCAGCAGTATCAATCACCCGATAGGGCAATTCGAGTTTTGCCAGCATTTCTTCTTCCCATGCCAAGAAACGCTCATGCTCATTTGCGGCCTCTTCTGGGCGGCAGAAAGAAAACATTTCCGCCTTATTGAATTGGTGGACGCGAATAATGCCGCGCGTATCTTTACCAGCTGACCCAGCTTCACGCCGATAACAGGTGGACCACCCTAAATAGCGCTTCGCGCCATTCGATAAATCAAGGATTTCGTCAGCGTGATATCCCGCGAGCGCCACCTCCGACGTGCCCGTTAAATACAGGTCATCAGCTGGCAGATAGTAAATCTCGTCAGAGTGTTCATTGAGGAATCCTGTGCCACCCATAACCTCGGGGGTGACTAATGTGGGGGTCATCATTGGGGTAAAGCCAGCGGCTAAAGCCTGATCCATGGCCATTGTCATCAGCGCCAATTCGAGGCGCGCCCCAATACCGGTGAGGTAGTAGAAACGCGACCCGGACACCTTTGCGCCGCGCTTGACGTCGATTGCGGCCAGCCCTTCACCAAGGGCCAAATGGTCCGCAGGTTCAAAGCCTTCGGCGGCAAAGTCGCGGATGGCGGGGCCTTCGGTGCGCAGCACCGTGAAGTCTTCTTCGCCGCCAGTGGGTACGCCGTCAACAATGAGGTTCGGCAGCAGGCGGGCGAGCTTATCGGCTTCTGCTCCCGCTTCATTTGCGGCAGCTTCGGCGGCTTTGACCTGTTCAGCAAGCTCTTTGGCTTTGGCTAGGATTGCTGGGCGGTCTTCTGGGGAGGCTTTCCCTACGGATTTGGAGACCTCTTTTTGCTGGGAGCGCAGGGTTTCAAATTCCTGGAGTGAGGTTCTGCGCTGGGCGTCGGCCTCGATAATGCGGTCTACAAGGGACTCATCTGCCCCGCGGGCCCGTTGGGAGGCCCTTGCTGGTTCAGGGTTTTCACGTAGCGCGCGCACATCAATCATGCCTCTATCCTAGGCCCCCTCAGTTTCAGCGTGGTTCGTTAAGGGTCAAAATGGACGTTTACTTGCCCTCATATTGACGAGGGCGGAGCGCGCCCCGCCCTCGTAGGTGTTGCTTTTTCTGCTCCACTGCCCACCTTTTCATACTGCCGATCCTTCCACCTTCCAGATAGACTTTGCTGTGTGAACCCAGGGACTTTTATTGCATTAGGCGCAGTTGCGGTCGCAGGAATTGGCGGCTTTGCGTTATTTCAGAGGACTAAGCGGCGCCAGGATCGCCGCGCTGCGCATCAGGAGGCGTTGCTTGCCCCTCATACTCCCATTCACCCAGATAAAGGCATTCCGCGTCCCTGGGTGATCGTCAACCCGTCAAAGTTTGACGACCTTAATTCTTTTAAAGCCACAGTCGAGGCTGCGGCTGCCGAGCATGGCGTGACGCATGTTCATTGGCGTGAAACCAGTGTGGAAGATCCTGGCACTGGCCAGGCGGCGCAGGCTGTTGCTGATGGCGCGTCTGTGGTGTTAGCTGCTGGCGGTGATGGCACTGTTCGCGCTGTAGCGGCGGGTCTGGCTGGAACGGGCGTGCGAATGGGTGTGCTCCCGTCTGGAACGGGAAATCTTTTTGCGCGGAATCTGCATTTGCCCGTTGATGATGTGGCTAAAGCGGTGCATGTTGCTTTAGGCAAGGGACACCGCGCGATTGATCTGTGTTGGATGCGCGTTGACGATATTGAAGAGCCTGCTCCCTCTACCCCTGAAGGC
>JAUNHH010000032.1 GCA_030524055.1 Actinomycetaceae bacterium | reverse complement strand
AGTGGCGTGAGCAACGCGGTGGCCGCTGAGTCAGACCCGCCCGTTGGCGCGCCGTGCCGCCCAGCGGCTGGCGTTTCATTTCGGCCCAGCGCTGACCGCCGGGCAATCGTTGGGCCCTGCGCGCCGGTCGCTGACCCACTGCCAGATCCTGAGGCACTACCTCGGGCCCCTACAGACCCGGAACGGCTAGAGACACTGGAAGGCGCAGATGAAGAGGAGCCCCGCCCTCGTTCCTGATCTGAACGCGACAAACGCGCACGATTACGTGACGGGGGCCGTGTTGCCAACGGAGGTTCCGCTGCTTCCGCATTCCCCCGCGCATCGACAGTAAACCAGGACTCCGCATCTCCTTGGGTATGGTCGATTCCGCGCGCTAAAACGGGATGCCCCACGAGGCGGGCGACTCCCGCAAGATGCGCAAAAAGAGAGGAATAGACATTTGGGACTGTCATTTCAATGGGTACACCATTGACTGTGGCCCCGCCTTCAACAACGGTGACCTCCCAATGCGGTGACTCCATGGTTCCCCCCAATCTCTCGATTCCCCGATCAAGATTCGTCTCTGGCCACCCCTAGGCTAACCCTTTCATCGCCACATCCAAATCGGGCTCCCCCACCCTCCCTTCTCATCTGCAACAACACGCTTGTCTTATTTTTAACCTCTTTCCATCCAGACAACATCTGTCCCCGCGCGGTTGCGGACCGCGGCGGCAAGCCCCGGGTGCTCCACCAGTTGCGGATCACGATCAAGAATATCGATGGCAGCCTGACGTGCAGCAATAACAATGTCTTCATCGCGAGAAACGGAAAGGTAATGTAAACCACTTCCCCGTCCTGACTGGTCAGCGCCTAGCACATCGCCTTCGCGACGCAGATTCAAATCAGCCTGGGCCAGGGCAAATCCGTCTGTTGTCGAAGCAAAAGCTTCCAGCCGCCCTTGGGATTGGGCGCCGAGCGCTGGCCGGTGAACAGCCATACACAGGGACGGCCGCGACGAACGCCCCACGCGACCACGTAACTGATGAAGTTGCGATAACCCAAATTGTTGAGCATCAAGTATCACCATCATTGTTGCTTCCGGTACGTCAACGCCCACTTCAATCACCGTTGTGGCCACTAATAGCGGCGCACGCCCCGATGAAAAATCCTCCATTATCTGAGCTTTTTCACCAGGCGCATTCTGGCCAGTTAATTCGTGAATTCCTAGGCCTTCCAGGGCATTTTCATTTCGGAGCATTGCGGCAACTGCTTCGACGCTGGCCAGAGGCGGGCCAGGTGGTTGGGCAGGTGGCGGGCCGGATTGTCCACGACCGCGCCGACCCGTCCGTGAGCGACTGGCGGCTAGCGTATCCGCGCTATCCATCCCAGTCCCCACCCCTGCAGCCAGCATCTCCGCTGGGTCAAGGTCAGGCCAGGATTCTTCCTCATCAGCACTAATCCGTGGGCAGACGACATACACCCGCCCGCCCGCATCGATTTCTTCGCGGGCACGCTCCCACAGGCGCTTCATCCACTGGGCATTGCTGGCATCAACCAGATGCGTTGTCACAGGAGTTCGCCCTGGCGGCATCCCCAGCATTCGCGTTTCGTCCAGATCCCCAAAGACAGTCATTGCTACTGTGCGCGGAATAGGGGTAGCAGTCATGACGAGTTGGTGGGCAATATGCTCACTCTTTTGGCGGCGCAATTGGTCACGTTGGGCCACACCAAAACGGTGCTGTTCATCAACCACGGCCACCGCAAGATTCGGCAAATCCACCGTATCTTGAATCAATGCGTGCGTACCTACCAGAAGCAATGGGGCACCAGTTGCAGCTAAGTGAAGGATTTCTTTGCGGGCTGCCGCAGGCGTTGAGGAGGTCAGTACGCGGATGTCAACAGAAAGATCAGGATGATCAACGAGGGCGGGGCCCACGCTGTCCTCACGTGCAGCCATGCCCGCACACAGCGCCCGAATTGACTGCGCATGCTGATGCGCCAAAACTTCTGTTGGCGCAAGTAACGCCCCCTGATACCCCGATCCAATAGCTCGCAGTAAGGCTGCCAGAGCAACAATAGTTTTTCCGGCCCCTACATCAGCTTGGAGAAGACGCTGCATTGGCCGCGTACCCGCCATGTCACGGCTAATAATGTCAATAGCCTCTTTTTGGGCGTCCGTGAGTTCAAATGGGAGCCCCTCCATAAACGCCTCGAAAACCCTATTAGGTTCAGCATCGCAGGCGGGAGCTATTTCTGCAGCCACGCTATTACGCGCCGCAACTAATGCCGTTTGTAGGACTAATGCTTCTTGCCAGGCTAAGGCTTTTTGCGCGCTTTTATAGTCGCTATCTTTTTCTGGCCGATGCAGCATCCACAGCACTTTATTTGCTGGCGGCAGATCATGTTCCTCTCGCAGTTCATCAGGTAAAACTTCAGGAATATCTACCCCATCTAGGGAATCTAGAAGCATACCGATTGCCCGGGAAATTACCCATGAGGTCAGCCCAGAGCCTGCAGGATAAATCGGAATTGGCCGCTGAGCAATCCGAATAACATCCTCACTTTCCCCTTCCGCCCCTTCAAATTGAGGGTGGGTTAATTGAAGTTTCCCTCGATAGTTCCCGACCTTCCCAGCAAAAAGGAATTGTTCACCTACCCTCAGCAATTTCTGATGCACGCCGAGTTTCCATTGATTCTGGGCAAAGAATGTCGCCGATATTGTGTCCATTCCATCGGTAAGAATCACTTCAAGACGCACCCCTGCCCTATTGCGATTCGCAATCAGACGCTGAGAAACAACCTGCGCCAAAATCGTCACATCTTCGCCTTCTGTCAGGCGACGCAATGACGTGAGTTTGCCCCAATGGTCATATCTGCGCGGCGCTAAAGCTAAAAGGTCACCCACAGTGGCATAGCCTGCCGCCACCAATTTCTTTGCAGTATGTGCGGGTAGGCGCAGGTCCAGAGGCGTATCAAAAGGATTCATTGCGTGACCTGCAGCAAAGTTGGGCCGGGCGCACCGCGGTGCAGAATTTCCACTTGCACACCCCAATACGAGGTGGGATCCAGGACGTGCCGGAAAATTGGGACAACGTCCTCGTCGCTGGAATCTCCCACGAGAATCCGCACCTGTGCACCCATAGGTAGTTCGCTGGGAATCGAGGCAGGAATCGTTTCCTCGGCGGGTCCGGAACCTACATCGATTATCCGCGTAGCTGCCAGGGTTTGTGCCATTGCTTCCCGCAAGACTGTGGCCATTAACGGGGCAACAGTTGGACCACCCGGTTGAGGAACAAATACAGGGGCGGTGGCACGAGCCAAGGCAAGGGCGGTGAGTTCATCACGTGAGGGCCCCACTTCTACCGCGGTTCCGCAGGTTAAGTCAGCTGCCATATCCGCAGCAATTGAGGCAGCTAATCGGGCGCTGGCCTCATCGCAGGGCAAAAAGAGGGCAAAGCCAACGGTTGAGGCATTAGCGGCGTCAATAAAGGCATCGCGGTCATCGCCAACCGGGTTGAGAAGAACAGTGGCCCCCGTCCTCGCAAAATCTTCGACGAGGTCAGGGCTGCGAGTGCACACCACTACGGTTGCCCTTTGAACACGCATCCGGGGGCGTCTTTCTAAAAGGCGTACTCCGCGGTGGGAGACACCATCAGAAAGTTGGTCTTCACCAATGGCCTCATCGGGGCGAGCGTCGGCAACGAGAAAGCGGATAATCCTCCCTGCTCGCGGGCGGACTGCCATTGGCGCGCCGGTGTCAATGTGAAGTCGCCACGTGCCCATCCCAAAAAAGTCTGTGTGGCCTGTAATAGTGTGGCGCGCGCCAATGGCCTTAAGGCGAGTGTGGAGGGCAGCAGCGTCTTCAGCCATTCCTTCCACAATGACATCAGCGGTGAAGTCGCGACCAGGCAGGGGATCGGCTGTGCGCGGAGCTGGGGCTCCTTCTCGCGCTGCCAGGTCAGCGAGCATTCGCGCCAGGGCCACCAGTGACGTATCGGAATCGTTGACGGCAGCGTCAACGCAGGCCAGAAGAATAACGAGGACGGCCGCCCCGGCATTAATCCGATCTGTTGTCGCTGAAGTTTCATCAATCAGGCCGACCTGGCCTTGAAGAGAGTAGGTGGAGACCACATCTCCCACTTCAGGGAGGGTATCGCCAAGGTCTCCTAGGGCGTCACGCCCTTCCCGTAGAACCGCGTGGATCGCAGGATGTAAAGAGTCCTCCAGTGGACTTCCCACCAAGGTCGCATTGAGGAGTCGGCGGGTTTCTACGGGGGTGAGTGGGGCGTCAGGGAAAGACTCTGCACACCGTGACCAGGAAGCGAAAACCTCCGTCAGGATGACGCCAATATGACCGTGGGCTTGTCGTATTCCCACTGCACATGCAGTATCGAGGGCGGACACCATCGTGTGTTGTTCACCCTCAGGTAGAGCGCGACTAATGGCTTGTAAGGTCCGGTAGGCATTTGTCCCTGTGTCACAATCCCCCATTTCCCAGCCATCAAGGTCGTCAACGAAACTGGCGAGGCGTCGGGCTTCCTCTGCTGCAGTACGTATTGCAAGGATTAGGGTTTGGGCATCCACAGTCACGGGCATATTCTCCCGTGATCACCGTGATGTGTGCCAACTGACACGCTCCAACGCCACAGGAGACTTGGCCGACGAGGAGCCCAACCGTTAGACTGTCCTGGTTGTCTGCAGTGGCATGCCCACTGCTACTCCGAAGCGTTTATCGCTTCTTGACCTAAATTGACTGACCGAGGAGACCATCGTGGCTGCCGTTTGTGACGTGTGCGGTAAGGGACCTGGCTTCGGCAAGAGCGTGTCGCACTCACACGTTCGCACCAACCGCCGGTGGAACCCTAACATTCAGCGTGTTCGCGCCATCGTGGAGGGAACCCCCCGCCGCCTGAATGTGTGCACCAAGTGCCTGAAATCTGATCGGGTAGAGCGCAATATCTGATCGCTTATTGATCTCACCAAAGGGCCCCGCCAACCTTCCGGTTGGCGGGGCCCTTTGGTGGTCCGGTGACTAGTAGCCTCCCACTCGCACTTCGATCTTGGGATTCTTTGGATCGGTCAGATCAACAGTGCCACTCACATTGGGTGTGAACTTTTCGTCCTTGGGATTGCGATTGAAGGTGCTCGGATTCCTCTGGATCACCATGGTCACATCGTTGGTAGTGAAGCGGTCACCAATCAGCTCTACCTTTGTGGGTCCTTCGACCAGTTCCATCTTGGCCAGCTCTCGATTTTGCACAGCCATCGGGCAGCCCTCATCCATATTGGTTGGGGGTGTCACGCAAGCCTGTGCCTTTTCTTTAGCCTTCTCCAAGATCAGGTCGTGGAGAGCCTGAGTGTATTCAACCTTGAGTTCCACATCATTAGCTGTTGGCAAAGCACCGTACTCATTAGAAGCAGTCGTGGCTTTCGCACTGCCTTCTTTGACACTCACATACTGCCCCATATCCGGGCCCTTCACGGGATAAATACCGGGGTATGCGGGAATAGAAACTGTGGAACCAGTGACGTTGTCCTCGCTTTTCACGGGAACATTGACGCCCGCAATAGAGACACTATCTAGCCCTTGCGCATGAATATCGACTTTGGACAGCAAAGGAGTGGAGACCTTCCACGTATTGAGAACACCAAATTCCTTGGGTCCGGGAGAAACAGTGAGTTTGCCGGTGTGCTTCTCTCCATCCAGGCTGTACTCGACCTCAACCTCAACAGGTTTATTGACGTCCACATTGTCGGGGACCTTGACCGAGTAGTTCTCAATCCGGGCGGTGGCCTGGCCCATAGCCTCATTTGTCAGTAGGACACGTTCAGCATTAGCAATGCCTGGGTCCACAAGGGCTGTTGCTTCAGTAGCTTTTCCTTGGGAAATCAGACCCAAATACTCTTCTACAGGGGCGGCAGGGGTGCGCTGACCATTGAGGACGTTAATGACGACTGCCACTGCAATACCAGCCAGTGTCAGGATAAGGACGAGCACTCCAGCAAGGATGACGATTTTCTTCGTCTTTGGATCCAGTGGTGCACCCGGAACTGGTGCGCCGGGAGGCGGTGGCGGAGCAGGCACAGCGGAGACAGTGCCATCTGCTGCGGTGACATATTCCGGAGCCAGAGCAGCTGAAGCACCAGCGCCGCCAGCAAACCAGGCTGCCGCATTACGGCGCCCAGCGAATATGGTCAATAGGCCAGGAGCGCTGGCTGCGAGACGTGCAGGGAGGATTTCTGCCAAGGCAGAGGCAGCAAGCATTGCCAGTGCCACCGTAATGGGAGTCCACCAGGACATTCCAGCGTTAATTTCCATGATGTACAAGTTGGCACGAATTCCAGAGAGGCCGACACCCACGATGTACCACAGGACAAGAATTACTAGGGGAGTTTGCCAGACACGTCCCCAATCCGGTGTAGCACTACGAGGACGGGCCACACCAATGGCACAGGCCGCAGCAAAAAGGACAATAATGCCCGCAATAAAGAGAAGGATGGACGGCCACCCTAGAGCCCAGGCAAAACCTTCTTGTGAGGTGGCTGGAACTGCGCTGGAGTCACTAAAAGGAATCTCTTTGAGTTGGCGAACTGTCGCACTCCACCCACCGAGGTAGGCAAGTCCTGCCAGCACTATCGCTCCATTGGGCAGGAATGGCAGCGCCGCAACAAACCCACCTGCCATATCATTCTGGATCCCAAAAATAATTGCCCCAACCAGCGCGATCGGGATAAACACAAGAAAGAGTGGCCGGTGAGCGGCCAGGGTTTCGGCAATAACGTCACCAAATTTTCCTGGGAATGCCCGCTGTTGAGTATTGCGCATACGCGCGGCGTAGCTGCCCCAGGCCACCGCAATAAAGACATAAAGGAAGACAAAGAGAATATTGGGGCGCAGATTGAGATCCAAAGTGGGGAGCCCGAGAAGTCCAGAAAGGTTTTGCAATGCTGCCAGGCTTACCTCTCCATAACCGATCTCGATCTTGATGCCAGACAGATCCGAAATAAAAATGGCACTGAAAATAGCGGCAATAAGGGCAACGATGCCACCTTCAGCAGCAGCACGCGCGCCAAGGATTTTCCGTGAAGTCACGTGAACATCCGCGCGGTGCCGCTGGCGCACCACCAGGTAGGAGAAGAACCCCACCAGAGCCAAAATCCCCAAATGCGGGAAGGAGAAGCTGGCAACTGCCACGGAAAGACTGCCACCCAGCACAATACCCATAAGGGTCAGAAGGACTGATGACGGTAACTGAGCCCCTTCCGTCATTGAGAGGGGAACAAACCACAAAACCGCGCCGATCAGTGCGGGGATAAATGTGGCCGCTACGAGAAGTCCAAGAGTGGTCAACCCCTGAGCAGTAAAGATCGTTTTTAGATGCTCCACAATGGGATTGGGCGCAGCCATCACGGGCACGCCAGGTTGGCCAGCGCCGTAAGCGCCTGCTGCAGCAGGATATTGGCCTTGTTGGGCGCCATATTGCCCTTGCTGAGCTCCATACTGCCCTGGCTGGGCAGTAGCCTGAACGCCAACAGCAGCGTCACCGCCCGCATATTGCCCATAGTCGCCCTGTTGCTGGGCTCCATATTGAGCGGGTTGGGCGCTGTATTGCTCTGCCTGCGCAGAGTATTGGGCATCCTGCGGGAGGTATTGTTCTTGAGAGTATTCCCCCTGCGCACTGTAGTGTTCAGTGCCATACCCGCCTTGCTCGTACCCCTGCGCAGAATAGTCCTGCGCCGCATAGGACTGTTGTGGCACCTGCCCCTGATCGGGAACAGCACCATTCATCCCTATATAAGGATTCCCATCTGGACTGCCATTGGTTGGTAACGGGGCTGTTTCCCCCGCGCCAGTGGCTGGTAGCGGAATCGTCTCCTTTTCACCTGACGGTATCCCAGCTGTATTGGGAAGTGGCGACTGCACTTCCCTCGATTCCCCCTCAGGAACACCATTATTCTGATCGCTCATCTCAACCTTCCTGCATGATGGGTGAACTGTACTCAGTCCCTACTCCAAGATTAGGACTGGTGACTCAAATCATGCAACAGGCTATTTATACATTGGATATTGGTAACAAGGGCTGGCATTTGCACCCTCATCAGGAAAAATCAGCGAGACCCTGCAAAATGATCCCACCCGCGTGGGGTTTGTGCCACTCCATCTAGACGAACGCCATATAAACCACCATGAACTACTGCCCCTACATGACCAATAGGACGGAAACCTGTCGGAAGGGCAGCATCGGGACGGAATGTCGCCAATAACGAGTGATCCTCCCCCGACTGCAGGACCCAGTCCATCGCAGTGACACCACATTTTTCTGCGGCTGCTTCAAGTGCGCGCACATCAGGAAGTAATAGTGAAGAATCTAATTCCATAATGACATTACTATCATGAGCAATTCGCGCCGCATCAATAAGAAGCCCATCGGACACGTCCATCATCGCATGTGCACCGCTGCGCGCTGCCAAAGGCCCGGCAGCCAAAGGCGGCTCGGGGGCGCGAAAAACAGTGACAGCCTCAGCCAAGTCGCCCAGCACTCCCGCATCTTGTACCCAGGGCAGCACATGTCCTCCCTCAAGCAGGGCAAAACCTGCGCCAGAACGGCCCAAAGTGCCAGCAATAGCAATGACATCACCGGGTTGGGCCCCCGCCCTCGTCACTACTGGACCTTCACAGCGGCCAAGGGCAGTGACAGCGATACTCAGTTCTGTTCCCGAGGAAATATCTCCCCCAACAACGCCAGCCCCAGCAGCTGCAGCACGCGCACCAAAGCCCGCAACCATGGCGACCAGCCAGTCAACGTCAGTTGATGGCGGAATCACCATAGACACGACCAGGGCACTTGTGCGCCCACCCATGGCGGCAATATCGGCAAGATTTTGGGCAGCAGCGCGCGCACCGATCTGATCAGGAGCTGACCACATTCTGCGGAAATGCCGATTCTCCACCAGAACATCAGTGGTGACAAGAACAGAACCCTCAGGGGTGCCCACAAGTGCACAGTCATCCCCTGAACCCACGCGAGTCCGTTCCCCACTGGGGAGAACCGTCCTAAAGCGGGTAATGAGTTCTGTTTCGGAAATATCCTGCAGACGTGTCATGGAAGAAGAATACGTGAGGACACACACGTGGGGGCGCCAAAAGTCACGCCCCTACTAGGCACGGGCGCGTTGAGACTCCCATAAGCACATCGCAGCCGCACTAGAGACATTCAATGATTCAGCTAAACCCGTCATGGGAATACGAACCCGCAGATCACACTGGTCGAGTTCGGTGGCACTCAAACCAGCGGCCTCATTGCCCAACACCCACATATGTGCGCGAAGCAACACTGGGGTGAGCGTGGGTGAAGCAAGAGTTTCGGTGCCCTCTCCCCCGCTGGTCCCCACCATGGTCACTCCCCTTTGGCGTGCCCACACGGTAGCGGATTCAAAACTGGGGAAAGGAATAATCGGGAGATGGAAAACGGAGCCAGCAGAAGCACGAATGACTTTCGGCGAAGCACAATCCACTGTGCCATTGACAGTAAGAACGCCGCTGGCACCCATGGCGTCACTGGTGCGAATAATGGTGCCCACATTTCCGGGGTCGCGTCCTTGGGCGATCAGAACGAGGGCGGGGTGAGGCCCTAAATCATCAGGAATCTCCTGGGAAATGGCCTCAGCGCGGGCAACCCCAATCACCCCCTGAGCATCCCCGCTCATTGCCTGTGCAACCTCCGGGGTGACCTCATGGACCCAACGGGTCACCTGCTGGGCTTCGTCGGCAATGTCGTTATGAAGATGCGCGGCCTGGGCCGTTAGATAGATATCGCGAATCGCTCCGGGCTGGTAGCGGATTAATTCGCGCACCGCCTGCGGGCCTTCGACAAGGATCAGCCCTGAACGGCGACGCGCAGAACGCCCGACCAACCCTGCTACCTGCCGCACGCGGTCAGCGTGGGGGTTAGCGAGGATGGCCGGGCGTCCGGCGTCAGATTTCACCGGCGTATCAGGCCTTGGGGGCGTTCACGTCGGTAGGCAGAGCCTTGCGTGCCACCTCAACGAGAGCGTTGAAGGCGTTAATGTCATTGACGGCAAGCTCGGCGAGCATACGGCGATCGACCTCAACACCGGCCAGGTTCAGGCCCTGGATGAAACGGTTGTAGGTCAGGCCCTGGGCGCGGGAAGCAGCGTTAATACGCTGAATCCACAGGCGACGGAAGTCGCCCTTGCGGGCCTTGCGGTCGCGGTAGGAGTAGACGAAGGAGTGGGTAACCTGCTCCTTAGCCTTGCGGTACAGGCGTGAACGCTGTCCACGGTAGCCCGAAGCCTGTTCGAGGACTGTACGACGCTTCTTCTTGGCGTTAACAGAACGCTTTACACGTGCCATGTGAAGTCTCCTTAGCGATCAGCGGCCCAGCATCGAGCGCACGCGCTTGACGTCGGAGGTGGCCAGAACCTGGTCTTGTGCCAGGCGACGGGTCTTACGGCTGGACTTGTGCTCCAGCAGGTGGCGGGCACCGGCTTGCTCGCGCATAATCTTGCCCGAGCCGGTCACGCGGAAGCGCTTTTTCGCTCCGGAGTGCGTCTTATTCTTCGACATGTCTCTTTCCTTCTGTATCAGGCGTGGCTATGAGGCCGCGCCGTCATTCATTCTCCGTAGCGCCTGCAGCGCCAGTGCGACGGGCTTCATCCCGCGCGGCGCGCTCACTGCGCTTCTCGCGACGTTCTGAACGCTCAGCTTCACGGCGTTTACGCTGTTCAGTAAGCGCATCCGCTTTGCGTTTTGTTGGCGCGAGCACCATCGTCATATTGCGTCCATCCTGACGAGGCATGGACTCAACAGTGGCGAGTTCACCGACTTCATCAGCAAGGCGTTGGAGTAGTCGCACACCAGCTTCTGGGCGGGACTGTTCACGGCCACGGAACATAATCATGACCTTGACCTTGTCGCCGGCTTCAAGGAAGCGGATGACATGGCCCTTCTTCACTCCGAAGTCGTGGTCATCGATTTTGAGTCGGAAACGGATTTCCTTCAGCTGTGTATTCGCCTGATTACGGCGAGCATCACGGGCTTTCTGGGCCGCTTCATACTTGTATTTGCCATAGTCCATGAGTTTGGCGACCGGCGGCTTAGCGTCGGGCGCGACCTCAACGAGATCTAGTCCTGCCTCTTCGGCTAGACGTAGAGCGTCTTCCACACGGACAACGCCCACCTGTTCCCCTCCGGGGCCAACGAGGCGCACCTCGGGGACCCGGATCCGCTCATTGATGCGAGGCTCGCTGATGAGGGGCTCCTTCCACGTTTGTGTTTCTGCAGCGTGAAGGCAAAGAAAAAACCTCCGTGCCACATAGTGCGCACGAAGGCCGCCCATGGTGCACCCGTCATAAGGGTGACCATTGAGAACCCGACTCCCTGGCGTCACTTGCGTGCGCACTCCACTACTGTGGTGGGTGTCCAGGTGGGAGAAAACTCCGCTTGCACTCCGGGCATATGCCCGGTTGGTCGCCTGAAGCCTACCATCTGGGCGTAGGCAGACTCCACTTCGGGTCAGGAACGAGGGCGGTGCAAATCCTCACATCACAGGGCCCACCGTGCAGGGCTCGCAGGGCAGACCCTCTATATCCCCTTGCCCGCCCCTACCTTCACTTGCCGTCAATTGCGGCCAGACGCGGGATAAACTCAACCTGGCCAGCGGCAACACTCAACCGTGGGGCGCTGCTCAACGTGCGGACAATAGCAGCAATCCTGTCTTTGCCTTGGGCGTCACT
>JAUNHH010000047.1 GCA_030524055.1 Actinomycetaceae bacterium | reverse complement strand
GTGGCGGTGCCTCATCGGGTGCCGCCACTTCTGCACAATCGGGTGGGAATACTGCACGCTCCGGGAACAAGGCCGGGGCGCAATCTGCCCAAGGGGCGGCACAGAGCGGACCTGCCAGTGATACCGCAGCCTCCGGTGGCGCGGCTACAGGCGGCGCTGACGTTGAAGCCGTGGTCAATATTGGCTACGTCCCGAAGGGATATGCACGGGCCACTATTGATATGCCCGACCGTATTGCCTTTTTGCGTCCTGAAGTAGAGGACTCAGGCTTTGCTGTCTTTATTCCTGATCCGGGTAGCCCCATGGATAAATACAGCGCGGAAGAATTTCTTCGCAGTAAAGAGGCTGGCCTAGAAATGCCACCTGAGTCAATCAAGGCCGAGCAGGGAACTACTGTGGATGGGATTCCTGCAACAGCAGCATCAGCGGTTGGATTAACTCCCAATGGATATATGGGGGTTTCTGTTGTGAAAACAACCCGGAATGGGAAAAGTGTCATGATAGTGGCTCAAACAGTCGGCCCAGATGAAGCCAGTGCCGCCATCAATGCGGAGGAATTCTCGAAATTCGTCAAGGGTGTGAGCTGGAAGTAGGCGGCAGAGCCGTGACCTAGGTGGCAGAGCCTGGCAGACAACACCAAACGTGCAGAGGGCGACAAAAAGCCGGTTTTTTCGCCGAAATTGTCGCCCTCTGCACGTTTCGTGTCATAAGCGCGTTTAGTGCTCGGGGACAGACACGTCCAGAGCCCCAGCTTGAATCCGGGTATAGACCTGGCGGGCAGTACCCAGTGGGTCACCATCAACCTGAATTACCTGAGCTGACTCCAAGCGGACGCTGGCCCCGCGTGCCTGACGGAAGGCGATTTGTGCCGTCGAGGTGGGCAGATTAATGGGCCGTATCCCCAGGCCCTGGGCGAAAATCTTGCTGGCCAAATTCGCCCAGCCAACAGCGCCCACCTGCGTATCGACAGCAATCACATCCACAAGGCCGTCATCAAGGGCCGCATCCGGTGCCAAGGTAACAAAAGGCAGCTCGCCGCAATTCGCGAAAAGAATCGAGCGGGCCGTCAGGTCCACACTTTCATCTGCAATCTCAGAGTTATCGGCAGAACTAGGTGCCGCAGCCTTCTGACCAGCAGCGCCCTCGGCTCGCCCGGAATCCTGAGCAATCACCCCTGCAGTATGAGACCCTGCCCCATCCCAATTGAAACTGCGCTGATCAGCAGCATCACGTGGACCATGCAGCGTCAATCCGGCCTTCATACTGGCTTCATCTAAAGCACCCATAGCAGCAACCACATAGGCCGCCCAGCCAATCGACTTCTTTAAAGAGGAATCAGTTTCGACCATGGTGCGGCCATCAAAACCCATTCCAGCAACCACAAGGAAGGCATGCTCATCAGGGCGAGGAGCCACAAAACCAGAATCCTGCGGGACAGCCGGAGTCTCTGGATTTTCCCACTCAGATCCACGAGCTGCTAAAAGCAATGCGCCTTCAGGGGTAGAGGGAGCAGGCTCTTCAATATCGTCAACGCGCATCCAACAC
>JAUNHH010000046.1 GCA_030524055.1 Actinomycetaceae bacterium | reverse complement strand
GTGGCGGTGCCTCATCGGGTGCCGCCACTTCTGCACAATCGGGTGGGAATACTGCGGGGGCTGGGCAATCAGGCACAGAAGCAACAGGCAGTGCAGGCTCCGGGAACAAGGCCGGGGCGCAATCTGCCCAAGGGGCGGCACAGAGCGGACCTGCCAGTGATACCGCAGCCTCCGGTGGCGCGGCTACAGGCGGCGCTGACGTTGAAGCCGTGGTCAATATTGGCTACGTCCCGAAGGGATATGCACGGGCCACTATTGATATGCCCGACCGTATTGCCTTTTTGCGTCCTGAAGTAGAGGACTCAGGCTTTGCTGTCTTTATTCCTGATCCGGGTAGCCCCATGGATAAATACAGCGCGGAAGAATTTCTTCGCAGTAAAGAGGCTGGCCTAGAAATGCCACCTGAGTCAATCAAGGCCGAGCAGGGAACTACTGTGGATGGGATTCCTGCAACAGCAGCATCAGCGGTTGGATTAACTCCCAATGGATATATGGGGGTTTCTGTTGTGAAAACAACCCGGAATGGGAAAAGTGTCATGATAGTGGCTCAAACAGTCGGCCCAGATGAAGCCAGTGCCGCCATCAATGCGGAGGAATTCTCGAAATTCGTCAAGGGTGTGAGCTGGAAGTAGGCGGCAGAGCCGTGACCTAGGTGGCAGAGCCTGGCAGACAACACCAAACGTGCAGAGGGCGACAAAAAGCCGGTTTTTTCGCCGAAATTGTCGCCCTCTGCACGTTTCGTGTCATAAGCGCGTTTAGTGCTCGGGGACAGACACGTCCAGAGCCCCAGCTTGAATCCGGGTATAGACCTGGCGGGCAGTACCCAGTGGGTCACCATCAACCTGAATTACCTGAGCTGACTCCAAGCGGACGCTGGCCCCGCGTGCCTGACGGAAGGCGATTTGTGCCGTCGAGGTGGGCAGATTAATGGGCCGTATCCCCAGGCCCTGGGCGAAAATCTTGCTGGCCAAATTCGCCCAGCCAACAGCGCCCACCTGCGTATCGACAGCAATCACATCCACAAGGCCGTCATCAAGGGCCGCATCCGGTGCCAGGGTGACAAAAGGCAGCTCGCCGCAATTTGCGAAAAGAATCGAGCGGGCCGTCAGGTCCACACTTTCATCTGCGATCTCAGAGTTATCCGCTGAACTAGGTGCCGCAGCCTTCTGGCCAGCAGCGCTCTCGGCTCGCCCGGAATCCTGAGCAATCACCCCTGCAGTATGTGACCCTGCCCCATCCCAATTGAAACTGCGTTGATCAGCAGCGTCACGCGGGCCATGCAGTGTCAATCCGGCCTTCATACTTGCTTCATCTAAAGCGCCCATAGCAGCAACCACATAGGCCGCCCAGCCAATTGACTTCTTTAAAGAGGAATCAGTTTCGACCATAGTGCGGCCATCAAAACCCATCCCAGCGACCACCAGGAAGGCATGCTCATCAGGGCGGGGAGCCACAAAACCAGAATCCTGCGGGACAGCCGGAGTCTCCGGATTTTCCCACTCAGTTCCACGAGCTGCTAAAAGCAATGTGCCTTCAGGGGTAGAGGGAGCAGGCTCTTCAATATCGTCAACGCGCATCCAACAC
>JAUNHH010000045.1 GCA_030524055.1 Actinomycetaceae bacterium | reverse complement strand
GGTGGATACTCCGCTTCGGCCATTGAGGACCTTAGACACGGTGGGCACTGAAACCCCGGCCAATTCGGCAATGTGGGCAATGGTGACCCGGGGGGAAGTCATCGGGGAGACCCCTCCTGTCGTTCAGCGTGTGGAAAGTCTGGAATGAGTCAAGCACACCTTGGGACGGTGAGCATGAGTGAGTCCAGGCGTGGACTCGAAATTACCGAAAACATAGCTTCGCAGTAAAGAAAAGAGGATCGAAAGCAATGGAGAGGATTGGCCCGCGCTTCGCTGGGGATCTTGCCCACCGTGCCGTAGCAACAGTGGTGCGCATTATTGACGAGGCCGGGGCGCCTCTTGTTAATACGGGTGTGAGTGTCGAACAGGTCAAACACGCTTTCGGTTTTGGCAATATTGGCTTTGATTTCGTATCTGTAGCCAATGGGGAAGAGATTCTTGACCACGATAGCCCCTTTGGTGGAGCCCATCCTGAGCTGGCCAAGCAGGCAGAGAAAGACTTCTTCGATCTCTTCAACTTTGTGACCCTGCCTTTCTATTGGGCGGGTTTTGAACCCGAACAGGGCAGGCCTGACACGGAGCGCCTCAAGCGCGCCGCCCAGTGGATTCGTGACCGCGGCGCTGAAGTGAAAGGCCACCCGCTGGCATGGCACACGCTGGCTCCCAAATGGCTGCTTGATATGACTGTCAAGCAAATTCGTGACGCCATTCATACGCGCATTACCCGCGATGTCACCGATTTTGCGGGCGTTATTGATATGTGGGATGCGATTAATGAAGTCGTCATTATGCCCATTTTCGATAAGGAAGAAAATGGCTTAACGCGCCTGTGTCAATCCATTGGGCGTATTGAAACGATTCGCCTGGCCGTTGATACGGCACGTGAGGCCAATCCCGGCGTCACTCTTCTGCTGAATGACTTCAATATGAGCTCCGATTATGAGCGCCTCATTGAAGAATGCCTGGATGCAGGTATCCAATTGGACGCTCTTGGGCTGCAAAGCCATATGCATCAAGGGTATTGGGGTGAAGAAAAAACCCGAGAGATTCTTGGTCGTTTCTCACGTTTTGGCTTGCCCATTCATATGACAGAAACAACCCTGGTATCCGGTCATATTATGCCGGCCCATATTGTTGACCTTAACGACTACCAAATCCCCGAATGGCCCTCTACGTCAGAAGGGGAAGCGCGCCAAGCTGAGGAAATCCAACGGCATTACACCACTGTTTTCTCTCACCCGAATGTTGAGGCTCTGACCTATTGGGGCTTTAGCGATGACGGTTCTTGGCTGGGGGCACCCGTTGGCCTGGTTCGCCGCGATGGCAGTGCCAAACCCTCGTTAGAAGCCCTGCGCGGCCTCATTAAAGGCCAGTGGTGGGTTCCGCCCACCCAGGTAGTAACTGATGACCAGGGCTGTATTGAGTTGCATGGGTGTGCAGGGCGGTATCGCGTGGAATGTGACGAGGACGCAGGCGCAGCAGCTGGCGGTACGCGCAGTGCGGAGGGCGCCCCGGCAAGGACTAGTGAATTCGATGCGACACCTGCGACAGGGGAGGTCACTATTCGCCTGTCCTAAAACGTCTTTGCGTG
>JAUNHH010000031.1 GCA_030524055.1 Actinomycetaceae bacterium | reverse complement strand
AAAAAACAGGCATAAAAAACAAACACACTATCGAGTTCACAAACAACACCACACAGATCCGCCACCCCGAGAGGCTTTGTGATCAGGCGTTTGGTTATCCCTTGAGCGTTTACCGCTCTCGGCGACAGGAGATAACTTTAGGGGGTCTTCCGACCCGGTGTCAACTCGGGTTTGCGGGAAGCAGGTCACATTTTTCCCGCGATCGGTTCCAACTAGAACTAGCTCCCAAACAATTCCGCGCTACCAGGCATTATGCGTGGTAGCGCGGAGCAGTTGAATGAGGCGAGTCCACCCAGTCAGAGGGAATCAGCGTAGTTCCACCACAATGAGATTGCGGCGGCCTTTACGCACTAGCGCCAAATTTCCCGCCAAAGCATCCGCAGCCCCGATAGGAGCGTCCTCGTTCTCGACCTTGACATTATTCAGATAGGCGCCGCCTGCAGCCACAGTTCGACGTGCTGCCCCCCGGCCCTTTTCAATACCGGAATCCACCAGGGCGTCAACGACGGTCCCCTCCCCCAATTTCACCGATGCTCGGGGAAGGTCAGCGACAGCAGCAGCCAAGGTTGCTTCATCCAAAGCATGCAAGTCGCCGCCACCCCACAATGCCTCGGTGGCAGCCAGAACGCGCTCATATTCGGCATCACCGTGAACAAGGCGGGTCATTTCCTCGGCGAGAGCCTTCTGTGCCGCCCGCTGGTGAGCGCGCTCAGCAACTTCCACCTCCAGAGCCTCAATTTCTTCTCGACTCAAGAAAGTGAAGATCTTCAGGAAGCGAATCACGTCATCATCAGCCACCTGCAGCCAGAATTGATAGAAGGCGTAGGGGCTCAACATTTCAGGATCGAGCCAGATCGCCCCGCCCTCGGACTTACCAAATTTGGTGCCATCCGCTTTAGTAATAATGGGCGTGGTCATGACGTGAGTGGAGGACCCATCAACTTTGCGAATGAGGTCCACTCCCCCGATCATATTTCCCCATTGATCATTGCCACCGGTTTCTAGGGTGCATCCATATCGGCGGAAAAGTTCGAGGTAGTCATTGGCTTGGAGGACTTGGTAGGAAAATTCCGTGTAGGAGATCCCCTCGTCGGAGGCTAGTCGCCTGGCCACAATATCTTTAGCCAACATGGTGCCGATACGGAAATGTTTCCCCACTCCACGAAGGAGGTCAATGGCAGACATTTGGGATGTCCAATCCAAGTTATTGACCATCACTGCAGCGTTATCGCCCTCGAAGGAGAGGAAACGAGAGATCTGCTCACGCAGACGCTCGGTCCACCCCTGGACCACCTCGGTGGGGTTAAGTTGACGTTCCCCGGATTGGCGGGGGTCACCAATTTGCCCTGTCGCCCCGCCCACAAGAGCTAAAGGCCGGTGGCCTGCTAACTGAAGATGGCGCATGACAAGAATCTGCACCAAGTGTCCGTGATGCAGTGAGGGAGCGGTGGGGTCAAAACCGCAATAGAAGGTGACAGGACCGGAATTCAGATGCTCTCGCAAAGCGTCAAGATCGGTGTGTTGAGCTAAAAGTCCGCGCCATTGGAGCTCATCAAGAATGTCGGTCACGAAAGTACCCTTCTTATGTCCGGTCTACTACTTAGGCGGCTCACGCCTATGCGGGCAGTCTAATCCACCCGGTGCCCCGGCCTCGTCACTGTTCACGAAGAAGGATGGGAGTACCTTAGTGCGCGCCTGCAGGGGGTTGTGCGCTGGGGTCAATGGCACTACGGAACCATCCCGTAATACTGAGGGGATGGGTAATGGCAGTGCCCACAACAACAGCCCATGCGCCTGCTTCCATAACTTCGGCTGCTTGAGCAGGAGTGTGAACGCGACCTTCACAAATAACAGGATGGTCGGGGAATTCCTCAATGGCCTGACGAAGAAGATCAAGGTCGGGCCCATCGGTTTTCGCTCGATCAGGGGTATAGCCCGCCAACGTCGTAGACAAAATATCGGCACCCGCATCGGCGGCGGCACGAATATCCTCAATCGACCCGCAATCAGCCATGACAAATGCACCATCATCATGCAATGCTCGGGTCACCTCGGCGAAAGTCAACCCATCAGGACGCGGACGAGACGTGGCATCAATAGCAACAATGTCAGCCCCTGCCCATAGGCAGGAACGCGCATGCCGCAATGTTGGGGTAATAAAAACGCCATTCTCCCCTTCTTTCCATAAGCCAATAACCGGGATTTTCACGCGAGCTTTAATCGCGGAAATATCGGCAAGTCCTTGGCACCGAATAGCGGCAGCGCCACCAAGTTCTGCAGCTCGAGCAATTTGCGCCATTGTTTCCGGATGCCGCATGGGTTCGCCCGGATAAGCCTGGCACGACACAATAAGCTGTCCGCGAAGTGAAGAAATAAGGGGATGCATCGGCTCCCTTTCTTTTTGTCAGTATTAAGGACGGGTTCGCAACTGGCAAAGTTGTAATTTTACGAGGGCGGGGCAAGATATCCCGTATGGAAAGCAGCGCCTAATAAGGGCGCATTCCCACCAAGGCTGCCTAGAACAAGAGGAATATCCTGAAGCGGATCCATTGCTTGAGCGGAAAAACCCTGACGTAAATGGTGCCACCACAAATCGCCAGAACGCGTCACAGAACCGGATAAAATCACTGCCTCAGGGTCATAAACATTGGCAATGCCACCAATGATCTCTCCCATTGCGCGACCTGCATGGGATATGACTGCCTCCGCAACAGGGTCGCCCTGATTTGCCAATTCGTCAATATATCGGGCAGATTCAGCCTGCCCACCAAGGCGACAATATTCCGCTTCAATTCCACTGCCTGAGGCTATTGGTTCGATATGGCCAACGCGCCCGCAAGAACAGGGACGCCCTTGGGCAAGATGATGGGGAATATGGCCAATATGCCCGCCGACATTATGGGCGCCTTTATGGATTTTCCCCTCCTCAACCATTGCCCCACCTATTCCGGTGCCAATGGCAATAACAAGGCAAGAAGAATAGGGACTTCCCGCTCCCACGACGTATTCCCCAAGGGCATGCGCCCAGACATCTCCAAGAACATACGTGGCACATCCTGTAGCCTGCTGGATCGCCGGACCTAAAGGGGTGCCGCCCCACCCTGGCATTGTCTGTGTTGCTGAGGTAATCCAACCGGATTGTGTATCAACAACACCAGCTGAAGCCACGCCAATAGCGGCAACCTCGCCAGGCGCATCTGCAAGCAGAGTCTGTGCGAAATCAATAATCGTCTGGAGAACAGCGTGGCCACCGCGGGCTGCGTCGGTTGGCGTCGATTGCACACCCATAACGGCGGCATTGGCATCACATGAGATAAACCCGCCAGCAATTTTAGTGCCACCAATATCAAGTGCGAGAACAACGGGTGTGTTCATATTTCCCCCCGGGAAAAGTGGGTCCCGCCCTCGAAGATTGGACTGAAACGAGGACGGGACACTGCCGGTTTACTCATTCAGGAGACCAGCCGTACGCAAAACCTCGGCAATGCGCTCGACATTGTCACCTTCGAGTCGTTGGACTGGCTCTGGCATCTGGTTACTCGAGAAAATACCCATGAGCTGAAGAGCTGTTTTAAATGAACCCACCCCAGCTCCAAAGCCCTGCACTCCTTGAGGAGCCAAGGCAATAGTCATGAGGTCAGCAAGACGATCCTGCTCCAGGCGCACCTTCTGCCAATCACCTGCCTGATAGGCATCCCACTGGCGGACATAGGCATGAGGATCGACATTTCCCAGCCCCGGCACGCACCCATCAGCGCCCGATAAATAGGCGCCATCAACAACCACTTCGTGACCTGTCAGCAATTGCAGCGGGTGTCCGGCTTTCTCATTCAGACGCACGAGGAAACGGAAGGACACATCATCGCCAGAGGAATCTTTCACCCCGGCAAGAACGCCCTCACGTCCTAATTCCACCAACATATGTGGAGTCAATTTGGTATGCACACACACGGGAATGTCATAGGCAAAAATCGGCAGTGACGTAGATTCCGAAAGAACACGGAAATGGCGTTCGACATTTGCGGGGCCACCTAACCCATAAAAAGGAGCGGTAGCAACAATGGCATCTACGCCAAAATCTTCTGCCACGTGAATATGATCGATCACCCGCTGCGTTTGAGTGTCAATCACTCCTGCAAGAACAGGGATACGCCCATCGACAATACGCATTGTCGCTGACAGGATTTCTCGGCGACGCTCATCAGTAGAATAGACAACTTCACCGGAGGAGCCCAAAACAAAAAGGCCATGGATTCCAGCGGCAATTTGTCGTTCGATCGAGCGCTCAAGCGAGTCAATATCTAGCGATCGGTCCTCATGAAGAGGTGTCACAAGTGGGGGCACAACGCCCCTAATGACCGCGGTCATTGTGGAGATGTCCTTATCTGATTAGTGAATGGGATGGAGTAAAGAAGGAGCCGCACCCAGAAGGGTCCGGGTATAGTCATTCGTTGGGGAATCAAGAACTTGAGCAGCGCTACCCTGTTCCACAATCTGCCCGTGATTCATTACTGCAATAGTGTCTGACACATAACGGACAGTCTGAATATCGTGGCTAATAAAGACCATAGCCAAATCCAATTCCTTTTTGAGGTCAGTCAGTAGATTAAGAATCTGGGCACGCACTGACACATCTAATGCCGATGTCGGTTCATCAGCAATAATCGCGAGCGGATGCACAGATAATGCTCGAGCAATCGCAACGCGCTGACGCTGACCACCAGAAAGCTGCCCCGGTAGTGCATCAAGAACTGAGGAAGGGAGACCTACCTGCGAAATTAATTCCCGAACGCGCTTTTCCCTGCTGGCATTATCACCAATAGAATGCACCCGCAGAGGGTCGAGTAATTGTTCTTTAACGACCATTCGCGCATTGAGTGCTGTCGCTGGATCTTGGAATACCACCGAGACGACGCGGCCAATTTCTTTGCGCTCTTGTGGACCACGTTTAGTGACTTCCGTGCCATTAAAGAAAACCTGACCAGAAGTCGCGCGTTGAAGTCCGCACATGACATTTGCGGTCGTGGATTTTCCAGACCCCGATTCTCCAACGAGACCAATGGTTTCGCCCGGCATAAGGGACAAAGTGACGTCTTTTACTGCATGGACGGTATTTGGCCGGAAAATGGAGCCGGTGCGGGTGCGGAAAACAACGTTAACATCGCGCAATTCAATGATGGGGCGTGCCCCTTGGGCTGTGGCAAAGTCACGGGTTTTGCTTCCCATTAGTCTTCCTTTCCCTTCACTGCGGACTGTGACAACGGTGTGGCGCGGCCAGCGCTGGCCAGCAGATCCTCAGGCAGTGAGGCATACATATGTCCTGGCGCCGCTTCGACCATAATTGGGCGAATATCCTCACCCACTCCTGGGTGGGAAGAGCGAGGAGCAAAACGATCACCAATGGGGAAATCGCGAGGACTGGGGACAGTTCCAGGGACCTGATGAAGTCGGCTCGCCCCCGCTTCAATAGACAGTACTGACCCAAGAAGTCCCCGAGTGTATTCATGGCGTGGATCGGTCAGAATGGCACGCATTGGCCCCTGCTCGACAACTTGCCCGGCGTACATCACTGTCACCGAATGGGCTACTTCAGCAACGAGGGCGAGGTCATGGCTGACAAAGATCATGGCGAAACCGAGTTTGTCGCGGAGGTCGTTGAGCAGCTCAATGACTTGCTTTTGGACGGTGACGTCAAGGGCTGTCGTCGGTTCGTCAGCGATCACGAGTTTCGGATCGCGGGTCAGGGCCATCGCGATGAGTACGCGTTGCCGTTGGCCGCCAGAGAGTTCATGAGGATAGGACTCAAGGGTGCGCTTTGGATCTAGGCCAACAAGTTCGAGAAGTTCCTCGGCGCTGCGCGTGCCGCCACGTTTGGTGAGCTGACGCATTTGTGAACGGATCAGCATTGACGGGTTAAGTGAGGACAGCGCGTCCTGATAAATCATGGCAATCTCATGGCCGCGCAATGCGAAACGCTCTTTACGAGGCATGCTGAGAAGGTCACGGCCTTCATAGAGGATCTCGCCAGTGATCGTGGCTTTCGGGTCGAGTAGACCAGTGATTGCCAGAGAGGTAATGGACTTTCCTGAACCTGATTCGCCAACAAGTCCCATTGTTTCACCGGGGCGGACGCTAAAAGACACATGGTCAATAACGTCCACATCGCCGTGGCGGGGGAAACGGATGGATAGGTTACGTACCTCCAGCAAAGGCGCGGCATCAGAGTCAAAAGTCAGACGATCGGTGCGGGCCGATTCCACTGCACGCATTGTCGCTAAGGCTTTTTCCAGAGAGGCAGCCTGGGCTTTATGAGCAGCAATAGGATCGACAAGGAGTTTGTCAGCTTCGCGATCTCCCCCAGTGGCTTCTGGGGCGGGTGCGGCAGATTTTGGTGCAGCCACCATTGCGTCAGTAAGACCTTCAGAGAGGATATTCAGGGCTAAAACGGTGATCATAATGGCAAGACCTGGGAATAGGGCTTGCCACCAGCGCCCAGCAAGAACGCCTGCACGAGCATCCGCCAAAATATTTCCCCATGTTGCGGTGGGCTCTTGAATACCTGCCTGAATAAATGAGAGGGAGGCTTCAAAAACAATGGCGTCAGCAACGAGGACGGTCGCGAAAACCATAATGGGAGCAATGCAATTGCGGGCGACGTGGCGCGCAAGAATCCATGGGGCGCGAGCACCAGAGACGATCACTGCATTGACGTAGTCTTCACCGTATTCACTGATCACATTGGCGCGGACAACTCGGGTGAGCTGTGGAATGTAGAGGAAGCCAATGGCAAGAATAATAATTGGCAGGGAGTTACCAAAGACCGAGACGAATACTGCGGCTAAAGCAATTCCAGGGAAGGACATGATAATGTCCATGACCCTCATAATCACTTCGGAGACAGCTTTACGTGACACCGCAGCAATAGAGCCAATAATTGCGCCACACACTAAAGCAAATGCGGTGGCTGCGAGGCCAATGACAAGAGAGAAACGCGCTCCATAGATCATTCGTGAGAGCACATCTCGGCCTTTTTCATCGGTGCCGAAGAGGAATTCTCCATCGGGGGCTTGACGAGCTATATAGATCTCTAATGGATCATGAGGGGCAATCAGTGGTGCACAGATTGCCATAAGGGTAATGAGGGAAAGAAGGATCAGAGCAATCCGAGCGCCAATAGGCATTGCTGAAAAGCGATGTAAGCGGATGCGCCCGGCCCCATTTTCCATTGTTTCGGTGAGCTTTTTCCGCATGATCACACCGTCCTAATCCGAGGATTAATAAGGATGTACAGCATGTCCACGACGATATTGACAATGACAAAAGCCAGTGCCACGACCACAGTAACGCCTTGGACAAGAGTAGGTTCGTTATTTTGCACGCCCTGCAAAATCGCCATCCCCATTCCCGGCAAATTAAAGATGACTTCGATAACGACAGCGCCGCCCATGAGGTAGCCAATGCGTAAGCCCAAAACTGTCACGGGTGTAATCAGGGCATTGCGCAGAACATTTCGGGAGACCACAACGGAGGCAGGAACACCCGCACCTAAAGCGGTACGTACATAGTCCTTATCGAGTTCTTCAACCATGGCTGTACGAACAACTCGCGTCAAGGAACCAGCTACAGGAACACCAAGGGCAATTGCGGGCATAGCCATTCGCGCAATCCATTTACCGGGGTTGTCACTAAAGTCCGGGAGTTTCCCTGAAGCAGGGAGGAGCCCAAGGTGAACAGAGAGGAGAAGGATGAGGAGGACAGCTAACCAGAATGAGGGGGTGGCAATACATGCCACGGAAAAGACGCGGATAATCTGGTCGGGCCAGCGATCCCGATAGAGGGCAGCAATAATACCTAAAACAATGGCAATAAGGACCGCAATAGTGAGTCCCATAAAGGTCAGCTGCATCGTAATGGGGAAAGCGGAGGACACTTTATCGGCAACGGAGGCTCGATTCGCCCCATATGTGCCGAGTTCTCCGCGGAATAGTCCGCCAAGAAAATCGAGATAACGGATAAACCAGTGCCGATTCAGTCCATATTCTTCTCGGTATTTTTCGAGGGCTTCAGGGGTGGCACCTTCGCCAAGAGCATTCTGAGCCGGGTCGATCTTGGAGAAGGACATTAGGAAGAAAACAAGGAATGTAACGCCAAGAACCATAATGGGCAGCGCTATCAGCCGCCTCCCAATGAGGCGCAGAAGGTTATTCACGGCAGAAACTCCATCTGTTCCGTTGTGGGTGGGGGCAGGCTGTGCCTGCCCCCACGGTGGTGACGTTACTTGGTGGTGACGTCAATCAGGTCTAAGCCGGTAGTGCTAATCGGCTTAAATCCTTCGAGACTTTCTGCGTCATAGGCTGTGAGAACCTGACGGTGGAACAGTGGGTACAGGGGGACTTCTTCAGAGAGAAGATCGAAGGCTTCATTCCACTTGGCCTGTTGGGCGTCGCCCTCCGCCTTCATCGCTTCTTCGAGGATGGTATGGAACTTGGCGAAGGCCTCCGGGGAGGTTTCTTTCCAGTGTCCGCGTGCATTGGTCCACTTATTGTCGCCGTACCACCAATTCATCAGCAGATCAGGGTCATTACCAAAGGTGGAGGGATCACCGGGGGCCAAGACAATGTCATTCAGAGTGCGTGCTTCGCCATCAATATCGTCATAGAGGGCAGACGATGCCATGGACTTGATTTCCGCCTCAACACCTATTGCCTTCAAATCATTCTTGATCTGTGGTGCGAGAGCGGTAATCCATGGATGGTCAGTTGTGGCCAAGGTGATTTTCAGGTCTTGGACGCCGGCCTCGGCGAGAAGAGCCTTAGCTTTCTCCGGATCGTAGGAAAAGACGTTCTTGGCCTTGTTGTAGTTGGGGTGGGATTCAGGCAGGAACGATGTCGCTGGTGTGGCATTGCCGCCCATAGCATTTTGGATCAGCTTATTCGTGTCCACTGCGTAGAGGAATGCCTGGCGCACCTTGGGATTGTCGAAGGGCTTCTGCTTGGTATTAAACAGGAGGAAAGGCAAGTTGAAGCCCTGGACTTTTTCGACGGTGGCACCAGCGCCTTCAAGTTGAGGAACAACATCAGCGGGCACGTTTTCCATCACCTGGACACTGCCTTCTTGCATCGCCGTGGTACGGGCGGTGTCGTCTTTAATAATGGAGAATTCCATCTTGGCCGCTTTTGCGGGGTGTTCCCCGTTGTAGTGCGGGTTGGGGACGAAGTGAATCATCTGCTCATCAATGGATTCGTACATCCATGGGCCCGTGCCAATAGGCATGACCTTGAGGTCGTCTTCGCTCATTGCTGCGGGAATAACCTTAACCAGGGTTAGCCGCGCCTTCAGCAGATTGGTGGCATATTTGAGAGTGATCGTTACGGTGGTCTCATCCTTCGCTTCAATCTTCTCAATGAAGGAGAGCATGGGCGCATACAGCGCACCCGCTTCCGTATTGCGCTTGAAGGATTCGACGACATCAGCGGCGGTCACAGCGCTGCCATCGGAGAATTTGGCACCCTCACGCAGAGTGATCTCATAAACGGTGTCGGACACCTTGGTGGGTTCATCGGCACTGGCCAGGCCCTTATAGGGGGTGAAGGTCTCCATATCAAGGTTGTAGAGACCTTCCATGACATGCAGATTTGCACCATTGACGAGGGCGGAGCCCGAGTTGGTCGGCGAGAAGTTCTTCGATTCATAGGCGACAGCAGCGGTAATA
This sequence comes from Actinomycetaceae bacterium, assembly GCA_030524055.1. Lineage (GTDB taxonomy): Bacteria > Actinomycetota > Actinomycetes > Actinomycetales > Actinomycetaceae > Pauljensenia. The sequence continues at coordinate 3,250 of JAUNHH010000031.1, read as the reverse complement.
GTGCCCCCAGAGGATGATTGCGAGTTCGCGGCGCCAGATTCTGAGGACGCCCCTCCCCCACCGCCACAGGCGGTCAGCAGCAAAACAAAAGCAGCAGTGGCAGCAGTGGCGCCTGCCCACTTCTTTCCGTGGAAGCGCATGGCTTCTCCTCTCCATTGAGTGTCACACTGGTATCACTTGGACACCGAGGTTAAGGTCAATGGTATGTTGTCTGACAAGTTCGCGGAACTCACAGCAGCTTCCGTATCCGAATTGTTATCTCAATTCACGGTGAAACCGGCCACATCAATTCACCTAGTTAATCGCTCCGTCGCTACTGTCGAGGCAATTAAGGCCTATATCCTGCAGCATCGTTTGGCTCCGGGCGACCCTCTACCCACTGAAGCCGCCCTGGGCGCTGATCTCGGTGTGTCACGTTCATCAGTACGCGAGGCACTGCGTCGCTTGGAGGCTCTCGATATTGTTCAGGTCCGCCAAGGATCCGGCTCCTTTGTGGGCGAGATGTCTCTAGAACCAATGGTGCAAACCCTTGTATTGCGAGCCTCAATTGCTTCCGCCAATAAGGAGGATTTTCTTCAGGAAGTAGTGGGCGCACGGAGGGCACTAGATTTAGGTTTAGCCCAGGAAATCGTTGAGGCACATAAAGGTCAGCATTCACCCGATTTACATGCCCTGGTTGAGGAAATGGAACAGCTATCAGCCTCTAACCAGCGCTTTATGGCGCAGGACATCGGGTTCCATCACGGGCTTTTAGCACCCCTAGACAACGCATTAATTCGCCAAACCTATTCCGCATTCTGGCTTGTACATATGTCAATTGTCCCTAACCTTGGCGGAAAAGTAGATAGCGGACTCGAACGCACCGCTGCCGCCCATCGAACTATGCTTCAAGCGGCAGAAGGCGGAAATCTGGCGGCCTATCGCAGCGCAGTGGATGAGCATTACAAGCCACTGCTCGATATTCTCCATGACTAGTGCCAGCCAGCTGGTCTAATAAATGACCGGGTAGCTGGATAGCGTAGCCCTCTCCAGCGCAGAAGAATAGGTTGCAAATGACAATGCCACTCATCTATATGGCGGATTAAAACTCCTTAGCAATGTGTGTGGCATTTCAATGCCGTAACCTATTCCGCTAGTGTTTCTGGAGGGCCAGCATGCGAATACTAGAAATAGCCTCACTTATTGTCGTCAGCAGTATTTTTCTCAGCCTTGCCGCGGGTCGGCCACGATTATGGTGGCAGCCCGCGACACAAGAAAGTCCCCATCGCCCCGCCCTCGTCCCTCTCCTCCTTGCGGCACTGGCACTTATTGCACCTATTGCTAGCCTCATTGTCCATAATTCTCGCACCTCAATGTGGCCGATCTATGGAACCTCCTTTATTTTGGCCGCCTATCTGTTATGGCGCACATTCCATAGGCCGCAGCCTCGCAAAAAAGGAGTATGGCCATTCCTTGGCCGCCTTGTTATTGGCCTTATTGCTCTTCTGCCCGCCACTGCCTCCGCATTATTTACGGCAGCTTTCCCGGTGTTTTCTCTACCTGATCCCACTGGTGAGAATGATCTCCTCGGTGTCACCCAGATGACACTGACAGATTCCAGCCGTGAGGAAACCTTCACTCCAGACCCTAATGATAAACGCACTCTTAATGTCACTATTTACTTCCCTGCAGACAGCACTTTGAGCACCCAAGAGGATTCGGTCGCTCATTTGCCGGAGGATGCTTTATCGACGCCAATATTGAGTCAATTCGCTATCCCTGAGGCTCTTCGCCCTGTACTCGCGTCACTTTTCGACCATTCCCGGCTCATAAAAACCCACTCCACTGAGGGACTTCTCCCCCATTCTGGGCCCCTGCCCATTCTTTTCTATTCCCCAGGAATGGGAACCGTAAGTGCCGACAATATTCCCCTTTTCGAAGAGCTGGCCAGTCATGGATTTATCGTTGTCACCACCGATCATCCCTATACCTCCGGGCCGACTTTGAGTAGCGAGATCAACGAAACTACTACCACTGAGCAACATAATGAGTTTGTCACTCAGCGCGGCAAAGACCTGTCTTTTCTTCTTGATCAGATGGCTGCGGCTAATGAGGACCCATCAAATATATTCCACGGCCATATTGATATAGAGAAGGTCGGGGTTCTTGGTTTTTCTTATGGCGCTGCCACTACTGTGCAAACTTTAGCCTCGGACCCGCGCTTTAAAGCAGGTTTTGGGATGGATGGTGCCATGTATGGAGATGATGTCGATAAAGACATTCCTCAGCCACTGCTATATGCATTGAGCACGAATACGCTCAGGCAATTGACTTCTCTTCAAAGTGGCAGCGCTGATATGCCGTTGACGCCAGCACAACAGAAGGAGCAGGCTGCAAATATTGAGCGTGCGATCACCATTATGGGCGCACCAAATGCTCGGCGGTGGACTGTCACAATGCAGGACAGCGTCCACCTTTCCTATACCTTTGTCCCACTGCTGGCTCCCGCTCTCATACCTTCACCCCATTCAGCGCAGGAAGTTCCTACAATCCGCGCTCTTGCAGTGGACTATTTCACGCACACTCTTCTTGGGGAGGAAGCAAAGATTCTCGGCAAAGATGGGGCCTATCCCCGGCCCTTAATTTTCTCCCCAGATCCGGCACACCCAGTGAGCAAATAAAGGGATTACCCCCGCCCTCGTTCACAAGAAAAAGCGGGGTCTGGCAGCAGAATTTTTGCCACCAGGCCCCGCCCTCGTCAATGGGAAAACTATGCGTGCGAAGCAAAGTCGCGGACAGAAGCCAACGCCACCTCAACGTCGCGAATCTGCTCGGCCACCCGCAAGGGCGCAGTCCCACCACGGCCATTACGCGCCGCAACCGAACCCTCAATGGTGAGAACCTCACGGACCTGTGGGGTTAACCCCCCACCGATCTCAGCAAGTTCAGCATCAGTCAAGTCAATCAATTCCTTGCCCTGCTTTTCGCATACGCGCACGCAGGCACCAGAAATCTCATGAGCGTCGCGGAAAGGTACTCCCTGCCGGACGAGCCACTCGGCAATATCAGTCGCCAGCGAGAATCCCTGGGGCGCCAATTCTGCCATTCGCTCCACGTGGAGCGTCATTGTGGATACCATTCCCGAAATGGCAGGAAGTAGAAGATGGAGGGTGTCTATTGCATCAAAAACAGGCTCTTTATCCTCTTGCAGATCCCTGTTATATGCCAAAGGAAGGGCTTTGAGCGTTGCCAATAGGCCAGCAAGATCACC
>JAUNHH010000015.1 GCA_030524055.1 Actinomycetaceae bacterium | reverse complement strand
CCGCGACCCTCACCTTGGCAAGGTGATGCTCTACCAACTGAGCCACATCCGCGTTATTGACTTATTGCCCCGCCATCTCCGCGGCGGAACGGATGGAAGCCTAACAGGATTTGGGCCGCTACGCGAAATCTAGACCGTGCGACTCGGCTCACAACTCACTTTTTCGGCCATTTCATGGCACCCTTGTGACATGCAGATCTGGCCCGGTAAGCCGTATCCCCTTGGCGCGACCTATGACGGCCGTGGGACGAATTTCGCTCTCTACTCTTCCGTTGCCACCGCAGTTGACCTGTGTCTCATTGATATAGATGGTTCGGAAGAACATATTCGCCTCACTGAGGTTGATGGTTTCGTGTGGCATGCCTACCTGCCTGGAATCATGGCTGGGCAGATGTATGGCTACCGCGTTCACGGACCCTACGACCCAGCAGCGGGGCATCGCTGTGACCCGTCAAAGCTCCTTCTTGACCCCTATGCGAAAGCAATCACAGGGCAAGTCACCACCTCTGCGTCACTGTATTCCTACGACTTTGCGGACCCTTCCCTGCGCAATCAGGAAGATTCTGCGCGCGACACAATGATTTCTGTCGTGGTGAACCCCTATTTCGACTGGGATAACGACCGCCCTCCACGCCACGACTATTCCGAAACGATTATCTATGAGGCCCATGTGAAGGGCCTGACAATGCAGCATCCGGAAATCCCAAAGGAAATCCGGGGAACCTATGCGGGGCTTGCTCACCCGGCGGTTATCGAGCACCTCAAAGACCTGGGGATTACTGCCCTCGAATTAATGCCTATCCACCAATTCATTAATGACCCGGTTCTTCAGGGGCGCGGATTATCGAATTACTGGGGCTATAACACTATTGGCTTTTTTGCCCCACATAATGCCTATTCGTCATCCGGGGAAATCGGCGGGCAGGTCTCAGAATTTAAGGCCATGGTCAAAGCCATGCATGCCGCTGATATTGAGGTCATTCTCGATGTGGTCTATAACCACACTGCCGAAGGTAATCATCTGGGACCGACCCTATCCTTTAAGGGCATCGACAATGCCTCCTATTACCGCCTGGTTGAAGGGGATCGACAGCACTACTTCGATACAACGGGCACAGGCAATTCCCTGCTGATGTCTCACCCCCATGTTTTGCAGTTGATTATGGATTCACTGCGCTATTGGGTTTGGGAAATGCATGTGGATGGTTTCCGCTTTGATTTGGCGTCAACATTGGCCCGCCAATTTGCTGAAGTAGACCGCCTGTCGGCCTTTTTTGACCTCATCCAACAAGACCCCATTGTCAGTCAGGTCAAACTTATTGCTGAGCCCTGGGATGTGGGAGCCGGTGGCTACCAGGTAGGCGGATTCCCACCACTATGGACTGAATGGAATGGGCGCTATCGCGATACTGTGCGCGACTTTTGGCGGGGAGAGTTCTCTTCCCTGCCCCAATTCGCCTCACGCCTGGCAGGTTCTGCTGACCTCTACGAACATACTGGCCGGCGCCCAGTAGCCTCCATTAACTTTGTCACCGCCCATGACGGTTTCACTATGCATGATTTGGTCTCATACAACGAGAAACATAATGAAGCCAATGGCGAAGGTAATGCCGATGGCGAAAGCCATAATCGCTCATGGAATTGTGGCGAGGAAGGGCCAACAGAAAATACGGCCATTCGCACTCTGCGTGCCCGTCAGCACCGAAATTTCCTCACCACAATGATTTTTAGCCAGGGTGTTCCCATGATTTCCCATGGGGATGAAATGGCGCGTACACAAATGGGGAATAACAATACCTACTGCCAGGACAATGAGCTCACCTGGGTTGATTGGGATTTAGATGAGGATCGCAAGGCGCTCTTGCGTTTTACCCAGAAACTCATTCGCCTACGCCGCGATCACCCAGCGATGCGTCGGCGCCGCTTTTTTGCTGGCTCTGCCCAGCGCGGTGGCGAATCAGAATTGGGTGAAGTCGAATGGTTTACCCCTGATGGTCTGCATATGACAGAGGAAGAATGGGGGCAACCCTGGGCGCGTTCCACCATGGTGTTTTATAACGGCAATGCCATTCAGGAACCCGATCGGGTGGGCCGGAAAATCGTTGATGACGATTTCCTCCTTCTCCTTAATGCCGCCCCTGAACCTGTCGCCTTTGTTTTGCCTGCCAAGGAATATGGCTCCCACTGGATTACGGTGGTCAATACTGCAAACGATTCTGACGAGAAGGTCATGCGCGCCCAGGATTGGGTCACCCTTCCGCAGCGCAGTGCCCTGATTTTCCGTAGCCCCAGGGACAAGTCCAGCGCCCTGTAATTCCTCCAAAGACATCGCATTCGACAGTAAAAGACCCCGGGCACGCCAAAGAGTGGCCTTTCAGCCAACACTGTTGCTTCACCAGCGCCTGGGGCGCAGGGCAATAGGTGACGAGGGCGAGGCGCGAGCATCATTGACGTGTAGTGATGCGCGCCCCGCCCTCGTTGCCGCAACACACCCTCCACCAATCCACCTTAGTGCTAAAAATCACACTTTTCCGCGTTGCAGGTAAAACGCCTGATCACACATAGAGCGACCCCTCTCCCTCTCAGGCCACCTTCTTCCCCACTTAGCCAAAAAATTCCCACCGACGAATTCGATAAAACCCCAGGCCATACCTAATAAAACCCACCGCGAAGCACAGCCGAAGTAGATGCCACCACAGCTTCGCCGCATGTCCAATTTCTATGCATACTCAATAACCATTCAATCCAGCGTCATCGCACCCCCTTCACAGCCTCGTCCCAGGTTCGGCGGCGTGCCGTGCCTGCGTCGCTCCCGAGGCATGCCTACTGTTTAACGGTGACCGAAACACAGCTGCCCGAAGACTTTCTCACGGCTCTGACCAGCCTGCGAGATGCGGGAGGGACGTCGATGGTCGATCTCGAAGAGGTTCCCGCGCCAACCCGCCTCGCCCCATGGTCTGCCGCGATTTCCATGCGCACTCGCAGTGAAGAAAATGGCGAAGCATTAGCCTCTGGCCGTTTTGTTGTCCTCCATGACCCCATCGAACAAGTTGGATGGAATGGGAATTTCCGTCTCGTTGCCCAATGCCGCTCGCAAATTGACCACGACATGGGGACCGATCCTGCTCTTGCCGCGGCCATGTGGGACTGGATGCACGACTGTCTCTATGACGCTGGCGCGAGTTACCACGACCTCAATGGGACTGTCACCCGCGAATTGTCAGAGTCCTTTGGAGGACTAGAGCTACGCGGTGCCACCGCCCACGTAGAAGTCCGCGCCTCATGGACTCCTTCAACGCCCTATCTTGGTGAGCATCTCCACGCCTGGGCCGATCTCATGTGCCGTACCTCCGGCGCGCAAGCCCCGAATCACCTTTTAGGGGCCTAAGGGTGCGTATCGACAATCACCAGGGACTTCCTGCCGGGGACACAGAGGACCCGATCCTTATTAGTTCCCCTCGCGGCGGAACTCCTGCGATGATTGACTCTGCCCGTGAGCTGGCTGAGGTGGCATCCCGCCTTGCTGCTGGAACGGCACCCATTGCCCTCGATGTTGAGCGTGCCCAAGGGTATCGTTACGGTTCCGATCCCTATCTGGTGCAAATCCGCCGGGAAGATGTCGGGACATTCCTTATTGATTCCCATGCCTTGCCAGATTTATCGTCACTGGCACCTGGAACTGACGATTTGTGGATTCTTCACGCGGCGGATCAGGATCTGCCGAATCTCGCTGCCGTTGGTCTGCGGCCAGCGACGCTATTTGATACGGAAGTTGCGGCGCGGCTCATTGGTTTAGAGCGTTTTGGCTTGGCAGCAGTGTGTGAACAGGTTATGGGGTTGTCTTTAGCGAAAGACCACCAGGCAGCGAATTGGTCTATTCGACCTTTGCCCTCTGACTGGTTGCGTTATGCGGCCCTTGATGTCGAGCTTTTAACGGAAGCCTATCGTCATCTGGCGACGCGCCTTCATGATTTAGGGCGTTGGGAATGGGCCAGCGAAGAATTCGACCATGTTATACGTCTTCCTGCACCTGCGCCAAAGCCGGATCGCTGGCGTAGTTTGCCCGGAATTGGAAAATTATCCAGTCCGCGTTCGCTGGAAGTATTACGCCTACTCTGGTTTGCTCGCGAGGATTTAGCGCGAGAATTAGATATTGCTCCGGGCCGTTTAGTGAAAAATAGTGCCCTTATTCAGGCAGCCAGTAATCCACCGCGTAATCGCCGTTCTCTTTTGCAGATTCAGGACTTTAGGATTCCTACTGCCCGGGCCCATACTGATATTTGGCTTCGCGCGATTACCACCGCTATTCACACCCCTGATAATGCGTTGCCGCCGCGTCGGGTGCCGACTCCTGCAGGGACTATTCCAGAGTCACGTTTTTGGGCGCGCAATGATCCGCAGGCTCATGCGCGCCTTCAGGCAGTGCGTGCGGCAGTGAAAAAGGTGGCGGATCCGCTGCAGATGGCTCCGGACGTGGTTCTTGAGCCGAAAGTCCAACGCTATTTAGCGTGGGCTCCACTTGATTCGGGCCTGCCAGTGTCGGTGGCAGTCCAGCGGCGCCTGGCAGAAACAGCAGCCCGTCCGTGGCAGGTGGAGTTGACCTTTGCTGAGTTGGTGGCCGCGCTGAAGTCCTGACTTGTACGAGGGCGGGGCGCGGCTATCCACCCCAGTGGGTGCCCAGACTAAGCCTGGGACACCGGTGCTGGCCTACAGGCTTGCCGTATAGCGGTAGCAACCCCGTCCTCGTCGAGGCCAGTGGAGGCCAACAATAAATCGCGACTGGCGTGCTCAAGGAAACGCCGCGGGATCCCAAGGGTAATAACTTTCTGTCCGGATTCAGATAAAAGATCACGCACCGCCCAGCCGAATCCTCCTTCGACGATACCGTCTTCGAGGGTCAGAACAGTATCGACATCGCTGGCAAGGTCAGCCAGAGCGGGCGGGACGGGAATAATCCACCGCGGGTCAACAATCCGAATCCGTAAGCCTTCTTTACGTAGACGCTCAGCAGCTGCCATTGCAGTGGGAACTAGTGAACCTGTGGGAATAAGAAGAATATCCGGGTTGTCGTCATCAAGAAGAATATCGACCCCGCCCTCATTCCTTAATGCGGGAATAGGATCCGGTAATTCGCCTTTACGGAAACGCACCACGGAGGGGGCGTCATGAATATCGACAGCTTCGCGTAATTCTTCGCGGAGGGTTGCTTCATCCCGAGGGGCTGCCATTCGCAGTCCCGGGACTACGTTGAGCATGGAAATATCCCACATACCATTATGGGATGCCCCGTCATCACCGGTAATTCCCGCACGATCCAGAACAAATGTGACTCCCGCTTTATGCAAGGCAACATCCATTAGGACCTGATCGAATGCGCGATTCAGGAAAGTCGCGTACACAGCAAAAACCGGGTGTGCTCCTGCAAATGCCATTCCCGCTGCAGCGGCCACAGCATGCTGCTCGGCAATACCCACGTCAATCACACGATCGGGGAATTCTGAATGGAACGGTCCTAATCCCACCGGCGCCATCATTGCCGCTGTTAAGCCGACAATATCGGGGCGCTTGCGGGCAATAGAGACAATCTCGTCAGCAAATGCAGCCGTCCATCCAAAACGCGCGGGAACAACAGGTAATCCTGTTTCCGGGTGAATACGACCCACCGCATGAAAACGGTCAGCAACGTCTTCTTCCGCTGGGGTATACCCGAATCCTTTTTGTGTGAGAACGTGGACGAGGACGGGGCCTTTGAGCGAACGCGCCCGGAAAAATAGATCCTCTAAAGCAATAATGTCGTGTCCATCAACAGGGCCGAGATATTTCAGGCCAAGATCCTCAAACATTGCCTGGGGAATAAGTGCATCTTTAAGCCCTGTTTTCAGGCCATGTAAAGCGTCATAAGCAGCGCGCCCAGGATCCCCTAAAGACAAAAGACGCCGTTTGCCCCACGCTAATGCCCGCTCATATTCTTTTGAGGAACGCAGGAAATCTAAATGGTGCGCAACCCCGCCAATGGTGGGCGCATAGGAGCGCCCATTGTCATTAACCACAATCATCACATTGCGGGCAGGGTCGGAGGCAATATTATTCAGCGCTTCCCAGGCCATTCCGCCGGTAAGCGCGCCGTCACCAATAACGGCCACAGTCCACGACGGGTCATTATTGCGAGTTTTCTCACGTGAAATACCATCGGCCCACGACAGAGACACAGAGGCGTGGGAGTTTTCGAGAATGTCATGGTCAGATTCAGCGCGACTGGGGTAACCGGACAGGCCGCCGCTGCGCCGTAGTTGAGTGAAATCTGCGCGGCCTGTCAGCATCTTATGGACATAAGACTGGTGGCCCGTGTCCAGAATCAGTGAGTCCTGCGGCGAGTTCAATACCCGGTGCAGAGCAATTGTCAGCTCAACAACCCCAAGGTTGGGGCCGAGGTGGCCTCCAGTTTTCGATACTGACTCGATAAGGCGAGTACGAATCTGGGCCGCAAGGTCAACAAGTTCAGCAGGCGTAAAGGTCCGCAAATCCCGCGGCGAGTGGATTCGCGCCAGTAGATCATCGTGCCGAGAAACTCTGGACATGGGCGACATCCTAATGGCAGGCCGCCCACGCTCCGGTCACATCTGGGAATAAAACGGGTCGGCGCACTAGACTCGTCCATGTAGCCACGCACCGTGGCCGCCCCCGATGTGAAGAGGTTCTCATGTCTCTTGCCCGCGTCCCTCACGGCGAATGGTCCTCCCCCATCACTGGTGACTCCTTCGTTGCGCGAAGTGTCACCCTGTCTCAGGTCCGTGTGGATGGTCCTGACACATATTGGGTTGAGGGTCACCCACGAGATAATGGTCGCAATGTGTTGTTGCGTCGAAATCGTTTGGGGCAAACCTCGGAAGTTCTTCCCCTGATTGATGGCGTACGCCTACCGGATGTGCGTACCCGAGTTCATGAATATGGTGGGCGCGCTTACGCCGTTCACCGCGGGGTCATCGTTTTTTCTGATGCTTTTGATGGGCGCCTCTATCGTTTCGATTTACGGGACCCCCTATCAACCTTGACACCGCTGACTCCGCTGGCCGATGTGCGCTATGGGGATGTCGAGATCGCCGATGTACGTGGCGTTGTCTACGCCGTATGTGAAGACCACCGAGGCGAGGGCGAACCAGTCAATACTTTGGTGGCGGTTCCTTTAGATGGCTCAGCCGCACGCGATGGGTCGTTGATTTCCACTGTTGCTAGCGGCACTGATTTCGTGTCTTCTCCGTCACTATCTCCCGATGGGATGAAGTTGGCGTGGATTTCCTGGAATCACCCGGATATGCCGTGGACCCATAGCGCACTACTTGTCGCGAATCTTGATTTTGCGGGCGTTCCTGGGCGCACTGTGACGGTGATTGATCGGCCAGGCGTGTGTGTCTACGAGCCCAGGTGGACGCTGAGTGGGGATCTCATTCACGTTGATGATTCTTCTGGGTGGGCGAATCTGTACCGGACAGAAGGTTTTACCTGGCATGAGGGCGAAGATGTTGATTCGTGGGCAGATCGCCTGCGGACTCGGCCCCTACACCCCACGCCTAAGGCTTTCTCTCATCCGCATTGGTTTTTGGGTCTGCATTCCTTTGATAACTACGATATTGACCATCTCATTTGTTCCTGGGAAGAAGATGTGATTTGGCATCTGGGAACAGTGCGTTTAGATAATGGTTTATTGGAGGAATGGTCTACCGGATGGTGGCCTATTGGAAATGTCGCGGCTTCAGATGGGCGCGTTGTTTTCTTGGCGGATTCTGCGACGCATACGCCAGCCATTATTGAAGTGAAAGACGGGAAAACAACGGTGATTCGTCCCTCTTCGGAGGCCGAAGTTGATCCGGAATATATTTCCGAGGCACAGTTGATTTCCTGGCCAACTCGCGATGGCGAAAAGGCACATGGGTTCTACTATCCGCCAAAGAATCCGGATTTTTCTGGGCCTGAGGGCGAATTGCCTCCGCTCATTGTGAATGTTCATGGCGGTCCCACCGATGCTGCCCGGGCTGGCCTGCAAGTGCCCTTCCAGTATTGGACGAGCCGTGGTTTCGCTATCTTGGATGTGAATTATCGGGGGTCAACCGGATTTGGACGGGCATACCGTAATCGTCTTGATGGGAATTGGGGCATTATGGATGTCGATGATTGCGTGGATGGGGCGCAATATTTAGCCGATCAAGGTTTAGTTGATGGCCAACGTATGGCTATTCGAGGGGTTTCTGCAGGCGGATTTACTGTTCTTTCCGCCCTGGCGCGAACAAATGTTTTCTCTGCGGGAACATCCTTCTATGGGCTCACCGATTTGCGTGCTTTAGCGCAGGAAACCCATAAGTTCGAGTCGCGGTACATTTTTGGCTTGATTGGTTCGTCGAATGTGGAGGATCCTGTTTTTGAGGAGCGCTCCCCCATTCACAATATTGACGGTATTGGCGAGCCTTTGCTTCTTCTTCATGGTGCCAATGATCCGATTGTTCCCTCTTCGCAAGCGACCGCTATTCACGATGCTTTAGCGGCTAAAGGTTCGCCTGTGGCGTTGAAAATCTATGAGGGTGAAAGTTCTGGATTCCTGCGGGCTGCCACCATTAAAGATGCGTGGGAAAGCGAGCTAGGTTTCTACGGCAAAGTGTGGGGACTCAAAGTTGAGGGTGGAGCCGATATTGAGGTGGCCAACCTTGAGTGAGTAGTTGCCATGAAGAATTCACGAGGGCGGGGTTGCACTATTTTTAGCGCACCCCGCCCTCGTATTTTTTTATTCCGCCACACCGTTGTCCATTTGTTCAGCCAATTGGTGGATACCACCCCCATAAAGCGCGTGCAATTCGCTGATAGGAACATCCTTTCGGGTGAGAGTCTCCCAATCAGGTGTACCGCCAACGCTACAGAGGAAGGGAAAGACAAAAATACCACGATCTAAAGGAAACTCCTGGATTTCTTTTTCCCATCCTTCCCACCGCCATGAGGAATAGAATTTATGATAATTCGGCCCGGAAAGAGCCCAATAGATAAAAGATGTGTGGCCAATATTCAGCCCTTCCCACTCCAGCGAATCAGGAGCAAAATAACAGACCTCTCCAGAATTAATACCCAATCCGCCACCATCAATAGCGAAAAGTCCACCTAAAATATCGTGGCCAACAATAATGTGGGATGTGGGCGTTCCTCCCCCACTGGCGGCAATCACATCGGGTAAAAGATCGGTTCCACCTGCCAGCAGACGCAACCATCCATGGTCAACAAGAATGCCGCCACAATTCATGATCATTGACCCAAGGGTGGATTTTTCACTGACGTGAATGCTCGCCGCTAATTCCGGCCCCCGGTTGTGGGACAAAGGCAGAATCCGAGCGTTATTTGTACTGCGGGAAACTTCCTCAACGAGTTCATCCCAGATTGACATATGCTGATTCCTTTCACCCGAGTATCGGCATTATTATCCCCGCTCTACACAGGGTTATAGGTCAGGTTGTGCTACTGGGTCAGAGTTCACGTGGTGATGTCTCAGTCAACTCACACCGAGTGTCACTCCAGTCCGCGTGGAATCCAATGCCACGACAAAGCGCCTACATCCTTAGACACACCCTCGGCCGCCCCTTCTCCACAGTCTCACGCTCAAAGGTAGGCTGGCGAATTGTCACACAGAGTGATGACTAGTTGACTTATGATCACTACGACCGGTTCCACCTATTTTATTAGGTCCAGGGCCGGTCTTCATTTCATTCATGTCTTCCTTGCCCCGGGCTTGAGGAATACCTTCTTCAAGGGACTGGATTAGGCAGAGCACCTTCAGGTGTCTATCGCCATCGGGCCAGGAGGACAAACCACCGCCTGGACGGGGTGGCAAAGGGCACTTGCCGTCATGACAGCGGATTGTCAGTTATAGACGGCACCGCGAAAATTCTGACCTGCACAAATAGTGGCTCCGCCCTCGTCCCTCAATACAAACCGCCACCACAACGCAATTTCAACCAGCAATTGTCGTCGTGAGCGCGGTTTGTCCTCTTCAAATAGCTCAGCGCACCACAAGATTGGGACTCCACTAGCCGATTATGGCGCGCGTAAAACCTTATCTGCAGGAGTAATAGAAAGAGATAGAACAAGGGCGGGGCGCACTCATAAAAAGCGCATCCCCGCCCTCGCCAATGTCAAAGATCAGTGTTGAGAAGCTAACTGACGCAAGACGTACTGGAGAATACCGCCATTACGGTAGTAATCCGCCTCTCCAGGAGTATCAATACGGACAACCGCATCAAACTCAATGGGTTCGGCTCCGTCGCGGCGAGCCACCACATGAACGGTCTTTGGAGTCACCCCACTATTGAGTTCTTCTACCCCGGTAATATCGAAAATCTCTTCACCGGTGAGCCCAAGGGAATTGCGATCTTCTCCTTCGGGGAATTGCAAAGGCAGTACACCCATACCAATGAGATTCGAGCGGTGGATACGCTCAAAAGACTCGGTAATTACCGCACGCACACCCAGCAATGAGGTGCCTTTAGCTGCCCAGTCACGCGACGACCCGGAACCGTATTCTTTACCGCCCAAAACCACCAGAGGAGTTTCAGCAGCAAGATAGGACTGGGCCGCGTCATAAACAGCAACCACTGGCGCGTCATCTTTCGTAAAGTCGCGGGTAAAGCCACCTTCAACGCCGGGAACAATCTCATTGCGAATACGGATATTCGCGAAAGTCCCACGAATCATGACTTCATGATTACCGCGCCGAGACCCATAGGAATTGAAATCGCGACGCTCAACCCCGTGGGAAAGCAAATACTGGCCCGCAGGTGTTTCCGGCTTAAAAGACCCAGCCGGGGAAATGTGATCCGTCGTCACCGAATCGCCCAGCTTCAGCAGAACCCGTGCCCCGCGAATATCAGTGACAGGCTCAGGGGTTGCGGCCATTCCCTCGAAATAGGGGGGTTTGCGGACATAGGTAGAATCAGCGTCCCATGCGAAAAGATCGCCTTCGGGAGTGTCCAGATTTTGCCAGCGCTCATCTCCAGCAAAGACATCCGAATAGGACTGGGCAAACATGTCCCGGTCAATAGCGGAATCAATAGTGGATTGGACTTCTTCGGGGGTGGGCCAAATGTCTTTGAGATACACATCTGCGCCATTTGGATCCTGTCCCAGCGGCTGGGTATCAAAATCAAAGTCCATTGTCCCAGCCAGCGCATAGGCAACAACTAGTGGCGGCGAGGCCAAGTAATTCATTTTCACATCGGGATTAATACGGCCCTCAAAGTTCCTATTGCCCGAAAGAACGGATACCACAGCAAGATCGTGGTCATTCACCGCTTCGGAAACTTCTGCGGGCAGCGGGCCTGAGTTACCAATACAGGTGGCGCAGCCATAGCCCACAAGGTTAAATCCGAGGGCGTCTAATGGCTCCCACAATCCGGCTTTATCGTAATAGTCGGACACGACTTTAGAGCCGGGAGCCATTGAGGTTTTTACCCACGGCTTGGAGGTCAGTCCCCGCTCAACGGCTTTCTTTGCCAGCAATCCGGCGGCCAGCATGACAGAAGGATTCGAGGTATTCGTACACGATGTAATCGACGCAATGGCCACATCCCCGTGATTAATTCGGGTCTGGGTGCCATTAGCCAATGTCAAAGGCACATCCTCACGCACGCCCTCTGGCGCGTAGCTGCCAATCACCTCACCAAAAGCCGTTTTTGCCGCAGATAATTCAATGCGGTCTTGAGGACGTTTTGGCCCAGCAATAGAAGGCACCACAGTGGATAAATCGAGTTCCAAATACTCCGAATAGGCCACTTCGCGTGCCGGATCATGCCACAGACCCTGCTCTTTTGCATAGGCCTCAACCACAGCAATAGATTCTTCGCTACGCCCAGTCAAACGCAAATAGTCCAGCGTCACGTCGTCAATGGGGAAAATCGCGGCGGTGGAGCCAAATTCGGGGCTCATATTGCCAATAGTGGCGCGATTAGCCAGGGGCACTGCACCAACAGACGCACCGTAGAATTCGACGAATTTGCCCACCACTCCATGGGCGCGCAGCATTTGGGTAATCGTTAAGACAACGTCGGTGGCGGTCACGCCTGCGGGAATCGAACCGGTCAGCTTAAAACCAACCACTTTAGGGATCAGCATGGACACGGGCTGGCCCAACATGGCAGCTTCGGCTTCAATACCGCCAACGCCCCAACCTAAAACGCCCAGGCCATTAACCATTGTGGTGTGTGAATCGGTACCCACACAGGTGTCGGGGTAGGCAGTGACAGTTCCGTCTTCATGAGTGTGAGTAAAAATAGTGCGCGCGAGATGCTCAATATTGACCTGGTGGACAATGCCCGTCCCCGGAGGAACAACGCGGAAATTATCAAAAGCGCCCTGGCCCCAACGCAGGAATTGATAGCGTTCTCCATTGCGTTCATATTCGCGTTCGACATTGCGTTCAAAAGCATCTGCCGTTCCGAAAACGTCAATCTGCACTGAGTGGTCGATGACCATTTCGGCGGGAGCTAAAGGATTAATACGTGACGGGTCGCCCCCTAAATCTGCGACAGCTTCACGCATTGTCGCTAGATCAACAATGCAGGGCACGCCAGTAAAGTCCTGCATGACCACGCGGGCCGGGGTGAATTGGATTTCCGTATCAGGTTCGGCGGTGGGATCCCATTGAGCAAGAGCACGAATTTGGTCGGCGGTGACATTCGCACCATCTTCGGTGCGCAAGAGATTCTCGGCCAATACCTTTAATGAATAGGGCAGTTTTTCTGTTCCTGGCACCGCATCAAGTCGGTAGATGACATAGTCTTTCTCACCAACAGTGAGGGTTGCCCTCGATCCGAAACTATCAGTAGTGGCGCTCATCTGGTCTCCAAGCACTATTCATTGACGAGGGCGGGGCGCCGCCCACGGACGAAACTATCTCGACGTCAAGATAACTTCGTCATGAGGCGGGTGCAAACCTAAAATCAGCGCCGCTCATCTCAGCGAAAATGCCGCGGTATTCCAAGGGAAAATCACCGCGGCATTCGCTGATCCGCGAGCGCTACACTCGCGAGCCTGGCCTATTTCCGTAACAGCGACGCAACGAATTCCACGTGGTGAGTGTGCGGGAAGAGGTCCCAGGCGTGAATGGAGTCGAGGTCGTAGCCTGCTTTGGTGAATCGGGCGAGGTCGCGTGCTCCTGCTGCGGGGTCGCAGGAAATGAGGACGACGCGTGTGGGGCCGATCTGTCCGATGGTCTCGATGACGCCTTTTTCTGCTCCGGATCGTGGGGGGTCCATGACGAGGAGGTCGGGGGTGTGGCCGAGTTCGCCTGCGAGGTCGAGAACGCCTTCGGGGTCTACAGCGCCTGCGTAGGTGTCAACAACGCCAGTGTGGGAGGTATTGGCTTGGGCGTTAATGACGGCCTCGTCGTCTCCTTCAAGGGTGAGGACCTGTCCGTTGCTGCCGACGGCGTGTCCAAGGACGGCGGAGAAGAGGCCTGCTCCTGAATAGAGTTCGAGGACGTTGGCGCCGTCGAGGCTGCCATCAAGGGTGGTTCCGGTTGCTCCGCTGGCTCCAAGGACGGCGTGGGCAAGGGTGTCGGGTCCGCGGAGGTGGGTTTGCCAGAAGCCGTCGGCGCGGACCTGGTAGTTGAGGACCTCACCTCTGACATTAACGTTCCATTTCAGGGCGGTGTCGGTGGGGGTGCCATCTGGCCCGTAGCCGGTGTTTCCGATAAGGACGACGGGGTTATCTCCTGTGGGAGCGAGGGCTCGGATGCGCTCCCCTGCTGTCCATCGGTTTGCCCATGGCGAGTTGGCGCCGAAGAGTCCGAGGGCGTTAATGCTCTCGTGTGCGAGGGGCATGTGGTCGAGGGGCAGGATGTCGCGGTGGTGGTGGCGGTGCATTCCCGCGCGGCCGTCGGCGTCAATGGCGAGTTCAATGCGTGTGCGGCGGTGGGTCAGTGGGTCGCCGGGTGTGTCGTCGCCGATGGCTGGTTGGACGTGGATTCCACCAATGGCATCTACTGCGGTGGCGAGGTCTTCTCCGCCGATACGGCGGATTTGGCCGGCTAGGACTGTTTCTTTCCATTGGCGTTGAGCGGCCGGGCGGACGTGAGATAGTTCTGCGCCTCCGACACCGTCGGGGCCCGCTTGGGGGAAGATCGGGTCAATACGGTCTTCGCTGGGGTCGAGGATCTCGATGGCATCGCCCCACGCGAGGGTGTTGCGCATTCGGGTGAGGCGGACGCGCACTGTTTCACCGGGAAGGGTGTGGCGGACGAAGATGACTCTGCCGTCGTCGGCGCGGGCAACGCAGGCGCCTCCGTGGGCGGGTTCGCCAACTGTCAGGGTGAGGAGTTCGGTGGGCACGGGTGTGGCCGGTGTTGAGGAGGGGCCGCGGCGGCGTCTGTGATGTCGAGTGGCCATGGGCCGTTATTCTCCTTGATTTGAGGTGGGGATTGTGTGCGCGGCCCCGGGCGGGGTGCGTCGGAATGGGTCGTTTGGTGGAGGCGTGTCGTTTTCGGTGTCGCTGAGTGTCCAGGGGACTGTCACAGTGAGCACTCCGGGGATGTCCAGGGCTTTGCGGGCGAGGCGGTGAGTGTCGTGATTGTGAAGAGATCCAAGCCACGGTTGGGGGGTGAGGATTTCAGGGAGGTACACCATGAGCATTTCATTGGGGGTGCGGTTCCTGAGGTGGCGCAGGTGGGCCAGGATAGCGGCGGTGGCATCCCGGTTGGGGGCGTCGAGGATGGTGAGTGGGATGGTGGCGCCGCTTTGTTCCCAGGTGGCGTGGATTTTTTCTCCATGATCAGTAGGGTCAGCGACGGCGAGGATTTCCATTGACGAGGGTGCGCCTGCTTTTGCCAGTGTCACTGTGTGCCTGGTGGCGGCGTCAATAGTGGAGGCGATAATGAGGGCGCGGATTCGGGTGGGTGCAGTTGATCCCGCGTGGCCGTGGATTTCACGGTCACGGTAGTGTGCCGCCTGTTCGTAGTGGCGGCGAATAAAACGCTGAATAGCAAAAAGGAGCCCCATTACTACCAGGCTAATCCACACTCCATCCATAAAGTGGGTGATCGCCACAATAAGGAGGAGAATTCCTGCTGCCATAAAGCCCACAACATTGGCTGCGCGCCACCGCAGGACGCGGCGTCTTTCGTTACCGCTTTGGGGTTGGCGCAGGTGGTGGTTCCAGTGGCGGATCATCGCGTAGGCAACCAGTGTCGCAATGAGGAGGACGCAGGTGAGGTAGTGCGGGAGGATCCGAGTAGTAGTAGCTCCACTGACAAGGGTGATTGCCAGGGCGGCAAAAATGAGGACAAGACTGGTGGTCTGGTGGGCGCGCCGGACGCTGCTGGTGCGGAAGTGGCGGGGCAGGAATGAGTCGCGTGACAGAGTGTCAATGAGAGTGGGGAACCCATTCAGGCTGGTATTCGCCGCAAGAATCATCAGGGCTACGAGAGGAAGAATCAGAAGGGCCGCGAGCGCGGTGCCTGTGCCTGCCACTGTGGTGGTGAGGCGGGACAGGAGTGGTCCGGCCCTCCACACGTGGGAGGCCGATAGTGCGGGGATGAGGAGGGTAATCGCGGTGAGAGTAGCCACGGATAGGCCGGCAAGAATACTCGTCGCAGTCATCGCCGAGCGTGAGTGGGGCCGGTGGAAATCTGGGCAGGCGGTGGCCACGGCGCCAAGTCCTCCGAGGAGGGCACCTCCATAGGTGCTGGCGTGGGCGATAAGGATCATGCCGAGAAGTGGGTCCATTGCTGGGCGTGACAGTGGCGACGAGGGCGGGGGCGAGATGAGGCCAGCGACTGCGAAACCTGTGACAAGGAGTGCCACTGTGAGGAGGGCACAGAGTGTGACTGCCCGGTGGGCCCACAATATGGGCGGTCGTAGGCGCAGGGCCGCCAGGACAAGGGCTGTAAGGACAGCAATGAGCCCGTGGTAAGGGGCGAGTGCGGGCAGTGTTGATGTCAACACTCTGGTGGCAGCTGACAGGCACAGGGCCGGATAGAGGAACGCTTCAAGGATTCGGGCACATCCCACGAGGAGACTGCCATGTGCTCCGAGATTGACTGAAGCAATGTCATAGTCGCCACGGGCAGCGGGGTATGCCTGAAGGGTGCGGTGCCATGACAGGAGTGTGATGGCAATGAAAAGGGCAATAGCGCAGGCAGTTGCCACAGTGTGGACGAGGGCGGGGGTGCCACCATAACTAAAGGTGAGGAGGATCTCGTCTGGGATTATGAGGGAGGCGGCGAGAACTCCTGGAGCGAAAAGCAGCAGGGCGTCACGCTTACGCAAGCGGTGCCACGTGGCGCCTTGAGTAGAAGACTCCTGGCCAGGTGGCACCATCACAGAGTGGGCGCGGATTTGCTGCACGGGGCTTTAGCGTAGTCCTCTTATGTGTCGGGGATGGAGTTCCAGGGTGTGGGCGAGTACTTTGGGAGCGTGCATTTCGTCATTATGGGTTGTGGGCGTGTTGGCGCTCTTTTAGCTACCTCTTTGGATGCTGATGGGCATTCCGTTGCTGTCATTGACTCTGATCCCAAGGCTTTTACCCGTCTTCCCCAGGATTTTTCAGGTCGGCGCGTGACTGGTTTAGGGATGGATCGTGATGCTCTGCGGCAAGCTGGCACTAAAGATGCCTACGCTTTTGCTGCCGTTTCCAATGGTGACAATACGAATATTATTGCCGCCCGCGTGGCCCGTGAAGTATTTGGTGTGGAACGGGTGGTGGCTCGTATTTATGACCCCACACGTGCCCATGTGTATGAGCGGTTGGGGATTCCTACAGTGGCTACTGCGAAACGGACCATGGAATCAGTTTTGCGGCGCCTGTTGCCCCCATCAGCCTCGGTGACGTGGAGCCACCCCACAGGAATGGTCTCCCTTGTGACAGCCACCCCTGTTGCCCCGTGGTATGGGATTCCTCTGCCTATGGTGGAAGAGCTCACTGGTGAGAGAGTGGCCTTTTTGTCGCGCCTTGGCGCCATTATTCCAGCGCGCTCCGACCTCGTTGTCCAAGAACACGACCAATTGATTTTCGCCATTGCTG
Organism: Actinomycetaceae bacterium; assembly: GCA_030524055.1. Taxonomy (GTDB): domain Bacteria; phylum Actinomycetota; class Actinomycetes; order Actinomycetales; family Actinomycetaceae; genus Pauljensenia. Next base: position 43,783 of record JAUNHH010000015.1, on the reverse strand, counting down.
GTCAAGACGAAACACGACTACGTAATGTGCTCACGCGCGCACCAAAGGTGGAGATGTAAGAATGCGGATTGTCATTGCTGGAGCGGGGTCAGTAGGTCGCACCGTCGCATTGGAATTATTAGAACACGGCCACGAGGTCACCCTGATTGATAATCACCCTGATCAGCTCCGTGTTGCCTCTGTCGCTGACGCTGAATGGGTGTTAGCCGATGCTTGCTCTCCTGACGCGTTAGCTGAGGCGGGCGTTCCGGGCGCTGATGTTCTTGTGGCTGCCACCGGTGACGATAAGTCGAATCTTGTGATCTCCCTACTGGCGAAAATCGAATTCGCCGTCCCCCGTGTGGTGGCGCGCCTCAATAATCCACGCAATGAGTGGCTTTTTGACGGCTCGTGGGGTGTCGATGTGCTTGTGTCAACGCCGAAAATTATGACTGCCCTCGTTGAAGAGGCAGTCAGCGTGGGTATCCCTGTCCGCCTTTTCGCCTTTAACTCCTCCGAGATCTCGATGTACGCGCTGACTCTTCCCACTGACACCGCTATCGCGGGGCGAACAGTGGAATCCTTGGATCTACCAGCGGGGGTCGTGCTTTCTGCTCTTCTACGCGATGGCCGGCCCCATTCCCTTCAGCCACAGGACAGTGTCGAAGGAGGAGACGAACTTCTTCTTCTGATGCCTGACGAGGATCATGAGGCGCTCGCGGCTCTTACTGCCTTGGTGGCGCCGCTGGTCTCCTCCCCCAGTGATGGGAATTTATAAGGCGGCACCCCGGCCTCGTAATTGGACGATCGGCGGCCTTTAGCGAACTGTGTCATCCGGGGAGGTGGCGCCTCGGCGGATATGCGCAAAACGACGCAAACCCAGCCACGTTAATGCCGCGGCAATAATAAAAGCAGGCGTATCGATAAAGATCTTCACAATGCCGAGTTCCGCGGCCATTCCCGCTGCCCACAGCGGGTATTTCACGCCAAAACGAATAAGGAATTGCGCGGCCCATAGCCACGTTAAAAGTGTTCCCCGTTTACGTAAGTCTGCCCACTGGGGCTCTGTCCATACCTGTTTTCCGAGGCCCTTAGCGGAAGCGAAAGCCCAGGTGATGGCTGAACGGCGGAAAAGAATACTCAAGAGCAGCACTGTGCCCATTGTGGCGCCAATAATGAGGCCCCAGATAAAGAAATTCTCTGCCCGACCAGACCTGGCGGCCCAAATAATGCCAATAACCACGCCAATCACACCGGAAAGGGCCTGAGTAATGGGTTGACGTTGGACAAGGCGAGCGACGCAGAAAGCGACAGCGCATAGGCCAGCGGCAATCAGTGTCCACGTCAGATTGCGTGTGGGAATATACACAATGACGAAAATGAGGCCAGGAAGGATCGATTCGACCATTCCTCTTTTGCCACCCACAGCCGCTGACCATGAGAACTCGTCGGCATCTAATTGGGAGAAAATGCCTTTTCCTGGGCCGGATGCCGCTTGCGCCGCTGTTTCTTCGGTAGTGCTCACAAGTTTTCCTTTACAACCAGACGGTATAGGGGATTCACAATAGCGAGATGACCGTCGTAGCGCCCGACGACCCCTTCAACTTCTAGGTGAGCTCCCGCACGAATACCGGGAATGGTGCGGCGACCAAGCCACCGTAAATCAACGCTTGCCTGCCCATCCCACAAGGTTGCTGTGATAATCGCGGCAGCGCCCGCACTGGGGTAGGTAAGAGAACGCACAACACCGCCGGTTTTGACCCGTTGGTGTTGTGCGATCGCTGAAATAGGCACCAGGCCTTCAGTCACTAGTGACTCCATCAATGCCATGCGGCATATGCAGTGGGAGCAAATCCAGGCGTGCCCGGGGATGCTCATCCCGGACAATCACGAGGCGATCAATGACTTTTTCTATAGGCTCAGCTTCCTTAAATGAGGTTGCTGCTGGCCCGAGAATGTCAATGCGCGCAAACCAGCGTGGGCCTTCACGGCCAATAATGCGCATCCTGGAGGTTGCCGATCCTCCGTCGGGAGTAGTCACAGGAACGTCAGCAAGAAGTTCCATCCCGTAGCGGGTTTGTTTTTCGACGACTTTCGCGCCGTCAGCATTTAAAGCCGCGTGGATTTCATCGCGGACTTCATCCCACACTCCCCCAGATTTTGGGGCGGCTGCCACAGAAATCTGCAGGCCTGACGTGCCCAGAACCAGCATGGTTCGTAACACTGTGCTGCCATCGTCTGCAACTTGAGTTTGCACTTGCATTCCCGGCACTGCGGGGATCCGCAGTGACCCCATGTCGATAAATCCGCGGCGAGTATCCACTTCTTCGTGGGTGCGCGGCCCGGGCTTACGCCAAATCGGGTCATCGTCATTGAGTTGTGGAAGTGCTGCTGCCATGGTGGCAGGGCGAGGAGAAGGGCGGTCAGGTGCCGCTTTCTTCTCCTCATGCTTTTTTCTGCCGAACACCTGTTTACCCTCTCAGAAAGCACACTCGGTGCATACCGGGCTGCCATCATCCTCGACATGGTCGAGTTGTGAGGCGTGGTGGACAAGAAAACACTGAGAGCAGGTGAATTCATCCTCCTGCCGAGGAACAACATGAACAGTCAGTTCTTCCTTCGATAAATCAGCGCCTGGAAGCTCGAAATTTTCGGCTGCCTCATTCTCGTCTTCATCAACATTGGCGGAGCCAGCGTCATTGCGCCGCGACTTTAACTCTTCAATCGAGTCCTCTGCGACATCGTCGTCATTCTTACGCGGTGCGTCGTAATCGGTGGCCATATGTGGTTCCCTTCCCCTAACCAGACTGCCGAGATTCTCGGCGGTGTCATAGCGCAGGGAGGATAACACTTGTACACCGACAATGCCACATGACAACTGAATGACCCCCATATCTCGGACACGCGGACGCATCGCGGTGTATTGGCTGCCCCTTTTTGAGACTATCGAGCCGAATAGCTGCCCACAGGAGGTTCCCCATGATCGAACTCGATCTTCTCGGAGTCGGTGCTGACGGCCAATCCTTGGTTTTCACCGATACCAACGGGGAGCGGTATAGCGTCCAAATCACTGACGAATTACGTGGCGCAGTACGCAGAGATCGCCCCGCCATCGCACCGGTAACCAGCCCGGGAACAACGCTGCGCCCCCGCGATATCCAATCCCTCCTGCGTGCAGGTGCCAGCGCCGAAGAAATCGCCCGCAATCATGGGATGGAAGTTGCCCAGGTCCTCCGCTATGAAGGGCCGGTCAGCGCTGAAAAAGACTTTGCTTTGCGGCGCGCTCTGGACACCCCCATTGGGGAAGATACCGATTCACTGCTGATGGGTGATCTTGTGGTGGATCGCCTCGCGGCCCGTGGCGTTGACCCCTCCACATTGACATGGTCAGCCCGCCGTGAAGGCACCGCGCCGTGGCAGATTTGCCTCACTTTCGTCCAGGGCGCCACCGAAAGAGGGGCACTGTGGACACTCAATAATGGTGGCGGTATCGAAGCCATCGACCAGGAAGCGCGGTGGCTCACAGAAACCGTTGATCGCACGCCCTCAGCCTCGGTCTTTACCCCTATGCCGCCAAAAGCCCCTGCCCCTGTGGCAGATGATGAGGACCTACGCCAGCGGGAAATGCTGCTCGACCAACTCAATGCGGCGCGGGGACGTCGCGAAGAGATTGACATCCCTTCCGAGTTTGACGATGCGGATGAGGAAGACACGAATCAGGTTCCCCTGCGGTCCATTCCTGCCCCGCAGGATCCTGTTCCTGAACGGGAAATGGAAACACGGCCAGTAAGTATTTCGGCGCGTATCCACGAAATGGCTCAGGCTCGTGGGGTTGCTGTTCCTACCGCGTCAGGAGGCGACGATCCTGAGGATATTCCGATTGATCCTGATTCGGAAGCCTCCTCCCCTGCTCCACCGACCCTGCCTCGTGGGTCAGCCGCAGCCCTTGGGGTTCGTCCCCCATCGATTCCTCCACGTTCAGCTGCTGCCCGCCAAACGCAGGGCAGTACGATTCCGGCAGTGAAAGGCCAGGAGAATCAGGCTGACACCGAAGCGGCAACAGATGAGGCCTCCGCTGAGGTCGTTGACCTTCCGCCCTCGTATCCTCCGAAGAATCGGCCAGCGTGGATGTCACGCACCACCGCCACCACTGACGAGGCCCCTGAGCCTTCCGATGGGCCAAATTCGCCCACCGGTGAAGTTCCCGTGAAAAAACGCAGCGGGAAAGTCTCCGAAGCGCGCGGTTGGCAGGAGATTCTTTTCCCCCGCCAACAGTAAAGTCCTCGGGGCAAGGCGCCCACATGAATTGACGAGGGCGGGGTGTCAGTGTTGCTGTGCCCCGCCCTCGTGAAAAATTCCGCTAGTGGAGGCGCACCACCGGGATCAGCATTTCTTCAGCGGTCAGCGACCCATGGACCCCAATCAGACCGCGCAACCCCGGATGCTGCGTCATCGAGTTAACGATCCCATGGCGGCCTTTCATCCACGCCACAAAATCACCCATTTCTGCGCTCCCCGGACCTGGCCCAATCATCTGAGAAAGCTCCGCAGCAGAAGTAATCCACGCTCGGTCGGCAAGCTCTTCCTCCCAGCGCTGACGCACGTTGTCAGCCTGGCCACTAAAAGCATGAACATGGACAGCGCGGGTTTCGCCCGCGATCACTCGCACCCCCTCAGCAAGAAAAGGGTGATGGGCCAGGTCAATATGCAGGTCCGGATTGACATCAACCATCCCATGGTCAGCGGTCAGTACTGCCCGCGTAGTCGCAGGCAAGCGACGAATCAAACCTGCCAGGCCACGGTCAAACTCCTCCAAAGCGCCCACCCATTCATCTGAGGCAATCCCATGCCCATGACCTGCATGGTCAACCTCTGACCAATACAGGTACACCACGCGGGTGCCATTGCGGAGTTCTTTTAACGCCGCCTCGCAGCGCTCAGTCCATTCTTGTGCAGCGACATGGCGGGCTCCACTCAGCGCCGCACGGGTCAGGCCAGAATTGGCGAAAGCGGCCGGAGAAATAACCGCACACTCCACCCCCTCGGCCGCGAGGCGTTCAAAAAGGGGCGGGACTTCCTGCCACGACCGAGGATCCACCCCATGCTCGAAGGTCAGCAGGGACGCCACCTGCGCGCCGTTATACGCCACCGAATAGCCCACCATTCGGGTTGCCCCCGGTCGCGCGCCCGTAGCGAATGCCGTAATCCCCGCCGCCGTTGTCGAGGGAGCCACCGTATGAGCCGGGAAAGTGGATGAGCGCAACGCACGCAAGGTCGGAGCGTGCCCATAGTGATCTTCTAAAGGCAGCAAACCCAGCCCGTCAACGAGAATCACCAGACACTGCTCGCCCTGATCAAGGCCTAAACGGGTCGCAATATCTGGCAGCGCACCAGGAAGGTCCGGCGAGAGGGAGGCAATAGCGCCACCAAGAACTTCCGTGAGGTGTAACTCGCCTGGGAGTGGCAAATGTGGGGCGCCATCACTATCGGCGCGGGCTCGCGCAAGAGGCGCAAGATCAGACTGGTTGGACGGAGCACTCCCCGGGGGCGTCTTCTCACTGGTCACTACTGGAGCCCTTTCTGTAAGGCGCTGGCAAGTTGAGGGCCGGCGTCGAGAGTGGCCCGAGTGTGTGGCCGCCATGAAGGCCCATGCAGTGCAGCTGGGTAAAATGCCGCAGGATCATTTACGCTCCATATGTCCACCCGCCAATTGTGCCTGCTGGCGGCGTGGGAGTCGAAGCGGAAGCCTGAACGGACTGGACAATAGATCAATGCGCATGACGGATACTCCCATCTCCCCTGATCTTGAGGAAAATATCTCCGAGATTGATGTCTCGCAGGAAATGCGCACCTCTTTCCTTGAGTACGCAGTGTCTGTTATCCACGCCCGCGCCCTACCCGATGCCCGCGACGGTCTCAAACCCGTACAGCGGCGCATCCTGTTCCAAATGGAACAAATGGGACTGCGGCCAGACCGTGGGCACGTGAAATCTCAGCGCGTTGTTGGCGAAGTGATGGGTAAACTCCACCCCCACGGAGATAGCGCCATTTATGACGCTCTGGTGCGCCTGGCCCAGCCTTTTAACCTGCGTGTCCCCCTCATCGATGGGCACGGAAATTTTGGGTCCCTTGATGATGGCCCAGCAGCGGCCCGGTACACCGAAGCGCGTTTAGCTCCAGCAGCAATGGACCTTGTGGCAGGTCTGGACGAGGACACTGTCACCTTCGTCCCCAACTATGACAACCAGTTCCAACAGCCGGAGGTTCTCCCCGCTGGCTATCCGCAACTGCTGGTCAACGGTGCTTCTGGTATTGCCGTGGGGATGGCCACCAATATTGCCCCCCATAATCTGGCCGAAACTATTGCGGCCTCCTGCCATCTCCTTGATCATCCAGAAGCCACCACCGATGATCTCATGCGTTTTATTCCCGGCCCAGATTTACCTGAGGGCGGCATTATTGTCGGTTTAGAAGGCGTAAAAGACGCCTATGAAACGGGGCGCGGCGCATTTAAAACCCGAGCGAAAGTCTCTATTGAACGGATTAGTGCCCGCAGGACAGGCATTATTGTCACCGAATTGCCCTATATGGTGGGGCCAGAAAAAGTCATCGAGCGCATTAAAGAAAATGTCACTGCCGGGCGTTTAAAAGGTATTTCCTCCGTTCAGAATCTCACTGACCGGGTTCATGGTCTACGCCTGGTGATCGAGATTAAAAATGGCTTTAACCCTGAGGCTGTTCTCCAGCACCTCTACCAGCGCACCCCACTAGAGGATTCTTTCTCTATTAATGCCGTTGCCCTGGTGGGTGGCCAGCCGCAAACCCTGGGACTGAAAGCAATGCTCCAGGTGTTTTTAGACCACCGGGTGAATGTCATTACCCGACGCTGCCAATTCCGCCTAAATAAACACCAAGAACGCCTCCACCTGGTCGAGGGCCTCCTTATTGCGGTTCTCGATATTGACGATGTGATTGCGATTATTCGTTCCTCGGATGACGCTGATATTGCGCGGCAGCGGCTCATGCATGCCTTTGATTTAAGTGAACTCCAAGCCAATCATATTTTGGAGTTACGTCTGCGGCGCCTGACAAAATTCTCCCGAATTGAATTAGAAGGAGAACGTGATGAACTTCAGGGCCTCATTCGCGATTTAGAGGAGATTCTGTCCTCAACGGAACGCCTCCATGCCCTAGTTAAAGAGGAACTCCAGGAGGTGGCCAGGCGCCTTGGCACCCCGCGGCGCACGATTTTGCTGTCTGCAGACGGTGGGGAAACCATCGCTGCCAATGCGGATGCAGCGCTTGCCGCTCTGCCAGCAGCGTCAGCCCGTAAAGGCGGCTTAGATCTGGAAATCGCCGATGAACCCTGCACTATTCTTCTCACCCCTTCAGGGGGGCTCATCCGAATTGAAGGCGCGGACCCCGTCGAGGTGGGTCCACGCACGGCAGACGATATTTGGCGCGCTCAGCTCCCCTCCTCCACGCGTTCACAGATTGCGGTGGTGACCGCTAATGGGCTGGCGCATCGCCTCGACGTCTTGGATTTGCCGGCGCTGCCGCGTTTTGAGTCAGGACTGTCACTGTCGAATGCGGCCCCGGCCTCGTCACTATTGGCCGTGGACTCACCCCCCATTGGTCTGCTCGACCCTAATGCGGACACTGTCGTTGCGATGGGCACAGCGCGCGGCGTCGTCAAACGCCTCAAACCCGACGTGCTACAACGTGACACGTGGGAAGTGATTTCCCTGGACGATGGCGATAGTGTCGTTGCTCTTCTCCCCTGCCCAGATGAGGCTGACATTGTGTTTGTCACCTCCGATGCGCATCTTTTGCGTACTCCCGCCGCAAAAGTCCGCCCGCAGGGCCGTACAGCTGGCGGAATGGCCGGGATGAAAGTCGCTGACGGGGCGCGCGTCATTGCTTTCCACGTCATTACCTCCGTTGAAGAGTCCGTGGTGGTGACCGTGGCTGCTGCTGCTGGGGCTTTGCCGGGTACGGGCCAGACCACAATGAAAGTCACCCCCTTTGAGCTCTACCCAGCTAAAGGCCGCGGCGGACAAGGGGTGCGCGCGCAGCGTTTCCTGCGCGGGGAAGACCGCCTTGACTGTGCGTGGGTGGGGCCGCGTCCCGTGCGCGCCAGTACTGCTGATGGAGCTCCAGTGGAGTTGCCAAGCGAAGATCCACGCCGAGACGGATCAGGGTCGCCTATTTCCCTACCAATAGCCACCCTGGGGTAGATTTCTGCTCGCTGGCCTCGTCTTTCTTTGTCATTGGCGAGGGCGGGGCTGCGCCTTTTTGCTGTGGTGCCTGGAGAAGCTAGCTTGAGAGCGGGGCACACTTGTCTGACCAGGGGCTGGGCGCCTCTCCGCATCGCGCAGCGCGGACAAACCGCCGCCACAACGTATTTTCCAGCGGCAATTGTCATTGTGGGCGCGCTTTGTCAATTCAGGCTGGTGACCTGTAATTACCGACCTGGGCAAATAGTCGCCCCGCCCTCGTACATCAATACAAACCGCCACCACAACGTATTTTCCAGCAGCAATTGTCGTTGTCGGCGCGGTTTGTCAATTCAGGCTGGTGACCTGCAATTACCGACCTGCACAAATAGGTGCGGACCAGCTACCTGTGCATTCGCGCCAAGGAACAGGCCCTAAATATCAATCGCCCACATTCGTGATTGCCCAACGGTACGGAAACCGAGATATTCATAAAGGGCAAGTGCTCCCGTATGATTCGCCGAGCCTACTCCCACACCAATTCTTTCCATACCATCGGCGGCTTGGGCCTCCATTGAGGCAACAACTAATGCCTCCACTAAATGGGCATTCCGATAATCTTGACCCACACTCATTTGGTCAATATAGCCTTCAGACCACCCCAAAGCCGCCCAATCCTGAACGTAACGAGACGCCATTAAAAATCCTGCGACGCGCGGCCGGTCACCTTTTTTATCGACAGCAATAAACGACCATTCCGGAATAAAAGAGGTCCGCCCAGAAAGCCATTGCTCAGCAGTGAGCGGAGGCCTACCCCATTCTTGTTCAGAAAGACGATTAGCGGCATGGCGAACGGGTTCTTCCCATTCTTCTGACCAGGGCTCAATGCTGAGCCAGCGTTCTAATTCAGGGGTCGGAGGAAGAGAATCAAGATCAGCGCGCAATTCATAATAGGTTTGCGCCCAATGGAAACCATGGGCCTTTAAATGCTCCTCATGGTTTTCCTCACCCATTTCCACATGGGCCACAATTTGGGCAGCAGTATTCGACGGAATTTCGGCAAGCATTTGCCGAGCTGCCCCTTCTTGCCAAGCCACAAGAGCTGACCCTAAACCAATCCGCCGGAAAACGGGATCCACCCCACCCTGACATAAAACTTCCACATGGCCAGGAAAACGCAAGGCCACTTGTGAAAAAGCGACCATCCGGCCTTTCGCCATTCCACGGGTGGCAAATCCTGCCAAGCCACGCCACCGATTTGTTGTCCCCAACATTTCGGCAACCTCTTCGATACTCGTCCGATACGGCGGATTATCGCGGGCTTCAATACGCGCAAAAAGATTCGCTAAGTCATGCAGATGCGCAGAGGTTAAATCGCACCACTGCACCCCGTGGTGAGATTGTGGAAAGAGAAGCGTTTCAGGCGCTGCCGCGCGCACAGACAATGGGAGTGTTCCCGTTGTGGGAGTATCAGGCATATTCTCTCCTTCCTGTCATGAGCACTTTATGAGACCGAGGACTTACGCATTAATAGCGTAGAGAACATACGCTTTATCATCGACAAAACCAAAACGCTCATAAATAGCGTGGGCATTACTTTGAGATTGCGTATCGACGTCTAAGCCAATACGTGACACCCCACTATGAGCTGCTGAAGCAATCGCTGCATTCATCAGCAGTGAAGCAATTTTACGCCCCCGATGGCTACGAGGAACACCGAAAAGACTAATATAGGCTTCCGTTTTCCCTGTAGACACCCACACGGCGTTGGGGCGTCCTACAAGAATATAACCGGCAACCGCATCCTTCTCATCCAACGCCACCCACGACCAGCGTGAATCCATTTCAGCAATGCCCTCTGCAAACCACCGGTGGCTCATCCAGGGACGGAAATGGTCAAGGAAAGTCTCCTGATGGATAGCTTTCAAATCCGCAAGCGGAATCTCATCAGGACGGACCAGGCGAATCCCCTCCGGGACTTTCGGAGCAACCTCAGAACCCTCTAACTCGCGGTACATCACCTGAAAGGTACGTTTCGCACTAAAACCCGCAGCAATATAGAGGCGCCGCCGATCAGTCATATGGGAGTCAACGAAATTGCCAATAGTGACAGGGACAGTACTCTCCGGCCCGAAAGCCTGAACTAGAAGTTGCCGGGCGCGCCCATCCTGCCAATGCAGCAGCGAGCGGCCCACACCCCGCCCTCGCCATGTGGGATGAATAACGGCACGAATCACAGCTGTCGCGTATTCCGTGACATCACGCAAAACCCGTACCGACCCGACAGCAACAATACGCCGCTGGGAATCAAGCCCCACAATCGCATCCATCAGATCATGTCCCCGCGGACCTTCCACCAGGTCAGCAACTTCCGCAGCGGAGGTGCGCCCAATGGACTGGTCAGTACTTTCCGCGTGTAGGTAAAGAGCAAAGACCGCTGGCGCATCAGCAGCAATGAGCGGACGCCAGCGCAACCCCAAGTGCGCCCCTGGGTAGGGAACGGCCTCGGGAACATTCAGTCGCTGAGCTAATCCGGTCATAGTCACATCTTAAAGGCGTCATGGGACAGCGCGTCACAAAAGATGGGACGAAATGCCCACACCTTAGAGCGGGCTACATCTAGGCGTCAATTCTTTCGCGATCAAGAAGAGCCGCCTCATCGACAATAAAGTCCCGACGCGGCCCAACCACAGAGCCCATCAGCAGCTCGAAAACATCTTCGGCGGCTTTCAGAGCCTCCTCATCGGCCAGAGTAATCCGGCGAAGCGAGCGATGCTCACGATCCATTGTTGTTTCAGCAAGCTGGTCTGCATCCATTTCGCCGAGACCTTTATATCGTTGGATCGGCTCTTTCCACGAGCGCCCATTTTTCCTTAAGTCAGCGAGAGTCCGATGCAATTCGTCTTCGGAATAGGTGTAGACCAATTCGCGGCCTTTTCTGCCCTTACCGAGGATTTCAATACGATGCAGTGGCGGCACCGCCGCATACACACGACCAGCTTCAACAAGTGGACGCATATAGCGGAAGAAAAGGGTGAGAAGAAGGGTACGAATATGCGCCCCATCAACGTCAGCATCTGTCATTAAAATGACTTTCCCATAGCGAGCTTGGTCAAGATCAAATGTGCGACCAGAGCCTGCGCCAATCACCTGAATAATGCTGGCACATTCCGCATTACTGAGCATGTCAGCAGTTGAGGCCTTTTGGACATTAAGGATTTTCCCTCGAATGGGGAAAAGGGCCTGGAAGTGACTATTGCGTGCCGCTTTTGCAGTTCCGAGGGCGGAGTCACCCTCAACAATAAAGAGTTCCGTATGTTCAACGCCTTCAAGCCGGCAATCAGCCAATTTTGCGGGCAGTGAGGAAGTTTCCAGAGCGTTCTTTTTCCGGGAAATCTCTTTGTGGAGCCGAGCAGACACTCGGGCTTTCATTTCGCCAACGACTTTTTCGAGCAGGAGCGCAGTTTGGGATTTATCATCGCGTTTAGCAGAGGAGAATTTTTTCTCCAGCCATTCGCCAACAACTTTCGCCACCACTGTTCGCACTTGCGGGGTACCCAGAATTTCCTTGGTCTGCCCCTCAAATTGAGGCTCGGGGAAACGTACGGTGACAATAGCGGTCAGCCCAGCAAGGACGTCATCTTTTTCTGGTCGGCCATCTTTAGGTCCGACTTTGAGTTTGCGGGCATTCTTATCGACGTGTGAGCGCAAGACTTTCAAAACAGCCTGCTCGAAACCGGCCAGGTGGGTACCCCCTTTAGGGGTGGCAATAATATTGACGAAGGACTGGCAGTGGGTGTCATATCCGACCCCCCATCGAATCGCGCAATCCACTTCGCAGGTCCGTTTTACCTCTGTGGCTTTCAGGTGGCCAGAATCGGGATCCAAGGCCTGAACGGTTTCCTTAAAGGTGCCCTGACCAGTGATATGCCACGTGTCAGTCACAGGTCCGTCAGGCGCCAACCAATTCGCGAAATCGACGACGCCACCGTCAAAGTGGAAGGATTCGTGGAGCGTTTCTTCGCCGCGTTCATCCCAGCAGTTAATGGTCAATCCTGGAACAAGGAAAGCTGTCTGGCGGGCCCGCGCAAGAAGCGTGGTCCAGTCAAAACCTTCAGTGCTGGGGAAAATCTGGAAATCCGCCCAGAAACGTACCCGCGTACCGGTGACATTCTTTTTGACTTTGCCCGTGATTTTCAGGGCAGAGGAATCGGTGAATGGGTTAAAAGGAGAATTCGGGGTGCGTTGACGGGAGTCATCAAACTCTCCTGGTTCTCCCCGCCGGAAACACATTTGATGGGTAAGTCCAGCCCGGTCCACTTCCACATCCATACGGGCTGACAGAGCATTCACCACTGATGCACCCACACCGTGCAAACCGCCAGAAGACCCATAAGAACCTCCACCGAATTTTCCGCCCGCATGAAGTTTCGTATAGACCACTTCCACACCTGACAGCCCAACTCCGGGGACTTCATCAACAGGAACACCTCGACCGTTATCCGCCACAGAGGCTGAATGGTCTGGGTGAAGGCGCACAGTGATGGTGTCACAGTGACCTTCTAAGGCCTCGTCTACAGCATTATCGATAATCTCCCACAGGCAATGCATAAGGCCACGGTGGTCGGTGGAACCGATATACATACCGGGGCGTTTGCGCACAGCCTCCAGTCCTTCAAGGACAGACAGGTGCCGAGCGTTGTAATCAGACGAAGACGTTGGAGTCACCTAGATATCCTAAGAAGCCCCACCCACACCTGCGCTACCACCCGCCGAAAGTCACGTAATCAATAGTGCGCATTGCGCCACGAGCGAAGTAGGTTGCGCCAGGGGCGAACGAGGCCCTTTTGAGGATGCCTTTCCCACCCAGACATGGTGGGATGTATGTATGACAACCCAGACTCTTGAAGCTCTCCCCACTACCGGCATCCTGACTGCGGCTGATCGCTGTGACGCCTGCGGTGCTCGCGCGTGGGTGCGTGCCACATTAGTGTCCGGCGATCTCTATTTTTGTGCCCACCACGCCCGACGCTCACTAGAATCCCTGCGCGCCTCTGCTCTGGAGATTCTTGACGAACGCCACCTTCTCACCGAAGAGTGAAAAACACATAACCCCCTCGCCCCCATCCACGTTGGAAAGGCCCCCGCCTCACGATAGATTACTCTTATTCCCAACAGTTAAGGAGAACAGGTGGGCTTATTTTCTCCCCGTCCCACGCCGATCGTCGCGCCGCCACTGACGCAAAAACGCATCACTGCGATGTTCGACGAAGCCAAGTGGCGCTATTTCATTGACAATGAAGGCACTTTTGGGACGATCTGGGATGACAATACCTACCTTTTCTTCCTCCACGGCCCGAATAAAGAGATCCTGAATATCCAAGGCAAATGGTCACAGGTCCTATCCCCGGAACATCTTGATTCTCTCCGTGAATTCATTACTCGTTGGCATCAAGAAACACTCTGGCCGAAGTGCTTTTTCAGTATTGACGATCATGGCCGTATCCGTGTATTAACGGAATTCACTATTGACCATGAAATGGGCGTCACAGATAAACAATTGCATCTGCATATTAGTTGCGCCATTGGCCTATCGACAGAGTTTTTTACCGCATTGGGCTCCGCCCTCGACACGTAGTATTCCTCATTCCCTGCCCACCCCAACGATAAGAAAGGACGCACGCATGGGACTTCTCGACCTTTTTACGTCATCGGACCAACCCGTTGACACTATTCGTCCCCTCACCCGCGAACGTCTAATCGATATCTTTGGCCGTATGGGCTGGAAATACCATATTAACGAACTCGACCATATGGGAGCCCGCTGGGGTAGCGCCTACTACTTTTTTATCCTCTGTGGGAAAGAAAAAGAGATCCTCCAGATTGCGGGGAGAATGCGTGAAGAGATCCCTCAAGACCGCTATGACGAGCTCCTCGATATTATTGAAGAATGGCATCGCACCACACTTGGCCCAAAGGTCTACCACTCACTCAATGACGACGCGCAAATTCATGTCCATTGTGAACACACAATTGACTATGAATATGGCGCAACTGATGCACAGTTGATACACCACATTCGCACGACCTTGGCCTACAGCGCTCAATTCTGGGATACGGTATATGAGCGTCTCGGCATCGCGAAAATCGAAGGCTAGGTTTTTTGATTTGCGCCCCACCGCTTCAGGGGAGCGGCCGCCAGGGCACACCCCCCAGCACATGCTGGACCACCACCGAAAGGAAGCAGATATGGCACTGTTTGGAATGAGCAACACACCTGAGTCTGACACCCCCGCACCCCTGTCCCAAGAACGTCTTATCGCCGTTTTTAAGCGCGAAGGCTGGCACTTCCAGGTTGATGGAGACGGCGATATGGGTGCCGTGTGGGAGGACCAGATTTTCTGGTTTGTTGTCACCGGCCCTGAAAAAGAAATCCTCCAAATTGTCGCGCCCCTCCACGCCCGTATTGAGGCTCCTCGTGAATCTGTCCGCGACTTTATTGATGAATGGCACGCTGGCCGTTTCTGGCCAAAGGCCTGCACCCGTCTCAATGATGACGGCACCGTTGCCATTATGAGTGAAGTCAATATTGACTGGGAAAAGGGCGTCACCGACGATCAGCTCGCTCAGCAGGTCAAGTGTGCCATTGGCACAACCCTAGGCATGTACGAACAGCTCAAGGAGAGCTTCACCGTAGTTCCTTTTGAGTGAGCCACTCCCAGCGCTTGATCGCAACGAGGGCGGGGCGCTTCCCCTTTCACAGGAGAGGCGCCCCGCCCTCGTTTATTGTCTCAGTCCAGGTAATCGCGCAAAACCTGCGAACGCGACGGGTGGCGAAGCTTTGACATGGTCTTGGACTCTATCTGGCGAATACGCTCGCGGGTGACCCCATAGACCTTCCCGATTTCGTCGAGGGTCTTTGGCTGACCATCGCCCAGCCCGAAACGCATGGCGACAACGCCAGCTTCCCGTTCAGACAGGGTGTCGAGGACCCGATGCAATTGTTCTTGCAGCAGCGTAAAGGACACTGCATCTGCAGGGACAACGGCCTCCGAGTCTTCAATAAGGTCACCGAACTCTGAATCGCCATCTTCACCCAGCGGAGTATGCAGCGAAATGGGTTCACGCCCATATTTTTGGACCTCAACCACCTTTTCGGCAGTCATATCGAGTTCTTTGGCGAGCTCTTCAGGGGTAGGTTCACGACCCAGATCCTGAAGCATCTGCCGCTGCACACGAGCCAACTTATTAATGACTTCCACCATGTGCACAGGAATACGGATAGTCCTGGCCTGGTCAGCCATGGCTCGGGTAATAGCCTGACGAATCCACCAGGTCGCATACGTCGAGAACTTATAGCCCTTGGTGTAGTCGAACTTTTCGACCGCACGGATCAGACCCAAGTTGCCTTCCTGGATCAGATCCAGGAATTGCATGCCGCGGCCCGTATAGCGCTTTGCCAGGGAGACAACCAGACGAAGATTCGCTTCAAGAAGGTGGTTCTTTGCCTGCTGACCATCTTGAGCCAAGAAGTTAAGTTCACGACGCTCTTTAGAAGTCAGCTCATCCGAGAAGTTCTTCAACTTGTATTCGGCGTAAAGTCCCGCCTCAATACGGCGCGCCAGATCCACTTCCTGTTCGGCATTCAGCAGCGAGACCTTACCGATCTGCTTCAGGTAGTCCTTGACAGGGTCGGCGGTTGCGCCAGCAACGGTCACCTGTTGGACTGGCTCATCGGTGTCGTCAGAATCGGACACGACGAAGCCGCCTTTAATCTGAATGCCTTCAGAGGTGCGTTCACGTAAGGACGAACCATCGGCTTTAGCGCCGGGCTCATCGTCTGATTCCTCCGCGTCATCCTCAGCGTCTTCATCGGTATCGTCATCATCGTCGTCGGAAACGTCAACGGGTTCTTCGTCGGCGATTTCTTCTTCGGAGACATCCAAATCAGCAACATCGACGTCATCAGCAGTGTCGTCGTGCTGATCATCCACGGGAGTTTCCTCAGTGCTGGGCTCAGATAATGCACTGTCATCAGCGGCCTTCTTTGCTGAAGACTTCTTTGTGCTTGCCGCCTTTTTAGCAGCAGGTTTCTTTGCCGATGTCGCTTTCGAGGTGGTTTCGCCACTGTCATCAGTAGCGGTGGCGTCATCCTTTGCCGGCGCAGCCTTAGAGGCTGTCTTCTTTGCTGGCGCGGCCTTCTTTGTGGTCCGCGAACGCGTGGCGGTCTTCTTTTCGGGCGTGGCTGAGTCGTCCTTTGTGGCGGCTTTAGAACCGCTCTTTGAAGTGGCCTTGGGGGCAGTTTTGCTGGTGCCTGTGGTGGCAGCATCGCTCGCCGCATCGGTAGTGGCACTTTTTGCGCTGGCTTTCGATGCGCCTGCCGTGGAACGGGTGGATTTTTTCGTGGGGGCTGAGGCCTCCTTGCCCGCTACTGCGGATTCAGTGGTGTCAGGTGTGGACGTCGATTTTCGACCAGCACGGGTGGCACTCACAGAGGTCCCTTTCTTCGAGGACGGGATTTTGGCCGAACGGTACTTCCGCCGACACGCACTTAGCAATTATAATCCGCCTGGGCCTCTTTGCCCGGCCAGAAGAGCCTAGGGTGATGAACACCCCGTCATTATCTCCCCGTTATGGGTGCTTTGCCGCGGTTATCGGCGGGCCTGCCTCTGGACTAGTCTGGGGGCCATGTCGCCTTTAAGTGCCACCTTTACGTCGTTGCGTCCCAGCGTTGATAGTGCCACGACTAGTGCTCTGTTATCTTTTCTTGACTTGTTACCTTCTTCGGCCCAGGCGGATCCACTTTTTGAGGCGGCACATGGAGCGTGTGCTTCAGGGAAGCGTTTCCGCGGGATTTTGTCGATGGTGGGGGCTGATCTGGTGGCCGGGCAGGCGCAGGTCGATACGAAGTTTTTGGCGGCGGCTGTCGAGCTGTATCAGGCCAGTGCTTTAGTTCATGATGATGTGATTGATAATGCGGATACGCGTCGGGGGAATCCGACGCCGCATGTGGCGATGGCACATCAGCACCGGACTTCAGGGTGGGTGGGATCGCCGCAGAACTATGGGGTAAGTGCAGCAATCCTTTTAGGTGATGTGTTGTTTTCTGCGGCAAGTTGGGCGATGGCGCAACATTGTCGCACTGTGGAGCCGCTGACTGCTGCGCGCGTGTGGGATACGTGGAATCAGATGCACGCTGAAGTGGGTGTGGGCCAGTTTCTTGATATTCAGGCCGAGCAGGTGCCGCTTAATCCTGAGGACGATTCTTGCGTGAGTGTGGAGCATGCCCTCCAGGTAGTGGTCCATAAGTCGGCGCGTTATTCGGTGGTGGTGCCCACCGTTTTAGGGGCGCTGAGTGCGGGTGCGGATGAGCATGTGGTTGCGCAACTTGAGGCAGTTCTGACCCCATGGGGTCAGGCGTTCCAACTGCGTGATGATGATTTAGGAGTTTTTGGTGACCCTCATTCGACGGGTAAGCCCGCTGGTGATGATCTTGTGGAGGGCAAACGCACGGCACTGTTGGCATTGACGTGGCGCGGCGCTGACCGGGCTGAACGTGAGGCACTGATGCGAGTGGTGGGCAATCCTCAGGCTGAGCAGGGAGCGATCCAGGCAGCAGTGGGCATCATTGATCAACGAGGGCGAAGCGCCCATGAAGAGATGATCTCTCACCTTGTTGAACAGGGTAATCAGGCCCTGATGGGCAGCACTTTTACCGCTGATATTCGTCAGGGGCTATCCGAGCTTGGCGAGATTGTGACCCGCAGGCGCGCCTAAGGCAGTGGGGTGAAAGGACACTACTGGCCCGCCCTCGCCCATTTTTAGCGTGCCGTTTTCAGAATGCGAGGGCGCTGGCAATCGTATTGACTCGGTGGTGCAATCCGTTAAGAAGAGCTTCCATTGGGGTTGACCCAAGTTCTTCATGCGGGGTGTGGAGCCAGGCTACTGCTTCTTCAGGGCTGAATCCGCCGTCAGCGAGAAGGGTGAGTGTCCCAGGCAGGTTAAAAAGTGGTTCGGGCCCGTTTTCACCCTCGGTAATGAGGTAGGCCGGAATTGCTGGGCGACCAGAGCCATCTTTGACGCTAAAAAGAATACGGTCGCGGACAAGTTGTTTAATACGGCGCCCGTCGATTCCTAGGCGCGCCCCGGCCTCGTCATAGGAAAGCAATTCCGAAGAAAGAGTCATAGTCGCACTGTAGCGGGAAATGGGGCATCCGCATAGGTCTTACGTTGCCCTCTCCTGCCCTGCACGGCCTAAGGCCAGACAAATGCAAGGGTCGCCACACTCTTTGCTCAGCGCCCACCGGGCGGCGGGCGGCCTTTAGAATCCATGGGTGAGCACTTCTGCCCCGCCGACGAATGACGACTCTTCCACTGACCCTCTTATTGGGCAGCTCGTGGATGAGCGCTACCGGATTGTGCGCCATCTTGCGCGTGGTGGAATGGCCACCGTGTATGTCGCTCATGATGAGCGTTTAGAACGTCCAGTGGCAGTCAAAGTCATGCATCCGCATTTAGCGGACTCCCCCGATTTTCTTGAGCGTTTCCGCGCTGAAGCACGTAATGCGGCGCGTATTATTCACCCGGGTGTCGTCTCGGTCACAGATCAGGGTCAGGTCGGTAATCAGGGTTTCCTGGTGATGGAGCTGGTCCACGGTCAAACCCTGCGCAGCATTATTTCCACTGAGGGCGCCCTACCTTTAGGGCAGGCGCTCGATATTACTCAGCAGCTTTTAGAAGCCTTGGGGGCCGCCCACCGCGTCAATGTCATTCACCGCGATATCAAGCCAGAAAATGTGTTGGTCCCCGCCGATCCGCCCGTGAAAGTCACTGACTTTGGGCTGGCCCGGGCCTTCAGCGAAACAGCGATGACCTCGACGCGCTCCATGTTAGGCACGGTGTCCTATGTGGCCCCTGAAGTGGCCACCACTGGGCAGATCGATATTCGCACGGATCTGTATTCCGTGGGGGTCATGCTTTTTGAAATGGTGACTGGGCAGGTCCCCTGGCAGGGGGAAACGGCTATTCAGATTGCCTTCCACCATGTGCATCACGATATTCCTGCTCCCTCGTCGCTGCATCGGTGGATCCCAGCGGAAATTGATGAGTGTATTGCGGCGTTAGCGGCCCGTGACCCTGCTCAGAGGCCAGCTGATACTGCTGCTGCGCTGGAGATCCTGTATGGTGCGCGCGCCGGACTGCCAGAGGCAGTGTTGGCACGTCGCGCTGAGCCGCTGGCAGACACTACCGAAGGCGAATCTGGGCAGTACACAGAGAAAGTCCCTTTTCAGGCACCAACTGCTCCCCTGCCTGCGGGGTTGATTCCTCCGCCCTCGCCCCCCGAATCCTCCTCCGCTCCCACCCCATCAACCCACGCCGTTGGCACACATCCACACGGTGTTGTTGTGGCCACCATCCCGCCGCCTCCCACTGCGCCAGCCGATGCTTCGCAAGAGTCAGCGCCACACGCGAACCACCCTGTCCCCGCCCCAATTAGCACTGCGAAAAAACCAGCGTCACAGCGTTTCCTCCCCTTTATTTTTACGGCGCTGATCCTGGTGATTGTCCTGTCAATCTCTTCCCTCTGGTGGTGGGGTGAGCACGGGCCGGGGTCACTGCGTACAGTGCCCAATGTGTCGGGTCTGAGCCGTTCCCTCGCAGAATCAACCCTTGAAGAGCAGGGTTTTACCCCCGAATTTTCCACCGGTTTTTCTGACCAAATTCCTTCAGGGTCAGTGATTTCCACAGACCCAGATGCAGGTGGGCAGGTCCGCAAATCCTCCACGATTCACGTGTTGGTATCCAAAGGCGTTGATATGCGCACGGTCCCCGATGTGACCAAGAAAAGTGCAGATGAAGCCGCAAATGCCCTTGCTGGTCAATCCCTAAAAATAGGGACACAAACCCAGGAGTGGTCTGATACGGCCCCATCAGGGCAGGTAATATCCCAGTCTCCAGAACCTGGCGTATCTATTCCACATAGCACTCCTGTTGATGTGGTGGTCTCAAAAGGCCCGCAGCCGCTGACTATTCCGAATGTCGCTGGGAAAACCCGACAGGAGGCCGTGTCTGCCATTGAAAACCTGGGGTTGAGTGCTTCGGTAAATGAGGCCCATTCGGATACGGTTCCAGCCGGCCAGGTCATATCTGTCAGCCCTGACGCGGGTAGCACCGCCTATAAGGGTGACACGGTGACGATTCAGGTCTCCCGCGGCCCGCAGATGGTGGAAGTCCCACAGGTTGTGGGGATGCAAGAAAACGAAGCCGTCCAGAAACTCCAGGAAGCTGGCCTTCAGGTGGAGGTCAATCGGGTTCTTGGTGGCCATTTCAAACGGGTCCGTTCCACCAATCCCGCGGCAGGGTCTAAAGTGCAGCGCGGCAGCGTCGTCAAGCTGACAGTCATCTAAAGAATTCACGAGGGCGGGGCCGGAGAAGATAATCCGCGCCCCGCCCTCGTAAGTGGGTCAAGTGAACCTAGGCTTGCCGCAGTAACTCAGCCACGAGAAAAGCCATCTCTAAAGACTGCTGGTGATTCAAACGAGGATCAACCAGCGTCTCATAGCGATGCTGCAGGGATTCATCGTCGAGTTTTTCTGCTCCCCCGACAACTTCTGTCACATCATCACCGGTAAGTTCCACATGAATACCACCAGGGACAGTACCAACCTGCCGGTGGGCGTCAAAAAAGCCTCGAACCTCGTCCATAACCGTTTCAAAACGGCGCGTCTTATAGCCCGTTGTGGAGGTAATGGTATTGCCATGCATGGGATCAGTTGTCCACGTGATCGGCCGACCATCAGCAAGGCTCGCCTCCAAAAGCGGTGGCAACGCCTGGCGAATCCGATCCGCACCCATTCGGGTAATAAAAGTGAGTCTTCCTGGCTCACCATCGGGATTCAGCCGGTCCATAATGCCCAGCATGTCCTCCACCGTGGTGGTTGGCCCCAATTTCACGCCCACAGGATTACGCACACGTGCCAGCAGCTCAATATGCGCGCCCTCTAAATTGCGGGTTCTCTCCCCTACCCAGAGGAAATGCCCTGAGGTGTCATAGGCATTACCTGTGCGTGAATCAATACGAGTCATTGCTGACTCATATTCTAAAAGCAGCGCTTCATGGGAGGAATATAAATCGACTTCACGCAGCGAATCAAAATCCGCCCCAGCAGCTTCCATAAACTTTACTGCCCGGTGAATTTCTTCTGCCAAAGACTCGTAGCGCGCATAGGCCGGATTCGCAGTAAACCCACGATTCCAATCGTGTACCAAACGTAAATCCGCATATCCGCCTTTAGTAAAGGCACGAATCAGATTTAATGTAGAAGACGCATGGTGATACAGGTCGAGAAGACGCGCAGGATCCGGCTGGCGAGCCTCAGGTGAAAACTCAAAAGAGTTCACCGCATCCCCACGATAGGACGGCAATGTCACGCCGTCACGGGTTTCCGTATCAGCTGAACGGGGCTTGGCATATTGCCCGGCAATCCGGCCGATCTTGACCACAGGCAGCGACGCACCATAGGTCAAAACCACTGCCATCTGCAGCAAAGTCTGGATTTTTAAGCGCAAATGGTCAGCAGTATTTTCCGCGAAGGTTTCCGCGCAATCCCCACCGGTCAGGACAAAAGCGTCCCCCCGGCCAGCTGCGGCCATCCAGTCACGCAGGTCATCAACCTCGCCAGCAAAAACCAGCGGCGGTTTACCCCGCAACTCAGCAGTGACATCCTCCACGCGGATCGAATCCGGATAGGTGGGTTGCTGCAGGGCCTCACGCTGACGCCACGTATCCCACGGAGCAGTGGCACCATGATCAGGAGAAGACAAGTGTTCTGGCGCGACAGCGCGCAGCGGGCGATGCGACCCGCTGCGCGCTGTACCAGGAATACGAGGGGCGCTCACTTGCCCGCCGGAGCCACAGACTGGCCGATACGTCCCATCAGGTCAATAAACCACTGCTGGGAAATATCGAAAGGCTTGCCGCCAGCAATCCGCGGGAAAGGAATTGCGCACAGGCGGTCGCCATTTTCTTCGTCGTGACCAATCACGCCGGACTCGGCCTTGAGGGCGCATTCCACAGCCAGATCAGTCATGGACTTAATCAGGCGCAGGTCATCAGCATTGGCGCGGGACGAACGAGAGAAGTAGCCGGACTTTTGGACCATCACCTTCTCGGCTCCGATGAGCTCAGCGAATTGCTTAGCAAACCACTGGCCGGGGTTAATGGTGTCTAACTTGACGTGGCCGAAGGGGTCGCGCTGAACTTCCACACCGGCAGCTTCCAATTCCGCAATGATTTCGGGAACGCCCGCACCTTCGGAGAGGAAAATATTGACATTGCCCTGCTCATCCATAATGGAACGCAGGCGGGCAGCTTCAGCCTGGATATCCAGGGCAAGCTCAGGCAGGAATACGGCGTGGATGCTCCACCGTTCTTTCGACAGGCCAATGGAAGGAACCCATTCTTGGGTGTCCAGCCACTTGGTGTAGTGCTCTGCCGCAGCAGCAGTCAGCCACCCGCAGTGGCGGCCCATGACCTCGTGGACAATCAGCATCCGCGGGTTGGAGCGGTGTTCGCCAATAATATTCTGGGCAAACTCGGAGGCTTCTTCCGCGGCGGTCCACGCGCCCAGAGACTGACGGATCGGAATCACGTCATTGTCAATGGTCTTTGGCAGACCCACAACGGTGAGTTCGTAGTCATTCTCATGCAGGTAGGCAGCCAGGTCAGCGGCAGTGGTATTGGTGTCATCGCCACCAATGGTGTGGAGGACATCAACGCCGTCTTTACGGAGCTGTTCGGCAGCCTTTTCCAGGGGGTTTTCGCCTTCAGCAACGAGGCCACGCTCAACCAGGTTGGCGGCATTCGTCAGCTTGACGCGGGAGTTACCAATAGGTGAGCCGCCGAAACGGTGAAGAATAGCGGCCTTCGCACGGGCTTCGTCATCGACAACAACAAAGTTTCCGGTGAGCAAACCGTGGTAGCCATTTTGGTAGGCAATGATTTCGATGCTGGGATCGATTTCGTTGTAGCGCTCAATGAGGCCGCCCACAGCCGAAGATAAACAGGGGGCAAATCCACCTGCAGTAAGAAGGGCGACTCTACGAACCGACATTGGGCGACACCTTTCGTCAGATGTTTAGCAGGCCCTCGCCTGCACACGATGGTCCTAGTCTAGTGCCTTACCTGCCTTTCGCGTCAGGATCTGTGTCCCGATGGACGAGGGCGAAGGCACGCCAAGGCATAGGGGATTTTTTCAGGACTGTGCCCCGGCCGAGGCACTCCCCTCCTGGTCATCAGAATCGCTGGGCTTGTCCTGAGTGTTGGCCCCGCCCTCGTCACTAGACACCTCTTCTTCAGGAGGACCAGGAACCTCAACAACAGGGGCTTCACGCCCACCCGGGGCACGACCAGCAGATTCTGGAACGGGTCCCGCAAAAGAACCATCAGCAGCCATCTGTGCTTTCACATCAGCCGCATAGAGATCCACATACTCCTGACCAGAGAGCAACATGAGGTTATACATAATCTCATCCGTAATGGCACGCAGCACAAAACGGTCATTATGTAACCCACGATAGCGAGTGAAATCCAAAGGTTTGCCCACCACAATGCCAATATTGACACCCGTCTTCGGGATTGCCCGACCCACAGGCTGCGCATCATGAAGGCCAATCATTGCCACCGGAATCACTGGCGCACCCGACAAAATCGCTAAACGGGCCACACCTGTTTTCCCTCGATATAGGCGCCCATCAGGGCTACGGGTGCCTTCAGGATAAATGCCGAAAAGCTCCCCACGATTCAACCGGTCCAACCCGGCTTTTAATGCCGCTTCCGAAGCACGCCCACCACTACGATCCACTGGGATTGTGCCCACAGCACTCATCAGGGTTTTCGTTGCCCACCCTTTAACCCCCGTGCCCGTAAAATAGTCAGCCTTACCCATAAAGACGACCTCACGGTCAATCATCATGGGTAAAAACACCGAATCCCACACCGCATTGTGATTGGAGGCAAGGATCGCTGGCCCGGTCTCCGGAATATTCTCCTTACCGCGAATCCACGGCTTATAAGCAGCCTGGAGCACAGGAGATCCTGCGATTTTCAACGCCTGGTACAGACCCACGATTCCTCCTGCATTGAGGGACGGAAAGCGAACTAGGATCAACTCTATGACTTCTGCCCCCTCCCGCGCCCCCTTTGCGCACACATCGGACGGGTCGGACACATGTGCAGCCCACCGTGCACATGTGCGCACGCAGATAGAGTCGCGTCTGACCCCGGAAGTCCAAGTCGGACTCGACCAACTCGGAACACCACTTGACGAGGTCGAATGGACTGTTGTTGACCTCGAAACCACGGGATTAGGTGCACGCGCAGCCATTACAGAAATCGGCGCTGTTAAAGTTCGCGGTCGCACAGTTATCGACGAGTTTCACACTATGGTCAACCCTGAAGTGGCCATCCCCGCACGTATTACCGCGCTGACCGGCATTACTGATTCCATGGTCGAAGGGGCTCCAACCATCGACCAGGCCTACCCTGCGTTTGCGGCCTGGGCTGGCCTAGATAACGAGATGGCACACCCACCCGCCGACAACACAGGGTGGCTTACTTCACTTCACAATGGGCCAGTACTTGTCGCCCACAATGCCAACTTCGACATCCCCTTCCTCCGCCGAGCTGCCCACAGTTGCGATCTTCCCTGGCCAAAACCCCGCGTTGTTGACACCTTGGCCCTGGCACGCCTCATCCTGCCGCGCCCCATGGTGGCCAACCATAAACTCGCCACCCTTGCCAGCCACTTCCATGCCTCCCCCGTCCAACACCGGGCCCTAGGAGATGCCCTCATTACCGTGGACGTCCTGTGGGGGCTCATTGAACTCATGACACCCGTTGGAGTCTCCACCCTCGAAGACCTCACCACTTTGGGTGCGCCCGTGCCGACCTCTCGCAAACGCAAAGTCGCAATGGCCGACAATTTGCCGCGCACATTCGGGACCTACCGTTTTATTGACGAGGGCGGAGCGCCCCTATACATCGGGTCGGCAACGAATTTGCGCTCGCGGGTGCGTTCCTATTTCACGGCCTCTGAAAAGCGCGCGAAAGTACAGCGAATGCTGGATTTAGCTGTGGGCGTTGACGTGCAGGTGACCCATACTCAATTCGAAGCGCGCATTAATGAACTCCGAGATATTCACTCCCTGAGGCCACTTTTCAATTCGGCGTCGACGCGCCAGGATGCGCAATATTGGGTGGCGGCTGGACCTTTTGGGAAATCGCGTTTAGAAACAGTGCCCTTAATCGATAATGAGGCGCTGCAGCGTGCTCTCGGGCCTTTTAGTACGAAGGCGCAGGCTGACCGCGCCTTAGATGCGTTAGCGGCCACCTATTGCCCACCTGAATCCGCACCACTGTTGCGCAGCGGAGTATTTGATGTGCAGTCACGGAAACAGGTGATCGCAGCGCTCCGTGGTGAGCACCGCGAAGTGGTGGATAGGTGCGTGGAGTTTATGGAAAGCGCCAGTGAGCGGGAAGATTATGAAACAGCGACCCGGTGGCGTGAAGCCCTGCATTCTTATGTTCTTGGTGTCGCGAAAAGAAGCGCTATTGTGCCCGTCGCATTATCTGCCCGAATTATTTGGGCGTTTTACCGGGAACAGGGCGGATGGGAGCTCCATATGGCCTCGTGGGGCCGCCATATTCGCTCTATTGTCACCCCACCGAAAACGCTGCCCACCCCGTGGGTGGAGGCATTACTCGAAGAAGAAATTCTGCCTCAGCCAGATATTCTTTTTGCCTCTGCCACCCGGGAAGAATGCGCACTTATTGCTTCATCATTGCGCGCCGCTAATGCGCGTTTAGTGCATTGGGATTCGCAAACACCCTGGGAAGATCCAGTGCATTCACCTTTAGGCGCCACGGCATTGATAAAGAAACTCGGCCTTAGTCGCGAATACCTTCATGATGCTGCCAGCACCTAAAGATGTGGCCCCGGCACCCTCAAGGGGCAGCCGGGGCCACATCCAAAAATTGGACCCGTTACAGCAGGTCAAGCATATTTGGTGAGACCAGCTTCAAGACGGCATTGCGGCCATCAGCTGCGCTGGGTGCATCCACTGCAAAGGCTGCCATCTGCTGGCAGGTCGCCCAGTCGTGAAGACGCAAGGCGGCGCGCACGGCATTGACCTTTGACGGCGCCATCGACAAAGATTGCACGCCAAGACCGGTCAGCACC
The DNA here is from genome assembly GCA_030524055.1 of Actinomycetaceae bacterium. Taxonomy (GTDB): domain Bacteria; phylum Actinomycetota; class Actinomycetes; order Actinomycetales; family Actinomycetaceae; genus Pauljensenia. The sequence continues at coordinate 17,349 of JAUNHH010000015.1, read as the reverse complement.
AGGGCGAGCAGCGGATCGCCGCCAGCTTCACCACAGACGCCAATGGGTTTACCTGTGGCGCGCCCGCCCTCGCAGGCCATCCGAATGAGTTGGAGGACCGCAGGCTGCCAGGGATCCAGCAGCGTCGCTAATTCACCTTCCATACGGTCGGCCGCCATGGTGTATTGGCTGAGGTCGTTAGTACCGATGGAGGCAAAATCGACCACATGCAGAAGGCGATCAGCACGCAAAGCCGCGGCGGGAACCTCGATCATAATGCCCACCCGAGGAAGCCCGAAGGAACGGGCTTTTGTGGCAAACCATTCGGCTTCATCCAATGTGGACACCATTGGTGCCATCACCCACAGGTCAGCCCCGGTTTCTTTCAAGGCCGTGGCGAGGGCTTTGAGTTGGGTATCAATCAGGTCCTCACGTGCCTGACATAGGCGCAAGCCGCGCCGACCCAAAGCGGGGTTTTCTTCCTCGCCCAGATCGGCAAAGGACAGAGGCTTATCCGCTCCAGCATCCAAAGTACGCACCACAACGCGACGATCCCCAAAGGAGCGCAGAACCTCAACATAGGTTTTTGTCTGTTCTTCCAAGGTGGGAGCGCTCGCGCGATCAAGGAAGAGGAATTCTGTGCGGAAAAGCCCAGCCCCTTCCAGATCAAAGGTGGCAGCGCGGGCGGCATCATCAGCGGTACCAATATTGGCCAGAAGTTTCACCTTATGGCCGTCATAGGTAGCTCCTTCGCCGCTGGATCCTGCCAGGGCTTTAGCGCGACGGACCGAACGTTCATGGAGGGCAGAGATTTCCTCTTCGGTGGGATGGAAAATAACTTCTCCGACGCCACCGTCAATAGCAATGACCTCGCCCTCGGCAATATCGAGAATTCCTGTGGCCTTCACAATGGCGGGGATACCAAGCTGGGCAGCAAGGATAGCTGTGTGGCTGGTAGGCCCACCGACCTCGGTGACAATGCCAACAATGAGTTCTGGGTCGAGGGTGGCGGTTTCAGCCGGGGCTAAATCGCGGGCCACCACAATGCTGGGCTTATCGACAACGGGCACACCAGGAGCCGGAACTCCGAGGAGTTCACAGATGGCACGGTCGCGAACGTCATAGAGGTCAGTGGCGCGCTCAGCCATATACCCGCCAAGGCCACGCAACATTTCTGCGTATTCTTCAGCGGCAGCATGGACAGCTTGGGTGCGTCCCAGACCTGCTTTGAGTTTCTTGTCGATTGCTTTGGCGAGCCCACGATCCGCAGCAAGTTTTGCTGTGGCTTCCAAAATGGGTTTGGAGGATTCGGGGGCACCTTCAGCGCGCTCACGTAAGACCTGGGCCACGGTGGCCAGGGCTTCGCGGATGACAACGCCGTCAGCTGCGGGATCGGTAGAGGCAGGCTCTTGGGTATCCCACGAGGGCGCGGCGCGAACAATGGCAACAGGGCCGGCGGCGGTCCCCGATGAGACGCCGATGCCGTACCTGTACTCGTGATCAGTCACGGGGCTCACTCCTTGTCGAGATCCTTGGAGAGGAGCTCAACGAGGGAGTCAAGCGCGTCGGCCGCTGCGTCATCGTCGCAGCTGAGGGTGACAACATCGCCGTGCTTGGCGCCGAGGGTCATGATTTCCAGGAGGGAGGCCGCATCAGCTTCTTCACCGTTGAAAGAAATAGTGATGTCGAAGCCGGTTTCGTCGGCGGCGTCAGCGAGGATGCTGGCGGGGCGGGCGTGGAGACCGACGGAGGAAGCGATTGTGGCGGTGCGAGAGATCATCTTTGGTCCTTTCAATGGTGCGGGCGGCGGTGGCCGACCTCGTGTGTGTCATACGATTGTCATATGGTTTGGGTGTGTGTGCATGGTTTTGAGACGTGCACTTGCCAGATTGCATTCTTTGCCCTCACGAGGGCGGGGTTATTTTTCTGAAGAAGCGGCAACCCGAGCGACGTGCAATGTGAGGTAGGAAATCTCGTCAGGAGTAAGCTCAGCCCCCAATCTCAGTTCCATTACGCGCGCCAAATTTTGTGCGCAGGCGTGTTCTTTCGGGCAGGATTGCTGAATCGCTAAAGTGATAGGATTCACATCCTGGTTGAGTTGTTGTTTGTGGCGGACGCGGACAAAAAGATAACGCAGATGAGTAATGAAGCGGCCAACATTGACGGATAGCGGGTCAAGAGTGACACCAAGTTCAGCTTCCACCACATGAATGACCTGTTGAATCACCCCTGTCATTTGGTAGGTATAGGACAGGTCTCCGGTAATAAAACCAGCGTTGACCAGGTGCAAAGTAAAAGCTGTGGCTTCATACTCTGGCAGATGCGTGTCAAGGCGGGTATTGAGCCAGTGGAGCAGGGCGCGCGCCTGGGCGTGTTCTTGCGGATACAGGTGAAGGACCTCCCCCGTGAGGGGGTACTCCATCTGGGTTCCTTCTTTAATACGGACCAGGGCCAGGCCCAGGTGGTCAGCCAGGGCAATGACCAGTGTGGGTGAAGAAATGAGTTTCTCGTCCACGCCGATCTCGCCCAGGCCTTGAGCCACCATTTGGACCAGTTCTGGGGGGATTCCGGTAAGGAGTTCCGCCAGGTGATCAGGGTCGCGCCCATCAGCGGGGACGAAGGTGCGGGCGACTTTTTCTGGGTCCACCCGATCCCCACTGCGGACCTGGAATCCCAGGCCACGGCCGGTGAGGATCACCTCCGTCCCATCCGCTGAGCGAGCAAGGACGACATTGTTGTTGAAGACACGGAGAACGTCCAACAGTCATCCTTCCTCTTTTTGCGTCACTGCGTCGCTTAAGGTCGAGCGTCAGCGCTCGATACGAATAACCGTATCGCCTAATCGCACCTCTGTCCCGGTTATGGGTGTCACGGAGGTCATTGCCTTGGTATTGGTGACGGTGACGATTGTGGTGGTCGGGTATCCGGCCTCGCGCACAGCGTCGAGGTCTACTGTGCCCAGCAGCTCACCGACGGTGACGCGCTGTTTCTTTTCGACATTGACCTCGAAGCCTTTGCCTTCCATTTGGACGGTGTCAATACCGACGTGGACCAGAACTTCCACCCCGTCATCGCTTTTAATGCCGTAGGCGTGACCGGTGTCTGCCACAGTGCGGAGCACCCCGGAAATCGGGGCGACAATGCGGCCATCGGTAATCTCAATGCCGACGCCGTCGCCCAGGGCGCGGGAGGCAAAGACTTTATCGGGGACTTCGTCAAGGGAAATGACGGTGCCGCTCACTGGTGCGGCCACCTCAGTGGTGGGCTCAGCGCGAGTTTCCACCGGTGAGGAGGCTTCAGCTTCCTCAACGGGGCTTGCGGCCGCCGCGGTGGCGGTGGCGCCGGAGCTTGCGGCAATACGGGCCCGGATTTCTGCTTTTTGTTCCGGGGTGCGGTAGTCGAAAAGGGCCACCAGGGTGAAAGAGGTAAAGAAGGCCACGGCAATAGAAATGCCGTAAACCCACATTGGGTCAAACACAGCAATCGTCAATAAAGAGGTAAAGGCGAAAGCTGTTGTGGTGACAGAGCCACCAGCGAAAAGGCTGCCGAGAATAGCAATGGTCAGACCGCCCGCGGCACAACCCACCAACATCAGGGGGTAAATCTTCTTAAAGCGCAGGTGAATACCGTACAGGGAAGGCTCAGAAATACCGCCGAGAAGGCCGGCTGCTAATGCACCCAATGAGGTCTGACGCATTTGCGCATCTTTATCGCGCATCGACCACAGGACAACGCCAGCGGTGGCGCCGAAGCACGCGAAATTCCATGTGCCCATGGGGCCTTGAATAAAGTCGTAGCCGAGCGGCCCATTGATATTGACCAGCATGAGGGCGTTCAGCGGCCAGTGCAGACCAAGGGGCACTAAGAATGGGTAGGCCAATGGAATAACGAGGGCGAAAACAAAAGGCACAGTGTTATTCAGCCAGCTAAAGGCAACACCAAGAGCATTACCCATTCCAATGCCGAGGGGGCCAATAAGGAAACCGGTCAGTGGCACCATCACAAGCATGGCAATAAAGGGCACAAAGACCATTTGCAGATTAGAGGGGATCACTTTCTTTAATCCGCGCACAAGGAGGGCAAGAATCGCCACCATAATGAGGGGCACGAAGACATTTCCGTTATAGCCGAAAAGCTGGAGGGGAAGGCCGAAAATATTTGCCGTGCATTGATCCTGGTCAAGGAGTGTATTGTGCACGCAGGTGGTGTCAGGGAAACGCGCTGTATCTGACAGGGCCACAAAGTGATTGGGGGTCATAAGCGCCGCAATAATGCCTGCGCCTAACCAGGGATCCACATCCAATTTTTTGGAGGCGTTATAGGCCACCATAATTGGCAGGAAGAAGAAAATAGCCTGGGCAATGGATTCAAGGAAAACCCAGCCTGCAGGGACCTGTTCGGCGTGGACGTCAACAATTCCTGTGGCGTCAGCAACGGCAATAATGGCCAGAATCAGGGAGCCGCCGAGAAGGACACCAAGGAGGGGGCGGAAAGAGTCCGAAAGGTACTCGAAGAAAGCGTCAAGCCAGGCAAATTTTCCGCGTGCTTTCGAGCGGGCCGCAGCTTTGACTTCCGCGTCAGAAAGCTCTCCGTCAGCGGCAACGGTCCCGCCACCTCCAACGCCGGGCATTGCGGTCAGGGCTGCGTAGGCACTTTGTACGGCGCCACCAACAACCACCTGCAGGCGATCGCCGGACTGGGGCACCACACCCATGACTCCATCAACCCGGTCAAGGGCAGATTGGTCGGCCTTCGAGGCATCAACCAATTCAAAGCGCAAACGGGTTGCGCAGTGAGTCAGGGAGACAATATTCCCTGCTCCTCCGACACCGGCGAGGATTTCCTCCGCCATTGTCTTATCTGACATCGTCGTCGTCCTTCCACCCTTTTCGGGTAAGAAAAAAGACCCGGGTACGCAAAATAGCGTTCCCAGGTCTTGCCTCGGTTGAGTAACAACCCTGTTTGTCACTTGCTCAGCGACAGTAGTGCGAGCCTAACAGGGGCGCGGTTGCAAGTTCAAGGGTTGATTTCAGATTGGCGGATCACAATTCACGAGGGCGGGGTTGCTACTGGCGCCCCGCCCTCGTGAATTAGGAAAAGTCCCGCTGGGTGGCACTAGCCCACCGCTCAAGGAGGTCAAGGCCAGCCCCACTGGCTAACACTTCCCGCGCACGGTCAAGGCCAGCGCCCAGTGCACCCGTAAAGTCTTTCTCGCCGCCAGCCCCATGGAAGGCCACCATTCCAGCTGCCGCATTCAGACACACCGCATCACGCACCGCCACCGGCCCATCCCCGGCCAGAATCTCACGGGCCACAGCCGCATTATCGTCGGCACTGCCACCACGTAAATCCTCCAATGTGGAGGGCTCGCAGCCGAAATCTGCCACTGGATCCACATCCCACGTGGAGATCTCGCCGGAGGTCACCCACCACACCTGAGTGGTATCGCAGGTAGAAAACTCATCCAACCCGCAGCGCCTGCCGCGGAAAACCACTGCGTCCTGGCCGCGACCAGCAAAAACCCCAGCGATGAGTTCCGCATGGCGTTCATTAGCCGCCCCCACCGCGCTGGCACGTGGCCTGGCAGGATTGGTCAGCGGCCCCAAAATATTGAAGACCGTCGGGAAAGCAAGGCTCCGCCGCACTGGCGCCGCATGGCGCATCGAGGGGTGGTAGTGGTTGGCGAAAAGGAACGCCACCCCGAGGGAGTGAAAAATGTCGGTGGCCCGCTGCGGGTCCACATCAAGGCGCACCCCCAGGGCTTCGAGCAGATCCGCGGAACCACAGGCCGATGTCGAGGCACGATTCCCGTGTTTCACCATGGGAACGCCGCTGGCCGCAAGAAGGAGCATCGCCATTGTGGACACATTGACCGTGTGGTGGCCGTCGCCCCCTGTGCCCACAATATCGAGGGCGTCGGTCGGCAGGTCAGCGCTGAGGGCGTGGTCACGCATAGCGTCAGCGAAACCGCGGACTTCGTCAACACTGGGGCCCTTGGTGGCCAGGGCAGTCAGCAGGGACGCTAAACGCACCTGATCCATATTTCCTGTCATGACCTCGTCCATCACGGAATAGGCCGTTGAGGTATCCATAGCCCCACCAGCAAGAAGAGGCCGGATCAACCCCGCCCAGTCGTGAGAGGCCGCGTTCATTGATGCCCCTGCCATTAGCGCCCGCCCAAGAGGGACGCGACCGTTTCCTGCAGCACAATGGGGCTCAGCGGGGCTGTCACCACGGCACTGGCTCCTGCCCAGGTAGCAAGCCACTCATCTTGAGGGCGGGCAGTGAGGAACAACAGCGGGGGCAGATCCTCTTCAATGACATTCTGGAGTTCTTTAGCCACACCCATTCCGCCGTGTCCTTGGGTTTCGGCGTCAAGAATGATCAGGGCAAAATCCTGCTCTTTCACGGCTTCAACAACGCCGAAAGTGGTGGCAGCTTCCACCCATTCAATACGGGGGGTGTCTTTGGAGGCTTTGATTCCTACGCCCTCTACCACTGCTTTGCGGGTTGTGGAATCGTCACTAAAAACGAGGACGGGGACGGTCGCTACGCTCACGAGGACACTCCTGGGGTCTTGGGGGCGCGTGGCCCGGTATTTGCCGTTCATATTTTAGACACACCTCAGGGCGGATTCCTGATGGGGTCCACCTTTTCCTGAGGCCGGACTGATAGTGGGCCAGCGCAGTGGGTTGATGGTGGGTATGGAGGTGCATTGTCACGCCACCTGGCGGACCTTGAGTAGTGCAACCTGGGGCCGCACTGCGGGCGGCGAGGAATATCCGCCGGAGGTATTACCGGTCATACTTGCTGTATGAAGGTCACGATTTCAATCCCGGACGATGTCTTCGCCAAGGCGGAAGACACAGCTCGTCGCCTTGGCTGGACGAGGTCCCGGCTATACAGCCAAGCCATTGAGGATTTCATCGGCAACCAGGGCGAAGATCCCGTGACCGCCGCCCTCGATGCCATCGCGGACGAGATGGAGTCCGAAGTTGGTAACCCTGGACGAGCCGCTATCGAGGCTGGAGCCTGGGAGTGCTAGCCCGCGGCGAGATTTGGTGGGCTGACTTCGGCGACCCGGTGGGCTCAGAGCCGGGCTTTCGCCGTCCGGCCCTTGTGGTGTCGTCAGATCGGTTCAACCGGTCGCGGATTCGCACGTTAATGGTGGCTGCACTCACCAGCAACCTGAGGCTGGCCGCCGCCCCGGGCAACGTCGAGATCCCTCGGGGCGTTGCGGGACTGGCAAAAGACAGCGTCGTTAACGTCTCACAAACCTTGGTGGTTGACCGTAGTCGCTTGGTTGAGTTGGCCGGGACCCTCCCCTATCAGCTGATGTTTCAGGTCGATGAGGGCCTGCGCCTCCTCCTAGATCTCTAGTGCCATATGTGCCTGGGCTGGCTGATTCGCAGTTTCGCCGCAGAATGTGTGCAGGCAAGAACTCACGGTGTCGCGGGGCCAGCGGAGTCCACACAAGAATGGCCGGTTCTTGGCGCATAATGCGCCGCGAACCGGCCATTTCTTTGTCACTCAGTGACGGGGTGACCCCTATCAGCCAGTGGAGGCAATCACCGCCACGATATCCACGACATAAACCTGGACATTGGGGATTTTTGCGCCTTCAGGAAGAGCTGATTGCGGTTGGGCAGGTACTGGTAGCACCACGAGGACACGAGAACCGACTTTTTGGCCGCCAAGTTTGAGCTGGCTAGCCCTGACAGTAGCCGGTTTACCCACTGCCCACGTTGAATTGGGTTCCTGGCCGGGGACTGTGGCCACACCGTGGAGGACAACGCTATCGGTATCAGAGATTTCTTCGCCGGTACCTTCAGCAAGGGTTACCACCTTTTCTTCGGTGGCGACCTCACCCTTCAAGGCAACAGTCGGCTCTTTACCGAGATCACCGGTCACCTCAATATTGTCAACCTTTTGCCCAGTGGGTTTTGCTTGGCTGAGAATAGACAGGTCATTGGTGCGCTTAGCCGATTGAATATCCACAACGAAAACCAGTGTGGAATTCGGTGGAATACCGGGAGAGCCAGGGCTTTCAGGGGTTCCCTGTTCCCCGTAGGCGTAGGCCGCGGGGATAATCAATTCGACGCGGTCACCCACGCGCTGCCCTTGAAGGCCGTGATTCCATCCGGGGATGACTTGATCCAGGCTGAAAGTCGTGGTGGTGCCACGCGGCCAGGAGGAATCAAAAACGGTTCCATCCCAGAGGGCACCCACATAGTGAACAGTGACAACGTCCCCTGCGCACACTTCAGGACCGTCACCCTTCGTCAGGGTCTTGGCCAGCACCTTATCCTCGGCGTACTGCTGCCCTTCTCCCTTGGAAATGACTGGGGCAGCGCTGGCGCCAGAGGCACCTTCTGTACCTGCCTTAACTTCAGGGAAAGGCCCATTCCCGCTACGGTCAATCGGCACCGACGTGTCAAGGCCACTTTGTGCGCCAGATTGGCCGGCGGCGGGCGGGCAGTCGCTGGCAGCGCCACCTGAAGCCCCGGAGCCGGGTGTACTAGCTGGGGTACATGCCGCTAAAGCCAGGGTCAGCGTGAATGTGGCTCCCAGCGCGCAGGCTTTGCGAAGGGGGGTAATCGTCACGTTGTCTCCCTGTCAGTGGAAGGAATCGCCGCATGCACAGGTGTTTTGTGCATTCGGATTGTCAATGGTGAAGCCCTGACGCTCAATGGTGTCAGCGAAGTCAATCGTGGCGCCCGAAAGGTAGGGAACGCTCATACGATCAACAATGACCTCAACTCCATCGAAATCACGGATGGCGTCGCCATCAAGAAGACGGTCATCAAAGTAGAGCTGGTAGATCAGCCCGGAGCATCCGCCGGGTTGTACAGCAATACGCAGACGCAGATCGTCGCGGCCCTCTTGTTCGAGAAGGCTCTTCACCTTGGTTGCTGCCCCATCGGTGAGGAGAACCTCGTGGGTCGCGGTTGTAGTGTCGGACATCATGCTCCTTGACGTTGGTGCGGTCCTAGTCCACCCAGCCTACGGCTAGAGGCAGCAAAGTAACACCATCGGGCATGCGCCAATGGCGAAATGGTGAGTTTCCCCTCAAGGTCGGGCCCAGGTTCGGGCGATTCTGTGACCTCGCTCCTCACAATTCTCACCTGCAGTCACCACTCCATGGATACCCCACTGGGCCCATTCGTGACGCGATAACGAACTCTCTATGGCAGCCACCACAACAGGGAGGGCATAGTCTGCGGCCAGCTGAGCAATCGTATCGACATGCGCTTCGGCAAGAGATGAGGAATGCATTTCGGGTTCAGCAATGACCACCAGGTCACTGGCGGCAATCCGGTCAGAAAGATCGGTCAGCGTGGCCAAAATATCGCCCGTGGGGGCCAGCCGTGCCCCGCAGGCCGCAAGGATTCCGGCGGCTCCTCCAGCCGCGCCGCTACCGGGGAGGCGGAAAAAGTCTGGGGGCTGCGTATCTGCCAGAGGCAGGGCAGCAGTGGGCAGTCGAAGGCGTCCAAGGTCACGCACGAGGGCGGGGTCCACATCATTGCGGGGCAAAAGATCGGGCCCAATCAGCAGAGGCGACGTTGGGCCAATCAGGGGCCGAGCAGTGGAGGCAGCAACACGAATCTGTGCGGAAGCCACAATCTTCCGGGCAGCCGCAATTGCTTCTGGTAGGCGTGCAACCGATGAAGCGTCAAAAGGGAGGTGTATTCCGGTCAGGGCTTCAAGAAAACCAAATCCGGCGTCAGGAAAAGCGCTATGTCCGCCCTCGACAATAATGCGCGGTGCCTGGCTACTCCCCAGGATCTGTAGGAGCCGCTCCCCCAGTGCTCGACTCCCCGTCTCATCAGCACCATGGATCACGGGGACATAGGGCGAAGAGACCGCCTCTAAGGCGCGGGCACAATCCGCGCCCGACCCGAAAGGCAGGACCTCCACCGCATGTCCGCCTGCTGACAGTCCTCGTGCCAAGTCAGCCAAAGCCTGCGGGGTGGATGGCCGGGTCTGCTCATCCCCGCCAGAAATATGAGGATGAGCAGACCAGTGGCCAATCAGCGCAATATTCACGCCTGGGCGGCCAAACGCTGCAGCAGAAGAGACTGCGCCAAAATCGCATTCTTCAGATCAGGAATCGACTGGGATTCATTTTCTGAATGCGCATTCGTAAAGGGATCCTCAATGCCGGTCACCAATACTGACGCTTCGGGGAATGTCTGCTGGAAATAGGAAATAAAGGGAATAGAGCCGCCCACACCAATATTGACCGACGGCACACCCCACGCTTCCGTTAACACCTCATGTAGCAAATGCACGGCAGGCGCATTTTCATCAGCGGAATATCCGGGGCCAAGCTCAAAATCAGAAAGCTCAACGCGGGCACCAAAAGGCGCATTCTTCTCAATATAAGCGCGCATATGATCCAGCGCTTCTTCCGGAGCCATTCCGGGGACAGTCCGCACAGAAATACGGACCTTTGTTGACGGCACAATCGTATTCGAGCAGTCAGCAACGCGAGTGGTATCCCAACCGATCACCGTAATTGACGGCTTCGTCCAGACGCGGGCAGCAAGGTCACCGGTGCCGGCCAATTTCACCTGGTCAAGAATGCCAGCGGCCGCACGATATTCATCTTCGGGCCAATCCACATCGGCTTTATCGGTGCCGCCCAGGCCTTCAACGCGAATATTCCCGTCCTCGTCATAGAAGGAGGAAATCAGCATGGCGCCGCAGGTCACGGCATCAACCATGGGGCCGCCAAACATTCCCGAATGGACAGCGTGATCAGCCACCGTAATATCCATAGTGAATGCGCAATTGCCGCGCAAAGTTGTGGTGACGGCAGGCTCTCCGACTTTCCAGTTATCGGAGTCGGCCACAATAATCACGTCGGCGCGCAATTCTTCGGCGTGCTCAGCAAGGAAGGTTTTAAATGAGGGTGAGGCGATTTCTTCTTCGCCCTCAATAAAGACGACAACATTAACGGGAAGGTCCTCACCTAAAGTGCGCAGCGCGCCCAGGTGGACAATAATTCCCGCACCGTCATCGGAAGCCCCACGACCATAAATACGGTCATCAACAATGGTGGCGGTAAAAGGATTCGTCTTCCATCGGCTTTCATCACCTGCAGGCTGCACATCGTGGTGCGCATAGAGAAGAACGGTGGGAGCGCCCTCAATATGCTTGCTGCGCGCAATAATCGCGGGTTTTCCTACCACACCTTCAGCGGTGGTCGAATTCGTCACCCGCGCCTGGAGGCCAACGCCTTCAAAGAAGGAACGCACCACTTCAGCAGAACGCTCTAGCTCGCTGGCCTTGCTGGGGTCCAGGGAGACCGAAGGGATAGAAACCAGGGTGGACAGATCCTCCAGAAGTTGGGGGAATGCCGCCTCAAGGTGGTCACGCAAAACGTCAGTTGAGGGAAGAGAAGTATGTGTCATAGGCACCACAGTAGTGCCCTTTGGCGAAGAAGTGTCACCCGAGGTGACGAGGGCGGGGTGCGGGCGCTGTGGGCACCGATATTGACGCCCCTCTTTATCCCGTAGACTTGGGGCCGTGTTCAGCCGCCGTTCTTCCACGCCTAGCCCTGAAGAGTCCTCCCCTACTGCTTCTGAAGAATCACAGAAGACGCGAGGATCACAAAAGAAGGGGCGCCCAACCCGTAGCCGTAGGGAAGCAGAAGCCGCGCGTTTTCGTCCGCTGGTTCCTGCTGACAGGAAACAAGCGCGTAAAGAAGCACGCGCAAAGCGGGATGAAGCCTATCGGCGTGAGCAAGAGGCCCTTGTCACTGGTGATGACCGCTATTTGCCGTATCGCGATAAAGGCCCGATTCGACGTTTTATCCGCGATTATGTGGATGCGCGCCGCTCTTTCTCTGAACTCTTTATGCCGGTTGTCGGTTTAGCTTTTGTCGCCATTATCATTACCAGCTTTATTCCCCAGGCCTCCACATTTTCAGTGTGGATGGTGGCGGGAACAACGCTGATTATGTACGTCTTTTTCTTTGCCTCGATTATTGAGTGCTTCTTTGTGTGGCGGAAAGTGAAGAAGCAGCTTCTTGATGCGGTGGACGCAGATGAGATTCCGTCACGCTCATGGTTTTACGCTTATTCACGCATGATTATGGTGCGCCCGTGGCGTTCTCCTCGCCCGCAGGTGGCGCGCGGCGAGTTCCCGCACCTGCGTAAGCGGCACCGCTAAGACGCGGTGTGCCGATCTGCGGCGCAGCACAGGTGTAACGGCGTTATCCACACCCTAGTGGTGGGATAACGCCGTTTTCACAATTGGGCCGGTGGCAAAAAGTGCCAATTCACAGGCGCCCGCACTCCGGTAGATTTACCGGCGCGCAGTGCGCCAAGCTCCTTGCATTACCGGCATATTCCGAAAGGCAAGGACGCTATGTGTACCCCAACAACTCCCCTTATTCCCCTCATGTCCTATCCGCTGCGGCCAGGCGATGAGGGACTCTATGGCCCACAGGGCTGGACAGTGGATCGTGGAATCCCTGATCTTCTCGCCCCCTATATTCCCTCATCCCCACCGTGGGGAGACTTTATTCGTTTTAGTCATCTTGATGGAGAGGCGGCTGCTGCCCTCCTTGAGATTATGCCAACGCAGTGTTTGGCGGTGGATAGCCAAAATACTGCGCCCCCTTTAGGGGATCTCCTCCGTATTGCCACCAGCACCACTGGCGTCACACTCGATGGATATCTCATTAGTGCTCCGCGCATTGATGAAAGAGTCAGCGTGGATGCTCTGTCCCTCCCGGATCCTGCAGCTGAACAGGCCCTCAATAGCCGTCTATCGTCCTATGCCTTACTACAGGAATGGACCCAGATTGCCCCTCTAATAGGGATTGACCCACTGGAGGCGACACGCTACGAGCCCGACGAACTTCTTCCAATTGCGCGCTGTCCAGGCACAGGAAAACCAGGGTGGTGGATCTGGTGGGACTAGGCCGCGGAATTCGGGAGACAACCAGTACCCTTAAGGCATGATGCGCGCGCTTTACCGTCAGCTTTTCCGGACCCTTATTCATCGAAGCGATCCTGAAGTGGCCCACCACAATGCGGTGGCCGCCATTGAAAAGGCAGGGAATTGCGCCCTGACCCGCCGTCTCATGCGTGCGTGCCTGGGGTATCAGCCGCGCCAGGCAGCGCCGGTTCGGATTGGACAGCGCACAGTTTATGGGCGTCTTGGTTTAGCTGCGGGTATGGATAAAGATGCGCAGGCAGCGGCGGGCCTTGCGGCCATGGGTTTTGCTTTTATTGAGGTGGGGACTATTACTCCGCTGCCTCAGGATGGCAATGAGCAGCCGCGCCTGTGGCGCATTATGGATGAGCGGGCCCTACGTAATCGAATGGGATTTAATAATGAGGGGGCTCTTGCCGCCGCCGAGTGCCTTAAGAAATTACGGTCTACACGCGATGGGCGGGCGGCAATTATTGGTGCCAATATCGGCAAAAATAAAGTGACCCCAGAAGAGCGCGCGGCCGATGATTATTATTTCTGTGCGCGCACTCTTGCCCGGTGGGTGGATTTTATTGTCGTGAATGTGTCTTCACCGAATACTCCGGGTTTGCGTGATTTACAGTCAACGGATCATCTTCGACCGATTTTAGAGGCAGCGCGAAAAGGCATTGAGGAGGGCACGACCCGTTCTATTCCTCTTTTCGTGAAGATTGCTCCCGATTTAGCGGATGAGGATATTATTGCGGTCGCCGAATTGACGAAAGAGTTAGGCGTTGAGGGGATTGTCGCCACAAATACGACGATTGCTCACCGCCATGGTGCGGGCGGAGTTTCTGGGGCCCCATTAAAAACTCGGGCTCTGCAGGTTGTGCGTCTTCTTGCCCACCATATTGAGGATGAGCAGATTTTGATTGCGGCGGGTGGTATTTTTACTCCCGATGATGCCTTGGATTATTTAGAGGCGGGCGCTGACTTCGTTGAGTCCTTTACTGCCTTTATTTATGAGGGGCCAAGTTGGCCGGGTTGGATGAATCGGGCCCTAGCGGAGTACTAAAGAGTGCTGATTACTATTGATCACCTGGACGGTGAGGATGAGCGTCTTGCTGATTATGTGTCAATGACCGATGTCCGCTTACGTTCGCGTTTTGAGCCAGAGCGCGGCCTTTTTATGGCGGAGTCCACTAATGTCATTATGCGCGCTATTGAGGCGGGGATTCGCCCTCGTTCATTTCTTATGGCACCACGCTGGATTGACACCCTTGCTCCCCTACTTACTCGGGCAACAGGCTTTCCTGATGGGGGCGACATTCCTGTTTTTATTGCCGAGGAGGACATCCTTCAGGCGATAACGGGATTCCATCTCCATCGGGGGGCATTGGCAGCCATGCATCGTCCGGAGCTCCCCAGCGTTTCCTCGTTACTTCACGAGGGCGGGGCGCAAAAGCGCAGAATCCTTATTCTCGAAGATCTGGTGGACCACACGAATGTGGGAGCGGCGTTCCGCAGTGCTGCTGCTCTTGGGGTTGATGCCGTGATGGTTACCCCCAGCTGCGCAGATCCCTTATATCGGCGCAGTGTCCGGGTGTCGATGGGCACGATTTTCCAAGTGCCATGGACTCGTATTGATCGCTGGCCCGCCAATCTTGAGATTTTCCGGCAGGCAGGTTTTACCACTGCGGCGTTGGCACTGCGGGACGATTCCGTCTCCCTTGAGGATTTTGCTGCGAGCCCTGTATGTACTGCGGCCGATTCCCGTATTGCCTTGGTTATGGGTACTGAAGGCGATGGCCTTTCCCGGGCGACAGTAGCGAATTGTGATCAGGTGGTGCGTATTCCTATGGCTGCTGGCGTGGATTCCCTCAATGTGGCCGCTGCCGCTGCCGTGGCTATCTGGGCCACCCGCCCCAATTGATAAACCGCGCCCACAACGAGAATTGGCGCTTGAAAATGCGTTGTGGTGGCGGTTTGTTTTGATGTACGAGGGCGGTGCCCCCATTTGCGCAGGTCACCAATTACAGGTTCAACAGCGCCGATTGATAAACCGCGCCCACAATGACGTTTACCGCTTGAAAATGCGTCGTGGTGGCGGTTTGTCCGCCTGACGCGTCGGGAATAGGCATTTGGGGTGCCCTGCTGACGGTCAATACGTCAGCAGGACACCCCTGATTTCTCAAGCGAGTCGCCCTAGATATTGTCCGGGACAGGTTCTGCCTCAGGGAGCTCCGATGGCGAGTCGGCGTCCCCAGGGACGGGCAGGATTTGGAGCATGACAATGGAGGCGACGAGGCCGCCCCACACCAAAAGAATGGTGATGGTCAGCATGAGTACGGCAATGGCGCTCATTCGTTATCGTCCTCCGTATCGTCAATATCAGAAGAAGGGTGTACGGAAATTGGCCGGTGTTTCCAGGGAAGAACAGTAAAGAGTGCCGAGCCAATGGCAATAAAAGCAATTGATCCCCAGCCGAATAGTCCGACATACCAATTGGGAAAATCGCCTCCACCGTAACCATGAGCGAGATAGTCAATTACTGCAAGGAGAAGCATAATCCCGAGGACGACAGGCGCAATAATGCCAACAATAATGTCCCACCATTTTGGAACTTTGACTGAGGAAACAGAATTTAGGTGGGCGCGTAATCCTTTAAGGCGCGGCCCGACTAATGCGGCAAAGAGAGTCATCAGCACGGCACAGCCCACCACGCCGATATTATTGACGAAGGTGTCCACAATATCGAGGGTATTGAGGCCGGAGGTTGTTCCGAAAAGCATGAGTGAGGCAATCGTTGCAGGAACACCAATAACGAGTGCTGCCTTGACTGGGCTGAATCCGAATTTGTCTTGGAGTCCCCCGGAAACCACTTGAAGAAGTGACAGAAGGGAGGTAATTCCCGCCAGGACAAGTGAGGTAAAGAAAAGGACACCAAAAAGGGAGCCACCCGGCATCATAGAAATAATCTGTGGGAAGGTGACAAAGGAAAGGATTGGGCCGGTCAGGCCTTCAAGTTCAGATACCTGCATCTGTTGTTGGTGAGCCATAAAGCCCAATGCGCTAAAGACCCCAATGCCAGCGAGAATCTCAAAAGAGGAGTTAGCAAAGCCTGCAACCAGGGCAGTTCCTGTCAGATTAGATTTGGGCTTCAAGTAAGAGGCATAGGTCAACATAATGCCGAAAGCCACTGACAGGGAGAAGAAAATCTGCGCAAAGGCGGATAGCCACACATGAGGATCGACCAGCGATTCCCACTTTGGTGTAAAGAAAGCATTCAAGCCTTCGACTGCGCCGGGAAGGAAGAGGGCGCGGATAACCAGCACCATAAAGAGAATCACCAGCAGGGGCAGGAAAATACGATTTGCTAATTCCACACCTTTAGAAACACCCAGGGCGATAATCAGGAGAACAAACAGCCACACGAGTAATAGCGGAATAGCTACCGCTGGCACCAACTCAAAATGTACCGCTGAGGCATCAGCGACCTGCAGGAAGTTCTGAGTAAAGAACTCCCCCGTATTAGATCCCCATGCCTGGGTCACCGAATAAATCGCGTATTGCACACCCCAGGCAATGACCGCGCCGTAATAGGTGAGAATGACAAAGCAGACAAAGAATTGGAGCCAACCAATATATTCGCCGGCAGCCCCAATACGGCGTAAAGCCCAGGGAGGCGATCCCCGGAATTTATGCCCAATAGCGTAGTCCAGCCACAAAACCGGAATACCCACAACTAAAAGGGCAACAAGGTACGGCACAAGGAACGCGCCACCACCATTTTCATAGGCAGTACCAGGGAAACGCCAAATATTGCCCAGACCAATGGCGGAACCAATAGCGGCAAGAAGAAAACCAGTTTGGCCGGTCCATGTTTCCCGCGCTTTAGTGCCCTGTGTGGGCGTTGCGGATTGAGTCATAAAGTTTGCCTCCTTAGGGACCTGGCCAGAATAACGCGCCGATCTCCCACCGGATTTTGGCGATCATAGGGTGAACACCCGGCGGCACGATGCCGTTTTGTCTAGCCGATTCCCAGCAGAATAAATGCAGATGCCACCAGCAAAATGACCGGCAAAGAGGCAAGTGTTGTCATCAGAACAACACCGCGAGCCACACTCATTCCTGCGCCCGCCCGCACCGCAGCAATAAAGGTGTTTTGACCTGTTGGTAGACAGGCCATCAGTGTGACAGCCATGATTTCCCGCCCTCGTAAACCCATTGCGAGTGCCACGCCAAATGCACATAACGGCTGAAAGAGAAGTTTGCTCACCGTCCCCAGAAAAATGGCGCCACGATCGCCAGCGTCAGGAACAACTTTTTGCCCAACAAGCCCAGCTCCGAAAGCCACAAGTGCGGTGGGCGCGGCTGCCTGACCAATTAATTCTGCCGGTTGAAGGATCAATGCAGGTACAGGCAGCCCACTGGCTGACACCG
>JAUNHH010000014.1:10224-62227 GCA_030524055.1 Actinomycetaceae bacterium | reverse complement strand
CTGACACCGCTATTCCCGTTGCTGCGGCCACCACCATGGGGTTGCGGATAACCATTGCAGCCACTGCACGCACTGTAGGACGAGTCTGCCTGGCGACCACATCCACCAGAACAAAAAAGGTTGGCGTCAGTGCTCCCAGTTGGAACACAATAATGGGAATGGCATGTCCCGCATCCCCCAGAACAAGAAGGGCAACGGGAATACCCACATAGGCGGCATTATTCTGACTGGCTCCCATTGCCCCCACAGTCAGATCCGCAGCATTCAACCGAAGAACCCACCGCCCAATGGCGGCAAAAAACAGTGCAGATGCCACTCCGGCAAGGGCAGCAATCACTAATGGCCGCCCCACCACAGCAGGCAAATCCGCTGCCGCAAGGGTGTGAAAAAGCAGGGCGGGAGCCAGCACCCAGTAAGTCAGGTCAGCGAGCACCTTGGTGGTCTCCCCGCCTAGAGCTCCACATCGCCGAGCAATAAAACCCACGAGGATCACTAGGGCAATAGTGGCAACCGCTTGGGCAACGAGGAGCATATTGCCACGCTACCAGGGCAGGGTCAGAGTTCCCTTTCGCGTCCATCACCGCAACAGCGGAAGCGAATAAAGCTGCAATTTGGTGTCAGTTATGTCTATCAGCCAATTGTGAGTGCCCCAGATGGATAAAATCTTACGCAGAGAAAGGAGAGAATAATGTTCCGCATTGGCATTGTCGAAGATGACCCTAGTGCCCAAAAACTCCTTCTTGACTATTTAGAACGTTACGAAAGCGCACATGACGTCACTTTCTCCATTGATATTTACGAGGACGGGGCACGAATTCTTTCTCACTACCGGCCCATCTATGACATTGTGCTCCTTGATATTCAAATGGAGCATATTGACGGTCTCACTGCTGCGCGCCATATTCGCACTCTTGATGATCAAGTGGTCCTGATCTTTATTACTTCGGCCCCACAATTCGCAATTAAAGGCTATGAAGTTGACGCCTTGTCCTATTTACTTAAGCCCCTCCCCTGGTTTGCATTCGAGCAGGAACTCACTCGCTGTATTGCGACGGTGAGGAAACGCAAACCTGTATCGCTTACCCTTCACAGCGGCACCACATTACAGAGAGTCGATATTAGCGACATTATCTATATTGAGTCGATTAAACACCGCCTTGTCGTCTATACAACGAAAGAAAATATTACGCTTAACGGGACACTGAAAGATATGGAAGCTCAGTTGGAGCCGCATTCTTTCTTCCGCTCTAATTCCTGTTATCTGGTGAATCTTGCTCATGTTCAAGGAGTACGCAATCAAAGTTGCCATATGAGTGGCGGCACAGAATTACGTATTTCTCGGCCCCGTAAAAAAGCTTTTCTCTCAGCGTTAACTGAGTTTCTTGGAGGGGTGCGGTAATGAGAGGGCGTACTCAGATAGTGGTAGATCCCGATGCATGAGTTATGGGAGACACTGCCGGATATTCCCCGGATTTACACTGCCGTAGCCCAGTGGAGTGCTTGCGTGGTATACGCCAATTACCTGTGGCGTAGCGGGAGGATTACTCTTCTGCGGCGACTGATAATTTTGGGCATCGGATTGAGCGCCCTCATTGCCATTCACCTATGTGCTGATCACCTTGATATTGTCTGGTGGGTGCCGGGAATGCTGGCATCAGTGGTGGCAATGTCTGGCATTATCGGGTCATTTTGCCGGATGCAACCAGGATTTACCTGGCATTTAACGGCACGAGCATTTGTACTCGCTGAGTTTGTCCAGTCTTTGGCGTGGCAACTCGTGGTCTGGTTTTCCGCTGATCCCCATCCCGCTTCACCTTTGGCATTAGGAATTACTTTCGCTGTGTACACTGCTGCCTTCGCCATTGCCTTTTATGCGGAGAAACGCCACTACGGGCCTGAGGACGAAATCCCCACAGTAAGTCATGCCGAAACCTGGACATCACTTGCCATTGCGCTGATTACTTTCCTCATGTCGAATTTGTCTTTCCTGACTATTCTCACCCCATTTTCTGGGCGAATGGGGACCGAAGTGTTTTATATTCGCACGCTGGTGGATCTGTGCGGAGTGGTCGCTCTTTATGCCCAGGTAGAACGTATTCTCGAGGGACGTATGGCTGCGGAACTGGCCAGCATTGAAGCCACCTTAAAAGCCCAACATGCCCAGTATTTACAATCCAAAGCAGAAATTGAGGCGATTG
This sequence comes from Actinomycetaceae bacterium, assembly GCA_030524055.1. Lineage (GTDB taxonomy): Bacteria > Actinomycetota > Actinomycetes > Actinomycetales > Actinomycetaceae > Pauljensenia. The sequence continues at coordinate 60,029 of JAUNHH010000014.1, read as the reverse complement.
GGCGTGCCCATCATGACCTGAAACACCATATTGCTCTCATTCGTGCTGAACTTGATCCACAGCGCACCGTTGCGCATTTCGAGGAGTTAGAACGCTCAATTGGGGAAATCGGACAGCAATTTCATACGGGCAGCCCCGTCCTCGATATTGTCTTATCCTCTAAAGCTTCCACCTGTCAGGCAGCAGGAATTACTTTTACTGCCGTAGCTGACGGAACATTACTCAATGACATGTCTTCTATTGATGTCGCCACGCTTTTTGGTAATGCCCTCGATAATGCCATTGAAGCCAGTATGCGTGTTTCTGACCCAGAAAAGCGGCTCATTACGCTGGCCCTTCACTCTCAAGGGTCAATGACAGTACTGCGCGTAGAGAATTGGTTTGATGGGCGACTGCGCAGAAACGAGGACGGAGAACTTGCCACACTTAAACCCCAGCGAAGCGGGCACGGTATTGGCGTGAAATCTATTCGCTGGACGGCGCGTACCTATGGTGGAGAGGTGACCACTCACATTAGCGGGAATTGGTTCACCCTGGTGGTACTCCTCCCCTCCACCACGAGCGGGCCCCAGGGCGCCTAGTTATAGCCGAGAACTCTCCGGGAGACCTGGTAGCCACCGAGGGCCAACATGCGCCCAATAGGACCGCGCAGGGTAATAATGCGACCCAGGAGATCCGATGTGACCGCCTCATAGGCTTCAGGATTATATTCAGCGAATTCTCGCCACATGCGTTCTTTGGCTTCCAAATGCTCTGGAGTGCCTGACCGCATCAGCATTACCGAACAGGACACGGAGTTAATCCTCAAGTAATGCGCCATATAGCGGTAGAGATTCCTCGGCACTGAGGAACGCTTTGGCATGGCCTCAATCATTCCGCGATTGACCCGTAGAAGCTGATCAATCCGAGTCAACATCACCTTGTCGTTGACTGACTGGTCTTCGCGGCCAATAAAGTAGCGATAGAGGTCCACGTCAAGGTAACGAATGGTATGGACCAAGGGAAGCGGCACGTGGGAGTAGAGATAGTCCACGTAGAAGGTTTTCTCTGGCAGGACCATTCCTGATTCGCGCACTAATTCAGTGCGGAACGCCAGGGCGTGCATCATCATGTACTGCTCATAGCGGCAGCGCTTCATTTCATCCCACCCAATGGTGCGTCCTTCAGGCAGCACATTGCGGTAGCGGATGACCATTTTGTGGGCGCGGCCGACCTTTTCATACACGTAGTTCGTGACCAGAAGGTCAAGGGTTTCTCCACGGTCGCGCATATCGCGCAGGAGGTTCAGGACCTCACGCAGAGCTTGCCGGTCCATCCAGTCATCAGAGTCGAGGACTTTCAGGTGAATCCCTGTAGCGTGGCGGATACCCGTATTCAGCGCGCCACCGTGACCAGCATTGGCCTGGTGGATGGCTTTAATCCTGCCAGGGTGTTTGGCGGCCCATGCGTCTGCCATTTCGGCTGTTTTGTCGCTTGAGCCGTCATTAACGATGAGAACTTCCACCTCATCCCCATAGCCAACAAGGGACTGGAGAGCCCGGTCCAAATAGTCCTGGGAGTTGTAGGCCGGCACAATAACCGACAGGAGCGGAGCGGGGGTATCGGGGGCGCCGCCCTCGTGCTGGGGAGAAGTCACCTCACCATCGTGCCCCACCTGTGTACCGTCCGGCAATTTTTCCGGGCCGCTTTTCTCAACTCGCACGCTGAATCGTCGCCTGACTCACACTGACGCAACCGCTTGAGCTGGTTCTTCAGGGCTTTCTTCCTTGGATCGGAAGATCACCTTGAAAATTGGGAAGAAGACCCAGAAACAGATCATTGAGTTAATGAGCATCGTGATCATGTCGGCCGTGGTTTGCCCGGGGCCGTGTCCCATGAGGTTCTGGAAGAAGGCGTAGATCGGGCCTTTATAGAGCACCTGTGCCCAGGCCGCGAAGATCGTAATAAAGACATAGGCGATGGCGTACCACATGGCTGCCCACCACACGGGAACATTGGATTTAAAGGTGATATTGCGCTGAGCATAGAAGTTAATGACTTGCGCAATGAGGAGGGTGATTTCGACAGCCAGGAAATAGGCTAATCCGCCGCCAAGCCCGTCAGGACGGACGGGGCCAGCGGCATAGTCGAACATATAGAGCACGCGTTCCCCATCCATTCCAATTGGGAGAAATTGGAAGGGGATTGCCACCAGCGAAGTAAAACCAAAGCCCCACTTAAAAATAGGCATGAGGAGGGCTTGGAGGATCGTCACCCCATTAGAGACAATAAAGAAGACAAGGAATTGGGCGCCAGTTTCATGGCGCTTTTCAAAGCGCTTCCACCAGGCAATAATCGGCTGAAACATGGGCTTCCTTATTGTGTCTTTGAGAGGGGGATGTCACTCGATAAACCATCGAGGATACGTTGAGTGTTTCGGTCAAGGCGCCGCGCTTTCCAGACAATGCCAATAACGCGGCTAGCGCCCTTCCAGAAATGTCCATTGACCAGATCGACGATTCCTTCAACAGCGGCTGGAGGGACAGCTCCATGCGTCATCTTCCCAATGGCTCTAAAAGGCATATTCTGGACGAAAAGAATATTGAGATCTGGTTTTCCGCGTTTTTCTGCGGCGCGGCGCCGACTATCAATAAATCTGGCAGCAAGGCGTGCCAAGGGATTTTTTGCACGGCTCATTGCTGACAATGGATCATCAGCTTGCAATGCGCGACTGGCGTCTTCCTGGGGAATATGCCGGCCTAAAAGGATAGCAAAATCGGCGTCTTTCACGCTGCGGACCTGGCCCGTGCGATATACCTCAGGAATATCTGGATTAGCGGCAATAGTGTCGCCCTCTATTGTGAGTGTTCCTGATAGTGGAAGGTCATTGCAATGATGGCCTACCGCAATAGTCCACTCCCCTTTTTCTCGCAGCCATGTGCCAGTGGCAGTATCGAAGTGGCGGAATGTGTAGTCATCAAAGGGCAGGGTGACGTCTTTTTCGTCGCCCGCAGGCACAGTGACTTTCGTAAAGGCACGTAAAACCCGTGTCGGCCCCCAGACGGCCCCTGGTGGTGTCACATAAAGCTGAATCACATCAGCGCCTTCACGCTCGGAAGTATTGTGAATACGCACATGCGCCCCGCCCTCGTCAATACGAAGATCGCTGAACTCAAAGGAGGAATAGCTCAGCCCCCAGCCAAAGGGGTAGGCGACTTTTTTGCCTGCGGTAGTGAAATAGCGATATCCCACATAGGGGCCTTCACGGTACAGTGCGTAGCGACCGGTGGCGGGGAAAATATCGGCTGTGGGATGGTCGTCTAATGCCAGTGGCCACGTTTCCGCTAAATGCCCACTGGGGTTGGCAGCGCCCGACACAATATCCCACGCGGCCGCACCCCCTGCTTGCCCAGACAGGCACATATGGAGGAGGGCATTGCAGTGCCCATCCCAGGAGGTCTCAATGGGCGCTCCTGTAGAGAGCACCCCAATAAGAGGAACTCCTGTGGCGCGCAGGGCATTCAGAAGATCGATTTGGACCTGAGGGAGGCGCAGATGGGCGCGGTCCATGCCTTCCGATTCAGATAATTCATCCAGCCCGATGGCTAAGACCAGCGCGTCAGCTTTCTTGGCCAGAACGACTGCCTCGTCAATAAGGGCCTGGTTGGCTGCCCCAAAGCGTTCATATCCTTGGGCATAGCCCACCATCTGCAGGCCGCTACCCTCAATCGACTCCCGCAGGGACTCGACCTTCGTGGGATTGACTTGGGAGGATCCTGACCCCTGGTAGCGGGGAGTGGTGGCCATATCGCCAATAATGGCCACCCGCGTTCCGGCCGCTAGCGGTAGCGTCCCATCATTACGGAGCAAAACGGCGCTTTCACGGGCGACTTGACGGGCAAGATCGTGGTGCACTTCGGTGCGAGGGGCGGGCCGTGAACCGTGAGAATGCGCCAGGTAGGCAATGTTGAGAACTTCCTGCGCGCGTGCCCGCACATCCTCTTCTGCCAGTTCCCCGCGGCTGACCGCCTCAACAATGTCACGGGCACCGGATAGTCCTGGCGCTGGCATTTCTAGACTTCCGCCGCCGCTCACGGCATCAACAGCAGAATTCGATCCACCCCAATCGGAAACGACCATCCCATTAAAGCCCCATTCTTTCCGCAGAATCTCAATAAGGAGATGGGCATTTTCATGGGCATAGGTGCCATTAACTTTATTGTAGGAGGACATTAATGCCCGGGGCGAGGCCTCTTTCACCACGATTTCAAAAGCGGTGAGGTAGATTTCGCGCAGAGTACGCTCATCAATAATGGAATCTGAGGCCATTCGCCGTAATTCCTGAGAATTCACCGCATAATGTTTTGGCGTAGCAGCAACGCCGTGAGATTGAATTCCGCGAACCAGTCCAGCAGCCATTTTTCCGGCTAAAAGTGGGTCTTCGGAATAGTACTCGAAATTGCGGCCACATAATGGGGAACGCTTAATATTCAGGCCGGGTCCAAGGACGACGTCTACGCCAAGGGTTCGTGCCTCATATCCGAGGGCGGAGCCCATTTCTTCACAGAGATTCGGGTCCCAGGAATTCGCCACTGTGGCGGCGGTGGGAAAACAGGTGGCGGGTTCCGATGCGGCAATGCCGAGGTGGTCTCCACTACCTAATTGGCGGCGAATTCCGTGAGGTCCATCAGACATGACGAAGGATGGGATGCCTTTAGCGGGCAGAGCCCGTGAGTCCCATTCACTGGCGCCACTGAGGAGCGCTGCTGCCTCTAAAAGAGTGAGATCCGATGCGGAAGTCACGAAAAAGTCCTTTCCCTGAATACTCATCTAGACGTATATTGCGGTAAAAGAAGCGGGGAGTGCGGCCCTTCGGGTGCCAACTCGGGGCCGTACTCCCCTAGCTATTCATGCCTTCTTTACTTCTCGGCACTATCTGAAACGCCGTGATCAGCGTCAGTGGAGGTGTCTTTCTCGTCAGTGCCAGAGTCCGCTTTATCGCTTGACGTGCTCTTATCACTGGCCAAGACTGCCTGTGCGGTAGACGAGGTGCCAGCCCCATCCTCAACAGGATTGCCTGAATGGGCACGCACTCGTCTAACAACCATGAATGCGCCTCCAGCCAGTAGTGCAGCCACCAATGCGGTAATAATCCACCGCGCGTATTGCCATGCGGGTGGCGTATAGGTCACCGTTGCACCGGGAGCCAGGCCAACCATCGCATTGGAGTTTGCCACGCTATAGAGAATGTTCTTGGTGGCGGTGCGCATATTGGTCACAGCAAAATCTGAGGAGGTGTCTTCAAAGGCCTTTGATGGTGCGAATGACAGGGTCAAATCCGAACCAGCATAAATGCCTTGATCGGGACTCATATAGTTGTAGAGGTTGAAGTCCGTAATAACGAATCCACGAAAGCCCCATTCTTGCCGCAAGACACCTGTCATCAGCGGCTTCGACCCACCAGCCCAGGTGGCGCCAACCCGGTTAAAGGCACTCATTACTGCCATTGCACCAGTTTCTGACTGGGCCAGGGTGCCTTTATCGTCAGAAATATAGGTGACGGGAACCTTTACCTCTTTGATGGCGATTTCGAAAGGCCGCAAATACAATTCACGAATCGTTTGTTCGGTGGCCCAGGTGGCGACACCATTATTCACACGATTTGTTTCCTGGTCATTGAGAGCAAAGTGCTTCAAGGTGGTGTACAGGCCCTTATTTGCCGCGCCTTGAGAGACTGCTGCTGCCATTTTTCCTGACAGAAGGGGGTCTTCTGAGTAGTACTCGAAGTTGCGGCCAGCAAAAGGTGAGCGGTGCAAATTCATTGCGGGCGCATACCATCCGGAAACCTTTTTGAGCAGGGATTCATTACCCATCATTTCGCCCATTTTCTTCCCCAATTCCACATTCCATGTTTGCGCAATAAGGAATTCGGATGTGTACGCCGGGCCATTAATGGAGGCATTAATGAATGAGGAGAATCCTGCGGGGCCGTCAAGGTCAACAACAGCAGGTTTGGCAATAGAGGGAATAGCCGCCGAGTTGTAGGCGCCATTGAGAAGCACTTCGCTCATCTCGTCAACGGTCAGCGAATCCAAAAGCTGATCCCATTTCGGATCGTCATAGGGAAGACCACGCATATCCACCAGGGTTAAATCAGTGTCAACGCCGGTTTTTGGCTTTTGCACGGAGGCAGTTTGGGCCATGGCCTTGGTATTCCACACTGCGAAATCTGATTGCACAGCATCGGGGGCCTGACGTTGTTCTTTTGTTGGCGCTTTGGGGAATGTGCCCGCAAAGTCCGCGCGGGACATATTCAGGATCTTATTGGTTTCGCTGGGGTCGTCAGTGAATTGGGCGGAGACATCATTAAAACGGTTACCTGCGACCCCCGCATCAGATGCCCTGGGATTATCGTCCCCGTAGGTCACAGTTTCTGCCACAACGTAGGGCAAGACCTGGGTTTGCGGAGCAATAGTGTGAGAGTCGGTGCGCACAGTGATCTCGTAGGTACCTTTTTCTAGAACATAGGCTTTTGCGCCCTCGTAGTCATAGGAGGCCATTTCTTCAACTGGGAATTCCACAGTGACAGTTTCTGTCGCGCCAGGGGCAATAATCGGAGTCTTAGCAAAGCCGCCCAGGACAACCTCTGACTTTTCAATTCCGCCCTTTGTGTAGGGAGCAGAGTAATAGACCTGAACGACATCTTTACCAGGCACCGTGCCAGTATTGGTGACAGCCACATCAACTTTAATGGTGCCATCAACCTTGCCAAAGGTATTGCCTTTTACTGCCCATTGGAAATTCGTATAGGACAATCCATAACCAAAGGGGTAGACCACAGCATCGTTGTAGTTAATAAATCCTTCAGCGGCGGCCGTTTCATAATAGCGGTAGCCCATATAGATGCCTTCTTGGTAATTGACGAAGGTGGCCTCTTCGGAGATTTCCTGGTTGGAGGCAACATTTCCGAGGGCGGAGGACGGGTAAGAGACCTTGAGGTTCTCGTAAACGAAGTCACCGAAATTCACATAGGTGGGATCCTTCGTAAAGTCCGCTGCCCAAATATCACTGGTATGGCCAGAGGGATTGACTTTACCGGCCAGCACATGGCCAACCGCATTAAAGCCAGATAATCCGGGGGAACCAACCAGGAGAATAGAGTCCACGCCCGTATCTTTTTGAATATCACCGAGTTCCATAGTGGTGGAGGCATTAATGACAATCACCACTTTGTCGAAGTTGGCTTTAGCCAACTCAATAAGGTCACGCTCGTCTTTATTGAGTTCCAATTGGTGCTGACCGGGGGTGGGATTTGGATCCCATTTCGACATGTCGCGGGTCAAATCACCACCTTCACCACCGGGCCGGCCAATAAACACCACAGCAGCATCTTTAAAGCCAGCGAAGGTCGATTGCTGGGCTTTATATTGATCGACGGGGAGTTCACCAATGGTGTAGCTGGATTCCTCTTCTTTATCCATCACGATCTCGCCACGGCCATTGCTTTCCGCGTAGGTAGCAATGGTCTGGTAGACAGCATCATTAATAGCGAATCCTGCATTTTCTAAGCCTGTGCGGGCATTGACTGCTGTGGAGACATCAACAGAGCCAGAACCCGCTCCGCCATAAACAGGGTCAGCAGCGGCGCGGCCAAACATCGTAATTTTTGCGCCGCTATTGAGTGGCAGTGCCCCGCCCTCGTTCTTTGCTAAAACGATTCCCTCGCCCTCGATTTCTTCAATCAGTGCGCTAGCAGCGGAAGCGTGTGAATCAAGATCTTCGTAGTCGCTGGTGTAGTAGGAAGTATCCCAACTTTGGGCTGCAGCACTATTCGTGACCTTGTATTCCCCTGCTCCCCATTGGGTACCAATCCACTTATCGAATACACCAATCGCGATATTGAGAACGATGAGGAGCACAGCGAGAAATGCAATGAGTGTGCCCCATATCCCGACGAACTTTCTATTGGACATTGGCGTCTTTGCCTTTTTTTTAGCCACCTTACCGGCTCCTCATTAAGTGAGTGTCTATCTCAATACATCAAAACGAAGGTGGAGCACTTGGGGCCGCAAAAAGCGCGCCCCAAGGCTGAACCCCACCTCAATAAAGACCGCGTTTACTTCTCGGTCTTTTCGCTAATCTTTCCGTCCTGGTCGATTTCCCATGTCTTCTGGGACTCCTTTGCCAGTGCACCGATCACATATTTACCACCTTTGATTTCAACAACAGAGGTGGTCAGTTTTTCGGTGGATTCGGAATGGGCATAAGGAACCACCAGCATTCCGTACTTTTCTGTGGGCTTATCAACGTCATTAGCCAGGTAAATCTGAGTTAATTCAGGGTTCTTAGCCAATGTGTCTTTTACCGTCTGCAGAGCAAGTTTCAGGTCTTCCTTGGTCGCACCGTCTTCTTCAGTTGACGAAGAAGCGGCACCAGACTGCGATGTCGAAGCGCCACTGGCTGCACCTGATGCGGGAGCGGTGCCACCGCCTCCACAGGCAGCGAGACTAAGGCCCACACTCAAGGCGAGGGTGGCCGTAAGAACGGGACGAATCAGGGAGGTGGTCATAGTGTTGAGTCCTTTCAGAAAATGGGAATCAGCGGGTGATGCTGTGGGGGCCGACGCTTGTCTACCCCCACAGCGGGGAGGTCACTTGGCTAGCGGTTTGCCATCTGCTCCCAGGCCAAAGCCAAAGTCATAGACATTGCCTGCCGAGTCTTTATAGGGAGTCACGTCCTTGGGAACGTCTTCCTTATTCGCTTCGACAGTGTTCATATCTGCGGGGAACTGAATGGGCAGGCGTCCAGCCGGGGAATGCTGGCCTAAAGCAACCTGGATCAGGGCTTCGTCAGCGGTGCCAAAGCCCACAAGAAGGGCATCGGACTTGGCCTCAAATTCAGTGGGGATCACTGGGTTACTGGCTTTGAGGACCGTCACCACGGGGATCTTCTTGCCACTGGCTTCAACGGCCTTGGTGGCGCGCTCGAAGGCGTCCAGATCGGCCTCATTGGAGATATGCGAGGTCTTGCCAAAGTAAGAGCGGTTTTCCTTGGAGCCGTCGGGCAGGGTGTCGCCAGAGATTGAGGTCTTACGGACGTTCTCTCCATCAGCCGTGTAAGGGCGGTACTGCAATGACAACGGGTAGTAGCTCTTATCCGCTTCATTGAAGCCAGCCTTGGAGAAGTTATTGCCGTTATTGGGCGAGCGCATCCCCACCAGAACCAGGTCAACCTTGGATAGGTCCGGAGCCTTGTATTCCTTGACCTTTTCTTCGCCGTCGAGGACAACCTCGTCGGTGACAACCTCCTTGAAGTACTTCTTCAGGGTGTCGATATCCAAAGAGGCGCCGTGGGTGTATTCAGCCGGGCCACGGACCGAAGGGAAGCCAAGGTCGTGGGTGTGAGGCACATAGACAACCTTGTCTTTGAAGTCGCCGGATTGGGCAAAGTTAATGGCGTTATTGCTGTTCTTCAGCAGGACGATAGAGTTCAGCTGTGCCTGGCGTCCGGCATCAACCTTGTCTTGAGAACCAACGGTGGCTTGGGAATCTTCGAGAACCAAATAGGGGTTGTCGAAGCCATCGTTATTGAAGGACAGGGTGAGGATGCGTGCGGCAGATTGCGCCCAACGGGTAGGGGCATCAATCGGCAGCTGGCCAGCAGCGTGGGCACTTTGCCACATGTCATAGGCGGCGAGGACGGGGCCTACCGCATTATTGCCACCGAACATATCGGTGCCGTTCTTCAGCACCTCAAAGTGACGCTGTTCAGGGGTGAGCGATTCCGCGCCCCAGGCCATACCGAACTTATTCTTTTCTGGGTCATCAGCAACGGTGGTCGTCACAGCCCAGTCGGTGACGACAACGCCCTGATAGGCATTCTTTTCCCGCAGAGCATCGAGTTTGCCTTTGTCATAGGAGGTGCCCATGAGAGCGCTGTAGGCAGGCTTGCCATCAGCGCCAACGCCAATGGAGTAAGAGGTCATTATGGCGGAAGAGTTCAGGGCACCAATAAAGACCTTTTCATGTTCGGCCTGATTGCCACCCGGGTATACCGCGTATTTACCGGGGGCGGTGTGGGATTCGCGTCCTCCTTCGCCAGAACCATCACCGGGCCAGTGCTTAATCATGGCAGCAACCGAGTCATCGCCCCAGCCAATGGACTGTCCAGATTCGTCATAGGTTCCCTGGAAACCGTCAACATAGGCTTTGGCCATCTTGGCAGCCATATCAGAGTCTTCACCGAAGGTGCCTGAGACGCGCAACCAGCGTGGTTCTGAAGCCAGATCAATTTGCGGGCTTAAGGCTGTACCAATACCCAGCGCCCGATATTCAGCCGACACCATTTGGCCGAATTGCTGAACGGTTTCTGGGGAGAATGTGGCAGCCAAGCCCAAAGAAGACGGCCAGGTAGAGATTTCACCTGATTGGGTAAAGGCGCCAGCTTTAGAACCATCCGAACGCGGATCGGAAGAGTAGTTGACGGGCACATACGGGGTTTTCTCATTGGCCAAGGTCTCAACGAAGGCTTGCATTTCGTTGACCCACTGGACATTTTGCTTGGCGTCAGAATTACCTGCATTGAGAACGGCACGCAGGTGCGAGGACTGGAGGTAGTCCTTTTGCTTATCGGTCAGGCCATCGCCGGGAGCTCGCTCGTGGGAAGAGAAGAGCATAAGTCCGGCTTGCTGCTCTTTGCTGAGTTTGGGGGCGAGATCTGCAGCCCGTTTGGCGGCATCCAGGCGCCAATCTTCGAAAGGATCGAGGGTGCCATTGGCATTCATATCTTTGAATGCGTAGGTGAATTCGCCGTCTTTCTGCTCAATAATCTTCATTGAGCCATCAGTGGCGTAGGACAGGGTCTGTCCACCATTGGGGTTGAGAACGCGGGTGAATGAGGTCTTGCCATCGCTCATTTGCTCGGAAATATAGGCATTGGTGGTATTGCCTGCGCTGGCAGCACCTGATTGGGCACTACCAGATTGCCCGCTTTGAGCGCCGCCACTTGCAGTACATCCTGCAAGGACGAGGGCCATGACCCCTACGGCCGCTATTGCTGGCCGCCTTGTGATCATTCGCATGGAGATGTCCTCTCACTGTCTTTGTGGACCACCATTGGTCCGCAGATGGTCGGCTGCCGTCTGCGCTGTCCTCACATCTCTGTGATTTCAGGCGCTTGGCACCTCCAGCGAGAGTAGATCCAGTTCACAACGAAACTGAAGGAGCTCCGCATGATCTGTCGCTCTGGACGCACACTTTGTCATTGCGCGCTGATGTGGTCTGCGCGTTGGCGTCGCGCTAGTGATGGGACAATGAGGGTATGGATCAACCCTGCCTCGTATTTATCGATATTGATGGAACGCTGATTGGGCACGATCACCGTGTTCCGGACTCTGCGGTCAGTGCTATTAGTGCAGCGCGAGCAGTGGGCCATCGCCTTTTCTTATGTTCAGGACGGTCCCATCCTGAGATTTATCCACGTCTGCGTGATCTTGGTTTTGAGGGAGAAGTGGCTGGCGGCGGTGCATTTGTGCGCCTTGGGGAAGAGACACTTCTTGATGAACGTATTGTTCGGGCAGAAATTGATCAGGTCGAAAAGATTCTGGCCGCATGTGGGGCAATTTGGGTTTGGCAGGGGCCTGAAGCTATTTGTCCGGGACCGAAATTTATGGCCACCTTCTTAGAGATGGTCGATCACAATGTTGCTGAACCCGCATGGAAAGAATATTCCGATTCCATTGCGCCATATTTACGTGACGAAACCCCGGAATCAACATCGAAATTGACGGCATATTTGCCCGCAGATGTGGAGATTAGCGCTGTTGCAGAGCAACTTCCGCCCTCGTTACGGATTATTCCCGGGTCGATTTCTGCTGCCGCCACCCACGTTGCCGAAATTATGCCCACACGAATTTCTAAAGGCTCGGCCATTGCTTTTCTTGCCAACCATGTGGGAGTGCCAATGGAACGCACGATTGCTATTGGCGATTCCCATAATGATATTGAGGCCCTAGAAATGGCAGGGATTGGGGTGGCCATGGGCCAGGCCCCACCGGAAGTTCAGCAGGCAGCAAATATGGTGACCACAGCTGTCGATGACAATGGTTTGGCGCGTGCCTTCACCCAGTTGGGTTTGGCTGATATCGATATCAATTAACGAGGGCGGGGCCCACTGAGCGACTCGGGTTGCGCTGTGGATCACCCACCCCTCACGGCTGAAGGTCCTAACGGCGCTGCTTCAAGGCAGCCAATTGACGCCAACACGATATGTACTAGCTCACCAAAAATGGCTGGGCGGGCTAGGATTCATAGTGAGCCGCCATGTCGCGGGACGATAAGAAGGAGCAGATATGAGCCAGGCAGAAAAGATCCTCGCCGCCCTCGGAGGCTGGGACAATGTCGCCGCACTTGAAGCGTGTATTACCCGTATTCGCGTTGAGGTCAATGATGTCGAACCCGTCGATGAAGCCGCCCTTGAAAGTGCTGGCGCCTTCGGCGTTGTCAGCGTTGGGAAATCTCTGCAATTGGTGATGGGACCTCAAGCAGAAGAAATCACTGCGGCAGTTGAGGCTCTGCGGTGAGTGTGGAGATTACTTCTCCCCTTGCTGGTATTACCACGCCACTTGGTGAGGTGCCTGACCCGGTTTTTGCCGGGGGCATTGTCGGGCCAGGCATTGCCATCACCCCACCTGACGGATCCGCAATCCGGGTTCTTGCGCCATTAAGCGGACGCATTTCTAAACTCCACCCTCATGCTTTTGTGATCACCACAGATCAGGATTTATCTGTTTTAGTTCACCTGGGCATTGATACGGTTGTTCTGCGCGGGCGCGGTTTTGATCTTCACGCCCAGGAAGGCCAGCAGTTAGAGGTTGGTCAACCTGTGGTCACCTGGGATCTTGAGGTCACCAAAGAAGCGGGACTATCACCAGTGGTACCCATTATCGTTCTCGCAGGAGCCACATCTCAGCCGGAAATCCTTCACCATCCGGGAACGCCAGTCACCACAGGCACGCCCCTCCTGCGCCTGGGCTAGGGCGCCAGCATTATTCTCTGCTAGCGCCCCGCCCTCGTTGCAATACCTAATGTATTGCCCGATCCAAGGTCTGCATGAGGGAGGATAAACGTTCATTGGTCGGCAAATCTTCGACGTGAACCTCCAGGCCTTCGGAATCGCACAGCGGAACGCACCAATTCGGGTATTCCCTAAATGTGCCCGGCAGATTCTGCGGACGCTTATCCCCTACCGCATCCACCAATGCGGCCACAACAAAACGGGCAGGGGTGCGCGCAATATAGCCGTGCATAGCTTCCACCTGTTCACGAATGCTGGGCTGTGCTGATGATGTCAACCCATATTCACGCAGGCGAACACCCATTCGCTCTAACTCAACGGCGTCATCGGCGCGTACCTTGTCCACCTCTTCGACCAAAAGACCTAACTGGTCACGCAAAGTGGTCTGGACACCCTCAATGTACCCTGCAGTCGGCGGTAAATCATGGGTGGTGACCGCTGCGAGGCAATCCTTCCGATACCAGTCGGCATGCATGGGCCAACCAGAATCTTCTTTCTCGAACCACAGTACTGACGTGCCGAGAATTCCCCGATCGGCAAGGTACTCACGCACCCAAGGCTCGACAGTGCCGAGGTCTTCGCCAATAACCACTGCACCTGCACGCTGAGCTTCAAGCAGAACAATCCCGACCATTGCTTCATGGTCATAAGACACGTAAGTACCCGCACTCGCAGCCATGCCACTGGGAATCCACCAGAGGCGGAAAAGGCCAAGAATATGGTCAATACGCACTGCGCCTGCATTAGCTAAAGCCGCGCGGAGCATATCGCGCAGTGGCGCGTAACCAACCTCAGCCAGCGCGCGCGGACTCCATGGCGGCTGGGACCAATCCTGGCCCTGCTGGGAATACATATCTGGCGGCGCGCCCACCGTCATTCCCTTCGCAAACCATTCCGGTTCAGACCACACTTCACTGCCTTGTGCGTGGACACCGACGGCCAGGTCAGCCATGACTCCAATATCCATTCCCAAATTGCGGGCGACCCGCTGAGAATGGGCAAGTTGTTCGGAGGCTACCCATTGGCACCACTGCCAAAACTCGATGCGATCGGCCAGTTCAAGGCGCATGGCGTCGGCACCAAGGGAGGCAGAGGTGGCCACATCTTCGGGCAAGTCCATACCCTCATTGCGTTCGACCAGGGCACACCACAGGGCAAAGTTCGCTAATTCGGTGCCACCATTTTCGACGAAACGCCGGAAAAGACCTTCACGATGCAGGGAACGTGGAACAGCGAAAAGAAGTTCCAGGGCTTTGCGTTTTGATTCCCAGACACGGTCGCGGTCAATCAGACCAACACCTTCTTCTGGGACTGCAGCAGTAATACGGAGTTGTTCAATTGCCTCGCGGGCCGCCAGGGGCGCATGAAGATATTCCTCAATGAACTCCGGGCGAATATAGATCAGATTCAACCAACGCCGTGAGACCGGCAGGTACGGCGAGTTTTCAATGGGGGCCAGCGGGGCGGAGGCGTGGACCGGATTAATAAGGAGGAAATCTGCACCTTTATCTGCGCATACTGCCAGCAGGTCAGCCAGGTCAATAGCGTCACCAATACCCCACGAGGACGCGGAACGAGTCGAATACATCTGCGCGGCAACGCCCCAGCGGCGGCGATCATCAGCGGCGGGAACATCCAGGCGATTCGGGGTGACGATGAGAGTCGAGGAACGTACTTCGCCTGTTTCTATTGTGGCAACTAGGCGGTGCCAGCCAATTGGTAGGTCGTGCGGGAGACGGAAGGTGGCGCGGCCAATGAGCCGCCCGTCTACGGTGCGTGGTTGGGTCCAGGCGTCCACCTGTTCGCAGTAGCCGCTGCCACCGTCTTCAAGGATCCAGGAGACATTAACCCAGGCGCCGTCGGGAACGTGAACATGGAATTCTGCTGGCGTCCCTTCACGTGCCACTACCGTGGGGGGCACGGTCCGCCGCCACATCCGGTCTTCGGTTTCTTTCAGGGCAGCGTGAATGTCATCCACGGTGGATTCTGCTGTAACGGGTAGGCCCAGGGACTCAAGAACACGGAGCAAAGAGACTGCACTGACATCTTTACGATTGCCATACCAATCCCAAAAGCCCGTAGCCACACCATTGAGCGAGGCCAGCTCCTGTAAAAGTTCCATATTTTGATGGGCAGGTGCGGGTGTGTCCATAGGAAATCCCTTCACGGCGTTGATGTCCGAAGCCGATTCTAGGGTGTGCTTGGCGCATTATTTGCCACTGTGTGCAGAGGAACACCGGTGGCATGGGAAATCTTGTCGGCAAGGTCATCAGAAATACGGCCAGCAACAATTTGGACGACTTCGCCTGAGCGCACAACGGCAAGGACTTCGGGTTGGCGAAGGAGTGTTTCATCCACGGCTGCCGGATCGCGCACCTCAACACGGATTCGCTGGATACATGGTTCGATGTCAACGACATTCTCGGCCCCTCCAAGTCCCAAGATCAGGCGGGAAACGAGACGGTCCATCAGTAAGGTCCTCCAGCTCTTCAGCGCCCTTTGTGGCGCGTTCACGGGGCGAATGTGTAATCAGTTTCACTAGGGTAGCGTGTGAAGGATCTCGCAGCAAAGACGGTTCGTGGTGCAGCTGTCCAGCTGCGAGAGACAATAGGTCTCATGACTGCGCCTATTGACGTTCCTCTTCACTCACATGAACCTGTTGCCTCTGTATTACGGGCGTTGGCTTTAACGGAGACTGGCGACGATACTTTCCACGCATGGTCATTACCTCAAGTGCGCAGAGTTTATGGAGGGCAGGTATTGGCTCAGGCATCTTTAGCTGCAGCGGCCACAGTTGAAGATGATGATCGCCTTTTGCATTCATTACATGCGAGTTTTTTGCGGGGCGGAGATCCGGCAGAAACTTTTGAATTGCGGGTGGATCGGCTGCGGCGGGGCAGGTCGTTTACATCGCGAGAAATCCGTGCTGGCCAAGCTGGACGGGAAATTTTATCGATGTCCGCCTCTTTTCAGGCAGCTGAAGATGGGCCGTCTTTTAGTGGTGCGGCGCCGCAGGTTGCCGGTCCGAACGAATGCCGGTCGGCGCTGGAGATTTTCCGGGAAATGGATCATCCTGTGGGCCGCTTTTTGGGCAAAACTGCGGCATTTGATGTGCGGCATGTGGGGACATCCCTTTATACCGCGCCCGACCCAGATCGCCTGCCGACCCAGGCATTATGGATGCAGCCGCGCTCCCCTATTCCTGCTGGGGCCAGTCAGCATGTCCATCGCGCATTATTGGCGTATGTCATTGATCAGGTGATGTTAGAGCCTGCCATGCGGGTTTTGGGCCTGTGTTGGATGAGCCCGGGGATGTCTGCGGCGTCGCTGGATCATGCGATGTGGTTCCATCGGGATGTCGATATTAATGACTGGTTGTTATATGAAGGGTCCTGCTCGAATGTGAATAATGGGCGGACATTGACACGTACGCGGGTGTGGACTCGCGATGGCGTGTTGGTCGCTGAAGCTGAGCAGCAAGGGATGTTACGGATGCCTACAGAAGATCACGCTGGCTCACAGCGTTGGGGTTTCGGGGTGGATCCAGTAACGGGTAAACCTGCGGTTGGTTCGGCGTAACGTGGCCTGATTGCACGAGGGCGGGGCGCGCAGTCTGAGATAAACAGCGGGGTTGGGAAGCCAGGCTTGGCTTCCCAACCCCGCTGGGCGCGTCATCAGTCGCGGCTGAGTTTGCGGTAAGTGACGCGATGAGGTGCCGCGGCTTCTACGCCTAGGCGTTCGACCTTATTGGCTTCGTAGGATTCGAAGTTGCCTTCATACCAGTACCACTGGGAAGGATTCTCGTCGGTGCCTTCCCAGGCGAGAATATGTGTGGCCACGCGGTCTAGGAACCAGCGGTCGTGGGTAATCACCACAGCGCACCCGGGGAATTGCAGTAGAGCATTTTCCAGCGACGACAGGGTTTCCACGTCGAGGTCGTTGGTCGGTTCATCCAGAAGCAGCAGGTTGCCGCCCTGTTTCAGCGTGAGGGCCAGGTTCAGGCGATTACGTTCACCACCGGAAAGAACGCCCGCGGGCTTTTGCTGGTCAGCACCTTTAAATCCGAAAGCTGACACATAGGCGCGCGACGGCATTTCCACATTGCCGACCTGCAGGAAATCGAGGCCATCGGAGACAACTTCCCACACGGATTTACTGGGGTCAATGCCTTCACGTGACTGGTCCACATAGGACAGTTTCACGGTCTCGCCAATAGTGAGTTTGCCGCCGTCAAGGGGCTCAAGGCCAACAATGGTCTTAAAGAGCGTGGTTTTACCAACGCCATTAGGACCGATCACACCAACAATGCCATTGCGTGGCAGCGAGAAAGACAGGCCATCAATCAGGACGCGCTCGCCGAAGCCCTTCTTGAGGTTTTCTGCCTCAATAACAACAGAACCCAGTCGCGGGCCCGGCGGGATTTGGATTTCCTCGAAGTCGAGTTTGCGAGTGCGTTCGGCCTCGGCAGCCATTTCCTCATAGCGTTCCAGACGTGCTTTCGACTTCGCCTGGCGGCCCTTAGGATTAGAGCGGACCCACTCGAGTTCTTCCTTAAGGCGCTTTTGGAGTTTCGCGTCCTTTTGTCCCTGCACCTGGAGACGCTTTTCTTTGGTCTCCAAATAGGTGGTGTAGTTGCCTTCATAGGGGTACAGGTGGCCGCGATCGACTTCCGCAATCCACCCGGCAACGTGATCCAGGAAGTAGCGGTCGTGGGTGACGGCAATAACCGCGCCCGGGTAGTTAGCGAGGTGCTTTTCTAGCCACAGGACGGATTCAGCGTCGAGGTGGTTAGTGGGCTCGTCAAGCAGCAGCAAGTCAGGAGCTTCAATAAGGAGGCGGCACAGGGCCACGCGGCGGCGTTCACCACCGGAAAGCACATTGACAGGCTGGTCAGCTGGTGGGCAGCGCAGGGCGTCCATGGCTTGCTCAAGTTGGGCGTCAATATCCCACGCATTGAGGGCGTCGATTTCGGTTTGGAGTTTGCCCATTTCGTCCATAAGGGCGTCAAAATCGGCGTCGGGGTCGGCCATTTGCTCGGAGATCTCGTTGAAGCGGGCCAATTTGTCGAAGGTGTCTTTCGCACCGAGACGCACATTTTCGACCACTGTTGCCGAGTCGTCGAGTTCCGGTTCCTGCATGAGGATGCCGACCGTATACCCCGGAGTTAGGCGGGCTTCACCATTGGAAGGCTCGTCCAAGCCAGCCATGATTTTGAGAATCGATGATTTACCGGCGCCATTGGGACCGACCATGCCGATCTTCGCTCCGGGGAAGAAAGACATGGACACGTCATCAAGGATGACTTTGTCACCATGGGCTTTACGCGCCTTGATCATTTGGAAGATGTATTCAGCCACGGTTCTCCGTCCGCTTCATTGTTGAGGGGGTGGGGCGGGGTCTTGGTGCACGCATTCTCTCCTCATTAACGAGGGCGGGAATGCGCGCAGTCAAGCACAACATCATACGTAAACACCTGCCGGTGTGGAGGCACTTACCTATGTCCCTTCTGCCTTAATGCTAGGACACGTCGGGCATTACGTGTCATAAGCTCCAGCGAATGCTCCGACTCCACTTAACGCCGGTTCACGGTCTTCCCCAGCTGCCACGTCTTCACTATCCGGCGCGTAGCCGTCTTCGGGGTAGTCCTCTTCTGGCGGGGCAGGCGGATCTGTTACGTATTCCCTATTGGGTGCACTGGCACCCTCTGTCATCGGTGCAGTGCCCGCGGCGTTAATGGGTGGTGTCGTCCCGTAGGTGTCCGCTCCCGTGTTTGGCGCTGATCCTTCCCCGGGTGGTGCGCTGTGCCAGTGCTGGTCACCATCTGCTGGGCCGTGAGTCATCGTTGCCCCCTGGTTGGGTGTTGTCCCGCCCTCGTGAGTTGAGGCAGATGGTCGCGATGAGTCGCCTTTTGGTGTTTGCACCATGAGGGCACGCGACGGGCCAGCCGTCAGATCGTGCCCAATGCTAGCGGCCACAATCACGAGCTCGCCGCGCGCCTGGTGATTTCTATCTAGCCACGCTTCGGCCACAGGTTTGCCAACGACAATAATCTTCTGGCCTTTCAGCACAGAAGAACGCACATTTTCTGCCAAGGTGTCCCAGGCCTTAATGGTGTACCAATTGGTTCCTGTTTCCTGGAACTCACCATTGTCATCGACGCGCCATTGGCCCACCGCTAGACGGAAGCGGGCACAGACATGTCCTCGGGGAGTTGTAGTGACAATAACGTCAGTGCCAACTCGGCCTCGTAATGTCACTGTTCTGAGTTCAGTCATGGTTTTACCTCCACGTTATGGCCCCCGCTCGGGGCTACTGATCTCAGGTTCCTCCCTTTCCTTCACGTTTCGCATCCGTCAAGAGCTCGCTTGTGGATACGACGTTTTCACGTACTGCCCAATTGTGGATAACGGTTTTTAGCGCCCACGCCTGTGGATAAAGGTTTAGGCCCCGGCCTCGTCACCAGTGGAAGGAATCCGCAATGCGAGGATTTCCTGCGCGGCAATGGCGGCCTCTTGGGAAGTGACCTGCTCGGTGGGGAAGAGTGCGCGGCGGAAGTAGGCGAGTTCTTGGATGGATTCCAAAATGTCAGCGCGCGCCCTGTGCCCACCCTGTTTTGCAGGGGCTCCCTCAAAGACGCGGCGTTGCCAGCGCCGCGTGAGTTCCTTAATGGTAGAGACATCGACCACGCGGTAATGCAGGTGCTCTATCAGTGCCGGCATATTTGCTTCGAGAAAGACTTTATCGGTGCCGATTGAATTTCCCGCAAGAAGCCCCTTCTTTGGGGTGGGAACAAAACGACGCACATAAGACAAAACCGTCTCAGTAGCTTCTTCCATTGTCACGCCATGAGCAAGGTCATCGAGAAGACCAGAAGAAGTATGCATTTGGCGGACAAAGTCGCCCATATTCTCCAATGCTTCGGCTGGCGGAGTAATAAGGATGTCAATGCCAGGATCGACAATATTCAGGTCAGCATCGGTAATTACCACTGCCACCTCAATAAGTGCGTCACGGCGAGGATCCAGCCCCGTCATTTCGCAATCAATCCACACTAAAGGGTCCTTGAGTTTTGTAGTCACCCACCCAGTTTAGGCCCGTCTGCGCACTGGACTTACCTTGAAGCAAAGCCCGGGGCGGTGAGTAGACTTTGTCCAGAACCCGCCCAAGGAGATCTATAACAATGACTACTGCCGCTAAGCAACGCTCCACTTCTGAATATTCTCTTGGTCCCGACCTTATTGATCAGGCCGCGCGGGCTCTGGAATCCGTTGTTTTGCGCACGCCCTTATCGCGTTCTGAACGCCTATCGACCGACCTTGGCGTGCCGGTGTATTTCAAGCGGGAAGACCAACAAAAATGCCGGTCATTTAAAGTGCGCGGAGCCTATGCGCGCATGGCGCTTCTCACTCCTGCGGAACGTGAACGCGGTGTGGTGTGCGCATCGGCAGGAAATCATGCGCAGGGAGTGGCCTATGCGTGTGCGCATTTAGGGGTTCGGGGCACCATTTATTTGCCGTCAAATACTCCGCGGCAAAAGCGTCTGCGTATTACTACAATTGGTGGGAAATGGGTTGAGCAGGTCATTGTTGATGGCACTTTTGACAAGGCAAATGCGTTAGCGACGGAGGCGGCGCGAGTTTCTGGCCGGACCTATATTCACCCCTATGACGATCCGGTGACTATTGCCGGACAGGGGACCATTGGCGTGGAATTAGCCGAACAAATGCCGGATGATGTGGCTGCTGTTTTAGTACCTATTGGTGGTGGCGGTTTAGTGGCCGGTATTGCTGTGGCCTTAAAAGCATTACGGCCTGGGGTGCGCGTTATTGGTGTAGAACCTGCGGGAGCTGCGTCAATGCGGGCGGCTTTAGATGTGGGGCGGCCGGTCACTTTAGATAAAGTCGATCCTTTTGTTGATGGGACGGCTGTGGGATTGGCTGGCGCCTTGCCTTTTACTACGGTTATGGCTGAGGTTGATGATGTTCTTGTGGTGCCTGAAGGCGCAGTATGTACGGAAATGCTGGAGCTCTATCAATCCGATGGCGTGATTGCTGAGCCGGCTGGCGCTTTGGCCTCTACTGCTGCGGTACATATTTTGCGTAGCGCTGAGGCACGGCGGAAGTTTATTGGGACGGATTCCGGTTCTATTGTGTGTTTGGTGTCGGGTGGGAATAATGATTTAACCCGTTATGCGGAGATTATGGAACGCTCACTACGCCATGAAGGATTGCGGCATTATTTCCTGGTGACATTTCCCCAGCAGCCCGGAATGCTGCGCATGTTCCTTGAGGATGTTTTAGGGCCGGGTGACGATATTGTGCATTTCGAGTACACAAAGAAGAATAATCGGGAATCCGGGCCGGCTCTAGTAGGAATTGATTTAGCCGCTAAAGAGGATATTGACGGCCTACGACGCAGAATGGATGCCTCTCCCCTTCACGTTGAAGAATTGCAAGCCGATTCCGAGATCTATCGTTTGGTGATTTAGGTCTATAGCAGCGAGGGCCGGAGGCGGAGTATCGCCAATAGACGAGGGCGACACTTCATCCTTTGCAACCAGCGTCACCCTCAAAAGCACTCCCCTATTTCTGGCAGGAATCCACCAGGGTACGGACGTAACCGAGGTTGCCCCGTTCTAGTTCGGGCACAATAACCCGCAGGGTTCGCAGTCCAATTTCTGGCCTGTGGCGTTGAATGAGGTCAAGATCAGCTATTGATCGGACCTTATCAATGGCTTCCTCTACCCTTTCTGATGATCCAACTTCTGTGGCCGCCACATACTCTTTCAGCCATCCGCATTGCCAGTCCAGCGCGACTAAGACCCCGTAGTCCCGATCATTAGCAACCACGGCAACAGTTTCAGAACCTGCGTCCTCGATATTCACACCCTCAATAGCAGCATCATCGCGAAGTTCCGGCGGGATCGTGTCAGCGCTAGCGACGAAAAGCGAATCCTGGTCATGAAAGGGGGATGCAGGAGCTTCCTCTGCCTGAGTCAGATATTTCGATGCGGCAAGAACAGCCCCTGCGCACAGGAGAGTGCATGCGCTAAGAATAAGGACCTGTTCAGAGCGCATTACTCTCAGCCTTCCGAAAGTGTGAAGGAAAGTGTCACAGAGTCCCCCGAAGGGGAAATGAGGCAGAAGACTGCCAGACGCGAAGAGGAGTATTTGCTGATGAACTCGCCTCTTAAGACATAGTTAGGCATGAACTGCGCAGAAAACAATTGCCTGCAATTAGAGTATCTTCATCCGAGAAGCTATGCTCACAGTAAGAAAGAAGTTCCGTAACGGGCGTCACCCATGGAAGGGAGCGAGTAGCCTCAAACGCGCCTAACAAGTACGTAGATACAAAGAAGCCTCGATTGATCACGCGGGCCCCGCCCTCGTAACTATCCCCTATTCCACCCCACCTGCGGAGCACGAAATGACACCGACACTTTTGCGACCAAAAACGAGGAATTCCACTTTCTTTGGCGCCGCTTTAGCGTTATGCCTTTTTGTCACAGGCTGCGCATCGCATGCGGCAAGTGTCGATACGAATGCTTCTGACCTTATTGCTCCCAGCACAACATCGACGCACGCGGTATCAACAACAGATATGCCCCCAGAGTTAGCTGAGCTTGTTCAAGAGGAAGTATCCGGGCTGAGTTTAGAATATCCGCAAGGCGTCAAGGCACCGTCCCCTACTGAGCTTATTCCCGAACTTTCTGACGCAACAGTGCGCAAAGGAGAAAGTGGCGGAGTCATTATTCAGACCGCCGATAATCCTGAAAGCAGCGAAGGAAATACCTCCGAAAACTCGGGCAGCGGACCACGCACAATCATTATGCATAAGGGAGATTATGCAACTCGCCTTGCCCAGAATTGGCAATGTGCCTGGGTACGCGAATATGTTTCTGCGAATGATTCTGGGGCAACAGAACGAATGACCACGGCATTAACGCATATCCGCGCTTTTGCCGATCTTGAGGTTATTCGCGTCTACAATCTTGAGCTTGCTGGCGAAACTAAACGGGTATTGATTCCGAAACTAGAAAGTGGCGACATTGATTATGTGCGCACGACGTACCCCGCGTGCTGGCAGTAAAAACAGGGACAAGAAGCATCTAGGTGATACTGAGTTATGTAGGCGGTAGAAGGTGCTCCCGCGCTGACATATGTCAGTTTCCCCTACACAACTTCCGCTTTGCGGGACCGCGGACCAGGGCACAAACCCGCTCTCACGCTGCCAAGGTATGGATGCGGGCAACGCGTAGGCGAACCTGCTCCGAAGAGTTGAAACGGTAGCCTTCGCCGCGAACTGTGGAGATCAGGTCTGCGTCGCCAAGTTTCACGCGCAGGCGGCGGATGTGCGCATCCACGGTGCGCGAGTTTTCTTCCAGGCCGCGGCCACTCCACACGGTGTTGTACAGCTCGTCGCGTGACACGGTGCGATCAGAGTTTTCGGCCAGGTGTGTCAGCAGGCCATATTCCTGATTGGATAGCGCCAGGGGGACGCCATCAATACGAACTTGCTCGTTAATCAGGTCAACGTCAACACGGACGGGGGCGAGGCGAAGGTCTCCGAGCACCGCCAGGAATTCTTCAAAGGAGGTAGCGCGGGCGGCAGGGGCAGTTTCGGGAGTGTAAATGAGAGTCATGACTGTATCCGTTTCCAACGGAGCCGCACAGCCTTATCCCGTGAAAGACATACGGGAACTTACGCATAGTGATAGTGGCTTTTATGCGGCTGGATCGACAGGGGTTTGAGAGCGTCGATCACATACACATTCGAGAGCACATGGAGCCGCACATCGGGCGGGGCATACGCATCTCGAAAGCAGTCATGGGTATGAGTGTGCCAGAGGCGGGCGGATCATTCAACCCGGCGTTAGCAAGGCGTCCATATTTCGGGATTGTGTAAACGGATGGCGGGCGGCATGGACGAGGGCGGGGCACGGCGCGGTTGGCGGTACCAGCGGGAATAGAGGTAGCAATTGATGCAGGTTCACGGCGCGAATGTGTGTGGTTATCGGGTTTTTCGTTGGGGACGCGCGGAAAAATTAGGGTAGATATGGTCTAAGAGCATCATGAATGCCTCCTGCGCGTCAACGGCCTTGACGTGTGCTATTTACTCAGAACAACCCGCGTCCATGACGACAATCCCTGCCTGGAAACGCGTTCTCGCGGTGGGTTGTCCAGATCTGCGAGGGCGGGGCCACTATTTGCCCAGGTCGGCAATTACGATCGAACAACCCCCGACTGACAAACCGCGCCCACAACGACAATTGCTGCCTGAAAATGCGTCGTGGTGGCGGTTTGTCCGCCTGGCCCGGTGCGGATGGACGCCTGGGCCTCAAGTCTGCACCTATTTGTGCAGGTCGGAATTTTCTGGCGCCTAGGCCCCGACTGACAACCCGCCACCACAATGAGATTGTGTCGCTAAAAACGCATCCTCGCAGCGGTTTATCCTGAAAGACACCCATCACGCACCCTGTCAAGGCGCACTTAGCGGCACTGCCCGTTGCTCATCGCCTAATGACCGTCTGATGCATCCACCCCAGCAAAGTGCGCCTCTTTCAACAGGACACAACCCTCAAACAAGTGCCCAACCTGCCCACAATACAACCGCCAAAAAACACACAATTCTGCCGGTAACCCGCAATTGATGCAGGTTCACGGCACTGGTAATTAGTGGATGCGCTAGCGGGGGTGCGTTTCGAGCTGCGTTATTCCTTCCCTGCGTTCTTCCGTTACCCTTTATCTGCACCCTCCGCATTTACGAGGGCGGGTGCACGCCTCCGTAGCTCAATGGATAGAGCACCGGCCTTCTAATCCGATGGTTGCAGGTTCGAATCCTGTCGGGGGCACTTTTTTGCGGAGGCGCGGGTGTTTAGGCTGGCAGAGTTGGGAGTGTGCCGCTGGGATTAACTCGGATATGATCCCCCCCCACCGCGCTCCCATCCATCTGACAGATATCGCGGACCATCTCTTCAATGTGGTCAATTGTTTCGGCCTGTATGAAGCGGATGCCAGCATCTGTTTGGAACCGCAGCGCCCACCACTGCCCTACTTTCTGAGCGTCAACATCGACAATTTGACTCATTTTCGCCCCCACTGACCAATCTTTACGTGCAGAACCAGCGAAAATTTTATCTTGATCAGTGGTAAGCCCTCAGAGACTAGTAGATAAGACTCGCTTTATTATCGCGAAATTTAACCATGCGCCAGCTCACTTAGGACCTGAGTCTTAGTTAGCCTCCCCTAACCCGACCTAAATTATTCGGGTACCCGAAACTCTGTGAAACGCAGTCTGGCTAATCCAGGATTCCTCATCGGATACTGCGTGATTAGGTGAAAGGAAGGTTCCGATGTTCAGGTCGTCTCTGGCCTTGAAGTGTGGCGTCGTGATTGTCGGCGCCGCCCTCGCCCTCGTGGGATGTGCGCCATCTGCACCCAATGCAGGCGATGACGGCAAACTGACCGTCTACGCCACCACCGGCTACCTTGCCGATGCGGCAAATAACATTGCCCCAAATGCCACGGTGACGACAATGGTTGGCCCTGGCGGCGATCCGCACACGTACCAGCCTTCCACGCAGGACATTGAAAGCATCCAAAAGTCCGATATTGTTCTATGGAATGGCCTTCATTTGGAAGCCCAAATGACGAAGCAATTGGAAAGCCTCGGCAATAAGCAAATTGCTGTTGGCGATAAGCTCCCAGAAGATCTTCTCCTCCCCTGGCCAGAAACAGACGATCAGGGAAATGCTCTTCACGATCCCCATATTTGGAATAGCCCTAAAGCGTGGTCTCTTGCGGTTGAATCCATCGCGAATAAGTTTGGCGAAATTGATCCTGCCCACGCCGCAGAATATACGTCAAATGCCAAGGCCTACATTGAGAAGATTACTGCTGCCGATAAAGAGGCAAAGGAGCTCCTCGAGAAAGTTCCCGAGCCTCGTATTCTCATTACAGGCCACGACGCATTTAATTACTTCGGCGCCACCTACGATTTAGAAGTGCACGCCACAGACTTTGTTTCCACGGAGGCCGCTTTAAGCCCCGAAGAAATCTCCGAATTGGCCAAGTTAATCGCAGATAAGAAAGTCCCAGTGATTTTCCAGGATAATCAGGCAAATCCGCAGGCTATTACCAGTCTTCGCGAAGCCGTTCGCGCGCGAGGATGGGAAGTCGAAGTGTCCACTGAGGAACTTTATGCTGATTCTCTTGGCGCGGAGGCCGAAGTGGATACCTACCTGGAAGTATTCCAGCACAATGCGCGCACCGTTGCTGGCGGGCTTGGGAAAAAATAGGTGTCGTTATGGGGTTAAATACGCACAGTGACGAGGGTGGGGCTGCCTCTCCCCTAGCCTGCTCTACACAGAATCTTTCCGTGGCTTATCACGCCGATCCTGTTTTACTCAATGTGGATTTTCGAGTGCCAACTGGGATCATTATGGGCATTATTGGCCCCAATGGTGCCGGGAAGTCCACACTGATTAAAGCGATGCTTGGACTGGTTAAACCACTGGCTGGTAGCTGCGAGTTCTTTGGGCAGCCGCTGAGTGCCGTGCGTAAAAGGATTGGCTATATGCCGCAATCTAATAGTGTGGATTGGGATTTCCCGACGTCGGTATTAGATGTGGCAACAATGGGCACATACGGTGACCTCGGCTGGTTTCGCCGTCCGGGCAAAAAAGAACGCGATCGCGCCATGGCCGCATTGGAGCAAACCGGAATAGCTGATTTAGCAGCGCGCCCCATTGGTGAGCTTTCCGGCGGGCAACGTCAACGTGCTTTTCTTGCGCGTACCCTCGCGCAAAACCCCGATATCTTCTTTATGGACGAGCCTTTCCAGGGCATTGACGCAAAAAGCCAGCAGGCAATTATTTCCGTACTTCATACCTTGCGCGAGCAGGGTAAAACGGTAGTTTTTGTCCACCATGATCTCAGCAATGTACGGAACTATTGCGACTATGTGACGCTGTTGAATCGCACGATTATTGACAGCGGGCCAGTTGACTCATGTTTCACCGCAGATAATGTGCACAGCGCCTACGAAATGGCCTCAGGCTCGCCTTTTCTTTTTGAGGTTGCCTCATGAACATGGTCGAATTCCTCAGCACGCACACCTATCGGATGGTCTTCTTTGGGACGATGACTATTGGTCTCGTCTCGGGCGCCTTGGGGAGTTTTGCCTACCTGCGTAAACAGTCACTGGTTAGCGATGTCATTTCCCATTCTGCTTTGCCTGGAGCTTTATGCGCCTTTCTTGTGGCAGTGCTGATAGGCGCAGATGGTCGCAATATGGTGACCCTGATTTTTGGGGCAGCGATCACTGGCACCTGTGCGGTGCTGTTAGCGAATGGGATTTCTCGCCGTTCAAAAATACGTATTGATACAGCAATGGCCATTTGTCTCACCCTATTTTTTGGTGCGGGAATGCTGTTGCTCCGCGTCATTACTAATGGAGCATTTCCAGGGAAGGGAGGAATACAGGATTATCTTTTTGGGAATGCCTCGGTGATGACTATTGCCGATCTGTCTGCCAGTGTGTTTGTCGGGGCGGCAGCCCTTTTCGTCATGATTCTTCTGTGGAAAGAATTCGCCCTTCATACTTTTGATTCGGACCACTCGGCGGTTTTAGGTTTTCAGCCGCGCATTATTGATGCCGCAATGTTCAGCACGCTTGCTATTTCGATTGTTATTGGTGCTAAAGCAGTCGGGTTGGTTCTGATGGTGGCATTTGTTGTGACTCCTGCAGCGGCTGCCCGGCAGTGGACTCATTCCTTGCCGGGAATGGTGGCTTTATCGGCCGCTATTGGAGGCGTGGCCAGTGGGATTGGCACCTATCTTTCCATTGCTATGGGGACGATACCCACTGGTCCTCTCATCGTTCTTACCCTGTCAGCAGTATTTCTCTTTTCGCTTCTAGCGTCGCCTAGGCGGAGCATTATTATGCGTTATCTTCGCCGCCACAAGGCGCGGAAAGAGTTATTGCGTAACCTATCGGCGAAGGGAGTGGGTGCATGAGTTTTATTGGTGGAACTATAGGGCTGGCTGTTGTCACAGCCCTGGCATGCGCTATTCCTGGAGTATTTGTGGTCTTGCGGAAGAATGCGATGCTGATTGACGGCATTAGTCACGCTATTCTTCCCGGGATTGTTGTCGGCTATTTCTTTACACGCAACTTGGATTCTCCCCTACTGCTTATTGGTGCAGCTACAGCAGGAATGCTGGTGACGTTGGGCAGTGAATGGCTTTCCCGTACTGGTTTAGTCAGTGGTGATGCCCCACAGGGCTTGATTTTCCCTGCACTTTTTAGCATTGGTGTCATCTTGGTGACACTGAATTTTGCCAATATCCACCTAGATACTCACGCTGTTCTTGTGGGCGATCTAAATTTAGCTGCCTGGCATCAATTGACTATTGGCGGGGTGTCTTTAGGACCGACATATTTCTATGTGATGCTTGGGGTTTTAGCGCTGAATTGCCTTTTTGTGGCACTCTTCTATCCCACCTTGAAGGCCAGTACTTTTGATTCTCAGTATGCCTCGACGCTGGGGTTGCATTCGGGAGTCATCAATACCGTTTTTATGTTCCTGATATCGCTGACAGTCACTGCTGCTTTTAATGCTGCGGGAGCAATTCTTGTTATCGCCCTCATGGTGATTCCTGCAGCCAGCGCCTATTTGCTGAGTTCTCGCCTGCCAATGATTTTCGTGTTGAGCGCTGGATTCGCTGTCGTGGGGTCTTTCGCAGGTTTTTGGGTCGCCTATGCCACCAATGCGGCCACGAGCGCCGGGATTTCTGTGTTCTACGGGTTGGTCTTTGCCGCAGTTTTTGGGTTCACCCACCTGAAGCGTCACATTTCACGAGGCCGGAGGCGTGGCCTTCTCACCGCCTAGCATGTTGGAAAAGTGGCATTTTGACCCCCGAATCGTGTTGGAAAAGTGGCAGACAGGCCCCTATTTTGTGTTGGAAAACGTGATCACTGCACTTCAGGGAGGTGGCTACGCTTCAGCGCAAAATACTGGCGCGGATGGTCTTATGGAAGTCCTCCCCCTGCTCGCCACATATATTCTAGCTTTCAAGTAATTGAACTAGATTATTGGCAGATAGAGCGAATGCCCCTGTCTGCTAGCAATCATATAATCCAGACATAGCATCCCAAAGATACCAAATAGACACCAATCAGCCCCAACAATTGACGAGGATAAAATGACTGCCTCAATAGACGCAAAAGTCACTAATTCATCAACTTTCCCCTCTCTCAACACGGAAATTGCTCCATTAACTGAGAGCGCTCTGCGTAATATAGTTGATTGTGCAACTACTCATGGGGACAAGCTTGAATCCGCCTACCTTGAACTTAAGAGCAAATTGGATTTAGGCGATAAGAAACAGCGACTTAAAGTCGTGAAATTTCTTTTGGGCGCCGCCAATCGAGTCCCAGCGGAAGCTCTGCGACACTTTCAGGGCTATGCAGTACTAGCGATTGGAGTGGAAAAAGGGAGGGCCGGAATACCAGCGCAGCAGATGGAGGAACACGAGCTTAAAGATCACCTTCGCCACTATCTTGGTCCCAATTTTCCCGACTATCAATTAAAACGGATCGCTGTTGAGAACGACCTAGAAGTCCTATTCATCATCGCCTCACCCCCCAGTGAAGGGCAAGAAATTTTTCCTTGCAGAAAAACCTATGACAATTTCGGTAAAAACGATAGCCTTCTAGATGGGGACATATTCGTCCGCAACACGAGTGCGACACGCAAAGCACGGGCATCAGAGATCGACGCACTAATAGTTCGAGCACGCAGCAAGTCAGCGCCAGAAATTGACCTTGAAATTGAGGCGATAGGAGCGATTTTCCATCCCCTAGAGCTTGACACCCTCATCGACAGCCTTTACACCCTCGAAGAGGAGACTTTTTTAAAGTACACTGATAATACCTCACTGACATTCACTGATGAGCAATTAGCGCTAGGAAAATGGCGAAACAATCTAGCCATGCACAAAGAGAAAAGCAGAATTCGTATTATTGGCGCAGCCCTTCATCCTTTTTCCCTGAGAATAACAAGCTGGGGACGTTTCATTTCCAAGCCACACCTGGAGATATTCTTTCACAACTGTGCTGCATATAAACATTTATCCAACGAAAATCAAGACTGGGGTTATTTTATTACGCCGATAGAACCGGAAGCAGATTATTCACCCTTTCGTCTTCAGGACTACGATTTCTCTCATTTTAGGACTATATGGAATCAGCCCACAGAAGAATGGGATAATAAAGACGAATACGCCCGCGTAGTACTTACTCCTGAGTCTTTTCGACCAGATTCCCCATGGGTAAGCGAAAATGACAACTACGTCCTCGTTACACGGAGGAGCAATATGGAAAAAGTACGCATCACTTGGCGACTCACTGAAGCGAACTCAGATAAGCTCACTGAAGGAGAGTTCATTATAGACTCGATAACGTCAGTCAATATGCCGTCCCAATTTCGACGGATCATGACTGATGAAAATTGATTTGGCCATGAATTCTCGTCGCCACTCACTAACATCGATGCTTGCGGCACTTTATCGATCAGGAGGCATAGGTAGACGTAGAGAAACTCCTCATTCTATCTCACCCAAAGATGGGTGAATATTGGGCTGGGTTGATATCGATACCTCATCGACGGAAAGCCTCAGGGACGTAGAATTCCTCCCGAGGAATTTCCCGGCCAGTACGAGAATCAACAATGGCAATACGCCCATCCGGATGCCGAACTATTTCCAATTGGCTGCCCATAGGGAAGTCATAAATACCAATCAGCGCCGGTTCAATATTACAGACTGCGTTAAAATCAGCCGCGACCATATTATTCGGGTCACTGAGATACTCACTGGTGTCAAGTTCAGAGAAAATACGCCAACCATTATCTGCTGGATTAACGCTGGGCCCGCGGTCCATCCAGCGCACACGCCCGCGCTTTTCAATGACATTAAGGCTAGTAATACAGGCACCAGCATTCAGAATAAACTCGATCATCTCCATAATTTCCTCCTTTGGAAACGCCGTGAACTGTTGTCTGACCGCCAATCTATCCGGGGCACGTCATAGTCACCCAGGGCTCCAGAAGAATAAAGCCCCAATACTCGCTACACCGCCAGCTACCCCGAAAGGGCAAGCCCAAGTTATGTCAGTGTTGGGCAGTTATGTCAGCGTTGGGGAGGCCCCCGGCGCTTACCTATGTTCCCAACGCCTACTTATGTGACTGCGCAGACGTCACCAGCACGCGGCACCGCGTAGTGTGGACGTGAATCTGGCCAGCCCGGTGACACCACACGTGCAGAGGGCGACAAAAAGCCGCGTTTTCGGGCAAAAATGTCGCCCTCTGCAGGTTTGGTGCGCAGCACCCGCCCGAAAACAACAGCCGCCACTAAAAATCCGGCCCTGCCCTCGTCAATGAACACGGCAGAACAGCAAAAGCCGCAAACACAACCGCCTCACCAGCCTAAACACCCAGCCAAACAGCAACGCCGCCCGGACCCGGCAAGCCCCAACCACCCGGCCCAGGCGCCGCCAGCCCGACAACCCACCCACCACAGCAAAAACCCGCCACCAGGTGGTGACGGGCTGACTGTTGGAGGGGACTGTAGACTCTCAGTCCTCGATCTCCAGCAGGCCTTGCTTGTACGCCTTCGCCAGACGACGGGGGACACGGATCTCGCGGCCGTTCACCTTAATGGTGTTCAGCTCGGTCAGATCGGCCTTCCACGTAGAGCGACGAGTGCGGGTGTTAGCACGAGACATCTTGCGCTTGGGTACTGCCATGATCGTGCCCCCTCTCTTCTCGGTGGTCGTTCAGTTGGGCTGAACCGAAGTTCATCCAACGCTGGGCATCAGGGCAATAACAGGTGTCATTGCGCTGACGGCAACCCGGATAGCCTAGCATGTGGGCGGCAAAACTCACGAAAAGCTTCAGCCGTGATGAGTGCGATTCTTCTCTCAACTCACCTCACGCCGCCCGCTCCAAGCCCTATCCTTGCCGAGCTTTCAGCCGAGGATTCTGCTTATTAATCACATAGAGCCGCCCCTTACGTCGAACAATCTTCGATCCGGGTTGGCGTGCCAGCGAACGCAGTGATGAACGGACTTTCATTTCTTCCCTCCCCTTCCGTAGCGGGCGTAGAACTTTTCGACGCGCCCTTCGGTGTCGATCATCCGCGAGCGCCCCGTCCAAAATGGGTGCGATGCTGACGAGATTTCAATGTCGATAACGGGGTAGGTTTGGCCGTCTTCCCATTCAATGGTGGTGTCGCTGGTGGCGGTGGATCGGGTGAGGAAGGCGAAGTTGGCCACGCGGTCGCGGTAGACGACGGGGTGGTAGTCGGGGTGGATTCCAGGTTTCATTGCTCTGATCTGTTGGTGGTGTGGGTTTACTGATGAACGAGGGCGGGGCGCCGTCACAAGGCGCTCCCCGTTTTTCACCAGGAGGATTTGACGACTCCGGGGAGTTCTCCACGTAGAGCCATGCGCCGGAATTCGACGCGGGAGAGTCCAAAACGGCGCAGGTACCCGCGGGGTCTGCCGTCGCTGACGCCCCGGCCTCGTAAACGTGTGGGCGAAGCGTCACGGGGCAGCGCGTGGAGGGCCCGCATTGCTTCTTCGCGTTCTTCTGCGGAAAGGTGCGGGTTGACGGAGGCTTTTTTCAGTTCCGCGCGGCGCTGGGCGTAGCGTTCAACGATTTTTTCTCGTTGGAGGTTGCGGGCGATTTTGGATTTCTTTGCCATTAGCGGGTCTCCACGTATTCGACGTGGCGGCCTGCCACGGGGTCGTATTTGCGTATGCGTAGTCGGTCGGGGTTGTTGCGCCGGTTTTTTGTGCTGACATAGCGGTGTCCAGTTCCGGCGGTGGATTCGAGGGTGATGACGGGGCGGAGGTCTTTGCTTGCGGTTCGTGCCATGTCAGATTTTTTCTCCTGCGGCGATCAGGTCGGCGGCCACTGCGTCGATGCCGCGTTTGTCGATGATTTTGATGCCTCTGGTCGATACGGTCAGGGTGACGTGTCGCCCGAGGGAGGGCACGTAGTAGCGCTTGCGTTGAAGGTTGACGTTGAAGCGCCTTTTGGTGCGCCTGTGTGAGTGTGAAATGCGGTGACCGAAGGAGTGTTGTTTCCCGGTGACCTGACAGTAGGTGGTCATACCCCCTATAATAAGAATGATTCTCATTTGCGCCAAACGCGGATGACTGTTGCGCGCCACACGTCCAGGAATGGAGTCCCCATGAAGGTGTCAGTACTGTCCACCACCCACCCCATGATTCGCGATATTTCGCTACTCACACTGGGAGCTATGGTGGACACACTCAGTATTGATCTGAACTCCACCTCAACAATCCTCACCTATGCCAAGGATTTCCAGATCCACTGGTCACGCACAATCCCCCTGGCACACTCCTGCATTTCCTGCTCGATCCGCGAAGCTATCGCCCCTGCCCTCAATGAACTCCGTATTTGCGGCACCAAGCGTCTTCTCCTGGCACTGCCTGTCGCTATTGAGCCACTCCACGCCGCACCTGGCCTAGTTGATCTGACCACCCGGGGATATCCCCTCTATGGATGCACTATTACTAGCGTCGTCCACGCTCTCGACCAGGACAGTGCTGCGGCAGATTTGGTCCGCCATATTCCCCTCAGCGACCTGGGAATTGCTTATGGCGAGGACGATACGCGCTGCACAGGCGAAGTCCTCATGTCCTGCCTGGGGTATGCAGATGCGGTGATGACTTTAGGGAATGATCCTCTTGGCTCCGACCTCGTCGAACACCTTCGTCCTTTTGACACACTCCGCATTGACAGCCTCGATGACCTGACCGAAGACCTCCTTTTTGAGTCCGTCCACGATCCTGATGAGGCCATTGCACGTATCCACCCCACCTCCACCCGCGCCTGGGGCGGACCAACTGCGCATGGAGTGTGGACGCTGGACCTCAACTCTGACCGCCCCTTCCACCCAGAGCGCCTCCGCGCTTTCGCTGGCGAGCTAGCAGCCACAGATTCTTGTGCGCGCGGGTGTTTTTGGCTGCCCTCCCGCCCTCGTGACATTTGCACATGGGAGGTCAGCGGAGGATCCGTATCGGTGGGAACTGCAGGCCACTGGAAAGGCGACCCTTTCACCCACATTATTGCCACCGGTGTTGGCCCCAGTCAGGAATGCATCCACCGCGCATTTGGGCAGATCCTCATGACTGAGGCAGAAATGCGTGACTGTCTGGCATGGGTGGGCGCTGCCGATGGCCTTGACGATTGGTTCCCCATGGGATGATGGGTCTACCTTGCGCACCCGGCGTAAGGGTGGCGCGATTGGGCAGATATGGACAGCAGCGGACTTCTCACCGTGCGATCTGGGGTGGATCTTATCCACGAGATCGAGATTAAACGCTCCCGTTTTATTGCGCGGATTGCCCGCACAGATACCCCGGCTGCTGCCCGAGCCCTGATTGACGAGGTTCGCGCCACCCACCCCCAAGCGCGCCACAACTGTAGTGCTTTCCTTATTCACGAGGATGGTCATTCGCCTCATCAACATTCCAGTGACGATGGTGAGCCTGCTGGCACTGCGGGGACTCCCATGTTGGAAGCCTTGCGGGCAGCAGGAACGTGGAATGTGACGGCAGTGGTCACGCGCTATTTCGGTGGGGTCCTGTTAGGGGCAGGCGGGTTAGTGCGCGCCTATTCTTCTGCCGTTTCTGAGGGGTTGGCATTAGCTCCACGTGCGCGCCTACTGCCTTTAGATGTGTGGCAGGCAGATGTGCCCATTGACAGCGCAGGCAGGATCGAAGCAGAAATGCGCAGCCTTGGGGTCGAGGTCCTTTCTGTTACATGGGGACAGGTCGTTTCCCTCGATATAGGGGTGAGAAATGCGCAGAAATCCGCGGCAAAAGAGCTGTTAGCACGCTTGACACAGGGTGGGAGCACATTCCACGAAGTGGGCAAAAAAATCATTGAGGTGGACGAGGGCGGGGCACAACTCTACAGTTGACGCGTGACCAGAAATCATCCCCACACGTGCATGAAGAGCTCTTCCATGCACCCTCTGGTCTGTTTTTTCTGTCTTTAGGGCGGATAGCCCTCTGGGTGCGCTCTGCGTATGCCGTTATCCGCCCACACCCCACCTTTGACTCCACTTCCTTACAGTTTCTTCTCCAGGAGCCCCCATGTCCGCGATTGCCGCAAATGTTTCCGAACTTATTGGCCGTACCCCCCTTGTTCGCCTCAACCGTATTGTTCCTGAAGGGGCCACCGTTCTGGCCAAGATCGAAGCCTTTAACCCCGCTTCTTCGGTGAAAGACCGCATTGCTGCCTCGATTATTGACGCCGCTGAAGAATCGGGCGAGCTCAAGCCCGGTGGCACCATTATTGAAGCCACCTCAGGAAATACCGGCGTAGGCCTAGCAATGGTGGGGGCTGCCCGCGGCTACAAGGTTGTGCTGACCATGCCATCCTCGATGAGCGTCGAGCGCCGGGTCCTTATGCGTGCTTTTGGCGCCGAAGTGGTGCTGACCGACCCCAAGGGTGGTGTTGCTGCTGCCGTTGCTGAAGCGGAGCGTATTCGTGATGAGCGTCCAGGATCGATTATTGCCTCCCAATTCACCAACCCGGCCAACCCTGCTGTTCACCGCCGCACCACTGCGGAAGAAATCTGGACCGATACTGATGGGGCCGTTGACATTCTTGTCTCCGGCGTAGGCACAGGCGGCACCATTTCTGGTGTGTCCACAGTGATTAAGGAACGCAAGCCGGAGTTCAAGGCCATTGCTGTCCAGCCAGCGGAATCTCCTCTGTTGACCGGCGGCTCCCCCTCACCCCACGGCATTCAGGGAATCGGCCCGAACTTCGTGGCAGAAAACTATGACGCCTCAGTGGTCGATGAAGTCATTGATATTGACACTCCCACCGCATTAGAGGCCTCCCGTCGGGCTGCCGCTGAAGAAGGCCTGCTAGTGGGTATTTCCTCTGGTGCCGCTCTGGCCGCCGCTGCCCAGGTCGCGGCCCGGCCAGAAAATGCAGGGAAAACCATTGTTGTAGTGCTGCCAGATACAGGCGAGCGTTACCTGTCCACCAAGCTGTTTGAAGGGCTTGCTGACTGACGTATGTATGGGGCCGGGTTTCGCCTCCAGCAAATCCGGCCCCGCCCTCGTCCATGAAATTGTGCGGATCGCGGTAAAGTCGCCTCGCCCGCTTCTTTGACACCATCGAGGACATGATGTCTGGTCACCACCCCTCCCCTTTTGCTCTGATTCGTGAAGATCTGCGCACAGCGCGCCGCCGCGATCCTGCTGCCCGATCAGATATCGAAATCGCCTTGGCCTACCCCGGGGTTCACGCTTTATGGACTCACCGTATTTCTCATGCTCTATGGCATGTCGGGCTGCGCACTCCTGCCCGCGTTTTATCCTCCCTGGCACGAATGAGCACAGGCGTTGATATTCACCCTGAAGCCGAAATTGGGCGCCGCGTCTTTATTGACCACGCAACGGGCGTCGTTATTGGGCAAACCGCGGAAGTCGGCAATGACGTGGTGATTTTCCACGGAGTGACATTAGGTGGCGTCGCCATGACCCCCGGCAAACGCCACCCCACTATTGAAGATCACGTCATGATTGGGGCCGGCGCAAAAGTTCTTGGCCCAATCACCGTGGGATCCGGATCGAAAATCGGCGCCAATGCGGTGGTTGTGAAAGATGTGCCCACCGATTCTGTGGCCATTGGTGTGCCCGCGCGCATTAAAGACGCGCCAGAGCCCTGCTCGGATCGGGATCTGATTATTGACCCCAATTGCTACGAGGACCCAACGCTGTATATCTGAGCGGCTCGGCCCGCGCGGAATTGCAGCGTGCGGGGACCCTCGATACACAGTTTCTCCGCCCGTCCCTACGCGTGCAAAGCATCGGACGGTTCAATACGGGCTGCCCGCCGCAATGCAATCACCCCACCGAGCATTCCCACGCATACTCCCCCCGCGATGCCAATAGGAATCAAGGTGGTATCTAAAACGGGTTGCCATGACCGTGCAATAGTCACGCCCAAAATCGCCAACACCGAAATATAGGCGCCAATAATTCCGCCAATCAGCCCAACAATCAGCGATTCCATAATGACCAAGGCGCGAATATGAATCCGGCGCGCGCCAATAGCGCGCCGCAACCCAAACTCCCCAGTGCGCTCAAAAACAGAGGCACTCATTGAGTTTGTCATCATTAATACGGCGGTTAATAGTGCCACCGCACTCAGCGTTAATAGCACGGCATTCAAAGAGTCTTCAATTTCGCCGCGCAAAGTTCGCGGATCTGGGGGCACATCAACGGCTACACTCTCTGGATCAGCGGGAATCCAGGCAATTGCCACCTGTTGGCCCACCTGTTGGGCAGCTCCTGCGCTAACTGCTAATTCCACACGCGCATAGGGCGGATTCAGGTCAGAAACCTGCGTGGAATCAATAATCAGCGCATCAAGGAAACTCGTATTCAGGCCAGCCTCGGTAATAATGCCAGCCACACCAAAAGGCATACCATTAACCCACACTGTTGGGGAGGCATCAATGGGGCCAAGACCTAATTTGCCGGCCGCGACAGAACCAATATACAGCTGATTTTTTCCTAACGGTCCATGGCTTCCGTGAATACGAATATCAGCGGGTAGATGCCCATCAACAACGGCGATTTGTTTGAGTTCCGTGGGCGCACCGCCGGGGCGAATGGCCACCTCCACATTGCGGAAATCCGACCAGATTGAAATATTCTCCACCCCGGCAATATCGCTGAGCCGCTGATAAGACGCTGATGCCATTGCTTGAGTAGCTGACGGACTGCCCGACCTGATTTCACCGCTGCTGGCTGTGACTTTCCTATTCTCAGCGGCATCAAAAATATTCGACACCTGGTATTTCGCTGTTGTTCCTAGGCCCGCTGTGGCCAAGGCCAGCGCCACCCCAAGCGCCACTGACGTAATCAGGGCCAACGCACGGGAACGTTTAGCCCAGAGTCCTCGCCAGGCATCCCCAAGGGCGTCGCGGAAACGGATCGTAGAGTCACGGCCACGCACGGGTGGGTTGGGTAATGCCTGTGCGCTTTCGCTGATGTCATTGTCGATTGACGAGGCCGGAGCCAACCTGGTAGCAGGTATTTCCGTGACATGCCCGTCAAGAACATGAACGCGCCGTTTGGCCCGCGTGGCCAAAACCGAATCGTGAGTCACCAGAATCAGCGTTGCACCGCGCTGATTGAGACGCTCTAAAGTGTCCATGACAGCTTCGCCACTGGCCCTGTCAAGATTTCCTGTTGGTTCGTCAGCGACAATAATGGGCGCGCCAGAAACAATTGCGCGCGCAATAGCGACCCTTTGTCTTTCCCCGCCCGATAATGTCTCAACTTTATGGTCTTCCCTGTGCGTCAAGCCAACAAAATCGAGCGCTTCTTTAGCTGCCTGGACGCGCTGTTTCTCGGGAAGGTGCCGATAGAGGGCGCCAAATGCGACATTATCAATCACACTGCGCCCGGCAAGTAAATAGAAGGACTGGAAAACGAAGCCGAAAAGCTGACTGCGCAAACGCGAACGGCGAGAATCACTTAAACGGGTAGTCTCCGTTGCGTCAATTAAATAGGTACCACTTGTGGGCGTATCAAGCAACGCTAATTGATTGAGGAAGGTCGATTTGCCGGAACCTGAGGGGCCGTCAATCGCAATATAGTCACCCTGTTCAATAGTGATATCCACATCGCGTAGGGCTACGACAGGCACCTGGCCAGGAAAAGTTCTGCCTACTCCTTTCAGGCGTAGCTGTGGCATTAGTTATCCACCTTTACGCGGACACCTTCACTAATGCCTTCACCCTCAATAGCGCACATTCCACCCACGCATTGGCGTTCTTTTACTGGGATCTGGGTAAAAGCCCCATTCTCCTCTTCACGCAGGACGGTGGTATTACCCTGCGCGTCGGCAGCAATAGCGCGCTGTGGCACAAGAAAGACATTATCTAACGGCTTCGATAAATCCACCGTCACAATAATGTCTTTTTGCCCGGCCACATTAGAGGGAATCTTTTCACCCGCCGCCACAAAAGTCACCGTATAGGCACTATCTTTTTCTGGGTCCTGTGGTGGGGCTACGGAATCAACTTTCAGTGCGATGTCTTTGCCATCAATTGTGGCGCGCGCCGTGACCTCTTTCGTGAAACGTTGGGCGCTATCAGCGGGCGCCTGCGCCGTTAAAGTAATGCCTGTTGCCCCTAAGGTAATACTGGATTCTTCACCGCCGAGTACTTGTCCTTGAGCAGGAACTTTTGTTGCCACAGCCGGCAAATTGGGGATCACCGCTATTTCTGAGGCGCGGATCAGAATCTCGTCCTCAGACTGCGATTCTTCCTGCGTTCTCGTTGTTTGGGCCCCACTTTGGCCACCTTGGGGAGCAGCCGTAGCCGCTGGGGCGGCAGCGCGAGTTGCCGGCTCTGCACCAATCGTCTGATAGAGAGATTTCACGGCTGCCGCAGTATATGGACCAAATTCGCCGGAGGTTTGAATGTCATAACCTAAATCAGCCAGGGCCTGTTGAAGAAGGCGGACATCATCACCTTTATCTCCCTCACCGAAATCTCGGTATAAAGGAAAAGAGCCTTTTAAGGCAATAACGGGTCGCCCATTAATCCAGGTGAGGACACTACCTGAATTCACGGTGTCACCGTTATTAACGCCAGTGGCAGTAATAACTGCCGTTCCCTCAGCAGCCGCCAACGGCACCTGATATTCACCCTGTCGCACTGCCTGAGCTAAAACAGTCGTTTCTTCACTAAGATTCCCCCGTGTCACCGAATACAGCACGGGACGCGCAGACGGTGGCGCAGCAGCCGCCTCACGCTGTTGAGGAGATTGAAACTGGGTTGCCAGAAACCAGGTACCAACAACTACCGCACCCGCAATGACAATAGCCACCGCACTGATGGCAATACGTCCTAAGCGTCCACTCATTTTGCCTCTCCCCTTTACTTATGCTGCGCAGTACTCCCATTCACGAGGGCGGGGTAGCCAATGATTTACGCGCCCCGCCCTCGTGAATGGATCATGCTCTACTTTGTGGTCGCAAGAAGTTCACGAAGACGCTTTTCTTCATCACGAACTTCCACAGCAATGGAATCCATCTCCTCGCGATAATTCTCGACAATATGGGCGTGAAGATCCCATTCAGCGTCATAAAATGCCTGTGACCACCCGGAAGAATCACGGCATTTCGCGTCATGAACGGCATAACGAATTTCTTCGTCTGTTGGATCTCCTATGGAATTCCATTGCCATCGATCAACTAAACTCTGGGGCAGAGTACCCATAATCAAAGAAAATGGTTCATCCGGTAAATCGACGATTCCAAGCGGCGCCATACATTCTTTCCACCGCTGCGCAGCCTCACGTAAAGGCGGTGCGGACGTGTCCACTGACGCCTGATTAATTGCCGCGCGAGCCGCTTCATTACCGCTCAAATTCGCCGGGGCATCGATATCGAATTGCGAAAGGTCGCGTCCAGTGGAATCCCCCCGCAACGTTTTCGTTGCTTCCTCAGTGCATTGCGCGAGGAGTTTGGGATCCGGCTCTGATTCTTTTGTCCCCGTCAGTGGCGGACCTA
This sequence comes from Actinomycetaceae bacterium, assembly GCA_030524055.1. Classification (GTDB taxonomy): domain Bacteria; phylum Actinomycetota; class Actinomycetes; order Actinomycetales; family Actinomycetaceae; genus Pauljensenia. The sequence continues at coordinate 19,330 of JAUNHH010000014.1, read as the reverse complement.
AAGTTGGATCGGGTGCATCGCGATAGCCATATTTCTGGGCAATAGCAGGATTAAAAATGCGGCTAATTCCTGTGGGAGACGTTTCCGCGAAAGGCGCATCAGCATCGAAGCCCCCGGGGTCTCGCTGAACTCCCTGAGCAATCAGGCATTTGTCGATGAGTTTCAGGCGGACCTGGAAATGCAGAACCATTAAACGCGGTGCCACATAAGGGTCTGTTGGCAGCGCATTGGTGGCAATATCTTTTTTGATGTGGCCAATTGTCTCGGTTGCCTGTGGAGGCTGAGCGCCACTGGCCTGGGTGGTGACAGGGGACGAGGCCGGGGGACTAGCTGGAGCATCTCCCGCCCCAATCGTTCCACAACCTACTAATCCAGCAACTATAGCTACGCTAAGAAGTGGATAGTATCGGTGAATTCTGGTTGCCACTTTTGTCCCTTCACTAGTGATGCTCCCGTTACCACAGTGGAACGGGAGCATCGAGAAAATTGACCTGGACTACTTACGGAGCGAGGACCGTAATGCTGCCTGCCGTGCTGCGATAGTCGTTCATAATCCAGTGCATCTGCTGACCCAAGTTGACGTCATATTGACCATCAACTTTGTGGCGCTCGTATCCCTTTTCGCGGTTTATTGTTGTCTCGGTGAGCATGACGACCTGCCTGGTTGCCGGACCGTAGTGGCCATCAGCGGCAATCCAGTACTTCCGATCAAAACCGTTGTAGTGCGGAAGGGAGATTTGCAGTTGCTTGACACCAGGATTTTCCTGGTAGCGCAGGGAAATATTCAGCCAGCAATTGCAGGTACCTGCGTAAGGCAGGGTAGACGGCATCCGAGTGTAGGTATCCATAGCCGTCACGAAACGGTAGTGTTTACAGGGCCCAACAGGAGTTCGATCCGAATAAGCAGTAGCAGTACCGCTAAATAGCCCAGAAAACACTAACCCTATGGCCACAGCTATGGCCGCAAGGCTGCGTCTCTTCATTTCTTCATCCCTTCACTGGTTGATGGATCGGCAATATTCCAGTGCAGTTCTGGTGTGCCTGCACCAACGATAACACCGCAGTTCAATAGCTAATCAGGATTCTTCAGTACGAATTCCATGATGCCTGAGAAAGGTTATTGGCTACTCATCCACGCTGGTAACAGGCGGCCTAAAAAATCTGAATCTGTACACTCCGCGACGAATGGCCCAATGCAGGTGCCTTGAGTCACATACACTCGTGTCATGACACAGCGAACTTTGAAAGCCCGATTGGACGCACTCGCCGAGGCAGAGCGGCCTGCGGAATTCGAAATCGCAACGCTAACGCGCTACGACATTCCCGCAATGGCTGCCCTCCATGTCGAGGCATATAACGCCCCGCACACGGCAGAGTCCCTTTTAGAGGCGACAGAAGAAATGCGGATGACCTTCGATGGCGCATTTGGCACCCCATTGGATGACTCTTTTGTGGGCGCCTGGGAGAATGGACTCCTTGTGGGCGCCTTATTGGCCGTCGAAAACTCAGCGTGGGAAGACGATGAAGACTGCCCCGTTGTTTTAGATCTGGTCGTGGACCCTGCCCATCAACGGCGTGGAATAGCCACCGCACTAATTGGCGAGATTGCGCGCCGCTGTACCAATTGGGGCTACGACACAGTGGCCCTGCGCATTGACGCCCACCATAGCGCCGCAGCGAAACTCTACGACGTCCTTGGCTTTGAAGAAGCCGTACCCGTTGGGTCCTAGGTCGGCGCTATTCGGGTCGGCTCTCAGATACCGACCCGGTCTTGCGTAAAAGAATGGGGGTCCGGGCAATGACGCCCAGACCCCCAGTATTACCGCAACAGGTGAGGCGCAAGCACTAGAGATTTCCGTGCCACTGCGCTAGGTGGTCGTAGAGGACCTTATTAGAATCCTCATAGGCAGCCGCATTGCCTTCGGCAGTGCCACCAAGCATGATTTGCCAGCCATTTGGTGCTTTATCCAGACCTGGAGCAAAAGCGTGGCCAGCACCGGGATAGATTTTCGCCTCGAACTTTGGGTTTTGTGCGGCAAGATTCGTAGCAGCTACTTCGCCTTGCCACATTTGATCCTGATCTCCGGCAAAGAACAAGGCATTGCCTTTAAAGCTGCTGAGATCAATCTTTGCGGAAGGATCAGCGTGCTGCGCAGCAGACTCATATCCTGGTCGATACTGCGGTGGATAGCCAGTAAGGAAATCCCAGAAGAGTTTAAAACCGGACCCGGGATCGCCTTGTCGCATAGAAGCAAAAGGAACAGCTTCCCCTTTGAGAGTAAAACTCGGCTTTTCTTCCTGTGAGGAGAAGTCAAGTCCCGTGTAGCTAAACTCCCCTGGCGTGAAATTCACCAGGTTATCAACGGGAAAACCTTTAGCGGCGAGAAGAGCGGTATATTCCGCGCCTTTAGAGGTGCCCACAACGGTTAGCGGCTTTGGCTGTTCAATATTGGCAGTCACCCACTTTTCGACCTCAGTGAATTGGTCCAGTGGGACATTAGCCAATGTGGGCACCTGATTGTCTTGACCCCAGAAAAAGAGGGCAAGAACTTCATATCCCTGTTCGCTAATCGCCTTCGCCTGAGCGTAATTGGGCGACCCCTCAGATCCTCCATGGACAATGACCACACCTGGATGCTTTCGCTGTGCGGGCTTAAAGTGGAATCCATTCATATATTCGCCGCGAATACGGACAATCTGCTCATTGGTTTCATAAGAACCCGCAGACTGACTGAATTGACTATTTGGCGAATTCGTAAATGGATACGTGGTTGCGTTATACCAGCGCAATCCAAAGATAACCAGTACGAAAACAAGGATGATGGCTATGATGACGGCAAAAACCTTCAGAGCCACTTTGAGCACCCCCATTAGTGCTACCTCCAATCGGTGTTGATATGCAGGTCACATATTAGGTGCCAGGACTAAAGATCGCAACTCTTAATTATCGTTGACAATTGGAACACCAGAATAGGCGTCGTCCTTGCATCTGCTTCTCGGATATTGCCGTTCCGCAACGGAGACAGGGGCGCCCAGTGCGATGGTAAACATACCAACGCGACGCTTCCTCATCACCGTCAATAGGCGGTTGCGGCGCCTCTTCAGGGTCCATAGTAATAAGGTATCCAGCAGCGAGTCCGCGATTCATCAGGTCGCAAATCAGGCCCCATAGTTCACCGAGCCGCTTTTCTGAAATACGGCTGCCGATTCGCAGAGGTGAAATACCGGCGAGAAATAGCGCATCGGCCCGGTAAATATTGCCTACCCCCGCAATGAGGGACTGGTCCATAATTAACTCGCCAATAGCGCGTTTACGTCCGCGCATATTCGCAATAAACCGGGAACGCATTTCAGCATTATCGCGCGCACCCGGCGCTAAAGGATCGGGTCCAAGGCGCTTTTCGACAGCCAGTCGTTCTTCAGTGGTAATCAGGGCGCAGGTATTTGGCCCAGCTAGGTCAGCCACCGCATGGTCAGCCAAAAGACGCAGGCGGACTTGCCCAATAGGGTCCGGAGCATCCCACTGCTCGTCGCCGTGAGTTTCGGCGGGTACGCCGCTGGCAACAGGGGCCACATTGTCGCCATCAGCCGGATTTAACGGCCCCGTACCCCACCGTTCTGCCCGGTGGCTATCTTTCGGGCCGACCCGGTGGACCACGCCATGCCCCTCATCCATTACAGACGAGTCGCCATTAAAACGCCACCAGCCGTACAGTCCTAAGTGAATGTGGACCCAGTGGTCAATGACAGAAATATCGGTGGCTATTTGTGGGGTGTTGGCCCCGCCCTCGTCAATACTGTCTTTTACTGACGAGGGCGGGGTGAACCCCAAAAACATGTGCTTGCCGACCACGCGGGCGGCGGAAAGTACCCAGCCGTCGAGTGTGGTCGCCGACGACGCAAAACGCCCCTGTGGAGACGTCACCTGTAATCGGTGGCCAACGAATACTTCCTCGAAAGTGTCCGCTAGGCGCCGGACGGCATCTCCTTCAGGCATAAATGTCAGTCCTTTGGTAGCACAATATTGACCAGGGAAGGCGCGCGAACAATGACTTTCAGCGGCTCGCGACCATCTAGCAATTTCACAATTGGTGCCGCCTGCAAAGCCTGCTCACGCAAATCCTCTTCAGAAATCGACGGCGGGACGTCCAATTTGGCGCGGACTTTTCCATTGGCCTGAACAATGGCAGTCACCGCGTCTTCTTCCAGCAATGACTCATCCATTACCACGGGGAAAGGCTCGCGGGCTAAAGACTCATTATGGCCAAGGCGTTGCCATAATTCTTCCGCAATATGCGGCGCCACAGGAGAAACCATGAGCACTAATGCTTCAATGGATTCGCGGGGAGCCCGCCCTAATCCTGTCAGGTGATTATTGAGCACAATGAGTTTCGCAATAGCGGTATTAATCCGCATATTCTCGTACTCAATAGTGACATCAGCAATTGTGCGTGCGGTGAGTTTTGCTGTTTCTAAGTCCGGAGCGTCATCAGAAACATTTACCTCACCGGTATTCTCGTCAATGACATTCCGCCATAAGCGCTGCAAGAAACGCTGAGAACCCACAACTGCGCGTGTGTCCCACGGGCGCGACAAGTCCAACGGACCCATGGACATTTCATAGACGCGGAAAACGTCGGCGCCATAGGCGTCATACATGTCATCGGGAGTCACAATATTCTTGAGTGACTTCCCCATTTTCCCGTATTCGCGGGTGACTTTTTCGCCATTCCACGTCCAGCCTGATTCTTCATCCCCTTCGACTTCGTCGGCGGGAACATATTGGCCGCGTGCATCCTTATAGGCCCAAGCCTGCACATATCCCTGATTAAAAAGAGTGTGGTATGGCTCTGGATCCGGCACATGCCCTAAATCAAAAAGGACTTTCTGCCAGAAACGCGAATACAGCAGGTGCAAAACAGCGTGCTCAACGCCGCCCACATAAAGGTCAGTGCCGCCGGATTTCTTCCCTTCTCGCGGCCCCATCCAATACTCCAAATTGGCCGCATCTGCTAACGCGTCACTATTCGACGGGTCGGTATAGCGCATTTCGTACCAGCACGAGCCAGCCCATTGCGGCATCGTATTGGTTTCGCGGCGATACTGGCGCGGGCCATCACCAAGATCAAGGGTGACATTGACCCATTCGTCGGCTCGCCCCAGTGGAGCTTCCGGTGAGGTGTCGGCGTCTTCGGGGTCAAATGTGCGCGGCGAATAGTCGGAAATCCCCGGCAATTCGACGGGAAGCTGGTCTTCTGGGAGGGCGTGAGCCACCCCGTCCTCATCCCAGACAATGGGGAAAGGCTCGCCCCAATAGCGTTGACGCGAGAAAAGCCAATCGCGCAGGCGGTAGGTGACAGCCCCACGGCCCTGCCCTGTGGACTCCAGCCACGCCGTCATCGCAGCCTTTGCTTCGTCTTTACTCATTCCGCCCAGATCAATATCGTCATTGGCGGAATCAACGGCCACGCCATCGCCAACATAGGCGGATTCACCCAGGTCATGGCCATAAGGATCCTCGGCGGCACCAATGGTTCGGATAATCTCCAAATCAAAAGCCCGGGCAAAATCCCAGTCACGTTGATCGTGGGCAGGCACGGCCATAATCGCACCGGTGCCATAGCCCCACAGGACGTAGTCAGCGACAAAAACAGGGATTTCACGGCCATTGACCGGGTTGACGCCGAAGAAGCCTGTGAAGACGCCGGTTTTTTCGCGGTCTTCTGCGGCGCGTTCCATTTCGGTTTTTGCTGCCGCCTGGGCGCGGTAGGTGGCCACTGCTTCACGCGGGGTGGCATAGCCGCCGGTCCACGCTTCGCGGGTGCCTTCGGGCCAGGTCTCGGCAACAGTCAGGGCCGCCGCGTCATCAGCTTCGCCGCCGAAAGTGCCGCCCAGAATCGGGTGTTCAGGAGCAACCACCATAAAGGTCGCACCAAAAAGGGTGTCCGGCCGGGTGGTGTAGACCTCCAGAGACTCCGGCGCAGCCCCGACCTCGTGAGCAGAAGGAATGGGGAAGGTGACATTGGCACCTTCAGAACGCCCGATCCAATTGCGTTGCATCGTGCGGACTTTGTCGGGCCAGTTAATGGTGTCGAGATCGTCGGAAAGGCGCTGACCGTAAGCGGTAATGCGCATCATCCACTGGCGGAGATTCCGTTTAAAGACGGGGAAGTTTCCGCGCTCGGAGCGCCCTTCAGCGGTGACTTCCTCATTGGCCAGCACCGTTCCCAATCCCGGGCACCAGTTCACGGGTGCTTCGGAAATATAGGCAAGGCGGCAGGAATCAATGACTTTTGCCTGCTCAACGGGGGTCAGGTCAGCCCATGGGCGGCCGTCAGGTGTGGCAATGGTGCCCGCTGCCAGCTTTTCGCGAAGCTCGGCGACAGGGCGGGCGGCGCCAATCGAGCCGTCGGGCGCGGTGGCCTCGGGATCAAACCACGAGTTGAAGATCTGCAGGAAAATCCACTGTGTCCAGCGGACATACTCGATATCAGTGGTAGCCAGCGAGCGGCGGCGATCATGAGACAAGCCCATTCGACGCAGCTGGCGGCGCATATTCGCAATATTGTCTTCCGTGGTAATGCGCGGGTGTTGGCCGGTTTGGACGGCGTATTGCTCTGCGGGCAAGCCAAAAGCGTCATAGCCCATCGTGTAGAGGACGTTTTGCCCCTTCATGCGGCGGAAACGCGCCACTGTGTCGGTGGCGATGTAGCCCAGTGGGTGGCCAACATGGAGGCCTTTACCCGACGGGTAAGGGAACATGTCGAGCAGGAAGAAGGGTTCTTTTTCGGCCAGTGGCCCGGCAAGAGGACCCACCGGATTGTCAGCGTTGAAAGTGCCAAGCTCGTCCCAACGGTCCTGCCACTTAAGTTCGAGCTGTCCTGCCATTTCCGCGGTGTAGCGGTGGGCCGGAATGGTGGCGGGCGTTGGCGTGGTTGACATTGGTACGTGATCCTCACGGTGACATCATGATGTGGTGTGGGTTTGAGTTTGCGTCTAGGCGAGCTTGAGTGCTTGCGCGAGCGCGTTCCAAACCCTGTCCAAGGATAGTGCACCGTGACGGGCCAGTGCTGGAGTGTTCACCAAGAGCGACTGCAGGGGTTGGTGTGGGGTGCTGGGGCGGGATTTCCTGCGCGAGCCTGGTGTGGAGGGTCCGCTGTCATCCCATTGACGAGGGCGGGGCGCGAGTGGTGGGGCGGTGCTTCTCCCCTTCTGATGTTGGCGATCTGATCCCACATGGGAGTTGGTACTGACAAACCGCTGTCAGGACGTCATTCTGGTAGCGGAGTCGCATCGTGGCGGCGGGTTGTCTAGCCGGCAGGGCTGAAGGCCGGCAGCGACCTGGGAAAATAGGCAGCACCCAGTCAGCCCCTCAGGACAAACCGCCGCCAAGATGAGTTGCGGAAGCGCGAACCCCATCGTGGACGCGCTTTGTCACTAGAGAATTCAGGCGCATCGCCATTTCCGCAGGTCAAAATTTCGCCCGCAGCCGCCAGAGACTGACAAACCGCCGCGAAGACGACAACCTGATGTCCAAAACACATCCTGACAGCGGGTTATCCTCATGTACCGATACCAAGATATCGGTCAGATAGCACCGAGGACGGGGTCGTTTTGATGACTCGGCGGAGCTAATTGGGCAACAATAGGTCTATGAGCACTGTATTTGAGAAGATCATTAGTGGGCAGTGGCCTGGACGTTTTGTTTGGGCTGACGATGTATGCGTTGCTTTTGCCACCATCGAACCGGTCAAACCTGGACATGTTCTTGTTGTTCCGCGGCACCCCTGGGCAAAGTGGACAGATGCGCCGGCCGAGGTCGCCGCTCATTTAATGACCGTTGCCCAGGCTATTGGGGCTGCTCAGGAGACGGTTTTTAATGTGGCGCGCTCCGGCCTCGTGATTGCTGGATTTGAAGTCCCCCATACGCACCTCCACGTCATTCCTCTGCACAGTGAAGCCGATGCGTCGCTAGCGAATGCCCACAAGGCCACCGATAAGGAACTGGACGAAGCCATCGAGGCCCTCCGCGCAGAGCTCCTGCAAGGCCCACACTCCGCCCTCGTCCCACCACAGATGTCTTCAGTTGAAACTGCTTAAAACGCTCAGCCTTTGGCGAGGACTTGGATGGCTTCGGCGGTGGCCTCGTTAATGGAAGTGGATTCTGTGCAGGTTGAGCCCTCTTCTGCAGCATCGCAGCGCTGGTCGCCTCTAATGTGAATGCGCAGGCCCTCCCCTGCCTCAGCGGAGTCCTCAACGAGTACCTCCACATCCAACCCAACGCCCAGGTCTTCCAAGTTCCGCATCAGTTGCGGGTCGCGGTCGCTCACCCGAGCCACCTTCACCCAGGTTTTCGGCGGAACCTCGCCAAGGCTCACCGTTTCTGGCGCATCAACCTGCCCATCTGGGGAAGGAATCGGGTCGCCGTGAGGATCGCGGCGAGGATGCCCCAGGGCAGCATCAATGCGCGACAGGAGGCGATCCGAAACCGCATGCTCCAGTATTTCGGCTTCCTCGTGGACCTCATCCCAATCGAAGCCAAGCATGTCGTGAAGGTAGGTTTCCAACAGGCGATGCCGCCGCACTGTCCCCAGCGCTGCCTGCCAACCAGCCTGCGTCAAATGCACCTTCCGATAGGGAGCGTGCGTTACCAATCCTTGAGAGACAAGGCGCCGCACATTTTCTGAAGCTGTCGATGCCACCACGCCGCTGCGTTGGGCAAGCTCATTCACCGACAAGCCTTCCAATCCTTCTTCATTGGCTGCCCAAAGGATCTTGAGGTAGTCCTGAGCGACAGCGCTGGCTCCCCCATGGGCTCCGACTCCACGCACCATGACTTCTCCCTCCCTGGCAAATATTTGGGTCAGAACTCCAGATTAACGTCACTTGCTGACCTATTGCAGGTATAGCAGCGGAACGCTCATGCGACACCTCCATACCGCGCAGTAACGAAGCGAAGCTCTATTGACAATGTGGGCTTTCTTGCAGCTAAGGGTTTTGCACTGCCGGGCATTAAGCGCGTAAACTCAACTCTCGGTCATCCGACTTGCGCCGTTAGCTCAATTGGCAGAGCAGCTGACTCTTAATCAGCGGGTTGGGGGTTCGA
>JAUNHH010000014.1:0-10124 GCA_030524055.1 Actinomycetaceae bacterium | reverse complement strand
CCGTTAGCTCAATTGGCAGAGCAGCTGACTCTTAATCAGCGGGTTGGGGGTTCGATTCCCTCACGGCGCACGGCTTTCCAGGCTGGTAGTTCTGGAAGGCTCCCGCGCCGTTAGCTCAATTGGCAGAGCAGCTGACTCTTAATCAGCGGGTTGGGGGTTCGAATCCTTCGCGGCGCACTTCTCTTAGGTCCAAGCCTTGTGCTTGGACCTTTTCCTTTACCAGCGCACAACACCGCCCATTCAGGAAAGGACCGCGATAGTGCAGATTTTTCCTCCTCGACTGCTACTCCCCTTAACACTGTCCGCAACACTTGTTATGTCCGCATGTTCGCAAGCTAGTCCTACCGTACCTTCCCAGTCAGCCGATAACACTCCCACCTCAGCTACCTCGCCCGCTTCGTCAACTTCTGCTGATTCTGCTTCGTCAACCCCTCAATCTCAGGAATCCACAATGAATGCCTCGACATCAACCCCAGCAGACGAAGAAACACTGCTGCGCCTCGAACGTGAACGCTACGACGCAATGATCAATAAAGATACCGAGCGCCTTAACCAGCTCCTTGCTGAGGATTTCGCTCTGGTGCATATTACGGGCTACCGCCAGTCTAAAGCTGAGTGGTTGGAGCAAATCACCAGCGGAGAAATGGCCTACCACAAGGTTGAGGAAGTCTCAGCGGATGTCACTATTACTGGCGATAAGGCCACTATTGTGACCCGCAATCATGTGACAGCCACCATTTATGGCTCACGTAATACCTGGCCTCTAGAATCCACCACCACATATGAACGCAGAAACGGGACCTGGGTGCCAACCAGTTCACAGGCAACAACATTCCGTTAAAGAGATCGCCCCGCCCTCGTGCATTGTCTTCACGAGGACGGGGCCACCTACTGCCACGTTACTTTTAGTCGAGGCCAAGCTCCTTGCGTAATCTCGCCACATGCCCAGTGGCTTTAATGCCGTATTGGGCCAGCGCCACCGTGCCATCTTTAGCAACGACAATCGTGGATCGGATTGTTCCTGTGACAATCCTGCCATAGTTCTTTTTCTCACCCCATGTGCCCCATGCCTGCATAACGACATGTTCCGTATCGGAAGCCAAAGGGAAGGTGAGGTCTTGTTTTTGCGCGAACTTCTCCAATGCGGGCATAGGGTCAGGCGATACCCCCACCACGCGGTACCCGTGCGCTTGCAGTGACGCCAAAGAATCCCGGAAATCGCAGGCTTCCTTAGTGCATCCTGGGGTCGAAGCTTTGGGGTAGAAGTAGACGATTACGCCTTTTTCGCAGGCCTCGAGTTCGTCAGCCAACGACAGCGGACCATGGGTTGAGGCAAGGATGAGTTCAGGGGCCGGATCGCCCACATTCAGTCTGGTCATAGATCCATCCTTGCATGTTGGGCTGGGCGGTGCGCACTATGTGGTCACTTGTTCACCACGATTGGCCCCTGACTTACCCTTGACCCAGCCCTTAACATTGCACAACTCTTCAGGAGCCTTTCTGTGACCTTTATCGAGATGTACCCCGTGCTGACGGTAGTGCCACCCATTCTTGCCATTATTTTGGTGATTGCCACCAAGCGCGTTTTAATCTCGCTGGGCATTGGCATTGTGTCAGCGGCATTATTGGTGGCGAATTTCGATATTGTCCAGACTCTGAATTTGGTCTGGACGGCGCTATCTGGCATTTTTTGGAGTTACGAGGACGGGGCACCGAATTGGGGCAAAATCTTTATTCTGCTCTTCCTGGTGACTTTAGGTGTGGTGACCTCCCTTGTGATGATGTCTGGGGGGACCACGGCTTTTGCTGAATGGACTCTCAAGCGGATTAAAACGCGACGGGGAGCTCAACTGCTTGCTGCTGGTCTTGGGACAGCAATCTTTATTGACGACTATTTCAATGCTCTTGCCGTGGGCCAGGTGGGGCGGCCTGTCACTGATTGCCACCATGTGTCGCGCGCGAAATTGTCCTATCTTATTGATTCGACTTCTGCTCCTGTGGCTATTTTGGCGCCATTTTCTTCCTGGGGTGCGTCGATTATTGGTATTTTAGCGCCGCTTGTGGCGGCTGCTCATCTGCCGTTTTCTGAAGCCGAAGCGTTTATTCGTGCGGCGGCAATGAATTTCTACGCTATTGGGGCGCTTATTCTGATTTATTGCGTGATTGCCTTTGAGATTGATTTTGGGCCGATGCGCAAAGAAGAGCGTCGCGCTATTGTTGACAAAGTCGTGCTGGATCCTGAAGCTTCTGCACCGGGCCAATTGTCAGAAAATCTGCCGCGGCACGAACCTGGTGCTATGCGCGCACTGATTGTCCCCTTTATTCTTCTGGTCATTGGTGTGATTGGCGGGATGCTGCTGACAGGATATTGGGCGATTATTTCTTCTGGTGAAGCGGGAGCTGCCGCCATTACTCCAATGGATATGCTTGCCAATACTGACGTGTCTATGGCGTTGAATTTTGGTGGTGGCGCTGGGCTTTTGGGCGCTCTGTATTACTACTTCCGCTATACCCGGCCCAATCCTCTCTTTGATCTGAAGGTCTTTTGGCAGGGCGTGCTATCCGGTGCGCAATCAATGATGGGGGCGATCTCGATTCTCGTATTCGCCTGGATGCTCGGCGAACTGATCGGCGCATTGGGAACCGGAGAATTCCTTGGCAGCGTGGTAGAAAGCATGTCTCTGCCCGCCATTTGGTTGGTGCCAGTAATGTTTCTTGTGGCGGCCGGAATGGCTTTTGCTACCGGAACATCCTGGGGCTCATTCGGTATTCTTTTGCCTATTGCCGGGCATATTCTCGCTCAGGTTCCTGGTGGAAATGATGTCCTCATTGCCGCATTTGGCGCGGTTTTGGCTGGAGCCGTGTGGGGCGACCACTGCTCCCCCATTTCTGACACCACGATCTTGTCAGCAACAGGAGCGGGCGCGCCCCTTATTACTCACGTGAATACTCAGCTTCCTTACGCTATTGCTGGAGCAGTGTGTGCATTTATTGGCTACATTCTCTATGCCGTGACAAGTAATGGGATTGTCGGATTTGTGGCGATGCTTACTGCTATTGCGATTTTTGTCTTTGGTGCGCGACTGTTGTACCCATCCATCTCTGAGGTGGATATGGAAAGGCGTCTCGCCGAAAGTGATGCTTCCGCCTAGTTTTCCTCGAATTCACGAGGCCGAAGTCCGGCCTCGTGAAGGGCAGGCCTACCGGTAAATCGCAATCAATTATCTGCTGAAGATACGAATCTATTTGCCCATTGCGCTCATCAGCAGCCAATTGACGAAAGCCTGGGAAGCCACACCGTGCCAACAATAGGAATCTGATCAAGTTGGTCATCGATTGCTCGTCTCAGGTACTCCACTGGCCTACGCTACTTTTGCCGCACACAAACGCTACTTTCTTCTGACAGGTCAGCCCCTATGACTCTCGGAACGATTCTGGCCCCGCCCTCGTATATATGTCACGGGGATGGAAGAATGAACCTATGTCGAATGTGTCCATAATTGGCCCGGGGACTCCCCTGCATACTCTTCTTCATTCCCTTGCTTATACCGCAGTATGGCTTTTCCTGTTTGGGATGACTGTTGAATTAGGTATTACCCACTTCTACACCAAACCTTATGGTGCAACCAATGGCCCGCTCATTGGATCTGCAGTGAATATTATTTTGCTGATCGCTGTCCTCTGGTTCCAACGGAAATGGATTTTTCAGCACTTACGTATCACCGCGTGGTGGGAGTGGGCGCTCTACGCTGTTGCAGCAATTGCCGCAGCAGCCTTACCTTTTCACTACTCAATAACGGAAACGCCAGTTGGCGTCTACATCGTTGCATTTACGGTGTCAGTCTTGTGGCAAAATATCATTACTTTCGGATATTGGCGCCATTATGTGCGCGAAGTTCTCGGACCAATTGGAACGAGTATTATGGCCGCCATTATCTTTCCCTTTGCTCACGCATTCTGGATCCCAGGATTTACAGCAGATAAACCAGTTATGCTACTGCTAAGTTCGGTAATGGCGGTTCTTTTTACGTGGCTTGCCGAACTCACGGGAAAACTTCACCTCCCTATTTTCATTCACCTCATGCTGTATTTCATTATGGCGTAATGCAGGAAAAAGGACGGGTCAGTGCTACGCGCGCTGGATTGACCGTAGGGCACGTTTAACAATCCGACCAGTTGCAGGACTGTCACTGGTCACAACCCAGCGGTCGCAAATCTCAATGGCCCAATCGGGCCGGGTTTTTGCGGCGTCATTAATCCAATTCGCCACTGAATCCTGAACATAACGCGAAGGGTCCGTATGAAGTGGTTCCAGAATGGGTTCGCCCAATTCTGGCTGTTCTTTTAAAGCGGCAATATGCGCAGCCCATACTCCCCGCGGACGAAGAGCTTCACTGGCAAAACGCCGCACCCGTTCAGATGGGTCTGCCGTCCACTGAGCAAGCAGATCAATACTGCTTTCAAGATCGCGAACGAGGGCGGGGCGCACAGCCATCCACGCCCACTCTCGGACAGAAAAGTGCTCGTCATCAGCGAAAGGGCGGATGTTGTCGAGGGCGGCGGTCGGGCTGTCACCATGGCGGGCTCCAAGAAGAAAACAGGCCCATCCGCGTACGGTGTCTGAGGGATGGCTGGCAAGATATTCGCTCTGCTCAGAAGTGAGGGAGTCCGCCAGGGCAGCACCAATAGCAACCATCCTTTTCATAATGCCGAGTTCTTGCGCCACGGACACGACTTTTCGCAGGTCCTCTGGAGCATTAGGAAGGACTGCCTGCAGCAAAATGCTGTGATTGATTGCAAGTGCTTCCGTGAGTGTTCGGGAAGATACTGTGCCTGCATTAAGTTCGGCCAAGTATTCCGGGTCAATATCGGCAAATCTGTGTGCCCCGCGTTCAGTCATTCTTGGCCTCCGATCCTTCCATTGTTCTGCGATTCACCTTATAGTCATGGCGGATTGAGTCGAAAGACGAACACGCGTTCTATCGGAAAGTCACGGTAAAGATAGTGCCCCACCCTCGTGAATTCTTCCTCCCCGAAACGCCCTCATACTGCTCTGATTAGGCGTAGCCTTGACGCAATGCACTCTATGGGGAGGTATTGATGAAACGTCGAGCTTCGCAGATGCCACACAGGCAGGTATCCCGTCACCGCACTCGCCGCAGGAGTAGCATTTTCGCCTTCCGTTATCAGGTGGACGAGTACGGAAAAGTCGTGAATAGCCCAATGAAATTGTGGGACAGGATGAGACCCGTCATGGCCAGGCATTGGTGGGACTACTTTATCCGCCTATTTTTCGTTTTTATCACCGTCATCACCACTGGAACAATTGCCAATGTCTATTTCGCGTTGACGGATGCATATAAGCTCCAGTTCCTCCAGCAAGACCCGCACATTTTTGATGCACCCTGGGAAAGGCAGGATGATTCCCATTGGGAAGACGAACTCTCGCCTGACAATCAGTTATCAGGGGCCGAAGAACAGGTGAGCGGCCGCCCGTAGTTTTCCCATTGTCGAGGGCGGGGCCTGGTTTTTTGGGGTGGGGGTTGTTGGTGTGACCTGGTGGTTTGGGGGCGGGTCATTGCGGTGTGGGGCTGGTGATGATTTTGGTGTGGTTTGAGCGGCGTGTGGGGGCGTGTTTTTCCAGGTCAGCCGTCGTTTAGTGCCTGTGGTCTGGGTTTTTGGTGTGTTTGTGTGTGTTCAAAGTGGTGACAGGGGGTGTGATGTTGGTCTAACGTTTGTGTATGTGTCCAGATAGGCATGATTATGGTGGTGGTTCTCCTCGTTATAGCGGTGCTGCTAGGCGGGGTGAGGATCGTGAGTTTGAGCGTGATGATCCGGAGATGGATCGGGTGATTAGGCGCTGGTGGTGGGCGGCTGGAATCTCATGGCTGGTTGCTATTTGCGTCGTGTATTTGACGTTTTGCCATAAGCCGCCCCAGGAGCCGTCCACTAGTGCGGTTCGCCCGGCTGCGCCTGCTGCTGTTGTTCAATCTGGCGCGGGTCAGTCTGGTGCTGGTCAGTCGGGCGGTGGTGCTGGTGGGCAGTCGGGTGCTACGGGTGGGCAGTCTGTTGGGGATGGGCCGATGTCCAATGGGTACAGGGTTGGGCCTGATGGGCGTCTGCTTCAGCCCGACCAGGGCAACCTGATGCCACCAGAACTGCCCGACGAAGCAAAACAAGAAAGCGCTGCGGGGGCCGAAGCCTATGTCAAACACTATCTCGAGGTAAATGTTTATACTTGGAACACAGGGGACACTGCCTTAATGAAGGAGAATTTCACTCCTAAATGTGAGAGCTGCGCCCAGACGACTAAACGGATTGATGATTTTTATTCTGCTGGGGGATGGATAGAGGTTCAAGGCAATCTTGAGACTCAGGTCGCGGAGATTGTTTCTCATGAGAATCCCCAGTCGGGACGGGCTGCTCACTCAGTAATCATTCATTTCACCCTCCCTGGTCAAACTGTCTACAAAGATAACTCTTTGTCATCCGTTGACCCGGTCTCTCAAACTGCGGCGATTGATTGCTGCTGGGTGAATAATCGATGGAAAGTGTGCGGAGTCGATGCAAAAACTAACTAATGCTGCAGTGCACACTGTTGGCGCGATACTGTCCGTAACTACTGTCATGTTTAGCATTACTACTCTGCCAGCGTTGGCTGAGGAGTGCCCTCCGGGTGCAACCTGTACTGAAACGCTTGTAGTGACAGGTGGTAATGGAGAATCCGAAGTGCAGCTTGATGCTTCTCGTGAGGTGGTGGTTCCTGGGTCTTCTGGGGTTGTGGAGTCTGGTCCTTCTGTTTCTGAGGTGGTGCCTGAGGTGGAGGCTCCTGTGGTAGAGGGTTCTGTTGCTGAAGAGTTTGAGGCCCTGCCTGATATCCCAACGCGCACTTCCAGTCCAGATGCCTCAGCATGCCTTGAAAAACCAAGCGAATTCGAAAAGGACTTGTGTCTTTTTGGTGTGATGCTTCAGAACCGGCTCGGGCAAGATTCCTCCTCTGAGTTGATTAGCATCACTCCACCTAAACCGGTGGATCAAACCCGCTCAACCACAATCGTGTCAACCACACGCATTGTCGACTACGCCAGCGGTTTTGCTGGGGTGAAGGGTGCTGGTCTTGTGGTGGAGCCGTATCGGCATAAGGTGACTAAGGTGCCTGTGGTGGTACATGCTTCCCAGCCGCGTCAGGTTAAAGAAGTGGAGTTGTTTGGCCGCAAAATTGCGGTGACGTTTGTGGGGACCTCGTTTGTGTTTGATTTCAATGACGGGTCCGAACCGTTGGTTTCCGCGACTCCTGGGGCGCCGTATCCGTCAATGGAGCTACAGCATATTTATCGCAAAGGCAGCCCTGCTCAAACAGTGACGCTGACAACCACATGGGAGGTGACGTTGACGAATCCGTGGACTGGGCAGACCAGCACGACTAAGGATGCTTTGGTCACAGTGGAAACCTCTGACCCGTTCCGCGTCTATAGCATCCACACCTACCTGACCGACACCGCCGAAGAAGAAGCCGGCCACTAACCCCTTTGTTTCTCATTGTTACCCACGCCGTTTCGTGGTGTTGTGTTTTAAGGAGGTCTTTGTCGTGTCTCGTGGTCCGCAGTCTCAGCGCCCGTCTGGCAATACACCCCACCGCCCTGATCACCGTCGTGGCGGGCGGGCTGGGGGTGAGCAGGCGGGTTCTGCTGCTTTGGTGGAGCGGGATGACGGGGAGGCTGGTGATGATCAGGGGGTGTGGTATGAGCATGTGAATCTCACGGGGAAAGACTTGTTTCGTGCTCTTTTATGGGCTAACGGGATTGTGATTGCGGTGTGTGTTTTCCACGCTGTGATGTTTTTGCCTCCTTATGGCGTGTTGTATGACGGGCCTGCACGGCCAGGTCACCTAGAACACCACGCCACCGACAAGGCCGTTAACCACCTGCCTCAGGGGCCGGTGCCGCATACCGGTAACGCCCAGGGCGGACATGGTGGTGGTCAGTCGGATTCTGGTCTGGCACAGTCCACTGTTCAAGCCCCCCACCCGCCCAATAACAATGGCAGTGGTGATGCTCCCAGCAGCACTGGTCGTGGAGATGCCGCCACCGGCACTGGCACTGGCAGTCAGTCTGCTGCCCCGCCCTCGTCAACTAGCACCGATACGCCACTACCAGAAAAACCCAACACCCCCCACAACCTGGACGAGAACGCCGCAGCTGACCTTGCCCACTACTACGCCAGCGTGCTGACCTACTCCGCTGACACAGGCGACACCGCCCCGCTAGAGGATATCTTCCACCCCACGTGCGAAGAATGCACTGCCCGCGTCAAACAGATCCGGGACTTGTATAACAAGCAAGGAAGAATTGAACAGATCACCTATGCCATGAACGGCGAGATCACCACCTCCCAAGCCCAAAGCCCTGATAAGACACGCACCTTCTGGTTCGTCCAAGGCCAACTCGCTGTCTCTGAGCACACCGTCACTGACCTCCAATCCCGGAAAAGGCACCCCGCCTCCCAGACCCCCACCACCCTGGCCCTATGCCAACACAACACCCAATGGAAAATCTGCGCCATCCGCCAGGAAGTGGCCCAACAATCAAGATAGGCAACAGCCACTAGCAACCCAACACCCAATATCACAGGCACCCGGACCCACTGTCTGGTGCTATCGATTCCTTTTTCAGCCGGGCAGTAAATCCTGCGCGGAGACTCGTCATTTACGCCTCGCCTATGTCCTTCGAACAGTCAACAATGGCGAATGTACCTAGCGCGCGACCATGGGCGATTCACAGTGCCCTGCGGGATTAGTGCACGCACCCATAATTCTGTCGAGCCACTTCAGTATGTGACCGCTGGCGGGCAGCAGCGGCTGGCGCACATAAGATATGTAGGGGTTGGGAACATAAGTAAGTGTTGGGAGTCTCCCCTGCCCCTACTTATCTTCCCGACGCCTACATATGTGGGGATCGCGGGCATAACGTGGCACATCTACGAGGGCGGGGCCCGCACCTTTAAGGGAGAAAGCGAATAGTTCGCGGCCCTACTCCGCCAGCGCCCCGCCCTCGTCAAGAAAAACCGAACAGCGCAGCGCCGCAGATTTCCCTCTTGTTACGGTTGATCGTGAATACTGCTAGCACCGAATGGCGGGAATCAATGATGAAGACAAAACGCTCAACGGTACTGCTTTCCTGGGGGCGCGTCTCCTACCTGGAATGGGCACCGGATGACGCCACCACCGCCCCCGTCGTCGTATTACTTCATGGCGGTGGGCTTGACAGTGCGGAATTGTCGTGGGGACAGTTAGGGCCGCTCCTCGCCGAGGCTGGTTATCGCGTTGTGGCACCCGATCATCCGGGATACGGGCACACTCCGCCTGCTCCATGGGCCGCCACGCAGGAACGTCTTGTTGGCTACGTGAGGGAATTTGTCGATGCGCTTGGTTTACAGAACTACATCATTGGTGGACTGTCGCTGGGTGGAGGGATGACTCTTGGGCATCTCCTCGAGCGTCCGAATGCCGCACGTGGCGCCATTCTTTTAGGCAGTTACGGCCTGATGGATTGCCAATTCACCGGTTGGTCTGCGCGGCCACTCCACTTTCTCACCTGGGTATTGCTCCGCACCGGCATTTTAGGGCGGGTAATGAGAGCTTATGGCCGGAAACGGCAGTGGTTGGACAGCAGTGTCCGTTCGTTGATTCGCAACCCGCAGCAACGCACTCCGGAGTTGCTTGACCAGATTATGGAGGCAGCTGCCAGCGGCGGAGCCTTAGCGGCTTTTGAGCAATGGCAGCGCGATCAGTTCCTATGGAATCGGCTGAGGACTAACTACAGCGACCATTTGGCTTCAGTGCAGTGCCCTGCGTTATTGGTACATGGAACCCATGATTCTGGTGTGCCACTTCAGTATGTACAGGCAGCCACCAAGCGTATGCCCGCAGCAAAGTTGGTGGTTATTCCTGAGGCAGGGCATTGGGTACAGCGGGACAGGCCTGACCTGGTGGCGCCAGCCATTATCGATTTCCTTCGCACGGTGAATTAGTAGTGCGTGGCGCACCGAGCGTGACCGCTGGCGGGCGGCAGCGGGGGTGTTCAATGGTCTGTGTAGGCGCTCATGGAAGGATCATGTTTGATGAG
>JAUNHH010000004.1 GCA_030524055.1 Actinomycetaceae bacterium | reverse complement strand
GAATCACCCCCTACCTATAACCACCCCCGCTTACACAGAAAAATTGACAGGCTCGCGGCAGCGGCTGTCAAGCTAGCAAGACGCCTATCAAGCAATCAAGATATGTAGGGGTTGGGAACATATGTAGGCGTTGGGAGTGCTCCCTGCCCCTACTTATCTTCCCAACGCCTACATATGTGGAAATCGCTGGCACAACACGGCGCATCTACGAGGACGGGGCCCGCACTGGACACAGCCTGCCCGCTGTACCACAGGGCAGTGCAGAGAACGCAGGGCACTCAAAACGGGCAGTGCGCCAGACACAGCTCGGCGTGACAAAGACAGCACCACCACACAACGACAACCTCACCGCACAAGGAAAACCCCGCCCTCGTCAATCACAATCTACGAGGCCGGGGTCCCACCACTGTGCGCGAGGGGGGACTTGAACCCCCACGTCCGAAGACACTGGAACCTAAATCCAGCGCGTCTGCCAATTCCGCCACTCGCGCGTGCGCAGACCATACTACTGGTTTCTTCCCAATATCCCTATTCTGCGCGGCGTGAGGTTCCCGAAATTGTTGCCTGGCCGAGGACCCGGCTCCCCCGATAAATCACCAGGGACTGCCCTGCAGCCACTCCACGCAAAGGCTCAGCAAGATCGACACGAATCCGAGTTCCCACGCCATTTTCGCCCGGCTCATCATGGTGGATTGCTGCCACTTGCACGGCTTTCCCGTGGGCACGAACTTGCGCGCGAAGCTGGCCGTCATCATCGCGATCATCCGCGGAGGCAGCCTCAACCGCACCTGCCCCTTCCCCCAGATCATCGGCAGCTAGCCACACGACGTCGCATGCGTCAATACGGTGAATAGACAGCAATTCGGCGGCGCCCACCACCACTTGATTCTGAACGGGATCAATTTTTAGGACATAACGCGGACGCCCATCAGCTGCAGGATTACCTAAATGCAATCCTCGCCTCTGGCCAACAGTGAAATTCCAATATCCCTGATGCGAGCCAACAACCTCGCCCTCGTCAGTGACGATATCGCCATCAGCGGTGCCTAAATGTGCGCGCAAAAACCCTTGGGTATCCCCATCGGGAATAAAGCAGATGTCATAAGAATCCGGCTTATTGGACACTCCCAAATTCCGAGATTCTGCTTCTTTACGCACCCAATCTTTATTTGGTGCACCACCTAAAGGAAGAAAAACCCGCGATAATTCTTCTTTCCCCATCACCGCTAATACATATGACTGGTCTTTAGCATTATCGTTGGCGCGATGGAGTTCCGGCCCGGCCTCGCCATTTTCAATGCGCGCATAATGGCCAGTGCAGACCGCATCAAAACCTAATGCCCGGGCACGCTCTGCTAATTCCCTAAACTTGACGAACTCATTACAGCGCACACAGGGATTCGGGGTCGCGCCTTTACGGTACTGCTCAACGAAGTCCGTAATCACGGTCTCTTCAAAGTGCTCGGCCAAATCCCACACATAAAACGGGATACCAAGGATCTCCGCGGCACGCGCAGCATCGCCTGCATCCTCCACAGAACAGCATCCGCGTGAGCCAATTCGGCACTCCTGTGGCGAGGTGGAGAGCGCCATATGGACGCCAACAACCTCATGGCCAGCTTCAACAGCGAGCGCAGCCGCAACGGCAGAATCGACTCCGCCAGACAGCGCAGCTAAAACCTTCACTATTTTCCTCCCCATGTCTTCACCCAGATGCTACTCAACGAGGCCTTTCCAATGCATCTAAGCGCTGAGCACCAGCAATAGCGTCCGGCAATGCCGCAATAAAAGCATCAATATCGTCTGTGGTTGTCCCCACTCCAGTGGAAATCCGCAGCACGCCAAGAGCGTCATTTTCGCTGTGCCCCATCCTCATCATCACCGCAGATGGGCGCGTTACCCCCGCATGGCAAGCGGACCCCGCAGAAACGTGAATCCCCGCACGATCCATTGCCATCAGTAGCGCTTCCGGATGTCGGGTGGGTACGCGCAGATGAATGATCGAGGGCGAGGCCGCGGCCGGATTCACACTGGGCCGCACCTCATAATCGAGCCCAGCAACCCCACGCAACAGGTGGTCACGCAAGGCGAGCGCCTGCTCCCAATGCGCCTGCTGACCCGCCACAGCCAAGTCAATGGCACACGCCAAGGCCACGGCCCCGGCAACATCAGGAGTGCCCGAACGGATCCCGCGTTCATGTCCGCCGCCGGGCCGGTCAGTGGTCAGCGGCACACCTCGGCGCGCCAGCAGGGCACCAACTCCCACAGGGGCGCCAAGTTTATGCCCGCCAAGGCTAAGTAGATCCACCCCGAGGGCGTGGAAATCAACAGGAATCAGGCCAATAGCCTGGGCGGCATCGGTGTGGATCAGGGGGCGCTGCCCGCGGGTAGCTGCCAATTGGCTCGCAGGAGAGTCTGGTGCAATCCCACTTTCGCCCGCAAACTCGCGGTAGACAGTCTCAACCAGGCGCTGTACAGGCTGCACAGTGCCAACTTCAGACGACACAAGCCCAAGGGATACCAGGGCACAAGCCTCGCGGAAATTCACGAGGGCGGGGTTCTCACCTGGCTTTAACTCCGCGGCCGGGTCTAGCGCCGCACGCCCGGCCTCCACCAAAGCCTCTGGTGACACGGCGGCCACCCCGTCCTCGTCAATGGGAAGAAGCCCCCACGCGAATCCCTCGCGGCGTAGGACCTCTCCCTGTTCAAGGACAGCATCGTGTTCTGCTCCGCCAACAAGCACAAGTCGGCGGCGCCCAGCGCCTCCAGCACCCTGCCCATCAGCAGCAGCCCTCACCCCACGCGCGCCACCAGCAACCGCGAGCGCATCGGACTCCGTGGCACCACTGGTGAAAATTACTTCCGCCTGTTCAGCGCCCAGCGCCGCGGCAATCCTGTCGCGTGCTTCATCAAGGGCCAGGCGCGCCCGGCGCCCTCCCCCATGAAGGGAGGAGGGGTTACCGGGGTGGTCGGCCAGGTCGCGGGCGGCACGCATCCACGCGTCCAATACCTCGGGACGCGCCGGGGTGGTGGCCGCATGGTCGAGGTAGTGGGTCACTGCCCTGCCCGTGCTTTTTCAATGGCGCTAATGGCTTGTGGGACGACCTCGAAAAGGTCACCAACAACACCAAAATCGCACATCTCGAAAATGGGGGCGTCTGGATCATCGCAAACAGCGACAATATGGGCGCTGGATTGCATTCCTGCGGTGTGGTGGATAGCGCCAGAAACGCCAAGGCCAATGTAGAGATTCGGGGAAATATTGACGCCGGTCTGCCCGATTTGCAGAGAGCGGGGCACCCATCCTTCGTCAGAACACACGCGGGTGGCGCCCACTGCGCCGCCAAGAAGGTCAGCGAGGGCTTCGACAGGCCCGAAGTCGCCGTCGGTGCCACGTCCGCCAACAACGACAACCTGCGCTTCAGTGAGTGGCACTCGTCCGCTGCCAGATTGGGCGTCGGAAGAGACAACGGTAATGCCGGTGGCTTCGGCGCTGAGGGTGACAGGCACCTCGCGCACGGTTGGCGTCTCACCCGCAGGATCAGCAGGGAGTGCCTCATAGGCACCGGGGCGCACTGCAACCACCGGGGTTCCGCGGGTGACCAGTGCGGTGGTGGTCCAGGCCCCTGCCAGGGTGGATTTGGTGACAGACAGGCCGCCATCACCGAATTCGAGACTAATGGCATCGACTACTGCGCCCCCTGACAGGGTGACCCCGAGGCGGCCTGTAATTTCACGGCCGAGGTAGTTTGCCGTGCACAGGATGGCAGCGGGAGCAATCTCGGCGGCTGCGGCAGCCAGCGCGTCAGCAACGACGGCCCCCACACGTGGCGAGGCGCCGCCCAACTCTGGGATGAGGATGTCGGTGGCGCCATAGCGCTGCAGTCCAGCCACATCTGGAGTTGCCACAGTACTGAGGGCGGCAATCCCACCGCTGGTCAGGGTGCGCGCTGCGGTCAGCACTTGGGCTGAGGCGGGGGCGAGTTCTCCATGTTCGGTGTGGTCTACGAGGACGAGGATCGGTCGGTCTACCAGTGTCATCGTCACTTCACCTCGGAAAGAATGTAGGCGGCGAGGCGCTGACCGGCGTCGCCTGTGTTGGTAATGATGGTGCCGGGGCCACTGCGCTCGCGGGCCTGGGCGTCGGTAATGGTGGTGGCTGCAAGGATTGTTTCAGGGTCGCCTGGCAGGTAGTCAGCCAGGTCGTCGAGATCCACCTCATCAAGTGGTTTCGATCGGGCGGCTTTCATTGCGGCAAAGGCGGGGTATCGGGGTTCATTGGCTTGGTCGGTGACCGATACGAGGGCGGGGGTGCTGGCTTGAAGGACCTCGTCCACCCCATCGGCGCTGCGTGAAATGGTGACGGTCCATGGGCCATCCCCGTCAACGCTGAGATTGTGGGCCAGTCCCAGGAAAGGCCGCTGTAATGCTGCTGCGAGGGCCGCGGGCAATAAGGAGGTTTGCCCATCGAGGGAGGCCATACCTGTGATGACAAGGTCGATGGGGTTTTCGTCCGCAAGGTGGGAGATGGCGGCGGCGAGAATATGAGCGGTGCCTAAGCCATCTGCGCCGGCAATACGATCGTCGCTGACAAGCAGTGCCCGGTCAGCACCCATTTGGAGGGCCCGCATTAGGGCGTCTTCAGCATCAGCAGGACCCATTGTGAGGGCAATCACCTCCCCGCCGAGATCTTCTTTGAGCGTGACCGCTGCTTCAATAGCGTTCTCGTCGAGTTCATTGAGGACATCATCCTCGCCGCGGACAATCGTTCCCTCTTCAAAACGTCGATCAGACTGCAGGTCTGGGACGTGCTTCACACACACCACTATTCTCATGGGTCCAAGAGTGCCACATTGCATCGCGTTGTCCTATGCGTGACGAGGGTGAGGTGGCACCCATCGGGTATGATCACTGCGACGTTCCTACCCGGACCGAACGGAGGCACGAGTCATGAGGCGGCACGAAATGGTTGCCGGGCAGGTCGTTACACGCGCAGTTGATTCCCCTAATCCTGAGCCTCGGCGTATAGGTGTGTGGGTGCGCGGAGACGGCCTCGATATTGCTGTAATTGCTCGCCACGCTACGCGTGTGCAATTTTGTGTTGTTGATCCCGATGGCTCCAATGAACGCCGCTGGGATTTATTAGGCCCACAAGTGGGTATTTGGCATGGTCATATTGAGGGCCTGGGCGAGGGCACTCATTATGGGTTCCGCGTTGATGGCCCGTGGGATCCCGATGCGGGAATGTTCCATAATCCCCGGAAGTTTCTTCTTGATCCCTATGGGCGTGGCCTCATTGGCGAAGTTGATAATACGCCGGGGGTCTATGCCCATCGCGTTGACGACGAGTTGTACCCCACCTCATACCCTTTAGAGATTTCTTCGCTGGATTCACTGTCCTCAATGCCGCATTCAGTGGTAGTGGGCCACAATTTTGATATTGCCGCAAAGCCACGTATCCCGTGGAATATGACGGTCCTTTATGAGCTGCATGTGAAGGGCTTTACGAAGAATATGCCGGGGGTTCCCCCTGAGCTTCGAGGCACCTATGCAGGTTTAGCCCACCCAGCATGTGTGGAGTATTTACGCTCTTTAGGGGTGACCACTATTGAGCTTCTCCCTATTCACGCCAAATGCGACGAAACCTTTTTAACGGAGCGTGGCCTAACCAATTATTGGGGCTATTCCACGCTGTCTTATTTTGCGCCAGAACCGTCATATGCATCCGAGGCAGCACAAAGTCGGGGGGCTCAAGGCGTTATTGACGAGTTCCGCGGAATGGTGTCAATTTTGCATCAGGCCGGAATCGAAGTGGTCCTTGACGTGGTTTATAACCACACCTGTGAAGGTGGTTCCGCGGGGCCAACCCTGTCGTGGCGCGGCCTCGATCAGGGAATGTATTACCGTCAAACACCGCACCGCCCTCGTCAACAAATTGACACGACGGGGTGCGGAAATACGATCAATATCGACCACGCCCAAACCATGGCGATGATTTTGGATTCACTGCGCTATTGGTCCGAGGAAATGGGTGTCGATGGATTCCGATTTGATTTAGCAGCAACACTGGGACGTTTCGCGTGGGGTTACACTCCCCTGCACCCTCTTCTTCTCGCTATTGCCACCGATGATCGTCTCTCCCGCGATAAAATGATTGCAGAACCCTGGGATATTGGCCCGGGTGGCTGGCAAACAGGGAATTTCCCCGATCCTTTTGCTGAATGGAATGACCAATTCCGTGGTGCGGTCCGTTCTTTCTGGTTGGGTGACGCTTCTGCTTTATCTCGCGGCCACCATGCCTCCGGCCCGAATGCTTTAGCGACCCGAATGGCAGGGTCTCAAGATGTCTTTAGCCATGGAGCCGGCTATTTACGTGGACCTGCGGCATCAGTGAATTTTGTGACCGCCCACGATGGTTTTACTTTGGCAGATTTAACGGCCTATGACCATAAACATAATCTGGCCAATCTTGAGGGAAATCGCGACGGCACCGACGATAATCGTTCTTGGAATCACGGCCTTGAGGGAGCAGTGGCCACTCCCCCTGCTGAAGGTTTAGGCGACACCGTTGACGCGTCCGGATATGTCGAAGATCTTTTCCCTGCGCGGCGCAGGTCTCAACGGAATTTGCTCACCACTATTTTGGTCTCTGCCGGTACCCCCATGATTACCGCAGGGGATGAATTCCAACGCACCCAATTTGGTAATAACAATGCCTATTGCCAAGACGGCCCAATTTCGTGGATTGATTGGACACTGTCTCAGCCGCAATTAGACCAGGTGGCCACAACCCGTTGGCTATTGTCCCTGCGCCGTAATCACCCTGTTTTCCGTCCCACGGATTTTGCCTCCGGCCAGATCCGCCCGGGTGACACTATTGCTGACCTCGCGTGGTTTACCGCTTCTGGCGAACCCATGTATGACGGGGCGTGGGGCGATGCGGGTCACCGCACCTTCCAAATGTTGCGTTCAGGGGTGCCTTTAGATGACCGTGATCTTCTCGTGGTCATTAACGGTTCCTTGGATGACCGGGAAGTGACATTGCCACCGGGGCACGGCGTGGATTGGCTAGTGGTTATGGATACTGACTGGACGTCCCCTGCTGATGGTGGCATTGACGTCAATACTCAACTCGACTCATTGCCGCTGAGTTTAGAGCGCCTCGGTAGTGGTGAAACCCTGATGGTTGAGCCCCTCTCAATGATGGTATTGCTCTCAGATATTAAGGTCGAACCCGGCGCGTAAAAGGCGGCGCACATAGGAGTTTTCCGCTTGGCGCCCTGGCCCACGTCATGGGCGCCGGCGCCGGGCGGGGCCCGCGGGCGTTAAGATTTGCCAGGTGAGCACGAGTGAAGAGATCCTGGCTGAGTCCACTAATGACGCTTCCCTTGCGCGTTCCCGCGCGCGATCTGCTGAAATTGAGCAGGCAATTGATGTTGATCCCTCGCGTTTCCGGATTATGACGGGGGACCGTCCCACTGGCCGCCTCCATTTGGGGCACTATTTTGGGACCTTACGTAATCGGGTTGTCCTTCAAGATCGTGGGGTCGATACGTGGGTGTTGATTGCTGACTACCAGGTCATTACTGATCGCGATGGGGTTGGACCTATCCGGGAACGCGTTCTTTCACTGGTCGCTGACTATTTAGCGGCAGGTATTGACCCGGAGCGTTCAACGATTTACAACCATTCTGCGGTTCCTGCGTTGAACCAGTTAATGCTGCCTTTCTTATCGCTGGTTACTGAATCCGAATTGCATCGCAATCCCACGGTGAAAGCCGAATTAGAGGCCACTGATGGGCGCGCAATGAGTGGCCTCTTATTGACCTATCCGGTGCACCAGGCTGCTGACATTCTGTTCTGTAAAGCTAATCTGGTTCCCGTTGGGCAAGATCAGCTCCCCCATATTGAGCAGACCCGTCTAATCGCCCAGCGTTTCGATAAGCGTTATGGGCGGGTTAACCCCGACCGCCCAGTTTTTCCGCGCCCTGATGCGCTGCTGTCTCAGGCTCCTCTCCTCCTGGGAACTGATGGCACGAAAATGTCAAAGTCGCGGGGAAATACCGTTGAGTTAGCAATGACTGCTGATGAAACAGCAAAGGTCTTGCGGAAGGCAAAAACGGATGCGGATCGCGTGATTACCTGGGATCCTGTGGGCCGTCCAGAAGTGGCAAATCTTCTTCTTTTGGCGTCGTTAGCGACGGGAGAAAAGCCGGAATCTATTGCAGAGTCTATTGGCGATAAGGGCGCAGGCGCATTAAAAATGCATGTCATTGATGCGCTGAATGCTTTCCTTGCGCCTATGCGTGCGCGCCGAGCAGAACTTGAAGGGGAAGAATCCTATCTTCTGTCTATTCTCGCCCAGGGGAATGACAAGGCCAATGAGCAAGCAAATGCGACCTTAGCTGAGGTTCGCGAAGCAATGCATATGCTGTATTAGGCCCGCTGCGCGGTATTTTCCCACGTTGGACATAGTGCGCCCCGCCCTCGTTCTTTTTATTATTCACGAGGGCGGGGCTGCTCTTTATTCCCTGACACTAAGCCACCCCTAATTCACCACCGACAAGCCTGCCCTGTCCCCTTAAAGGGGTGGCTGCCCTTCGTGGAAATCACTGAATTATGGGCGTATTGTCCCTGACATGAGCAGTATTTCTTCTGGCTATTCAGCGTTATTTCACGCCGGTCAATCCCTCACGAGAATCGCTCCTCCACGCTCTAGCGATTCCCGCGATATTTCCTTATCGTCACGCCTAAATTGGCTGCGTGCCGGAGTTTTAGGGGCAAATGACGGTATTGTCTCTATTTCTGGACTCCTTATTGGTGTGGCCGCTGCCGCACCAGAAAATACAGCGGCTATTGCGATTGCTGGCGCAGCAGGTATTGCCTCAGCTGCCCTGTCGATGTCAGTGGGCGAATATGTTTCTGTCTCAACCCAACGCGATACAGAAAAAGTTCTTCTGCACCGCCAAGAAGAAGCGTTAGCAACTAATCCCACGGGGGAACTCCATCGCCTCGCGCACCTTTGGCAAAATAAAGGACTCAGTGAAGAAACCGCCGCTCGCGTCGCCACAGAACTCAGCGAAAATAATGCCTTAGAAGCCCACCTCAGTGTCGAACACCAAATCGACCCTGACGATTTAACGAATCCGTGGGCAGCTGCCTTTTCTTCTTTCTGCGCTTTCCTTTTAGGTGCGCTTCTGCCGCTCCTGACAATGCTGCTCCTGCCGCCACCACTGCGTATTCCGGCAACCTTTATTTCGGTGATTATTGCCTTAGGCCTGACAGGCTGGATTAGTGCTGCCCTAGGGGGCGCACCGAAACTTCGCGCAACGGCGCGCCTCATTGTGGGTGGAGCAGCAGCAATGGCCTTAACCTACGGTATTGGCCATGTCTTTGGGATTGCTGTCTAAAAAATCATCTGGCCACATCACCGCGCCGCGACCATTAGGCTGGCCTTGTGACCGAGAACTTGCTGCCCCGTATTCCTGCCATTGAGCTTTTCCCTGTCATTGAAGGCGGGCGTCTTGCCGCCAAAGCGACAGTGGGTGAGCCCTTCCCGATTCGCGCCACTGTCTTCCGTGAAGGACATGACGCCCTTTGCGCTGAAGCAGTCCTCATCCGCCCGGATGGGTCAGACCATAGCCGAAGCGTCATGGTTGATATTGCTCCTGGCCTGGATATTCACGAAGCCTGGGTGATGGCCGATACCACCGGTGCCTGGTCTTTCCGTGTGGATACCTGGTCGGATCCTTTTGCGACGTGGCGCCATGATGCCTCTGTAAAAATCGACGCTGGCGTTGATATTGAACTCATGTTGGAGGAAGGGGCGCGCCTCATGGAGCGCGCTATTGAGGGCCGCGCCCACAATAATCCACGCCAGGAAGCCCCCTCGGAAGCAGGCATTGAGATTCTTCGTGATGCTGCCCAGCGTCTCCGTGACACCTCCGCTTCCCCTCAAGCGCGCCTTTCTGCGGGCATTTCCTCCCGTGTGCGCGCAACGTTCCGTTCCCATCCGCTGCGGGATCTGCTGGATTCCACCGAGGCCTATCCGCTCAGCGTTGCCCGCGAGCGCGCCCTGACCGGCTCGTGGTACGAGGTTTTCCCGCGTTCAGCTGGTGCCTACCAGAACCCTGATGGCACGTGGGTGTCCGGTACTTTCCGTGGGGTTATTGATGACCTGCCGCGGATTGCCGCCATGGGTTTTGACGTCCTCTACCTCACGCCAATCCACCCTATTGGCACTACTTTCCGTAAGGGCAAGAACAATACGTTGGTGGCGGAGCCAGGTGATCCGGGTTCTCCTTATGGTATTGGTTCCGCCGAGGGCGGACACGACGCGATTCACCCAGATTTAGGGACTTTCGACGATTTTGATGCCCTGGTTGAGGCAGCCAAAAAAATGGGGATGGAAGTGGCACTGGATATTGCTTTGCAATGTTCCCCTGATCATCCGTGGGTGAAAGACCATCCCGAGTGGTTTACTACCCGTGCGGATGGGTCTATTGCCTATGCGGAAAATCCGCCAAAGAAATACCAGGATATTTACCCGCTGAACTTTGATAATGATCCGCGCGGCATTTACAACGCTATTCGCGATATGTTCCTGGTATGGATTAATCATGGGGTGACCTTATTCCGTGTGGATAATCCCCATACGAAGCCTATTCCTTTCTGGCAGGAGCTGATTGCGGATATCCACAAGGATCATCCTGAAGTGATTTTCTTGGCCGAGGCTTTTACTCGTCCTGCCATGATGCGCACCCTGGGTGCTGTGGGCTTTGACCAGTCCTATACCTATTTTACGTGGCGGCGTACAAAGGAAGAATTAGAGGAATACCTCCACGAGGTTTCCCATACTACTGCGCACCTCATGCGCCCGGCATTTTGGCCAACAACTCACGATATTCTCACTCCACAAATGTGGACGGGCGGTATTGCGATTTTCGCTATTCGCGCGATTTTGGCAGCAACGGGTGCGCCAACGTGGGGTATTTATTCGGGCTATGAATTCGTCGAAAATATCAATCGCCCTGGATTTGAAGAGCAGAATGACAATGAGAAATACGAATATCGGCCCAGGAATTGGCCTGATGCTGAAGCCACCGGTATTCCT
Source organism: Actinomycetaceae bacterium (assembly GCA_030524055.1). Lineage (GTDB taxonomy): Bacteria > Actinomycetota > Actinomycetes > Actinomycetales > Actinomycetaceae > Pauljensenia. The sequence goes on along the minus strand of JAUNHH010000004.1, from coordinate 243,434 downwards.
CGTCTTTTAGGTTTGCTCAATGCTGCTCGCGCTAAGCATCCGGCTTTGCGGCAGCTGCATGATCTTCAAATTCATCGCACGTCTCATCCGGAGATTGTCTGCTTCTCGAAGAAGATTCCCGCGCGTTTTTCACCCAATGGTCAGGCCGATACGGTCATTATTGTCGTGTCGCTAAATCCGCATGACACGGTGGAAGGCGAGGTTTACCTTGATTTAGGTGAATTGGGGATCGAGACCTCGGCGGGCACATTCCGTGTCATTGATGAACTTGATGGCCAGCAATACACGTGGTCATCAACGAATTGGGTGAGCTTGTCGCCATGGACACGGGTGGGCCATGTTCTTGCTGTTGAGCCTGCGCCACATATGTCGCTAAGCCTGTAGGCCACGTGAGGACGGGTTTGCGCTGTGATGAGTTCGCCGACGGCCACTGCCCTCCTTGAGGCTATTGATCCGTGGTTGCGCTCGCAGCGGTGGTGTCCTGCCACCGCCTCCACTTCGCTGTCATGTGTGTGGCACCAGTGGAGGCAGGTGGGGGGACATCAAAGTGTCACCCTTGTGGTGGCAGCCGGCTCCGCCCTCGTTCATATTCCTCTTCTTCTTTCCCCGAATGCCCTCACCTCCCCTGCCCCGATTGGCCGCTGTGGGCAGGATTTTCTGTATGACGGCCCTTCCCACCCTCTGTGGCGAGCCGAGTGGGCCGCGCGTGCCCTCCAGGTTGAGCCTTCCTTGGGTGGCAGTGGTGATCTCGTGGCAGCATGTGAAGCCGCGACACTGGTGGGTGGCGAACAATCCAATACTTCCCTGCTGATCCCCACCCAGCCGACGCCCCTTTTCCTTAAGGTGTATCGGACGCTCACGGCGGGGACGCATCCCGAAGTCGAGCTTTGCGGCGCATTGACCCGAGCGCGGTGGCCGCATACTCCGGCGCTTCGGGTCAGCACCGAGGTGGATCTGCCCGATGGCCCAGCGCTGGCCACATGCGCATGGGATTATCTTGATGGCGCCCGCGATGGGTGGGCCTATTACTGCGACGCGGCGCTAACAGGTAGTGACCTTTCTGCCCTGTCTTTTGAGCTTGGCCGCGTCACCCGAGACATGCATACGATCCTGGGGGATTCTTTCCCTCTGTCATCCATTGACGAGGGCGGGGCTCCGGCTCTGAATGCGCAGCGTTTCGCGGCCCGCATTCATGAGCAGATCACCATGGTGGCGCGAGATATTCCTCTTGACCCCGCCCTCGTTGATAATGCGCATGCACTCGTTGCTGACGTTGGCCACCTTGACGACCTGCCTCGGCCAATCCGTATCCATGGGGATTACCATCTGGGGCAAACCCTTCTCACTGATGGGGCTTCCACCTGGCATATTGTCGATTTTGAGGGCGAACCTTTACGGCCTTTAGCGCAGCGACGCTCGCCTGATTTCGCTGTGAAAGACGTCGCTGGGATGCTCCGTTCCTTTGACTACGCCTATGGCTATGCCCAACGCACAGCGGGCCTAAAGTCCCCTGAGGGGAAGATCCCTGAAATAGCGGCGCCGCAGTGGTGGCATGAGCACACTGCGCTCCCTTTTCTTCACGGATGGGCGGGCCCAGGTGGCCTCGCCGAGAATGAATCGAGAATTTTGCGGGCACTTCTTATCGAGAAAACCTGCTACGAAATACGCTATGAGCAGCGGATGCGTCCCGATTGGATCGATATTCCACTGGACGCTTTGACACGACTTTGCCTCTCACCATGACAACCGGCTCACATAGAGTCGCCCAACGTGGGAAGATGGGCGTATGAGCAACCACAGCGCCCTCCCCGTGGATACGGATCTTCTCGATGCCGTAGCCAATGGCACCCACTACATGCCACATTCTGTCCTTGGAGCCCACCTTGGTGATGGTTCCGTCACGGTCCGCTCTGTCCACCACCTCGCTGACGCGGTGGATATTGTGACTGCCGATGCTGCCTACCCCGCTACCCACGAACGCAATGGGATCTGGGTGGCAGTCCTGCCTCTCACTGAAATCCCGGATTACCGAGTGCGCGTCACCTACGGCGATCAGATCATTGTCAAAGATGACCCCTACCGTTTCCTGCCCACCTTAGGGGAAATGGATACCTATCTGATCTCTGAGGGACGCCACGAAGAACTCTGGAAAGTCCTTGGCGCCCACCGCAAGCATTACACCGGCGATATGGGTGACGTTGATGGCGTCGCCTTTGCCGTGTGGGCGCCGAACGCGCGCGCTGTCCGCGTCGTTGGTGACTTCAACTACTGGGATGGCACCGCTACCGCGATGCGTTCCCTCGGCGCCTCTGGCGTGTGGGAAATCTTTGTTCCTGGCGTGGGCATTGGTGCCCGCTACAAGTTTGAAATCCAGGGCCCTGGGGGCAACTGGTTCCAAAAGGCTGACCCCATGGCGCGGGCCACGGAAATCCCCCCAGCAACGGCGTCAGTGGTGACTGACCTGCACCACGAATGGGGCGATGACGAGTGGATGAAAGCACGTCCTGCTCGTAATCCCCATGCCGGGCCGATGTCTATTTACGAGGTCCATGTGGGCTCGTGGAAGCAAGGTTTAGGCTACCGCGGCTTAGCTGACGAGTTGGTCCCCTACCTGAAGGAAATGGGCTTTACTCACGTCGAGTTTATGCCTGTGGCCGAGCACCCCTTCGGCGGTTCCTGGGGCTACCAGGTCACCTCTTACTTTGCGCCGTCATCGCGATATGGCACTCCCGACGATTTCCGTTTCCTTGTGGATCGCCTCCACCAGGAAGGTATTGGCGTCATTTTGGACTGGGTCCCTGCTCACTTCCCCAAAGATGACTGGGCCCTGGCCCGTTTCGATGGGACCGCCCTGTATGAAGACCCCGACCCCCTCCGCGGCGAACACCCAGATTGGGGCACCTACGTCTTTAACTTCGGGCGACGCGAAGTGCGCAACTTTCTTGTCGCTAATGCCCTGTATTGGCTGGAAGAATTCCACATTGATGGGCTGCGTGTCGATGCGGTGGCTTCCATGCTGTACCTGGATTATTCGCGCAAGGATGGCCAGTGGCGGCCCAACCAATTTGGTGGGCGTGAAAACCTCGAAGCCATCGAGTTCATTCAAGAAGCCAATGCCACGGCCTATCGCCGCCACCCTGGCATTGTCATGATTGCTGAAGAATCCACTGCGTGGCCCGGGGTCACTGCTCCCACTTCTTCTGGGGGCTTGGGCTTTGGTATGAAGTGGAATATGGGGTGGATGAATGACTCCTTGCGCTATATGAAGGAAGATCCTGTCAACCGCCGCTGGCACCATGGGGAACTGACCTTCTCCTTGGTCTACGCCTTCTCCGAGAATTACGTTTTGCCGCTGTCCCATGACGAAGTTGTCCATGGGAAGGGGTCGCTGATTTCGAAGATGCCAGGAGATAAATGGCAGCGCATGGCAGGGGTCCGTTCTCTGCTGGCCTACCAGTGGTCTCACCCGGGCAAGCAATTGCTCTTTATGGGCCAAGAAATCGGGCAGGAACAAGAATGGGTGGAAGCCTATTCCTTGGATTGGTGGCTGACCGATCAAGATGACCACGCAGGGTTGCAGCGCCTCGTGGCTCGCCTCAATGAGGTGTATGTCTCCTCGCCAGCCATGTGGGATGACGACTACACCGGTTTTGAGTGGATTGACGCCTCTGACGGCGATCACAATGTCATTTCTTATCTGCGTAAAGGCGTCGATGAGAATGGCAAACACCAGCTTATGGTGTGCGTGTCGAATTTTGCGGGCAATCCACATGAGGGCTACCGCGTTGGTCTGCCTTTTGCTGGCGAATGGCTGGAAGTGCTCAATACGGATGACACTGATTTTGGTGGGTCCGGAGTGTCCAATGCGGGTGTCGTAGTCGCTGAAGACACCCCATGGAATGGTCGTCCGGCCTCAGCGCAATTGCGTATTCCGCCGCTGGGAGCCGTGTGGCTGACACCAAAGACTCAGTGATCTGTGGTTGATAAGGGGCCCGGCGCCGTAGTGGTGCCGGGCCCCTTTGTGCGTGGCACTGGTGCCTAGGTCCGCCGCCAAAAGCACGCCCTCGCGGCGGTGTGTATTGATGGACGAGGGCGGGGCCACCTATTGATGCAGGTTGCCATTTCCAGGCCAATAGCCCCAATTGACAAACCGCGTCCACAACAACAATTGCTGCTCGGAAATGCGTCCTCGCGGCGCTTTGTCAGCCTAGATAGTTTCTGTGGCCGTATCTGCGCAGGTCAGAAATTCCAGACCAGAACTCCTCACGGACAACCCGCCACCAAGATGGGGTCCGCCTTTATAAAGCGCGTCCTCGCAGCGGTTTGTCACCTTTGCCGGCTACAACACGCGCATGTGCACAGGCCACTAGAGCCGAATGAGTGTTTCCAATAGACAACCCGCCGCCACAACGAGAACTCACCGCCAAAAGCGCGTCCTCGCGGCGCTTTGTCAGCTCTGCTGGGGTATCCCTTTCTGCCTCCAAGGCGCATACGCAGGTGGGGTGATGACCTTTCGGTCATCACCCCACCTGGGCAGTTATTCAGCGAGAACCCCGCAAAAATAGCGCGGCCACCATACGCCGGCGCCCCGCCCTCGTTAAATCATGAGCAACGTCGTTAAGCGTTTCCGCGCCACCTTGACCTCATCGGTGGACCCCGCAATACGGAACAGGTCCAACAGACGGGTCCGCAAAGCGTCACGCTCGTCAGAATCGGTGGTCTGCGCCATGGCACCCAGCAGCAAATCGAAAGCTGCCGCGTGATCTCCACTGGCGAAAAGCGCATCAGCTTGCCCATGAGGATCAGATGAGTCCGCTTCGGCGCTACGTAGCAGCAGGCTAATGCGCGCCAATTCGGTTTTGGCTTTCTCGTCGCGAGGATTCAGATTGACGACCTTTTCCCAGGCGGCTCGTGCCCCCTCAAGGTCTCCTTCTTCCTCCAATGCCATAGCAGGGAGATGCTCGTCGGGAATAGGCTCGGCAATATCTTCTTCAGCCACAGCCACACGCGCTGTCACACCCATCTGTGCGGCAGCCTGCAGGAGCTCCTCAAAAACGGGGCGGATCTGTTCCTTGGCAGCCACTCCTTGGAAGAGGGGGATGGGACGCCCACCTACCAGCGCCACCACTGTGGGCAGAGCCTGAACCTGGAAGGCACGGACAATATCAGGAGAGGTATCCGCATCAATCTTGACCAGTTGGAAACGGCCAGACATTTCCCTGGCCAGGTCTTCCAAAGTGGTGATTGCTTCCCGCGATTCTAGGGTGCGTGAACTCCATAAAAGGATGACCACTGGCACTGCCCGAGACGTTGAAACCACATCATTAAAGGTGGCTTCCGTCGCGTCTGTGACAAGAGGAACATTGAGGGTCACCTCAGGTTCAGATTCTTGCGGGGCGGATGTGGGGGCAGCATTTGCGGGCAGGCCCGCCACTGACTCGGGCAGAGTCACAGTGTTTTCCTCCTGGGATTAGTTTCCACTCTGGGGCGCAGCGCCAGACTGTTGACCGCCGGATTGAGCGTTGGCACCAGACTGCTGTTCTCCAGATTGTTGTCCGCCAGATTGCGGATTATCCGGGTTCTGCGCATTGTCTTTCTTGACGGATTCGAGGACACGCTCGCCAGCAATCAGCGTGATTTTCCCGCCCTGTTCAGCAGTGGGTACTTGGAAAATCACTGACGCCACGTAGGTAGCGGTCGCAGTTCCACCAACAGTGTCATCGTCACCTTCAGACATGGCTGCCACATTGCCGCCCAAACGCAGGGTGGAGCCTTCAATGGTGCGCTGGTAGGTGGTGGTGTACTCGAAGGAGCCCGCAACTAAAAGGGATCCGTCTTCCAAAACCACAGTCGAAATCGGCAGGTCTTCCGACAGGGTGGCTTTTGAGGTCACTGTGCCAGCTTCTTTTGCCTCTTCGGACAGGACCTTCGCATTATCGATGTAGGAACCCGCGAACTCTTCCGATGCGTAGAGGTCGTTTCCAGCGCTGCCGCTATTGAGCATCTCCACATAGCCACTAATGGTTTCCGTGGGGGTCTTCACAAAGCCCTGAGCGTCAGCTGGCAGGCTCGCCGAGCCAACCTTCACTGAGGGGATGGTCAGACTTGTCGAGCCCAACATCCGCCCCCAGGACTCCACTTGGTAGCTGGAGCGTGCATCCTTTTGGGTGAGGACATACACCGCGCGGTATCCATCAGAGGCGGGTTTAGAGAAGGACAAAATGGTCCGTGGCCACGTAGTGGAGTTGGTCAGCGCCATATCTTCAGGGCGAAGATCAAGGACGGGCAAAACCGAGCCCTTCTTTGTTGCCAAGGCGTATTGACCGGTGCGCATTCGGATTGCGGCGCCAGAGAAAGCCCCTTCTAACAGGGCGGGGTCTTTCGCCAGATCCGCTTGGGTGGCCTTGCTTTGAATATCGTCAATAAGGGCGCGTGCTTGATTCTCATCAATTGTTGGTCCCGATTGAGCAACTTCGCCTGATGACGATTGGGCAACAAGATCACTGCCAGAGCAGGCTGACAATGCGAGTGCGGCTGCAGCAATAACGCTGAAAAGCCGGAATCGTGACAGGCTCATCGATGGTCTCCTTCATCCTTACGCTTCCACAGGGACAGAATCGATCCCCAGGACCCCTTGTCAGAAGCTTCGCTGCGTGTGCGCGCTTCAGTTGTCGCCGGAGGTGGAATCACCGGGATGAGGCCAGTATTGAACTCGTGGCCATCAATCACAAATCGGCCTTCTCCGCGTTCGCGTGCTTCGCGTAGGGCGCGACGAGTCGGGAGAGCAGCACCTGGACGGATTGCCGAGAGATCAATCACCCCGGTATCCATGGGGACACGCTCGGGCGGGTCCTGATCGGAAGAGGATTCCGCGGCGTGGCGGCCAAGGCGGGCCGTACCGATTCCGAAGGTCTCGGAGGTGATTTCAGCGGGTTCGTCGTCCTCAAGGTCATCGGCATTCCAGGCGTCTTCAGCCACGGGTGCCTCTTCAGCATCAGGCTGCGGAGTGATAGTCCACGAGGAGGGGCCAGCAATTGGTGGCACAGTCAAACCACTGCGTTGGGCAGAGCCAAGAGAGAGGTCATCCTCATCGGCTGCCTCGTCCTCGTCAATGAGATCCTCTTCTTCGGCCTCATCGGTCGCAGCCGGAGCGAAAGCTGAAGCCTCGAAGTGTCCGTAGGAGGAATCAGCCTCGGTTTCGACGTTATCGGTTTCGTCAAAGGCAGAATTATCGTCCTCATCTGCGAAAGACTCAAAAGTGTCTTCCTCAACGAGGGCGGGGTCCTCCTCCTCAAGAACGTCATTCTCACCATCGCCCACCGCGCTGTTGACTGACGCGGCAAAGTCCGGGCTCCACACGGCAGTGGCATCGCCATCATCCTCAAAGGAGTCATCCTCAAAGGAAGCGCCTAGAGCCTGCTCGGCAGGTTCTTCATCAAGTCCAGCAGAGACCAACGGATCATCCCAGGCACGTTGACGTGACGGAGCAATTCGAGTGGGCCAATCGCCAGGTTCAGCAATAAAGGACGATTCCACCGGTGCTGGGGCCTGCCCATAACCAGTGGGGTCATCCAACCCGTCTACGGAATCGCTGGCGGGGCCGAAGTCATCAACCGGCGACTCATCCTCAACGGTGTCTTCTTCGATGGTGTAAAGAGAATCAGATGACAGATGTGGCAGTCCTGTGTGGTGCAGGGCGCTATTGCGAACAGGAACGGGGGCTTCGCTCACCTCTGGTTCATCCGAAGAGTCGAGTCCACCTGCTAGTGCACCACCAAGGGCGCCAGCGCCCACCGCTCCAGCGGCACCCGCACCCATGGCCGCCACCTCAGTGGGATCAATGTGGGCAGTTTCGGTGACATCAGCGCTCTTGCGTGCCTGCAGGCGCTGAGCTTGGTCAGCACGGCGAGAGTCATTGAGTTGACGGTTCTTTAGGACGATCAGGACGATGCCGACAATGGCAAGAAGAGCGCCAAGAACAAAGGCAATAATGGCCAGGAGATTCGGCTGATTGGAATTCCAGGCAATCGTCAGATTGATATTGGCGCTCTGACCATCAGAAACGGCAATAATAGAGCGGCCCTGTTGCGGGTCAGCAATGGTCAACTCTGCCTTGCCATCTCCAGAGGCATGATCAGCCCATAGGTCACTGGCGAGAACTGGCCCACCGGATTGCGCGCCATCAGCGCCACCTGCACCACCCGATTGACTAGCGTCACCAGGATGATCCTCGAATTTGAGGTTCTGTCGGTCAGCGGCCACACCAATCACTTCGGTGTAGGGGTCGGATCCAATCCACCCGACAACGTCAGTTGTTGCTCCTAAAGCGAGCTGAACAGGTGACCCATCCGTCGTGGTGGCGGTAACGGTCACCTCCGCGTCAATAAGGTTGATCACTCCATCGCGGGTCATCACAATTGGCTGCGAAGGCACAACGCTAGCGTGCACCTGTTGAGCAGGTCGCCACACCGTAAAAGCGAGGATACCCACTAGGACGCACACACCCGCTAGCACTAACGCAATGATTGCCGCGAGATAGTTCTTTACGCGCTCCACGGACACTCTCCTGATGTCAAGGACAGGACTCTATCCTCACAACCATACGGGAAAGCTGCCGAAACACCCTTCTATAGACGGCCAAAAGCGTGTCCTCGTGGTGGTCTTCACACCCTCACCTGGGACGACGGCCCCGTTTCCAACACTCCTGATGCCAGTGTCGCCGTGCGTCGGGGCCGGCATCACGACCCCAGGGAGCATCCTCCGGCCAGGCAACAATATGGGCACTTCCCTTCCGAATCGGTGCTAAACAACCCGGGCACACATAGTCCTTCGCCGCAGATCGCAGGTGAGTTACTTGATAGGTCAATCCATCGGGGCCCACCTGTGAATGGCGAATAGAACCAATAGTGCTGGGGTCCAGTTCCCGATGCGGATTGGACCACGGACGTTTAGAGGAACGACGACCCATTACTTCACTAACTTTCCCGCTCGCCACACCGAAATGGGACGAAGGTCCCTATCTAGGGCAAGAATATCGGCCCGAGCGCCTTCCTTTAATACCCCGATATCCTCCCGGCCCACAATCTTCGCTCCCTGGGCCGACGCCATATACACCGCATCAGCCAACGGGATCCCCGCGGCCGTCACAGCAATACGCACACAATCCACAAGATGCGCCGTACCACCAGCAATAGCCTCCTGACCGCTCAGACGTGCGACTCCACCAGCCACAGTCACCGCCTGCGGGCCCAATTGATACTCCCCATCGGGCATACCAGCCGCCGCCATCGCATCAGTAATGAGCACGCACCCATCACGCCCCAACGCATCAACCACACTGCGCACTAAAGCCGGATCGACATGAATCCCATCGCAAATCAACTCGACAATGGCCCCACCATTAGCCGCATCAGCTAAAAACTCCATAATCGGCCCCGGATCACGATGATGTAGCGGCCGCATCCCGTTAAAAAGATGCGTCACCGTCACATGCCCACTGCGCCGGCGTTCTTCACCAGTCTCCTCTAAACACTGGCGTGAAAACTCCAGGGCCTCACGCGCCGCCAAAGGATCCGCATCGGTATGCCCCCACGACGGCAAAGCACCGCCCTCGATCAACACTTCAGCGACAGAACCAGACCCATAGGCTCCCTCTTTTTCCGGCGCGACCGTCATTGACACCGTCATCCCAGCGGTAGCCTCCATCAATTCCCGCGTCAACTGCGGGTCAGGAGGAATAATGTACGCCCCATCCTGTGCGCCTTTTCGCTCATGGGACACAAAAGGCCCTTCAAAATGGACGCCCACCAATTCCCCGTCAGAGGCCAAGGCGCCTAAAAGACGGCCACGCTGACGCAACACCTCAGGGTCAGCTGTCACACAGGACGCCACCAACGAGGTCGTCCCATAACGGCGATGTTCCATAATCGCCACCATTGCCTGCTCCACAGTTTCCGCATTAGGGAAAGACTCCCCTCCCCCACCATGGCAATGCACATCCACCAACCCCGGAACCAAGGTGGCATCCAGGACCTCCGCTGCAGCAATCGACTCCGCCAACTCCTCATGGCGACGCACAACATCAGCGCTGTCCCCAAGGTCACGAATAACGCTGTTCTCAACGAGGATCACCCCGTCCTCGTCAATAACATCATTATGAAGAAGACGACCGCGAATAATGGTGGGATTCATACCCCCAATTGTGCACCTGGCAGCCCTTGGCGTACAGCTTGAGTTCAGCGCCCACTAAGACGGTGACGAATCTGGTCAATCACCTGTCCTGCCGCTTTTTCTACTCGTTTCGAGGGCGCAGCTCCACCAACCCAATGAATACCACTCTGGGCGCGAGTTACCGCCACCACACGGCCCCGATCACAGACAAAAGGCTGGAACATCCCATTCTTCCCCGGACAGATCAGCTGCTCCGCCACCTCATCAGCCATACAACTACGATCCTTATACCCCACATGGAGCTCATCAAACATCCCTAAATAGAAGGTCCCCATCGCCTCATCCCGATGAGCCTCCAGAAGATCACACAGGTCAGCCCGCATATACAGAGCATGAGCAGTGCGCTCACGGGCACTCAATGGCGCAACATACTCCACCAACTTCCCGCCCTCATCGACACGCATCCGCACCAGCGGCACCGATGAGCCAGCCGAATCCTCCACCGCTGCCTCCAAGGCGGCCGCTGACTGGCCCACAGGGAAAGCCAACCACCGCGCCAAATCCGCCACACAAATCGGCCCATGACTGGTCGCATAGCGCCTAGCAATCTCAGTCATCGCCGCCTGATGGCCCGACTCACCATAAGCAACACCCTCCCCACCACCAGGTCCGCTCCGTTCATCAGGCAACGTGCGCGCATCAACAATCAGGTGCTCATTGGTTCCCACCGGCCCCTGCACCACAAGCCCCGCTAAATGAAGTAAAAGAATGAGCCTGCGCCGCCTACTTGTCTGCACCCAGGCTTCATCCATGGTGGCGCCCTTTTTTACCGGTGTGCCCAGTTGCAGCAGGCCCTCAGCCACCCACAGGTCAATAAGGCGCTCGCGGCGCACGGGACCAGATGCAGCAATCTCAGCCAACGCGATATCAGCAGCCCGCTGAAGCAGCGCATCAGTCACCCCATGTTTTTCTCGCGCATCTGCCCACCAACGGTCGTAACGGTGCACGGTAGCCACCCGCAGCCAATGGTGGTCGTGGGCCGAGGTCACATGTACTGTCCCACGCATTGGCCACGAACGGACCAGCATTCCCTCATTAAAAGCCGCGTGGACATCAGCCAAACGCGCCCCCGGTTGGCGGGCAAGAAAAGCGTGGGGAATAGCGCTGACCTGCTGACCTTGAAGGGCCAGACTATAGCGCGCCACCGCTTCCATTGATTCGGCGGCAGTGGCGGGAATCAGGCCCTGAGCAATAATGCGCATCAGGGAAATATCAGTGGGAAGGGGAACCACAATGGCCTCCAAAATCGGAACTGGCGACGATGGGGCCTACGCCCCGTCCTCGTTAAAAAAGACGAGAGGAGGGGTCATCGACACCGCGCATAGCGTCATAGTCGAGGACGAGGCATTCAATCCCCCTGTCCTCCGCCAGGGTGCGGGCCTGCCGTGTAATCTCCTGCGCGGCAAAAATCCCCCGGATATCGGGAAGTAGCGTATCCCTCGATAAAAGGTGCAGGTAGCGAGTCAGTTGTTCGACGCCATCAATGCCTCCGCGGCGTTTGACTTCAATGGCGACATGCTTTCCCTCAGGATCGCGCACCATAAGGTCTACCGGGCCAATCGGTGTGGGATGTTCACGGCGTACCAATTCCCACCCTTTGCCGAGAATCTGCGGTACTTGTTCGGCCAGAAGTTCTTGGAGATGCAGCTCGACACCATCTTTAATCAGGCCCGGGTCAATCCCGAGGTCTTCATTCACGTCGTGGAGGACCTCGTGAATCCGAATAATCAACTGGTCATCAGATTTTTTCGCCTGGACGGTCCAGATTTGGGTGACATCAGCGCCATCATCTTCGGTGGGCTCAGTAATAGTCAGGGTGCATGGCGCGGTCATCCAATTCAGTGGCTTATACGATCCGCCATCAGAATGAACGAGGACGGAGCCATCTCCTTTCACCATAATTACGCGCTTGGCAGGTTCCAGGTGAGCGCTGAGACGACCCGAATAATCGACGGTACAGGTGGCAATAAGAAGACGCACGGGGGCGAGCCTACATGAGGGGTAGTACGCCTCGCAGAAGATTGACAGGCGTGGGACCAACACTGGGCGGCAGGTCATGAAGGCACCGTGGTTGCGTGGTGCGGCCTGCGCTTGTGGAAAAGTGGCCCCGCCCTCGTCTATTGAAACGCTCCTCGTCCCTTTAACCGCGCCCGACTGGTGGCCCTGACTCCACCCATGACACCAAACCGTTATAGGTCTGGGCATCAATAGCAATTTCCAGCCGTTGATCGCCGCTGGCTAGACGCACTTCAATGACTTTTCCGTCGGTGGAGCGCTGCAAGGGAGGAGAAACCTCAAGACCACGCCGAGGAAAGGAATAGACGGGACGGTTCGAAAAAGAAATTAGGCGAAACCAGCGCAATTCCTCAGTGCCATACAGTCCAACCCCTGAGGTCCATCCTGAATTCGTATCAGGGCGAGACCAACATCGGAAAGAGCCAAAGGCGTTAGACAGGCGCCGCGCACGGATATTGAGCCATAACCACACAATCGCAGTAATGACCAGTGCCACGAAAAGCACACCTACAACGATGTCAAGGAAATCCACCATTGGCTCTTCTCCTCTCCCGGGCCGTGTGGGATCAGTGACGCATGGGATGGTGTAACAAACGGGGCCCGCAAGGACCCCGTTTGTCTGTGCTTAGGACACAATATCGCGTTGAGCGACCACCGTCACATAATCAGAATCGACGGAGGCAAAACCACCATTCATAGCGAATGTGTGCCGGCCATCTTCTGCATCCACAATGACGTCGCCTTCACCCAACATGACAAGGATGGGCTGACGCCCAGGCAAAATCCCTAAAGACCCATCAATGGCAGGGATTTGTACCTGAGAGCAGCGTCCATGCCACTGCCGCCCATCGGGGGCGACAATGTCTGTCTGTAATCCGAATTCGCTGCGGGCCATTAGGCACCCTTCTCCAATTCACGCCAGCGCCGCTCAATATCGTCAATGCCGCCGATATTAAAGAAGGCCTGCTCGGGAACCTGATCGTAATAGCCTTCGGCAATCCGCTTAAAGGCCTCGATTGTTTCCGAAAGAGGCACAGTTGAACCTGGAACACCAGTGAACTTCTCTGCCATATAGGTATTCTGCGAGAGGTATTGTTCAATGCGGCGTGCACGGGCCACAGTGACTTTATCTTCTTCAGAGAGTTCATCCACACCCAAAATGGCGATAATATCCTGCAGTTCCTTATTCTTCTGCAAAATCGCCTTGACGTGGGTGGCGACATCGTAGTGTTCGCGTCCAACCAGGGCAGGATCAAGGATGCGTGAAGTCGAAGCCAGCGGGTCCACCGCAGGGTACAGGCCACGCGAGGCGATTTCACGGGAGAGTTCCGTGGTCGCATCCAAGTGAGCGAAGGTCGTGGCAGGGGCGGGGTCAGTGTAGTCATCCGCAGGAACGTAAATGGCCTGCAGTGAGGTAATAGAGTGCCCCCCAGCAGAGGTAATACGTTCTTGGAGTTGACCCATTTCATCGGCCAGGTTGGGCTGGTAGCCCACTGCCGATGGCATACGGCCGAGCAGGGTGGACACTTCCGAACCTGCCTGGGTGAAACGGAAGATATTGTCAATAAAGAGCAGCACGTCCTGGTTTTGGACATCGCGGAAGTATTCCGCCATGGTCAGGCCCGTCAAAGCAATGCGCAAACGGGTGCCCGGCGGCTCATCCATCTGGCCGAAAACGAGGGCGGTCTTATCGAAAACGCCGGCCTCTTCCATTTCGTGGATGAGGTCATTACCTTCACGGGTACGTTCACCGACGCCAGCAAAAACGGAGACACCGCCGTGGTCTTGGGCCACGCGCTGGATCATTTCCTGGATAAGAACAGTTTTACCGACGCCCGCGCCGCCAAAGAGACCAATCTTTCCGCCCTGAACATAGGGGGTCAGCAGGTCGATCACCTTAATGCCGGTCTCAAACATTTTGGTCCGTGCTTCGAGCTGGTCGAAGGCCGGAGGCTGGCGGTGGATAGGCCAACGCTCAGTGATTTCGAGGGTCTCGCCCTCTTTCAGATTCAGCGGTTCGCCGGTGACATTAAAGACGTGGCCTTTAGTCACATCACCCACGGGAACGGTAATGGGTGAGCCGGTGTCGGTGACGGTGGCTCCGCGGACCAGGCCATCAGTGGGCTTGAGGGCAATAGTGCGCACCAGATTGTCCCCGAGGTGCTGGGCAACCTCCAGGGTCAAGGTGAAGGAGCCTTCGCCCTCGCCCTGTCCCGCCAAGTCGATATCGACGTGAAGGGCGTTATATAGCGGAGGAATCCGGTCCGGCGGGAATTCGACGTCAACAACGGGGCCGACGACACGCGCGACGCGGCCAGTGGATGTGGAAGTGGTGGTCATAGTGTCCTACCTTGCGTGTGCGCGGGCCTTAGCCCTGAACCAATGCGTCGGCCCCGCCGACAATCTCGGTGATCTCTTGGGTGATCTCTGCCTGGCGGGCCGAGTTGGCCAGGCGCGTGTACTTCGTAATCAATTCTTCAGCATTTTCGGTGGCGGTATGCATGGCGCGTTGCCGAGCGGCCAACTCCGATGCTGCGGATTGAAGAAGAACGTTGTGAATCCTATTTTCGACGTACATGGGAAGCAGGGTGTTGAGTACTGCTTCGGCTGACGGAATGAATTCATATTCAGGGAAGGCCGCTTCCGGGTGGTCTTTATAACCCAGTTCTGCCTCACGTGTTTCGTCCGAGGCCGGGGCGTCAACTACAGATAAAGGCAGCATCTGACGTACCTGCGGGCTTTGGGACACCATGGTGTGGAAGTGGGTATAGACCAGGTGGACCTCGGAAACTCCAGAGTGGATATTCTCATCCATAAACTTCCCCAGGAGTTCGGCGGCGATTTCGCGCGTTGTCTCGAGGCGGGGCGAGTCGGATTCACCTTCCCAGGATCGTTCAATCTCTACCTGGCGGAAACGGAAATACGAGTGGGCCCGTCGGCCACAGGTATAGAGAACAGGAACTTTTCCTTCGTCACGCAGGCGATGGAGAAGCCTTTCGGTCTCACGCAAAATGGTCGCGGAGTAGGCGCCAGCCATGCCGCGATCTGACGCAATCACCAGTACTGCAACGCGGGGCGTATCAAAACGCTCGTCGGTCAGCGGATGGTCAAGGTCAGTGTGGATAGCGACGGCAGCGACCGCTTGAGATAGGGCCTTTTCATAGGGTCCAAGTTCCGTTGCCGCACGTCGGGCGGCACCAATACGTGATGCCGCAATCATTTCCATCGCGCGGAAGACCTTGCCCAGCGTGCGGGTAGCCGCAATCCGCTGCTTGTAGATCCTCTGCTTGCCACCCATATGTCAGGCCTTCTCAGCGGGGCGGGTACGGGTGATTTCTTCGCGGGTAAACTCCGCTTGATTCTCGTTAGCGTCCTCAGCGGAGACACCTCGTCCATCGCTGACCCACTGGTCATGGAAGGTCGAAATCGCGCTGCGGAGTTCCTCTTCCGTTTCATCGCTGAGCTGGCCGGAGTCTTTAATGGCCGTCAGAATCGACGTATTCGCGCGCAGGTGGTCAAGAAGGGCGCGTTCGAAAGGTAGAACGTCTTCCACTTCGAGGTCATCAAGGAAGCCATTGGTTCCTGCCCAGATGGAGGCCACCTGATCTTCCACCTGATATGGCGAGTTCTGGGGCTGCTTGAGGAGTTCCATAAGGCGTTCGCCACGGGTGAGCTGGCGGCGGGTCACCGCGTCCAGATCGGAAGCGAACATGGCGAAAGCAGCCATTGAGCGGTACTGAGCCAAGGTCAACTTGAGGGTACCCGCCACCTTCTTCATGGCTTTAATCTGAGCGGCGCCACCGACACGAGACACCGAAATACCGACGTCAACAGCAGGACGCTGATTAGCGTTGAAGAGGTCAGATTGGAGGAAGATCTGCCCATCGGTAATGGAGATGACGTTGGTCGGAATATAGGCTGACACGTCATTGGCTTTAGTTTCAATGACAGGCAGACCAGTCATAGAGCCGCCACCGAGCTCATCGGAAAGTTTGGCGCAACGCTCTAGCAGGCGGGAGTGCAAGTAGAAAACGTCACCGGGGTAGGCTTCACGGCCCGGCGGACGGCGAAGCAGCAGGGACACAGCGCGGTAGGCTTCGGCCTGCTTGGACAGGTCGTCGAAAATAATAAGGACGTGCTTGCCTTCGTACATCCAGTGCTGGCCAATGGCTGAACCGGTGTAGGGAGCCATGTATTTGTAACCGGCAGGATCAGATGCTGGGGAGGCCACGATGGTGGTGTATTCCAATGCGCCCGCTTCTTCCAGGGTGGAACGCACCGAGGCAATGGTCGAGCCTTTTTGTCCGACAGCCACATAAATACAGCGAACTTGTTTCTTCGGGTCGCCGCTGAGCCAGTTTTCCCGCTGATTCAAAATGGTGTCAATGGCAATAGCGGTTTTACCGGTTTGGCGGTCGCCAATAATGAGCTGCCGCTGGCCGCGACCAATGGGAATCATTGAGTCAATGGCTTTGAGGCCAGTTTGCAGGGGCTCATGCACGGATTTACGCATCATGACGCCGGGAGCCTGCAATTCCAGGGCGCGCCGGCCAGAAAGATCAGTAATATCGCCGAGGCCATCAATGGGGCGGCCAAGGGGGTCAACAGTGCGTCCCAGGTACCCATCACCCACAGGAACGGAGAGCACTTCACCTGTGCGGTAGACGCGCTGTCCTTCTTCAATGGACGAGAAGTCGCCAAGAATAACGGCACCGATTTCTCGTTGGTCAAGGTTCATTGCCAGGCCAAGAGTGCCATCTTCAAAGCGAAGAAGCTCATTGGCCATCGTGCCGGGCAGGCCCTCAACGCGGGCAATACCATCAGCAGTCTCTGTGACGTGACCGACTTCCTCGGTGGCAACTTCCGAGGGACGGTAGGAGTCAACGAAGGAGTCCAGCGCGGCCCTGATCTGGGCGGGACTGATGGACAGATCAGCCATTGAGCTTTCCTTATGTAGTGAGTGGGAGTGTCGTATCGGGTGGGTTTAACCCACCAATGTTCGGCGTACTTCGTTAAAGCGGGTGGCTACCGAAGCGTCCATAGATTCTTCGTCCGCACGGAGGCGGAATCCACCAACGAGGGCGGGGTCGGTAGAAACAGCAAGAGTCACATCTGTTCCCAGGCGCCGGGTGAGGATCTGGCGGAGGCGGGATAGTTGCGTATCCGTAAATGGCGCAGCTGTTTCTACTGTCACTAAAACACGGTTTTCCACAAGGGCGGCGGCTTCAGCGAAGCTTCGCAGACGCGCTAAGAGGCGACCGTGAGAACTCCGTCCAACAGCTCGACGAACCAAGCGGATTGTCCATGGCGACAAATGCTCAGCAAGGAGACTCTGAGCAAAATTTGCTCTGTCATGCGCGGTGGTGTCACCTAAGTCAGATAGGCGGACCCGCAGTTCCCGATGATCTGCCAGAAGTTCCTGGACCTGGAAAAGTTCCTCTTCAACAGTTGACAGGCTGCCGGAGCGCTTTGCGTCAAGCAAAACGGCATGAGCGCCAAGAACTTCGACTGCTCCGCCAAGTTCGTCTGGCCTGCTCCAATGTGCTCCAGTCAGCGCCTGAAGAACCCTCACCGTTGTGGGGGTCACCTCTGAGCCGAAGGCTGCCTCAACCAAATCTGCTTTGTCACTGTCTGGTCGAGCCGGGTCAGTCAACGAGCGGCGAAGACGGGGATCCCCTGTGTCAATAAGATCGGCAATGCCAAACAGGTCCTCACCAACGCGCATGGCATTGACACCATCACCGCTGGTGAGAGCGTCTTCTAATGCGTTGCGCGCAGCGGTGGGGATCGAATCTAGCAGTGCGGTCATGAGGATGTCTCCCCCGCCCTCGTCACTGATTCCGATTCCAATTCGTCAAGGAAACGATCAACAACGCGGGAGGTAAGTTCCCTGTCTTTGAGATGTTCCCCAACGATCTTTTCAGCCAACTCGGTAGCGAGCAGACCAACGTCAGTACGCAACGAGATTTCAGCAGCTTGTTTTTCAGCCAAAATCTGACGCTGAGCAGTTTCAAGAATACGGGCAGCTTCCTCTTGGGCCTCGGTGCGGGCCGCATTGACGATGCCGCGTGCATCCTCAGCAGCTTTTTCACGGATAGCCTGCGCCTCAACATTTGCTTCACGCAATGTTTCTGCGCGCTCCCGCTCAGCCTGGGATGCTTCTTCTTGCGCTTTCTCGGCAGCAGCTAAACCTTCTTCAATCTGGCGAGAACGTTCGTCGAGAAGAGCAAAAATCTTCGGGAGAACGCGCCCTCCCACCAGGGCGATCAGAAGTAGGGCGAATGCTGCCCAAAAAATCTCATAGAACGGGGGCAGGACGACGTCAAGACCGCCGACCTGTTCCTCCGCTGCTGCAAAGATCGTGGTCATCAGCGCACAACAAGAGGCAGCACGAAGCCGATCAGGCCAAGAGCCTCAACCATGCCAGCGCCAATGATCATATTGGTGAACAGTCGGCCAGCAACCTCAGGCTGACGAGCAGTGGACTCCTGGGTCTTGCCCACGAGCAGGCCGATGCCAATAGCAGGGCCAAGTGTGGCCAGGCCGTAACCGATGTAAGCGAGTCCAACGGGGGTCATATGTGTTCCTTCTGTTCGGGGCGCCCGGCGGGTGCCTCTGTTGTGGGGTGGACCGTCAGTGGCTCTCGACGGACAACTTAATGTAGACAGCGGACAGGATGGTGAAAATGTAGGCCTGCAACACCGCTACGAAAACTTCAAATCCAGTCATCACCATCATGGCGACGCCAGTCAGCGAAGCCAAAATAGTCATACTCGATAATTCATGGAGCAGAACAGCTGTACCGAAATACGTCATTGCCAGAAGAAGGTGACCCGCAATCATATTGCACAGCAAACGCAAGGTCAGTGTTACTGGGCGAACAATAAAGACCGAGAGAAACTCAATTGGCGTAATGAGGATATACATGGGGGCAGGCAAGCCCGGTGGGAACAGTTGGGAGTGGAGGAAGTGTCCAACTCCTTGCTCTTTAATACCCGCCCAAATAAAGGTCACATAGGTGTACAGCGCAAAGACCAGAGGCACAGCAATCACTGACGATGCGGCAATATTGAGGCCAGGCAAAATACCAGCGACATTCATAAAGAAGACCGCCAGGAAGACAGTGGTTAAGAATGGCGCATGTTGATTGCCACGGATACGGCCAAGCATTTCGCGAGCAATATTGCCACGAATAAAGTCAGCGATGATTTCAAGAAGGGCCTGCCCCCGACCAGGAACCATCGCCAGTTTGCGCGCACCCAATAGCAGGACGGCGCAGACAATGGCGGCCATAACCAGGCGGTTCAGGGTAAGGCGATTGAACTCAAAGAGAGTCCCTTCACCAAAAATCGGCGCAGGAAAGAAATCGCCAATACCGGGTTGGTGCGGGTGCTGAGTAAACGCCGGGTACGCGGTGAGCGCCATAACGAGGACGAGGCCGCCAATAAGAATCCAATACCACAGGGGTAGGCGGCGGCGACTAGCGGGCGCTGACTCTGGTGTGGTGAGCGTGGACAGGATGTCCTCCCGGGATCGTCGTTCAACTTCGAGGGACGCGCACGGTGCGGCGACCCGGCAATCCTACAGGACTACTCCCCTATTTCTTAGCTCGTAAGAGCAAATATGCGTGCGACGAATGTCACGGAGAGTTCGGTAGGGCGAAAAATATTTATTCCACTGGGTCAATAGCGGGGATTCGGGCGCGAATAAAAACAGCAAGTTCGGCAATCAGAACGCAGACAATGGTGGCAATCAGGCTTAATCCAACAAAGCGCGGCTGCAGATTCAAAAGGTTAGTGGCCACTACACCACCAAGAACGATTCCCGCTGCCGCTATGTAGCCTCCGCCCACCCAGGCCACAAGAAGGTGGGGAGAGCGCCCAATCTGACGAATAAACCACGCTTTGATCAGACACAATGCCAAGGTGAGCGGCAGGGCCAGTGCTAATGCACTCCACTGCCCAATGCCTGCCACCGTCAGCACCAGTTCAACACAGGCTAAAACGACACCAATGAGCACCAGGACCTGGGCAAGACGGGCAGTTGCTCGGACAAAAGCAGATGAGGCTGGCATATACGAGGGCGCTGCCCCGCCCTCGTCAATGGGATTGCTGCTCATCGCGGTCTCCTTCATGGCCTGCTGCAGGCTTTGTTTCTGCTTTCGGGAACTCCCACATTGTCAGCCCAATCACCACGATAAGTGCGGGGAGGGAGAAAATGAGGACACGAACCCAGTCGAATACTAGTAGGGCGGCAGCGGGCACCGTGGCAACAACAGTCCATGCCCATAAAATCAACACCACTCCACGGTGCGAATGACCGCGCTCTAATAAGCCATCATGAAAATGCGAGCGATCTGCATGGAATGGGCTTTTCCCGCGGGCCATTCGCCGTGCAGCCGCCACCACTAAATCCCCAAAGGGAATAAGAATCACGGAAATCGGCAAAAGAATCGGTAGAAGACCAACGAGGAGTTGCTGTTGTCCTAAAAGGGACGGGTCAATTTGCCCTGTGACCACAATGCCAGCGCCCGCAAGAACAAGCCCAAGAGTTTCCGCTCCGCCGCCCATCATGATCGACGATGGGTTGAAGTTAAACCACAGGAATCCCGCACATACGCCCATCAGGGTAATCACAGCGAGGGAAGCAGTTGTGGCATAGGAGGGTGCACCCATTATTCGTGTGAGCACATAGGAATAAATAAAGAAAGCGCCCGCACCGATACCAACAATTCCGGAAGCCAACCCATCTAAGCCGTCGATAAAATTCACCGCATTGATAATGGCGGTAATCACTAAAATGGTGAGGATCAGCGACAGGCGCGACGAGCCAATTGTTAATCCGAAAAGTGGCAGTGACACTAATTGGACTCCGCCTAGGCCCATTAATCCTGCAATAAGAATCTGCCCGGAAAGTTTTGTCAGCCAATCTAAATCGACCAGGTCATCAACGACGCCGAGAATACTCATTGCTGCCGCTCCCCCCATTAACGCCCACGGAACAGAGGTGGCAAAAAGGGGCGCCATAAAGGGGATACGGGAGGCGATTAACATTGTCAGCAAAAATGACAGTGTCAATGCAATACCGCCCAGGCGCGGTACTGGAATCGTCTGAACGTCGCGGGCACGCAGGCGCGGCACAATCCCCCATTTAATGCACAGGTAGCGCACTAGTGGCGTCAGCAATGTGGTCAGGCCAGTCGCCACCAGCATTAGAAGGAGGTAGACCCTCATGCTGCGATGAACTCCATCCGATTCGTGCCGAGGTGCGAGGGATACGCACTGCTATGAGCTAGGCCGCGGGGTCTGGGATTGCTTGCCCGCAGGTTGCGCTCAACTCTTCTAAGGATATGGTGCCCAGGCGGATCGCACGAACGCTATCGCGGGAAAGATCGAGGATTGTCGAGGGTGTGAGGCCACGAGTTGGGCCACCATCAATATAGGCAGCGACTTTCGGCCCAAAATCCGCCATCGCTTGGTGGATATCAGTGGCAGGCGCAGCTCCTGTGAGATTTGCTGAGGTGACTGCCAGTGGGCCGGTGCGTGCCAGGAGCTCCAAGGCAATGGGATGGTCAGGCATACGTAGCGCCAAGGTTCCACCGGTCTCCCCTAAATCCCACCCAAGGTCAGGACGTGCTTTCAGGATGACGGTCAGTCCCCCAGGCCAATGGGCACTGGCAAGACGGTAGGCAGTGGGCGGGATCTCAGCGCACAGGCGGTCAATATCCTCAGGGTCTGCAACGAGGACGGGGGGCGGCATCTGACGGCCACGCCCTTTTGCAGCGAGGACTGCGGCGACTGCCCCTGGGTTGTCAGCTAGGGCGCCAATCCCATAGACCGTATCGGTAGGCAGAACCACAAGGTCTCCAGCGCGCACGATTGCGCTCACGCGGTCAAGATCTTCCTGCTTCCACCCGGTGGTGCAGGCGGCAATATAGGGGGTGGCGGGCGATGTCATAACGACATCCTCCCACGTCTTTTTCGCCGGGCGTATAGAGATCCCCAGTTTTAGGATGCTGTTATGGAAACCTCAGTGCGCATTATTGACCAGCCCAATAAAGAGCAGATCCGAGGAGCTTTAGCCCTTTTAGTTACCCAGTCCTATTGGGCTAAGGAGCGCACTGAAGAGGAAATGGAGCGTATTGCAGCGGGGTCATTGAATTGGGTGGCTGTGGATCATGAGGGGGTCGTTATTGGGTATGCGCGGGTCGTCACTGATAGGGAACGTTTTGCCTACATTGCCGACGTGATTGTGGATGAGACAATGCGTGGTCAACAGGTGGGTGCGCAGATTATGGGGGAAATAATGGATCTTCTCCAAGGGTGGAGAATCCAGAAGGTCCTTTTATGTACGGATACTGCGCACGGCTTTTATGAGCATTACGGCTTCGAGGTTCTTCCCAATCCGCATCGGTATATGCTCGCGAATTTCCGGGACTAAGAACGAGGGCGGGGCAGTGCCAAATCAGGGTTCGCCTCAAAATCGTGGATCCGCAAATAGTCTTTGAGGTTGAGTGATTCGAGCCCAGTGATCTTGACAGTAGAAGTGATTTTTCCTTCAGTAGGGTCAAAATAATGGAAATTGCCCCAGGGTTTATCGGTGTGGTCATCTCCGTACTCGAAAATAGTGACGACCTCATCAGTGCAATAGAGGTAAGTATGAGCGGCACCCTCAGTTGTGTCAGCCATTTTCTCGGTGATTCCACTGTCAATATTAGTCCGCATCAGTGTATTGTCAGTAGAAGCCCAATAGTAGTTATTTTCTCGCAGACAAGTGTCATCTTGAGTGGCGCTAGTAAAAAAAATGCTTCTCAGGATCCGCATAAGAAAATGCCGACCCATCAGGACTCACTAGCGGAATAGTGTCCATCGTTTGCGTGTTTACGTCCCAGATTTCCAGAGCATAGAATTCTTTTCCGCCCATAACGTCGAATACATAGGATTGCGGATCGAAGTCAACCTTGCGTGATGGGACGGCAGGCGGAAGCTCGCTTTGTCCGGGTCTGGCACCGTAGTCATTCTGAACGGTCAATGCAACGATGCGCCCGTCCCTGCAGGGATGTGCTGCAACTGCTGTGTGTCCGGTTTCTTCCAAAAGAGAGTATTGCTGCATTAACTGACGGAAGACAGGATTCCCATTCTCCACTACCTAGTAGAGCGTACTCGTTGAACGATTGTCATCTTCTGGGCCATCTGGCGGCTGAGTGTCGATAATAAAGGCGTCATCTTCACAGGCCGCAAAAATAGTGCTAAAAGCACCAATCTCACTAACCTGACTGCCTTCAGGGGTAGAGATATCCATCTGCTGTCGATAGCCACCATCGGGGGCGAAGCCCGCATTGAGCAGCATGACTCGCTTATTATCTGTTTCTAGTTCGACAATCCCATTCTGTTCTTTAATATGATCTGCCCGGTGAATGCGAACCTCTCCCCCGCTCATCACCCAATAGTCATTGTGCCTATCGGCAAAGAAAAGACTTCCGGACACCCACGACACATCCGCAAATACGGTCTCACCAACACGAATAGGGCGAGTACTCCCGTCCCTGTAAATAAAGACGATATATGAGGGGCGAATCCCAAATTCATCATAGTGATATTCGGGGGAAACAGAAAGCACACCAATAACCTCGCGAAGGTCAACCTCCTCTAATTGACGCGAGATATCAGGTGGAGCAGTGCGCGCACAGGACACCAACATCAGGACACAGAGAAATACACTCGTTAAACGCGCATTCCTGAGCATGATTCCTCCCCTACTACGTGCAGTTGTCAGGCACTAGTACGTGCCTACAGGGCAAGCAAAAGAACAGGTAAGAAAAGAGGAGGTAACGCAGTCGCCAACATCGGACATCTCCTTTGATGTATCCGCTAGCGCCGCGGCTGCGAAGCTAGTGAGAGGAAATTAATGCATCCGAAACTAAAGAGTCAATAGCTTAGGTGACCCGTATTAAGAATTATATGCCGGGACAGTATCCCAAGTAGGCACGTGAAAAAGACCGGCCCCGCCCTCGTGAATAGACAATACGAGGGCGGGCCGAGTGAGGACAGATTGTGCGTACTTGACGCACAACTACCAGACGTTGGAACGACAGTCGCCCGCAATAGAGCTCGGACACATCACCTTTTTCCCAGGTGACAACTCCTGCGGAGAAAACTTTGCTCCCCCGTCAAAAGGGTCAGGAAGTTATGTAGGCGAAACTGACATATGGAAGCGATAAAACACCAGATAGCACCTACATAACTCAGAATCGCCTACACAAAACTTCCAGCGGGGCCAGCTAGGGCTGGCGGGCCACCAGCATACGATCGCGCCCCGTCAAATCCGCACGCGTCGCAATCTCAATAAAGCCACGATCCTCGGCCTCAAGGCGCATTTCCCTCGCTTGCGAGGTCGCATGTTCAACGACAACCAATCCGCCGGGCCTTAACAAATACCGAGCGATAGTTAAAATCCCGCGGGGTACAACCATCCCGTCCTCGCCTCCCCCATAGAGAGCAGCGAGAGGATCGTGCAGCGCCTCGACCTGCGTGACCGGCTCGCGATCAGGAATATAAGGCGGATTTGCCACAACAATATCCACTGCCCCTTCGCACAGGGCCAAGGTATTTCGATCGGTGGCATCGCCGTCGATAATCGTTACCCTCCCAGGTGCCACATCCTGAACATTGGCACGTGCTAACTCCACGGCCACAGAGTCTTTTTCCACACCGATGACTCGCGCACCAGGAACCTCAACCGCAGCGGCAACCGCAATCGCCCCAGACCCTGTGCATAAATCGACAATAAAGGGGCCGCCTTCACCCGCGCCCTCTCCTCCATCATCCGCACCGGCCCCGGAGATCCTGCGCTCAGCAGCCAAACGCTGCCCCTCCTCAATGGCCACACCAGCAACGGATTCCGTTTCGGGGCGGACCACAAAAACCTCGGGCCAACACCGCAAGGTCAGGCCACGAAACCACATACGCCCAATAATGTGTTGCAAGGGCTCACCGCAACACCGCCGCTGCACCGCATCAATAAAACGCGCCTTGCGCGACACGGCTAGCGTTGCTGGCGCCACCCAGAGATTCTCGCAGTCCAACGCCCATTCCATCAGAATGCGTGCTTCTTGCGCAGGGTCGGCCCCCTCCCTGCCAGCTAAAGCCTGCCTGGCCCAGGTCAGCAGGTCGCGCTGGGCACGTGAGGCCGGGGGCGCGGAAGCAATACCCGCGACCATCGAGCGCTCAGCGCTCACTGTGCTACTCGGGCTACCCGCGCTGCCTCATCAGCAGCAATTGCGGATTCCACGACGGGCCCTAACGCACCTTCCAACACCTGATCAAGATTGTGGGCTTTATAGCCTGTCCGGTGATCAGCCACCCTATTTTCGGGGAAATTGTAGGTGCGGATCCGTTCTGACCTATCCACCGTACGCACTTGGGACAGGCGCTGGGCCGAATTCGCCGCTTCCTTTTTTGCTTTCGCTTCAGCAGCTAAACGCGACGCCAACACCTTAAGCGCCGCTTCTTTATTCTGTAGCTGGGATTTCTCATTTTGCATTGAGACCACAATGCCCGTGGGAATATGCGTAATACGTACCGCCGAATCGGTGGTATTCACACTTTGTCCGCCCGGCCCCGACGAACGGAAAACGTCAATCCGTAAGTCATTAGGGTCTATCTCAATCTCTTCGTCATCATCAATTTCGGGGATAACGAAAACACCCGCAGCTGAGGTGTGAATACGCCCCTGAGATTCAGTCACAGGAATACGTTGAACGCGGTGGACCCCGCCCTCGTATTTCAGATGCGCCCACACGCCTTCGTCAGGGGTGGGCGTTCCTTTTGCCCGAATGGCCAGCGTGATTTCTTTTAATCCTCCAAGCCCGGTATAGGTGGAGGACATTTCCGTAACAGTCCAGCCCATTGTCTGCGCATAACGGTTGTACATTCGTGCTAAATCGGAAGCAAAGAGGGCAGATTCTTCTCCGCCTTCACCCGCTTTAATTTCGAGCAGCACATCAAGGGCATCATCAGGATCACGGGGCGCCAGAAGATTCACTAAATAGGCGCGCGCAGCTTCTGCTTCTTCTTTCAGAGAAGGAATTTCCTCAGCAAAGGCCGCATCTTCCGCAGCCAATTCTTCAGCCGCTTCTAAATCCCCCATTGCCGCAATAAAACGGTCGGCAGCATTTCGGGTGCGCTGTAATTCCGCATAGCGCCTGCCCACTTTCCGCATTGCTGTGGCACTACCTAAAACCTCGGGGTCAGACATAGCTGCCTCAACCTCAGAATACTCCTCAAGCAAAGGGATGAGGGCAGGGAAATGGGAGGTGAGCAAATCAGTAGTACTCACAACATTCCTATCGTCATGGCCGGGGGCAGCGTAAAGCCGAAGGCAGAATATGAAATATACGAGGGCGGGGCGCCCATCAAAAATACAGAGCGCAAATGTAAAGCGGCGCCGGTAGCATTCAGCCACCGGCGCCTAAAGTTGAGCTACTTGGCAGGGCGCTGACGCTTGCCATAGCGAGCTTC
The DNA here is from genome assembly GCA_030524055.1 of Actinomycetaceae bacterium. Taxonomy (GTDB): domain Bacteria; phylum Actinomycetota; class Actinomycetes; order Actinomycetales; family Actinomycetaceae; genus Pauljensenia. Next base: position 216,669 of record JAUNHH010000004.1, on the reverse strand, counting down.
GAAGCGAGCCACGCGGCCACCGGTATCGAGGATCTTCTGCTTGCCGGTGTAGAAGGGGTGGCAGGCCGAGCACACATCGACACGCATTTCGCCGGAGGCGATGGTGGAACGGGTGCTGAAGCTATTGCCGCAGGTGCACGTGACAGTGGTGTCAACGTACTCAGGGTGGATGCCCTGCTTCATGGTGTTCTCCTTAGGGAATTCGAGGATGCCGGGTCCCCATCGCGGAAGCGGTGAGGTGAACCGGGACCAGTGGAATATTGTGCCACTTTGACACAGATGCAGTCCACGTCGGGACGTAAAGATACGGGTGAGAACGGCGACATTCGCAAAATAACGAGGGCGGTGACGCTTTTCGCGCCCCGCCCTCGTTATTACCTCACTCTGTTGTTGGCGTGGTCTTTTGCACCAGCATCAAGAATTCCGCATTTGACTGGGTTTCCTTGAGCTTATCGAGGACCAACTCCAAAGCACTTTGCTGATCCAAAGTACCCAGCACCCTGCGCAGCTTCCACATAATCCGTAATTCTTCCGGACGGAAGAGCATTTCTTCGCGGCGGGTACCGGAGGCATTGATATCAATGGCAGGGAAAATACGACGATCGGCCAGCTGGCGAGACAGACGCAATTCCATATTGCCCGTCCCCTTGAATTCCTCAAAGATGACCTCATCCATCTTTGAACCGGTTTCCACAAGAGCCGAGGCAATAATCGTCAGTGAACCGCCTTCTTTCAGGTTACGCGCCCCACCAAAGAACTTCTTTGGCGGATACAGTGCGGAGGCATCCACACCACCGGAAAGAATGCGGCCCGACGCGGGTGCCGCCAGGTTGTAGGCACGTGACAAACGCGTCAGCGAGTCCAGCAGAACCACAACATCCTGACCCAACTCGACCAAACGCTTCGCACGCTCAATAGCCAGTTCAGCAACAATGGTGTGATCCGATGCGGGGCGATCGAAGGTGGAGGCGATCACCTCACCCTTCACAATCGAACGCATATCGGTGACTTCTTCGGGGCGTTCGTCAACAAGGACCACCATTAGGTGCACCTCAGGGTTATTCAGCTCAATCGCCTTGGCGATCTGCTGAATGACCATGGTCTTACCGGCCTTTGGCGGAGAGACAATCAGACCACGCTGGCCCTTACCAATGGGGGAAACCAGGTCAATAACGCGAGGCGTATACGCCTTTGCTGAGGTCTCCAAACGCAGCTGCTCGGTGGGGTACACCGGCGTGAGTTTGCCGAATTCGCGGCGTGCAGCGGCTTCTTCGGTGGTCATACCATTCACGGTGTCAACGCGAACAAGAGCATTGAACTTTTGACGCGGCCGCTCTCCTTCACGGGGTTGACGCACTGCACCAACCACAGCGTCACCGCCACGCAAGCCCCAACGGCGCACATTCCCTAAGGTCACATACACATCATTGGGACCGGGCAGGTAGCCGGAGGTACGCACAAATGCGTGGTTATCCTGAATATCAAGGATGCCCGCAATGGGTGCAAGAACGTCATCATCGTACAGCGGCGCATCAGAGTCACGGCCTCGCGCACGGGCGGGGGTAAAGGCATCGCGCGTGGTGGCACCATAGTTTTCACGAGTTTCGGTACGGCCATTGCGATCACGGTCGCGGTCACGTCCGCGGCGACGGTCACGTCCACGGCGTCCACGCATCCGCGCCTCGTATTCGTCCCCATCAGGCAACTCAATGGCATCTAGGCCAACAGCACGAGTGGGCTCTGTCTGGAGCGGAGCTGCCGGAGCTTCTTCTTCCGAGTCTTTCACAGGCAGCGGCAAGTCCAGGGAAATGCTGGGGGGTTCAACGGCTTCGGTGCTGACTACCCTGCGGCGTCGCGATTTACGAGGGCGGTCGGCGCGATCTGTTGAGGTAGCAGGCGTTTCAACAGCGGGTGTTTCCACTGCCTGCTCGGCGGATTCTTGCACCGGCGCAGGTACTTCTTGAACTGCTGAAGAGGTTTCTTCCGTTTCTGGAGCGGCAGCAGTGGCAGCAGTAACGGCCTTTCGACCACGCGTACGTGCTGGTGCTTTAGCTTTCGGGGTTTCCTCTGCAGGTGCGGCTTCAGTTGATGGGTGGGCTGCCTCGTCAATCATGGTGGAAACGACACGGCGACGATGACGTGAAACGGTTAAACGGGAGGTAGCAATAGATGCAGTTTTTTTGACGGGAGGCGGTGCGGTTTCTTCAGTTGGTGCTGGCGCATCGTCATTGGTGACGCTAGCAGCTGAGGTCGCTTCCTGGCTTCCTGCGGTAGCCCTACGGCGAGGCCTGCGCGGCGGCCGAGGGGTATCGGTAGCGGTAGCGGCCGTAATCACGTGGATAAGCTGAGATTTTCGCAGGCCAGAGGTGCCTTTCAGGTCCATACTGGCAGCAAGAGCCTTCAGATCGGCCAGCTTCATGTCACCAAGTGTTGCTGCGTCAAGTGTGCCTGTGGTGTCGTTGCTCAACGAATGATCCTCTACTGAGTTTGCCCGGAGGCATATGGTGTATTCCCCTTAAACTACGGGGAGTTCATCGTGACAGATACAACCTCGTCACTGGGGATACCGACAAATCGGCGGGGCCTTTAATGGCCTTCGGGTAATGATCTTACCAAGTGGATAGGGGTACTTGTCCATTTATTACCTAAAGAGGCGCGCCTCACTTTCTATTCACTGTGGTGATAGCGCACAGCACTAGGGAGAATTATCAGCATTTCCCCTGCTATTGCGCCATATTGACGGTGATGATCCCGCCTGTTTTTCATATGGTCGAAGTTGAGTGTTTCGCCAACCGCCCTCGTAGGATTTGAACCCCCTGACGCGGAACACTTAACTCCATTACTTCCCATCCTGCCCTTTTTGCGCCAATACGCACCTTTGTACTGACTGATTCCAGGGATAAAACAGTGGGGCCCGCGCCAGAAATAACCGCAGCAAAACCAGCTGAACGCAACCAATCCACTAATGCTAAAGAGGGTTCCATCGTGTGGCGGCGTTGTTCTTGATGTAGACGATCTGAGGTTGCTGCCATCAATGTGTTATGAAGAACACGCTCGGTATCAAAAGACAACATACGCGGGGTGGAACTGGAAAGAAAAGCGGATAGTGCCGCCGCCCGAGAAATATTGTGAACAGCATCAGCATGCGCAATTGTTGGTGGCAACGCGGCCCGAGCTTCTTCAGTAGGCAGCTCGAAATCAGGAATAAAAATCACGGGTTCAATGTGTTCTGGAGGGGTGACCCCAATGGCGGCAGCTTCGCCATCTTCCACCCACGCAATCGTTGCCCCACCCATAATTGCGGGCGCCACATTATCGGGATGACCTTCCATTTGGGTCCCCAAATCAAGAAGTTCAACATCCGTCAAAGTGTCGGGATCGCCAACCAATGCACGCGCCAAAGTCAATCCCGCCACGATTGCTGCAGCAGAAGACCCCAATCCGCGCCCATGAGGAATGCGATTGCGGCAATACATGGTCAGGCCAACCTGAGGGGCACCCACATAGTCCAAAGCAAAACGCAGAGCTTGGACTACGAGATTGTCTTCACCTGTGGCCACATTGCCTTCACCGTGACCTTCCACAACAACGGTGGCACCGCGGGTAGTGGCACGTACACGTACCTCATCCCACAGGTCTAGAGCCATCCCCATTGAGTCAAATCCTGGCCCTAAATTTGCCGTTGTGGCAGGTACAGCAACTGCCACGTCATCCTCGCGCAGACGCACGCTCACTCCCCCTCAATGCGTAAGGTGGAGGCAACTTCACGCACAGCACTGGACTGACCCAACGCATTGGCCACCGCACGTAAATCGGCTTCGCGAGCAGTATGGGTGGCGATCACAATGGTGGCCGCGCCAGGATCAATGTTGTACCGCTGATGGACTGATTGGATGGAGACGCCGTGGCGCGCAAAAATCCCGGCCACATCGGAAAGGACTCCGAGACGGTCTTCTACTTTCAGGCGCATTTGGTAGCGGGTCCGGGCCAGGCCAGCGTCAAGAATCGGCAGGTGGGCGTAGACGCTTTCACGGGGAGCGTTTCCCCCGTGGACACGATGATGGGCCGCAGCCACAAGATCGGAAAGAACAGCAGAAGCTGTAGGTGCGCCACCAGCACCTTGCCCATAGAACATGAGACGCCCAGCGGCTTCACCATCGACCACGACGGCGTTAAAAGCACCGGACACTGAAGCCAAAGGACTATCGAGGGGCACCAGAGCAGGATGGACGCGCACAGCGATACCCTCGGACCCATCTTCAACCATGCGGCGCTCAGCAATAGCAAGCAATTTAATGGTGTGTCCTGTGAGGGCAGCCTCGGCCATATCTTCGGCTGTGACACTAGTAATTCCTTCAACAGCGACATCGTGAATTCCGACGCGCGTATGGAAAGCCAGCGAGGCAAGGATCGCGCATTTTGCTGCAGCGTCATAACCATCCACATCGGCGCTGGGGTCAGCTTCGGCAAATCCGAGACGTTGCGCTTCAGCCAAAGCATCGTCATAGGAGGCGCCAGTTGTCGCCATAGCATCCAGGATGAAGTTGGTGGTGCCATTGACGATGCCCATCACGCGGGTAATACGGTCTCCTGCAAGGGATTCACGCAGGCCGTACACCACAGGAACAGCGCCAGCAACGGCAGCTTCGTAATACAAATCGGCGCCGGTGGCCTGTGCGGCTTCATAGAGTTCCGGGCCATGGGCAGCCAAAAGAGCTTTATTTCCTGTAACCACGGAAATACCCTGGTCAAGAGCGCGACGCACATAGGTCCGTGCTGGCTCAATTCCGCCAATCAATTCCACCACGAGATCACGCCCATCAATGGCGGTTGCTGGATCGGTGGTCACAATGCTGGGATCGATCTCCACATCTCTGGGGGCGTCTGGGTTGCGCACCAGCACAGCCGCCACAGTCATCCGTGCGCCAGAGCGAGCACTAAGGTCATCAGCTTGTTCACCAAGTATTCGGATAACTTGACTACCGACTGTTCCCGCTCCGAGAACGGCAACGTTAAGGGTGGGCGCTGAGGTGGACACACGGACTCCTAATGGACGAGGGCGGGGCTCTCCCCTGATTCTAGGGGTGAGTTTGCCTGCGGTCACCTATTCGCTCACAGTACGGTTGCTGGCATTATGTGCAGCTCATCTCTTTGCACTTTCACAGCTTTTGGGACGCAAGTCCTAGGACAATTCTCCCCTTTCCACCCTTGAGAGATATGGCATAGGGTCCCCTTATCTCATCTCTGGCCCCGCCCTCATTCTCTCATCCACACTGGTGACAGCCCCCCACCGGGGGTACACACAACCGATGCCTCACGGCCCGCGACAAACGGACCTACAGACTGACGGAAAGAGGACTGATGACCGAGCCCAATGTTGCTGCTCCCTCCACCGACGCTTGGGATGGATTCGAACGCGGACCGTGGTGCGATGAAGTCGATGTGCGCGACTTTATCCAGCGCAACTATCACCCTTATGACGGAGATGCCTCCTTTTTAGCTGGCCCCACCGACAAAACTTTACGAGTGTGGCAAGTTCTCGAAGAGAAATACCTTCGCGAAGAACGCAAAGTCCGCATTCTTGACGTAGATACCCATACTCCCGCTGATATTGACGCCTTCGATCCAGGTTTTATTTCCGAGGACGATAATGTCATTGTCGGCCTTCAAACTGATTCGCCTTTAAAGCGCGCGATGATGCCTAATGGCGGGTGGCGCATGGTGGAAACCGCTATTCATGAGGCCGGCAAAGAGGTTGATCCTGAGGTAAAGAAGATTTTCACCCAGTATCGCAAGACCCACAATGATGCGGTTTTCGATATTTACACCCCACGTATTCGCGCGGCCCGTTCCTCTCACATTATTACTGGCCTTCCGGATGCCTATGGACGAGGCCGGATTATTGGCGATTATCGTCGCGTTGCTCTGTATGGTGTTGACCAGTTAATTGCCTGGAAGCAAGCCGATAAAGATCGCTATGCGGATGCTGGCTTTTCTGAGCATTGGGCGCGTTATCGTGAAGAGCATTCCGAACAGATTAAGGCGCTGAAAAAGCTCAAGGTAATGGCCGAGTCTTATGGCTTTGATATTTCTGGGCCAGCACGCACCGCCAAAGAAGCTGTCCAGTGGACCTACTTTGGTTACCTCGCTTCAGTGAAGTCCCAAGATGGTGCTGCCATGTCTATTGGCCGCCTCTCCGGATTCTTCGATATCTACTTCGAGCGGGATCTGGCCGCTGGAGTCATTACCGAAAGTGACGCCCAGGAAATCATTGATGCGCTGGTTATTAAACTGCGTATTACTCGCTTCTTGCGCACCATTGATTACGATCAAATCTTCTCTGGTGATCCTTACTGGGCCACCTGGTCTGACGCTGGTTTTGGCGATGATGGCCGCACACTGGTGACAAAGACATCCTTCCGTCTCCTGCAGACTCTGCGTAACCTTGGGCCCGCGCCAGAGCCAAATATTACGATTTTCTGGGATGAGAATCTTCCTGCCGGATATAAGGAATTCTGCGCGGCGATTTCTATTGAGACCTCCTCTATTCAATATGAATCCGACCCGCAAATCCGCGAACATTGGGGCGATGATGCGGCTATTGCCTGCTGTGTCTCCCCCATGAAGGTCGGCAAGCAAATGCAGTTCTTTGGTGCACGCGTCAACGCTGCCAAGACCCTGCTCTACGCCATTAATGGTGGCCGGGATGAAATGAGCGGCAAAACCATTGTTAATGGCTACGAACCTATCCAAGGTGATGGGCCCCTTGATTTCGACGATGTGTGGGCGCGCTATGAGGATATGCTCGACTGGGTGGTGGGCACCTATGTTGAGGCGCTGAATATCATTCACTACTGCCACGACCGTTATGCCTATGAGTCCATTGAAATGGCTCTACACGATTCGGAAATTATCCGAACAATGGGCTGCGGCATTGCGGGTCTATCTATTGTTGCTGACTCCCTGGCCGCTATTAAATACGCAAAGGTCACCCCTGTCCGTGACGAGACTGGCCTCATTGTTGATTATGTGACGGAAGGTGATTTCCCGACCTATGGCAATGATGATGACCGCGCTGACGATATTGCCGCCACCGTTGTCCATACGGTGATGTCAAAGATCAAAGCCATTCCTATGTATCGGGATGCGATCCCCACCCAATCCGTTCTGACCATTACCTCCAATGTGGTCTACGGAAAGGCCACAGGAAACTTCCCTTCAGGTCACCGCGCAGGAACTCCTTTTGCTCCTGGCGCTAACCCTGAAAACGGCAGTGACACCCACGGAATGGTGGCCTCCATGCTGTCAGTGGGCAAACTCGACTACAACGATGCCCTGGATGGTATTTCCCTGACCAATACCATTACTCCCTCTGGTTTAGGGCGCAATAAGGACGAACAGGTCGCTAATCTTGTGGGTATTCTTGACGCAGGATTCGTCCCTGAAGATGACTGCGCATTCGTGTCTTCTTCCCTGTCCTAACCCATAATCTCCCCACTATTTCCCCTAAGGAAGGATGAAATCCAATGGCAGCAACATACGAACAGCGTCTTGCTGATATGAAAGCCGCTCGCGAAGAGCATGGCGGCATTGCTGGTCTATACCACGCCAATATCAATGTGCTGGACCGCGCCACCCTTGAGGATGCGATTGACCACCCGGAAAAGTACCCGAACCTGACTGTTCGTGTTTCCGGTTATGCCGTTAACTTCGTGAAGCTCACCCGTGAGCAGCAGCTTGACGTGCTGTCCCGGACCTTCCACCACAGCGCGTGAACGCAGTATCTTCCACCGCTGAGCGGGTCATGGGCGACCAGGATTTCCAGGCGCCCACGGCCCGCTTAGCCGGTGCAGGCACAGCAGGTTTAATTGAACTGACCGACCTTGAACGTACTGACCGCCTCCAGCGGATGCGTGAAGGGACCCTTGGCTCCGTCCACTCTTGGGAACTTGTCACCGCCGTTGACGGGCCAGGAACCCGATTGACGGTTTTCCTTAATGGGTGCCCCTTGCGTTGCCTGTACTGTCATAATCCCGATACTTTCCATATGCGCGATGGACACCCCGTCGAAGCAGAAGAAATCCTCGGGAAAATCCGCCGCTACCGCCGTATTTTTAAAGCGACTAAAGGTGGAATTACGCTCTCTGGTGGCGAAGTCTTAATGCAGCCAGCTTTTGCAGCCCGGATTTTGCGGGGTGCCAAAGAAATGGGCGTCCACACCGCTATTGACACTTCCGGTTTTCTTGGCGCTGCCGCCACTGATGAGATGTTGGAGGACATTGATCTTGTCCTTCTTGATGTGAAATCCGGTCTGCCCGAGACCTATAAAAAAGTCACTGGGCGCGAGCTTGCCCCCACAATTGAATTCGGGGACCGCATTGCAGACCGTGGCATTGAAATCTGGGTGCGTTTTGTTCTTGTCCCCGGATACACCGATGCACCGGACAATGTTGAGGCTGTTGCCGATATTGTCAGCCGCTGGTCAACAGTGAGTCGCGTTGAGGTGCTTCCCTTCCATCAAATGGGCCGCGATAAATGGCGGTCATTGGGGGTGGAGTATCACCTTGAGGATGTGCAGCCGCCCTCGCCACAAGAAACCGAAGCTGTCCGCGAGCGCTTCCGGGCCCGAGGCTTTACTGTCACCTAAGGCGGCCCCCGGCACACGAAATATCCTGCGTGCCGGAGCTGGCCACTACCTGCCCCGGCCGCGACGTGCCTCTATCGTCTTTTGAGTTGGCGTGCGCGGTCGCGTAGTCGCCGCACAATCCGAGGGCGGGGTTCTTCTTCCTCTTCTCCTGGCACCCAGTGTCCGCCCTGGAAGTCGGCCTCAGCCATGGCGGCGCGGGCCCGCTCTTCCCATTGACCGGTTAAGCGCTGCACGTAGAGTGTGCCGTTGAGGTGGTCATATTCATGCTGGAAAATCCGGGCGAGCCACCCTACTGCTTCAATACGAATGGGCTGGCCTTCTACATCCGTCCCGGTCAGCACGGCTTTTTGGTAGCGCAGCACCGGGTATTGCAGTCCGGGCAGCGATAAACATCCTTCCATTTCAGTGGCAGGGTCTACCTCGCGGTCGGGTAGATCAAATAATTCCAGATCCGGATTAATAACCACCCCGTGGCTAGGTCCGGGACGTTCTTCTACTGGGAGGCGACGATCCCACTGATGTCCGCCCTCGTAATTCCAAACGAAAATCCGCAACCCCTCCCCTACCTGCGGTGCTGCTAGTCCAACCCCTGGGGCTTCTTTCATTGTCTCGATCATATTCGCCACGAGGGTGCGGATCTCGTCAGTTATCTCGGTGACCTCGTGGGCGCGAGTGTGTAGGACGGGGTCACCCCAGATACGGATAGGCAGGATGGTCACGCTGGGTTCCTCTTTTCCTCGGGGAGCACTGGGCGCTGCGGAGCGTCACAGATTGTCATCACCCCAGCCTAGTGCCCCTTGGCTCACCTCACCCGTTACTCATCGCCATGGTGTGCAGGTCTTTGCTTAGATAATCCCCTTTAAGCCACCAGTGTTGTTCTTGGTGCCACTGGGGCGTCGCGCCGGCTCAGGTGCAGGTAGTTCAGCAGTGCGACGAGGTCTTTGACATCAGCAGCGGGGTCTTCGGGATGCCATTGCACTCCGAGCACGGGTAGCCATTCATGTTCGACGGCTTCAATCAGACCATCATCAGAGGTAGCAGCAACTCGCAGGTCTTGGCCGATTCGCCCGGCCACCTGGTGGTGGGCAGAGGAAATCTCGACTCGTCTCTGGCCGCCGAGCGCCGCTGCCAGTTGGGATCCTGGCGTGAGCTGCACGTCGTGACGCTGGAAACGGTGGTGGTCAAGGATTCCTGGTATGAGGTGTCCGTCAATGTGTTGAACCAGGTCTCCTCCGCAGGCCACATTGAGGATTTGCATGCCGCGACAAATCCCGAGCAGTGGCGTACCAGTGCGTAGTGCGTAGTCCACCAGGGCGATTTGGGCGCGATCAGCGCGGTGCCAGTGGCGGCCTTCATTGGTGTATCCCTGGGTGGCGCCATAGGTAACGGGATGGACATCTTCTCCGCCGAGAATGACGATGGCGTCGGCCTGCTCGGCCCGCAATGGGGATCCTTCTGGCCCGTCGAGTTGGGCGTATTCACGGATGACATTCCATGTGGGAGCCGCGTGGGAAATGAGGTGGTTCATCAGGCGCATCGCTAAAGCGTCATAACGTGAGTTTCCCGGGCGAGAGGGCAGAACTCCAGAGATGAGTAGCGTTGGCCTGTGATTTTCCATGGACATTAGGTTCTCAGGGGGCGGCTGGCTGCGGCCCGACATTCCGCAGGATGATCTTTTGTAACGAGGGCGGGGCGCGAGCGCGTCACAAGCGCAGGTGCCCGGTTGCCTCCATTGCTGGGCACCACCGCGCACCTGACGGTACAGGTACTCACCTGGGCGTATGTCCAGCATGTGGCTTTCACCCTGATGACTCTTGGGCCCGAACAACGGCGGCTCAAGGCAGCGCTTTTTCTTCAAGGCAGGGTTCGGTGCTCAAGGCATAGTTCTTTCCTCAAGGCATAGTTCCACGCTCAAGGCAGCGTTAAATCAGTACTTAACGGTGCCTTGAGCCGCAAAGTATGCCCTGAGCGACAAACTATGCCTTGAGTATTCGTGCCTGGACTCGCCACTGGCACCAGCGCCACCCTCAGTCAGCACACGCCCCGCCCTCGTCCCTGATTAATCCCTTCTTTTTGGGGGCTCTAGACCTGCGTTTAACCCCTGAAATATGGGACACTACTGTGAAGCAATGACGCCCGCGCATCCACTAAGAGGAGAAAAGCCATGGCCCCAACAACTTCAGGCACCGAAATTACGTTGACTTCTGGCGACTGGGCGGCACGAATTGTGTCCGTTGGCGCCGGCATGGCGGGGCTGACTCTGCGCGGCGTTGACCTGATCCACCCCCATAGCGCTGATGAAGTTCCTGATGGGTTTCTCGGGAAAACACTGATTCCCTGGCCAAATCGAATTGCGAATGGTACCTATACCTGGCGCGGAGTGACCCGCGAAGTAGCAGTCAATGAACCTCAAACGGGGTCTGCTTTGCACGGGTTAATGTGCTGGGTGGACTGGGATATTGTCCATAGCGATGAGGATTCAGTAACTCTGGCGGCTTTGGTCGCCGGCCAGCCGGGCTACCCGTGGGCACTGCGGTCATGTGTCACCTATGCCTTGCATCATGGCTCGGGCTTGTCAGTGACAATTACGAGTACGAATATTGGTTCGGAAACTGCTCCCTACGGGGTGTCATCCCACCCGTATTTAACGATTGGGGAAGCGGATGTCGATAGTTATCGCCTGAGCGTTCCTGCCGCCGCTGTTGCGGAAGTCGATGAGGACCTGATTCCTATTCGCACGGTTGCCGTTGACAGTGTGGATCTTGATTTGCGCAGCGGAGATCTAGTGGGGCCCAAGAGTATTGACCATGCCTTTACTGATCTTCCCGCGGGCCCGTGGCAGGTGCGTTTAGAGAAAGATGGCAGCTGGGTGGAAATGTCCTCAGATGCCCCATGGGTACAGGTCTATTCAGGCGAGCGTCTAGGCCGTCGTTCGATTGCTGTTGAGCCCATGACCTGCGCGCCAAATGCCTTTAATTCTGGCGATGGGCTGATTGAGTTGGAGCCTGGCCAAAGCCATACGTTGACTTTCACGATTAACGGTCACGTGGAGTAAGTCTTCTTTCCACTGTCCTTTTTCTTCACGAGGGCGGGGCGCGAAATCCACACGATGGTGTGCTGTGATCGCTGCCCCGCCCTCGTGAATTCTCTGAAAGGCCCTTCCCACCATTTCACGATGGCCAGACGCCAGAGGGAACAAATGTGGCAGACGCATCCGCGCTGTCCAGCGTATTAGCAATCTGTGCCCATTTGCTTGGGGGAACTCCATAATGCTCTTTAAAGGCCCGGCGAAAAGCATTCACATCGCGATATCCGACGTGGGCCGCAACAATATCGACGAGTTGTCCAGAGAGCATTAAATGCAACGCTCTCACCATCCGATTACGCGTTCTCCATTGCTGTAGTGTCATTCCCGTTTCATTGCGGAAATGCCTTTGTAGAGTGCGCTCGGAGATATGCACCATTCGCGCCAACTCCGTTATTCTCTTGGTCTCCCCCGGATGTAAACCCAAATGTGTGGCTACCTGGAGAGCCTGGGCAGAGCGCGGCAAAGGCAGCATACCCACTGTTCCACTATCGCCACTAGCGTCCCCCACTTTCCTCCGCAAAAACGCGCTTACCTGTGCTTCAACATCAATATTCCCCCGCAAAATAGTGGTTTCATTCTGGATCAGTGCCAAAAATGCGGAACGCACATCGTCATCGACGACAATCATGAAACCTGCAGGAATATCGGCATTCATTGATGTCGGCATAAACCACAGCGGCAATAAAATCGCCCCCTCACTGACATGCAGTTCATGGGCAACCCCAAGAGGAATCCAACAGGCATGTCCTGCAGGCAAATGAAAACGCTGTCCATCCAGAATCAGGTCGCTGCTGCCCTGCTCTTGCCACAAAGCTAAATGGGCGTCACGGTGGACACGTCTCGAAATATCTAATGCAGGCAAGGCCAATGAGAGGCTGCCCTCGCGGCCACGGAAATTTTGTCGCATTACGCATGCCTCCTGTAGTATTCAGCATAACAAAATCAAGTTAGGCAAGGTTAACCTCACCACTTGTTTCCCTTGTCCCCACGATCAAGAAGGAGAGAGTGTGTCTGCTCATTTCTCCACGATGACCAAGGTCTTGACGCTCATTGCATGCGCTGCACTCGCAGTTGGCTGTTCCTCAGCGTCACAACCAACGTCTGCTGAGTCTGCTGGAGCATCCAGAATTGCCCAAGGCGCACTCCTTCCCCCAGGAGAGGGAAAAACCACCTACCCGCTGACCCTGGAAACCCCATGGGGCACCTCAACGCTGGAAAAGCGCCCAGAGCGTATCGCCGTACTCAGCTCCGCGCACGATGCGGAATACCTGTCTTTGTTGGGAGTAACCCCTGTATTGGCACCCAAAGAAATCACTGATAGCGCGTCAGAACCCTGGATGAGCGGCGCATTCCCCCAATCAGTAGAAACGACGACAGAAATCCTCACCGATGAGCTTCCTTTTGAGGCAATCGCTAAAGCCAAACCTGACTTAATTATTCTCACCAGCCAGCCCTTGGCTGAGAACTACGAAAAACTCAAGACCATTGCTCCAGTAGTGGGTGCAATAAAGTCCGATCCTGAGATTACTGGCCCATGGGTCGAACGTTTCCGCGCGGTAGCAACAGCCCTGGACCTAAGTGACGCCGGCGAGGTAGCTATTAAGGATGCCGATGCGCGGCTGGCAAAGGTGAAGAATGAATTTCCACAACTGCAGGGAAAGAGCATCAATTACATTGTCTATTACGGCAGTGAATATGGACTGATTCTGCAAAATGGTGCAGGCGAATCCTCAGAGCAATTCTTCGATCAATTAGGTCTTGCTCAAAGCCCCGTGCGCGATATTTCCAGCACGGATCCACTGAGTAACGAACAGATTGGCAAACTTAATGCCGATCTTCTACTGCTCTCGGATAACACCTATGATCAGGCCGCGAAGAGCACCGAGGTAACCGCGATTACCGACCTGCCGATTTACAAGAATTTGCCCGTGGTCAAGGATGGTCGCGCTGTACTCCTCTCCAACGGCAATACCTCTATTGTCATTGGCGAACAGGAAATTCAGGGCAATCTTCCCTGGGCGATGGCACGCACCGGCCCTCTTGGGCAAGTATGGGCCGCCGAGCAATTAGCTCCCATCCTGGCGAAGAACATTAAGTGAGATCATCTTCTTCGCACACCAGCCCCAAGCGCACGTCGCGCCTGGGGCTGGGCCTGCTGGTCCTTCTTGGCGCGCTCGTCCTTTCCTTCACCTTCAGTATCTTTTTTGGCTCGAATATGGGTTCGCCTGCTCAAACGTGGGAGGCCATAATCCACCCAAGTAACTCTGAGACCAGCGTTATTGTGTGGAGCCTGCGGATGCCGCGCACTATTCTCGGCATCGTTGTTGGCGTAGCCTATGGGGTTGCTGGAGCTCTCATCCAGGCCATTACCCGTAACCCCCTGGCTGATACAGGGATTCTCGGGGTGAATGCGGGCGCGGGTTTTGCTGTCACTATTGGAGTGGGGATCTTTGGGGTTGCTGGAAATAACTCAATGATGCTGTGGGCAATGGGCGGTGCTCTGCTTGCCACTGGAGCTGTTTACATCATTGGAGGGATGGGCGAATCTGGCGCCTCACCGGCCACGCTGGTGCTTGCTGGCGTAGCCTTGGGCGCGCTACTGGGAGGCGTGTCTAGTGCCCTTGTGCTACTTGATCCCGATACCTTTGAGCGGATTCGCCGATGGGGCCTGGGAACTATTGTCACTGTCAACTATCACGACGTTCTACAACTTGGCCCCTATATTGTCGTCGCGTTAGGTATTGCTGCTGCCATTGCCCACTCATTAAATGCTGCTGCCCTGGGCGATGACCTCGCAATCACATTAGGGGCACGCCTGATACGAACCCGAATTTTAGGAATTATTGCTGTCACTATCTTGGCAGGAAGTGCAACCGCAATTACCGGAGGGCTTTCCTTTGTTGGGCTAATGATTCCCCATATTGTGCGCTGGTTTACTGGACCTGATCAGCGGTGGATACTCGCCTATTCTGCATTAGCAGCGCCCTCCCTTGTCTTAAGTTCCGATGTTATTGGGCGTCTGATTGCTTGGCCCGGTGAAATCGAAGTTGGCATTATTACCGCTGCCCTTGGTGCTCCTCTTCTCATTGCCCTTGTGCGACGCAGAAAGGTCTCCACCCTGTGATCAACTTCGGATATCGAACCTTCACCGCACTCGGACAACGATTGAGCGTGCGAGCCCTTGTTGTCAACACCTGTCTTATGGGCGCTGCGCTTATGTTCCTATCGGTCACTATTGGCCTGGGGGAATACCCCCTGTCCGCTACGGAAGTTGTTCATGCGTTGCTGAGGCGCGGAGATGAGTTCAACCAGTTGGTGGTTGTGGAATGGCGACTCCCCATTGTGTGCGCCGCCCTCCTTTTTGGTGCATTACTAGGCATTGGTGGCGCCATTTTCCAATCCCTCACACACAACGCCCTAGGGTCCCCCGATATTATTGGATTTGACGCAGGGGCCTATACGGCAGTCCTTTTAGGGATTCTCATTTTCGGCATTCGCGATTACTGGTCACTGGCAGCTTTATCTATTCTTGGTGGACTCCTGGTTGCCCTCGCCGTTTATCTCCTGGCTATTTCCAGTGACCTACAGGGCTTTCGGATGATTATTGTTGGCATAGCCTTGGGAGCACTTTTAGGCGCGACAAACACCTATCTAATTACCCGCGCTGACACAAATCAAGCAATCTCAGTAGGCTTCTGGGCAGCTGGATCATTGCATCGAATTACATGGGGAAATCTTATTCCCGTACTGTGCCTCGCCCTCGTCATATTTATTGGATGCGCATTGCTTGCCCCATCCTTACAACAAATGGAACTTGGGGATGATTCAGCAATAGCGCACGGCGTTAATCTCAAAAGGGAGCGAGCGCTCCTCATGATTCTTGGGGTTTCGACAACCGCGGTTGTGACAGCTGCCGCCGGGCCCATCAGTTTTATTGCTTTAGTCGCTCCGCAATTAGCACGGCGACTTACCCGAAGCCCTGGAGTAAGCCTCATGTCCTCAGCCTGTATGGGCGCATTACTTCTAGGAATTTCCCACATGGTTTCCGTCCTTCTACGCCCTACAACGGCACCTATTCCTGCCGGAATTATCACCGTTTGCCTGGGAGGAATGTACTTTATTTTCCTGCTCTATAAAGAGACTCGGAGGGAATTATGACATCACGCCTTGAAGCACAAGGGGTCACCCTTGGATATGATCGACATATTGTCTCTACCGATCTTCATATTGCCATTCCAGACGGGTCTTTTACTGCCATTATTGGCCCCAATGCATGCGGAAAATCCACCTTGCTTCGCGCATATGCACGTGTCCTAAAGCCCCTAGCAGGATCAATGGTTCTCGATGGGGCCGATATGGCTACCTACCCTGCAAAAGAGGTTGCCAAGAGACTGGGCCTCTTACCACAAAGTGCTATTGCTCCTGACGGGATTCGCGTCGCTGATCTTGTTGCCCGCGGGCGTTTCCCCTACCAAGGAATCATCCGCCAATGGACCAGTGATGACAGCACAGCTGTGAAAGCTGCATTAGAAGCCACCCAAATCACGGATTTATCCGGACGCCTGGTTGATGAGCTATCTGGTGGGCAACGCCAAAGGGTCTGGATTGCAATGCTCCTCGCACAACAAACCAATATTTTATTACTCGATGAGCCCACCACATTCCTGGATATTTCCCACCAATTTGAGCTCCTCGAATTACTGCGTCGTTTCCACCGCGACGGACACACGATTATCACTGTTCTTCATGACCTCAATCAGGCCGCACGATATGCCAACCACCTCATTGTCATGAAAGAAGGACAAGTGGTAGCAGAAGGCGATCCGTCGTCAATTATTACCGCCGACCTCGTCGAAGACGTTTTTCATTTGCGGTGCATTGTGATGCCCGACCCTGTTACCGCTTCACCCGCAGTTTTTCCGTTACCCCCAAAGGAATAAATCATGGCTTTATCTCTACGTCCGATTGACGTTTATCCCATTACTGTCCGCAAATTACGTGTCATCCGCACCGCGGAGGTGACGCCAGGAATGCGCCGAGTCACCCTTGGCGGTCCCGGATTGCAGGCCCATACAGCACCTAATGGTCGTGACGTCGCTGCCTTTCGTTCGGATGGTTTTGATGACGAGTTCAAGTTGATCCTCAGGCACCCGGACCTAGATGAAGCACTGCTCCCTGAGCAGGGTGATGGTCGCCTAATATGGCCACGGGACCCGAAATTAGTGATGCGGACCTACACTGTGCGGCGCTGGGACCCTGCGAGTGCGGAAATTGATGTGGATTTTGTCCGCCACGGGATTGGGATGGCAACCACCTGGGCGGAGCGTGTACAGGTTGGCGAGGAAGTACATATTGCGGGCCCAAAGTCTTCTGGGGGACATCCTGATGCAGATTGGACGCTGGTGGTTGGCGACGAAACTGCACTTCCTGCCATTGGCCGTTGGCTGGAAAACTGGCCGCAAGGCGCCCGAGGTCAGGTGTTTATCGAGGTTGAGGAGGAGTCGCACCAGCAGGAGCTACCCGCCCCCGATGGAGTGTCAGTGACCTGGTTGCTGCGCGGGGATGGCGGCCCATGCGAGACATTGCTGCCTGCACTGCGAGAAGCACCGTGGTGGCCTGGCACTGTTTTTGCCTGGGTTGCAGGCGAGGCCGTGGCGTTGACGCAGATTCGCCGGTGGTTGCGCGGCGAAAAAGGCTTGGGGCGTGAAAACATTGAGGTCACAGGATATTGGCGTCGCCGCAAAGTTACTCCTCACAGTGCAGATAGTGCCGTGCCAGAAGAAGACGAAGGCGCATTGCATGACGAACTCGATCAGTTAGCAGACTTAGTTCCCGCATTCGCCTTGCGCACCGCGGTCGAACTTGGCCTGCCCAAAGCACTGGGCGAGGAAGCAAAAAATGCCGACGATCTGGCGACAAAACTCGGCGCGGATGCGGTGGGTGTCGCCAAATTGTGCACTTTCCTGGCCAGTATTGGAATCCTTCGTACGCACAACGGCGATAGCACCTACTCGCTTTCCATTTTGGGTCGCGAATTATTAGATGACCATGCCGCAGACGAACTAGTGGGAGCAGCTGCCCGTGCCCAACTCACTGCCCTCCTGGGCTTAAGCGAGGCAATCCGTAGTGGCCAAAGCGTCGAGGTTGGTATTGATAAACAAACACGCCGGTTCAGGATTGAAGACGGGGAGGAACTTGCTGGCTATTTCGCATCTTCTCTTGCCTCATTGCCTCACATGCCACAAGTAGGCACCTTTGCGCTGATGGGGGTTGGCGCGGGAGCAATTGCAGAAGCCCTTGTCCGCACCCACACACAGGTAAATGTGCAGATTATCGCCTCACTGGAGGACATAGAACTCCTAAAGGAAATGCACATGGTGCATCCAAGGATCACCTATCTTCCCGGCAGTGTTGTCGCACTTGAATCTCTGGCTCGTGCATACCCATGGGAAACGACTTTCCTCTACGGTGTCCTGGCGGATATGCCGCGTACTGATGCCCTGCACGCGCTACGTGGAACACCCGGGCAGCACCTCTTTGTCTTTGAAGACCTCGCCCAAGAAGGTGAGGAAGCGGAGGAATCAGGTGAAGCACTAGTTGACTTTGCGATGGGACGCGGCGGGCACCGTAGTGACGCCGAATTGCGTGCGCTTTTCGCTGAGGCGGGATTACGCGTTATTGAGCGGAGCAATGTGGGGTGGGGGGCAATGCTCTACCAATTGGAACGATGACGTCTTCAGCGACTCCAAAGGGCGCTGTCGCCCAGATCTATGGGAGCCCTGAGCAAGCGATGCAGATCCGTAAATTTGGCTTTTTTGATCCTGCGCCCTCCCCACCGCAGCGCCACCGTTTTATCCTCAATCCAGACGCTTCGGCGAATGCTCTGCTACGCGACATTCTCCGCTCAGCAGCACCTTATTCCCTGATCGGCATGCTATTGGTGATGACCAGCAATCTGGGGATCACTTTTATCCCCGTCCTTTTAGGCCATATTGTGGACGCCGTATTGACCCCGCTGGTACTGGGAGTGTCCATTAGTGACACCTGGCCTGCATTAGCCTGGGCACTAGCAGGACTGAGTGCACTGTATATGGTGATTGTTGTGGCGACCCGCCTGGGCGGACGGATCGGCTGGTACGGCATGCAACGAACCCAGCACGAAATCAGTCAACAATTGACGGGCAGGGCTCTCGAGCGGGGAAATGCTGACCGCCTCCCTGGCGAACTCGTTTCGCGATTAACAGTGGATATTCGGCAGGCGTGCCAAGTGATTTACGTGCTTGTATATCCGCCAGGCAATATCGCGCAAATTATTTCTATTGCTGCGATCTTCTTTATTATACACCCCTCTATAGGTATTGCTTTACTCGTCTCTATCCCAATAATAGCGGCAGGGATTTACCCTTTTATCGCTCCTATACAAGACCGTATTGAAGATGAATTAGAGGTCGTTGGCCAAGCAGCAGGAAATGCTTCGGATACGCTTTTAGGTTTGCGTACTATTCATGGCTTGCATGCGGGAAATACTGTGGCCAGACGATATCAACGTATCAATAGGCGCGCACAAGACGCGGCGATTGCGAGTCGCAGTGCGGAAGCTGCATTTGAGGGAGCGTCAATTTTTGCCAGCGGCCTCATTGCTACCACTCTCATTGCTCTTGCTGTTTTCCTTATTGGATCTGGGGAGTTAACAGCAGGCGAATTTGTTAGCGTTGTCGCGCTAAGCATGAGTGTCACCGATCCACTATCGGGAGTCGCCTATAGTTTTGTTGGCGTGTGGGTATCGTCGCGTGGAGCAGCAAAGCGACTATTGGCCCTTATTCACAGTAACGAGGACGGGGCGCAGACCAGTGACAGGGATGTCTTTTCACCGCCAACTGGTATTTTGACTGTTGCTCATGCTAATGCGGATATGGTCACCACTCTTTGCCATGGCCTAACTGGCCAAGATGGGGTTCTTATTGTTCCACAGAGCACTCAATTATTGGCCGGAAGCATTATTGATAATGTGGCTGTGGATAGTGGTGTTGCCTCACCCCAGGCTATTCAGGCTCTGGAAATTGCATGCCTATCTGAGACTGAGCTTCCAGACGGTTATGCCAGCGATACAGGAGAAAATGGCTCCCGTCTTTCAGGCGGTCAGCGTCAACGAGTGGCATTGGCCCGGGCTTTATATGTTGATGCTCCTACTTTGGTTCTCATTGAGCCGACCTCTTCTGTGGACGCGGTGACTGAACGAGATATTACCAAACGCCTTGCCGATTTTCGGCGAGGAAAAACAACTCTTATCGTAACAGATTCCGCTGCTTTTATTGCTATTGCGGATCAGGTGGTCTCTTTATGAGTCTGCCTTTAGCTGCCCCACATTCCACCTACAGTATTATTGCCACAGAATTGCGGGCACAAAAACTTCGTGTGCTCGTAGCATTAGGCCTTTTTATTGCCCAGGCACTCACCGTTCTGGTCGCCCCACTTCTTGTTGGGTGGGTGGCGGATCGCCTCATCAATAGGGAGGAGTTTTCCCCAGGGTGGGTCATTACCCTCTTGATTATCGTCGCTATTATTAACGGTGTTTTGGCCTGGTCGTCGGCCTACTTACTCGGCCATATTGCAGAGCGGATTTTAGGGAATATTCGTGCGCGTTTTATTCGCGCCGCTTTGAAACTCCCCCGCGATGTCATCGACGAATCTCACGGAGATTTATTGTCACGCCTTTCTGATGATGTTGATTTGGTGGGGAATTCGCTACCCAATGTGCTTCCCAGTTCTATCTCAATGGCTTTATCGGGAATAACAGTGGCCTCTGGCTTGGGCATCTTGGATCCGCGTTATATCTTAATACTTCCTCTCCTCCTTCCTCTTCTTGGCCTGACTATGGCCTGGTATATGCGCACTGGGCCACGCACCTATGCGGCTGAACGCAATGCCGAATCGCAGCGAGAAAAACACCTATTAGATACCTTCCGCGCAGAAAATACCGTCCTTGCTTTTGGTATTCAGCAACGGCAGATTGAGCGGATTCGTGCCGCCAGTTGGGAGCATGTCCGCTGGGCAATGCGTACCCGTATTGTCACAAATATCCTCACGGGCCGTCTGATTATGATCGAGTACATTGGCTTGGTCGCGGTTCTCGCTATTGGCGTATGGGTCGCTATTGACGGCGGGTCCGTGGGGACAATCCTGTCAGGCGCCCTCCTTTTTATGGCGCTTATGGGTCCGCTTTCAGAGTTCCTCATGATTACTGATGAGCTTCAAGAGGGAACTACGGCACTTCGCAGAATCGTTGGGGTTGTGGAGCTTGCGGACAAGTCTGAGGCGTCACGTGCGGCGTTGGAGGCCCCTGGTACCAACCGTTCCTCAGGCGACGCGCAGGTGGATAAAGACCTGACCCCGCCCTCGTTCCTTGTGGAATTACGGAATGCACATTTCTCCTACCCTACTGGCCCCGAGGTAGTCCGCGGCGTGGATCTGTTGATTCGCGATAACGAACATGTGGCACTAGTGGGGGTAAGCGGATCAGGGAAAAGCACCCTGGCGAATCTGCTGGCCGGGCATTTTCCACTACAAACTGGGAAGCGCCACACTCACCTACGTAATAATGAGATCTTTACGATTGCGCAGGAAACACACGTGTTTTCTTCGTCCCTGCGCGACAACCTGACATTGGCGGCTGATGCTACCGATGATGAATTACTGGCAATTCTGGACACACTGGGAGCGACTGTTCTGGTTTGTGCCCCAGATGGGCTCGACACAATGTTGGGCAGCGGTGGCATGAGCCTCTCCCCTGCTCAGGGACAACAGTTAGCCTTGGCTCGAGTAATGGTGGCCAATCCGCGACTCGTTATTTTAGATGAGGCGACGGCCGAGGCAGGTAGTGACGAGGCCGAGGTCCTAGAAGAGACAGCGGCGCGGGTCATTCAGGGAAGGGCAGCGCTGGTGATCGCCCATCGGCTGAGTCAGGCGATGCTCTGTCAACGGATTATTGTCATGGACCAGGGAAGGATTATTGAACAGGGCACTCATGACGAACTTCTTGCCACTGGTGGCCGTTATGCCGAAGCCTGGATGGCGGGCCACGGCAGTTAAAGGTCTGTTGAGTATTAGCACTGCCCGGCCCTGGTCTGGAAAAGGGGGTCTCACGACACCAAACGTGCAAAGGGCGACAAAAAAGCCGATTTTCGGGCAAAAATGTCGCCCTTTGACCGTTTGGTGCAGCACAGCAGGCATCACACACTCGCACCCCGCCCTCGTTCATGATCTTCGACCAACGCCCGCTACCTCCCCCGCAAATTGTGAGGCTCATGCCACGGAAGATTTTCAGCCGCGGCGGCGTTAAGACAATGAAGCACCAGAGGCGCCACGCCCACTCAAGCGAAAGGACTCAGATGACCCAGACAGCACTGCCCACAGAAATCACTGACGTTGACCTGCTGATTATTGGCGGAGGCAAGGCCGGCAAATCCCTAGCCCTACACCGGGCCGCTAAAGGCGATTCCGTGGCCATGATTGAACGCGAATATGTCGGTGGCACCTGCATTAATGTCGCCTGTATTCCAACAAAGTCCCTGGTGACGTCGGCGCGCGCAATTGAACAGGCCCGGCGCGCTGGCCTCCTTGGGGTGCATGGCACCGAGGCTGCTCAGGTTGACCTGGCGGACTTACGCGGACATAAGGAAGGCATTGTCTCTACCTTGGTGGGTGCGCACGAGAAAATGTTTACTGCTCCCGGCTTGGATTTTCTTCGGGGCGAAGCAGTGTTTACTGCGCCCAAAACGGTGGCGGTGACAGCAGCGGATGGATCTGTGCGGCACCTGCGTGGGGCGCGGGTCCTGATCAATACCGGGTCTCGGCCAGCGCGCCCGGAGATTCCGGGCCTGTGGGAATCTGGCGCGTGGACCAGTGAGGATATTCTGCGCCTTGAGGAATTGCCTGCGTCGCTGGCGATTATTGGTGGCGGCTATATTGGCGTTGAATTTGCGCAGATGATGGCGACTTTTGGTGTGAGTGTCACGCTGATTTCTTCTGGAGAGCATATTTTGCCGCGCGAAGATGCTGACATTGCTGGGGCTGTGGCTGACGGGTTAGTGGCTAGTGGGGTCACGATTCTTGGGAATGTGCGCGCTGTTGCTGCGTCGGTGGTTGAGGGTGGCGAGAAAGCACTGACTCGCGTGGAACTGTCAGATGGTTCAACGGTGGAGGCCGAGCGCGTCTTAGTGGCCGCTGGCCGCGTGCCGAATACCGATGCTTTGGGCTTGGACGTGGCTGGCGTGGAAGTCAATGAGCGCGGCTTTATTGTGGTGGATGATCACCTGCGGACGTCTGCGGCCGATGTGTGGTCGGCTGGCGACTGCGCCGGAACCCCAATGTTTACGCATGCTTCTTGGCACGACTATCGGGTGATTCGTTCGCAATTCGAGGGCTCGCCCGCAGATGAGGGTGCCTTGACCACCACGGGCCGCCTGGTTCCGTGGACAGTATTTACTACTCCAGAGTTGGCACGCATTGGTCTGTCCGAGAAGGAAGCCCTCGAGGCTGGCCACGAAGTACTCATCGCGAAGTTGCCAACGGCCAACATTCCTCGGGCGAAGACTATGCGCACAACCGAAGGAGTGTGGAAGGCAGTAGTTGATGCTTCGACGCATCGGATTCTTGGCGCGTCTTTGGTGGGCGCGGAATCCGGCGAAGTGATTACTGCGATTCATATGGCCATGGCAGGTGGGCTGACCTATCAGCAGGTCCGGTCCCAGATGATTGCTCACCCGACAATGGGTGAGGGTCTGAATCTTCTCTTTGATCAGCTGCCCTAAGGTTGGCTTAAGTCCTCACCTGGGTGCTGGCACCGTTTCTTCTAGCCCCGTCCTCGCGCTGAACGTTCTTCTGACAGTCATTCACGAGGGCGGGGCTGGAGCTTATCAACGGTAGCTAAAACTCTGATTCGGATTTAATGGAGATAATATCCCCATCCCTATTACACGCGACGTGAACCATTCTTCCCTCCCCTCTTGTTCGCCATTCACAGGAGAGAATCATTTCTTCGCAATATGCGGTTATTGATTTCACGTGTACATGCACCTGCCGCGTATCTCCACAGTTCCCACATGGTTCACATGTGTGCCGTATATCAGAGATCACCGCCTCCCAATCGATGGTCCTGATGCAGTTATCCCATTGGGCGATCAAGCGCGTTTCCTCATCTGGATTCGGAAATGAGCCCGTTTCATCATCGAGAGTGAATGGGATGGTGACACTCCGCCCTCGTAATGTGATCTCAGCACTCCCCTGTAACAGCCCACGATACCGATCCCGAATCACAATCATAGAAAGAATTCTATTGGCCCTGCAGACAGTAACAGGGTGGGTTCTGGCACCAGAACCCACCCTGCGGCATGTGTGAAGGAACTTAGTCCTCCAAGTCCTCAGTCACTGCGGCATAAGCATTGACCAGACCAAATCCGCGATACTCGTAATCTTGTTCGCCATCTGCAGAGTAGGACTCTCGTAGACGCGAATAGTGAGTCGCTGCTTGGTCACCCAATTGCTGACGCACCTCCTGCGGACCGTATTCGGGGTGGACCGCTTTAATCAACGCGGCCACGCCAGACACGTGCGGGGCTGCCATTGACGTGCCATTGAGGCGTGCATAACCCACTCCCGGACGGGTCTTCAGATCCATCGGAATAGTGGAGTAAATACTGACACCAGGGGCAGTCACGTCAATGGACTTGTATCCGTAGTTGGAGAAACCCGCGCGGACAAGGGGCACCTCATAGGCAGACATTGGCTTATCTGTCTTTGCTTGGCCAACTGCAGACACCCTAATCACGGGATCCAACTGCGTGGGAATTTGCGTGCCCTTACTGACGTCGCGGTCAATGATCATATTCTTATCGCGATCGTTGGGGCTCGATGAATCGGTGGTTGGATTGTCAAGATCCAGGCCTTTGTTCCCCGCGGCAGCAATATGGGTGACACCCTTGCTGTGGGAATAGCTGGCAGCACGGGAAACGACTTCCATGCCGGCCGCCTGGGTGGGATCATCAGCAACCCAGTAGAGCCATGGGTCTACGTAGTAGGAGTTATTGGTGATCGGAATCCCTTTATCTGCAGCCCACACAAAGCCACAGGTGACATATTCGGGGTAAATCAATCCATCGGCGTTGGAGACTTTCACTGCAGCTAACTTGGCATTAGGGGCAACCCCGTCAATACCAATACCATTATGGGCGGCCGCAATAGTGCCTGCGACGTGAGTGCCATGGTAGTGCTCATCATCCCAGGCAGACTGGGATGTATCGGGGACGCCATTCTTTTGGCAGCCAACTGACAGGTCCCGACGAATCTGCGAAGCAAGGTCTGGGTGGTCACCATCAATACCGCTATCGAGGACGGCAACGGTCACTTCGGAGAGTTTAACGTCAACGCTTTGTGCCTTGTCGGCGCCAATAGCTTCCAATCCCCATGCTTTAGAGGAGTCTGGGTCCGGGCTAAATGCCACATCGTCGAGTTGGGAGTCCACTGCGAAAGAGGACTCACGTTTACTCTCTTCTGCAATGGCACTTTGATTGGCGTCAGGAACAACGATTTCCGCTCCTTTAACTACGGCCATTCGAGTGGGGCCAATAGAGTGGAGCGCAATGCCAGCGCCAGCTGCTTCTTTGTTGAGTTTCCCAGCGAAACCACCATCAGCAGATTGGACGAAGAATGAGTTGAACTCGGGGTATTGTTCGAGGACAACGCCACCCAGTTTCGTGGCTCGGCTGACGATTCGAGTGAAGTCACGTGGCGACGCATTTTCGCCAAGATTCACCGCGTAGTTACGGGGAATTCCAGACTCCACTTGGTTTGTTCCCTCAAGGAGGAAGTCACTGGATACAACGGTAGTAGGTACATCAGGATCAGCATGCGCTGTTCCCGCAATGCCCATGGCGCAGGCCAGGGCAACGACTCCCGAAAGAGCTGCTGTTCTCATAGGAACTCTTGAGACCATGTGGTGCTCTCCTGTCGTATTTGGATAGGACCCACAGGGAGGTGGGATGGGTTATTGGGTGGTGTGAACACCGCCCGGAGCATGGTTATGGGCACCGTTGGACCACAGCCATGTGAGAAAGGCTACCGCAGGAAACTCAAATTGCAACCGCTTCCATTTTGGGTCAATGCAGGTCATTTCGCATTTAACGAGGTCGGGGCCGAATATTTTTTATACCTGGCATCTTTCGGGACCCGGTTCACCAAATGAGACGCGCATCAGTACATCTTCTTATAGCGGCACGCCACTGGTGAGCCAGAAATATCCAGACACAAGCATATTTCTGCGTAAAAGCCACGAAAACGCAAAGATACGGGGTGTGAAGTAGTGGGCCCGGACCCCACCGATCTTCACACCCCGTATCTGGCGCCTTTAGATCTTCTCTAAAGACTCCCCCTTTGTTTCCCGAGCAAAGAGGTAGATGATTCCGCCGAGCACAAGAAGGGCGGCGAAGAAAATAAAGGCCGGGAATACGGCTTGAAGGGTGACATCCTGTTTCACCGCATTACCGCCAATCATCCAGCCCATAATAAGCGGGCCAAAAATCTTGGCGGTGGCACCAATGCCATATCCCAATCCAAGGCCAGTGCCGCGTGCTTCATTCGGGAATTGTTCACCACCGAAGGCATTGAGAATACCGAAAGCACCGTCACCAAAGGCCATGGCGATCAAAATGCCAATGAAGAAGATCATCCAGGATCCACCCGGGCCAGATTGGGCGGAGAAAGCGACAATCAGTGAACCCACCGCACCAATCAGACCGAAACTAAACATTGTCCAGCGGCGGCCCAAATGGTCTGCGAGCCAAGCCGATCCCAATCGTCCAAAGAGATCCGCGAGGGAAACCCCAATAAAGAGGTTGC
Source organism: Actinomycetaceae bacterium (assembly GCA_030524055.1). Taxonomy (GTDB): domain Bacteria; phylum Actinomycetota; class Actinomycetes; order Actinomycetales; family Actinomycetaceae; genus Pauljensenia. The sequence continues at coordinate 190,042 of JAUNHH010000004.1, read as the reverse complement.
CGACCATATCGGGATTGAGTCCATAGCCATCCTGGAGAAGTGTTTGCCCCCAGGATTGAATGGTGAATGAGCCGAGAATAAAGCTGAAAGAACCCAGGGTGACGATCAACAAGGACTTCCAGTAGCGGGAAAATACCACGGAATACGAGGCCGAGGGGCCAACTTCGACCTTCGGCAATTCGCCCACGTCATTGGCGGGAATCTCCAGTGCCCAGGCGAGGGCCTCACGAGCTTCTTGAGTGCGACCCTGCGAGAGAAGGAAACGTGGCGATTCTGGGACCAAACGCAACCACAGAAGCAACAGGATGGGCAATCCACCCAGTGCAATCAGGACACGCCAATCCTCATGGAAGGCCTTTTGGGCAACTGCGCCTAAAAGCAAGCCAAGAGGAATAAAGACGGAGCCAAGTCCGGCCAGTAATCCGCGCTGTTTACTGGGGACAAATTCCTGGACATAAGGAATCGAGACAATATTGAGTCCGCCCACTCCAATACCGACGAGGACACGCAAGGCAGCGAGCATAATCCACCCACGGTCAGGGGTGAATACGGAAACAATAGTGAAGACAGTAAAGATCAATACGCACCAGAAGAATGCGCGTTTACGGCCCATCTTATCGGCTAGTCGCCCCCACATAATGGCGCCAATAACGGTTCCAAGGCCGGAACAAGCAAGAATAATTCCCGTTTCTGTTCCCGTCAGGTTCCATGGCTTAATAAGGAGTGAGACGACGAATCCAATAAGGAACATGTCGAAGAACTCGGAGACATTGCCAATAATAACCAGGGCAATAAGGTTCTTCTGATTCTTTGTCAGAGGGCGAGAGTCAATTTGTTCAAGGGCGGTTTGGCGCCCATGTGTTTGTGAAGTCATTACCTTTCACTTCCTTAGGGCATGAGATATGCATCAGCGCATAATGTCAGTGGTCGTAGGGATATCAAGTTCGGTGGCAGAGATTCGAGTCAAATCCCCGTAGTGAGTCAGAGCAAAGGCACTTGTTCGCTGGCCGTATTGGATTCCTTGGACAACATCGCCACCAAGGAACCCGTGGAGAACACCAGCAACAAAGGCATCACCAGCGCCGGGCCGATCAAGAACAGGAACTTGAGTCACCTCAAAGGTCTTCTCTCCGTCATCAGCGTCGGAATAGTAGACCCCATCAATCTGGTCTGTAGAGACCACGGTTTTTACTCCAAATAAGTCACGCAGCGCTGGGCACACGTCCGCCCCGCCCTCGTCCAATCCGAAAACGATTTGCCCGTCGCGGCGCGAGCAAAACACGATGGAGGATTTCCGTGCAATAGGTTCGAGGACTTCTCGCGCCTCTTCTGGGGTCCACAAAAGGGAGCGGTAATTCACGTCGAGAGCAATATCAATTCCTCTTTCGTGAGCCTGGTCCACGAAATGGGTAATCACTTTTGCCGTATGTTCGGTTAATGCAGCAGTAATTCCCGTGACGAAAACAAGGCGCGTGTCAAGCATTTTCTCCCAGTCAAAATCCTCGATCTGCATATCGCGGAAAGGCGTATATTCTCGGTCATAGCTAACCTTTGCAGGCATTGGATATTCTCCGGGCTCCATGAAATATAAAGCCGCACGCCCGCCCTCGGAAAGGATGACATTAGAGACATCGACTCCAACGGAACGGTACTCATGAATAATGCGTGTCGCTAACTCCCCTTTCGGGATTTTTGATGTCCATAATGCGCGACGCCCAAGTTGCGACAATAAGCCTGACACATTGGCTTCGGAACAGGCAGCACTCATTCGAAGTTGATTGGCATTAGAAAGACGCTCCCCTTTAAAGCAAGTAAGACGGATTTGCCCCTCGCCAATTGTTGAAATATCATAGGTCATGATTGCACTCCCATCAATGCAATAGAGATTCCACGGCAGTGTGTATATCGGTGGTGAATAGTAGTGTTTTCGGTAAGAAAATGGCCTTTAAGCCACAATAGGAATACCCGCGCCCCGCGCTTTAGCAGCAATAAAATCGCGTGCTCGCATTGAACGCTGCGTTGAATCCGGGGCATCGTCATTCCACATCTCGATCATGAGACGGCCAGCCCAACCTTGGGCTTTAAGGACCTGGAAACTCAAGTCCCAATCGACAATACCGGTTCCCATATCAACGCGTCGAGGCTCCCCTTGGCGCACATCTTTGGCGTGCATTGCCACCATATGATTGCGGCCTGCTTCTAAGTCAGCTAACGGATCCTTACCCTGTTCGACAATATTGCCCAAGTCTGGATAAACCTGAAGCCAGGGAGAATTCACCTGATGAACAAACTCCATTGCTTTCGCAATCGAGGTGACATCGTGCCCATCAACATTCTCAATCCCCATAATCACTCCAAGGCGCGCTGCCATTGGCACAGCATCGGCAAGCATCTGCGCATACCACCGTTCTGCGTCCGGGTGGGGATCTTCGTAGTAGCAGTAGTAGCCAGCAATCTGGATGACGCCCACACCCAGATCATGGCAGACCTGCAGGCCACGAGCCATAATGTCGCGGGCTTTTTGCCGCACCGCAGGATCGGCGCTGCCCGGGCCGACTTTACGATGGATTGACAGGCATATTCCACCAATAGTGGTGCCCGCATTGTCAGCTGCGTGGCGAATAGCCACACATTGACGTGGAGTCCATTGCAAACGGGCTTCCCGTTGCTCCGATTCATCAATGGAAAGGTCCACAAAGGAAAAACCTGCCTGAGGAACCTGAGCAAACCAGGCATTCCAGTCACGTTTTTCTTCATCTGGGTCCCCGATGAGAGCCTTTTCGTATATGCCAAGGCTAATTCCATCGACGAGGGCAGTCATGACCAGACCTCAGCAATTGCGGTACGCAATTCAGCAGCTGCTTCGGCGGGGTTTTCTGCGGCAACAATCGAGCGTCCAGCAATGACAATACCGACTGGGCTGCCAGCAAAAACGGGGAGATCTTTAGGGGAAACTCCGCCGGTAATTGTGACTGTAAAGCCAATATCTGCCAATTCAGCAACCCGGGCAATATCATCGGGATTCCACGATAAATCCCCTGCCGCTTCTTTATCGCGGGAGCGTTTGACAATGACATGCTCAACGCCAACGTTATGCCAAGCGCGGGCACGTTCAACGTCATACCATTCGTCTGCTAATTCGACTTGTACTTCGCCGCCGAATTCTTTAGCGACTGCGCAGACCTGCTCAATCGTCGTCATTGATGCCCCGGCCACGCAGGACACTAATGTGGCACCGGCTTCAAATGCGAGACGGGAGATTTTGGAGCCGGCTTCAGCAATACGAACATCGGCCAGAATCGGAGTATCCGGGTACAGGGCACGAATAGCGCGCACTGCATGGAGTCCTTCACTGAGAATAAGGATTGTTCCGCACTCAATAATGTCAATGTGGTCAATGGCTTTATTGAGGGGGCCCAACGCAGTCGGCATATCAGTGGTGTCGAGGGCTATTTGAAGGCGTGGCAATGTGGACATGACTTCCCTACCCCTTTAACGGTTCCCAGGCGAAGAAAGTGGCGGCATTGCCGATCAAGAGATCATCGACATAACTACGCTCAAATCCTTCGTCGTTAATGAGTCGCGGTGCGAAAACCGCTGGATCGAAATCAATACCGGTCACAGAGCCATAGGCCTTCTGGTACGACGCTTTGCCTGAGTCCGTCCCGAGAAGAATCTGTTGCCCGTATCCTTTTTCGCCGAGAACTTTGACCAGGTTGACACGGGCATGGTCGGGGACATATTTAATGCGATTGGTTCCATCGAGTTCGACATAGCAACCAAGTTTGCAAATTTGCTCTTGAACCCATGGATCCCAGTTGCGTTGGATATGTCCAATGGCGATCCGGGAAGGCTCAACTCCTTCCGCAATAAGGAATTGGGCTTGTTCGGGACCGCAGGTGCCAGCGGTGACGTGGGTATTAATGGGCGCACCTGTTTCTTTTGCGGCAATAGCTACAGCTTTACCGGTTTTCACTTCCCATGGGGTGATTTTCCCGTAGGCAGTTGCCCATTTAATGACACCCGCTTTAATGTCAGTGCGTTCAACAATGGGGCCCATATAGTCAAAACGGTCTACGCCTTCGACAATATCGGCAATAAGAAGGTCGGCAATCTGGGTGATCGTGTATTGGTTGACCCAGCTTTGACGCCATTCTAAATAGACTTTCTGCTGGTGAAAGCCGGTGGATTGGATGACTTGCAGGCCGGGAACGCGCGAGGCAACTTCCCGCACTTTGAGAACGTCACGCCCACAGGCTGCTGGACACATATCAACAATGGTTCCGCCATCGGCCCATTGGCGGGATGCTTCAACAAAGTAGGTGGCTTCTTCGACTGCCTTATCAATGTCATCAAGTAGGTGGTCAGGGTCGATATAAACCTCGCCAGCACCAACACGGATGAGGTGGTCATGAGCGTTGACAACACCGAGGGTTTCTGGGGCAACATCTCCATTAATGGTGCGGATGATGGCCATGAGAATGCTCCTTTGCTTCACGGGGCGAATCGGTGCTTTTAGTCTTTCCCGCGAATCTCAAGAAGAACAGCAGAAGCGTTCATATTTATGCATAGTCCTCATCTGCAAGGTCTTTATTTCGCGAGGAAAAAGCAATATAGTGCGATAGATCAGCCTCTAAGCTTGCAAGGATGTGCATGATGGTGGATCGTCAGCGCCTTGACCTACTGATGTCGGTTGCCCGAAGTTACTGGATTGACGGCAAAGACCAAGGGAGCATTGCCAAAGAAATTGGCTACTCTCCATCGATGGTGTCGCGTCTTCTCAGTGAAGCGCGCAAAGAAGGAGTGGTCACTATTAGTGTGGGTCACCCTCTAGAACGCGCCGTTGAAATGGAAACTGCGCTGAAACGTCATTACGAGTTGCGCGGGGCTACGGTGAGTTTAAGTTCAGCAACGGCAGATAGTACGGAAGTATCGCGCCTTGCGGGGCAGGTCCTTGTGGAATACCTACGGCAGGACTCCGTTGTTGCAGTGTCCAATGGGCACACGATTTCGAACCTGGTCCGCGAGTTAAAACCGCTCCGTTATCCTCATCTGGAGATTATTCAAGCTTTAGGGGCGGTGGCAGATAATAACCACCTTATTGATTCGCAGGAAATTTGCCGGATTCTCGCCGAAAAATTCTCTTCGACCTACCGGGTTCTCCCCGCGCCATTAGTGGTGTCAAGTGTACAAATGGCAGCAGCATTACGCAGGGAAGATCGAGTATCGACAACATTAACTATGGCGTCTCATGCGGATATTTATTTGACTGGTATTGGGGCAACGTCACCGCAATCTGATGGCGCCATTTTTTCCCATTATCTCACGCAACAAGAGCATTCAACTTTAGTGAAGGCGGGGGCAGTAGGGCATATTGGCGCACATCATTTCAACGCTAGTGGTGAGCACTTAGATATGGATATCTGCCGACGTTTAATTGCAGTTCCCTTTAGTCGAATTAAGGAAATCCCCTGCGTCATTGCAGTCGCCTGGGGTGATGTTAAAGCAGCAGCAATTAGCGCTGCACTTAGGGGCGGCTTGGTCGATCACCTGGTGACTGATATGGATACTGCACGTCTACTTCTTGGCATGGACCGCACCGATTAATGACGCACACCTGAAGCACAGCGGCGCCGGATGCCTGTGATATTGGGTGTCGGGTTTCTAGTGGCTGTTGCCTATCTTGATTGTTGGGCCGGTTCCTGGCGGATGGCGCAGATTTTCCATTGGGTGTTGTGTTGGCATAGGGCCAGGGTGGTGGATGTCTGGGAGGCGGGGTGCCTTTTCCGGGATTGGAGGTCAGTAATAGCGTGTTGTGAACTGAGAAGTCGAATGTGAACAAGCCAGTAAGGATGTCGCCCACTTTGCTGCGGACCACGCGAGGTGGTGATCTCACCATCAATGGAATACGAGATCCCTTCTACCCAGGCACCTTTGTCATACAGACTCCGTATACCCTTGCTGACATTGGCACATTCTTGACAGTTAGGAGCAAAAAGGTCATCTAGCGGTTTCGTGTCGCCTGTGTCAGCGGAGTAGGTCAGGACATCAACATAGTAATTCGCTAGCTCTATCGCACTGTTGTCGTCTAGGTTGTGGGGGGTGTTGGGTTTTTCTGGTAGTGGCGTATCGGCACTAGTTGACGAGGGCGGGGCAGCAGACTGACCAGCACTGTCACTGCCAGTGCCAGTGCTGCTGGGAGCATCACCACTGCCACTGCCACTGTGATTGGGCGGGTGCGGGGTTTGAACAGTGGACTGTGCCAGACCAGAATCCGACTGACCACCACCACTACTACCACTTGCGGCCTGGGCGTCACCAGTATGCGGCGGGTGGTTATCGACCGTGTCGGTGGCGTGGTGTTCTAGGTGACCTGGCCGTGCAGGCCCGTCATAAAACACGCCATAAGGAGGCAAAAACATGACAGCATGGAAAACACACACCGCAATCACAATCCCGTTAGCCCATAAAAGAGCACGAAACAAGTCTTTCCCCGTGAGATTCACATGCTCATACCACACCCCCTGATCATCACCAGCCTCACCGTCACTGGCCTCGCTTTGATCCCGCTCCACCAAAGCAGCAGAACCCGCCTGCTCACCCCCAGCCGGCCCGCCACGACGGTGATGAGGGCGGTGGGGTGTATTGCCAGACGGGCGCTGAGACTGCGGACCACCAGACACGACAAAGACCTCCTTAAAACACGACACCATGAAACATGTGGGTAAGAAGTAGGAATCGAAGGGGACAAAACGGATTCTTTACTGCAAGCAGCAGGGCCAGGCTTGGTCCAAGCCGAACCACCAACTCCCCAGGGACAGGCAAGACCCTTGGCAAGAAAGGAGGGACGGGTTAGTGGCCGGCTTCTTCTTCAGCGGTGTCAGTCAGATAAGTGTGGATGCTATAGACGCGGAACGGGTCAGAAGTTTCCACCGTGACCAAAGCATCCTTAGTCGTACTGGTCTGCCCAGTCCACGGATTCGTCAACGTCACCTCCCACGTCGTTGTCAGCGTCACTGTTTGAGCAGGGCTGCCTTTACGATAAATATGCTGCAACTCCATAGACGGATACGGCGCCCCAGGAGTCGCGGAAACCAACGGTTCGGACCCGTCATTGAAATCAAACACAAACGAGGTCCCCACAAACGTCACCGCAATTTTGCGGCCAAACAACTCCACTTCTTTAACCTGACGCGGCTGGGAAGCATGTACCACCACAGGCACCTTAGTCACCTTATGCCGATACGGCTCCACCACAAGACCAGCACCCTTCACCCCAGCAAAACCAGAAGCGTGGCTGACAATACGACGCGTAGGCACATTCGTCACCGCTTGGCGCAGATCCACACGCTCACGCGGGGTAGCAGAGACAAACTCTTCAGACCCACCACCCCTGGAGGCAAGCAACGCGAACTGCGACCCAAGGCACGCTCCTTGAGCAATAGGCGAATCCAGTGCCTCACAATCAGGCGTCACTGACGATGGCGTTGTCAGATTCTCCGCACTAAAAGGCGACCCCTCACCAGAAGAGTCCACCACAGGAGCCTCCACCTCAGGCGCTACCTCAGAAACAGGCGGACCAGACTCCACAACCCCAGAAGACCCCGGAACCACCACCTCACGAGAAGCTGAGAGTTTTACCGTATCGCCGTCTGAAGTGGTGCTTAAGTTAGCGGAGTCTTCGCAACCTGAGCCGTCACAGTCATTAGCAAACGCCACAGGTACATTGAATACGATGGGAACAAGAATTAGCGGAAAAAGCCATTTTCTAGTCATTTTCTTTCCTCAATTGTGGTTCCGCAAATCGTCCAAGCGTCACCTTTCCAACAGGTTTCAGTTAACACCTCAGTCCGATTCTCCTGAGTTGGCTTTAGTGAACCATCAGGGTAGTACTGCGTATAAGCAGGAGTATGTAAACGCATATATACCTGCCAACGGTGGCGAGCACGTTCCTCATCATTCAACTGAATCCCCGGATACGATTCCTCAATGAGATGACCCTCTCCATGAAACCAGCCACCGTTCTTATATTGATTCTCAATGTTTGCAGTGCGTTGCGCGCACGACTTACAGTCCGTGTTATAGGTACTTTTTAGCTCATCAGTATCCCCTGTTTTCAAGGCGTAACTCAGCAAGGCAAAGTAATATTTCGCATACGCCTCGGCCCCCGCAGCGCTTTCTTGTTTTGCTTCTTCGGGTAGTTCTGGTGGGGTCAGGTTTCCCTGGTCGGGCTGAAGCAGACGCCCATCAGGGCCAACCCTGTACCCATTGGACATCGGCCCATCCCCAACAGACTGCCCACCCGTAGCACCCGACTGCCCACCAGCACCACCGCCCGACTGACCAGCACCAGACTGACCCGCGCCAGATTGAACAACAGCAGCAGGCGCAGCCGGGCGAACCGCACTAGTGGACGGCTCCTGGGGCGGCTTATGGCAAAACGTCAAATACACGACGCAAATAGCAACCAGCCATGAGATTCCAGCCGCCCACCACCAGCGCCTAATCACCCGATCCATCTCCGGATCATCACGCTCAAACTCACGATCCTCACCCCGCCTAGCAGCACCGCTATAACGAGGAGAACCACCACCATAATCATGCCTATCTGGACACATACACAAACGTTAGACCAACATCACACCCCCTGTCACCACTTTGAACACACACAAACACACCAAAAACCCAGACCACAGGCACTAAACGACGGCTGACCTGGAAAAACACGCCCCCACACGCCGCTCAAACCACACCAAAATCATCACCAGCCCCACACCGCAATGACCCGCCCCCAAACCACCAGGTCACACCAACAACCCCCACCCCAAAAAACCAGGCCCCGTCCTCGCTCAAACTCCTACGGACGAGGCATATCCGTAGGAGTTTGAGCTCAGTGCAAGGCGAGGATCTGGATTATCAGCCGCAATCCAGAGCGAGAACGTCATCGATGGTTTGCGGGCGGACAATCCACTTCGCCTCACTGTTTTCAACGGCAATCACACCGGGCTTGGGAAGCATATTGTAATTCGAGGCCATGGAATATCCATAGGCTCCTGTGGCTGGAACAGCTAGAAGATCCCCCGATTGAATATCGCTGGGTAGGTCCACATCCCACACAATAATGTCGCCGCTTTCGCAGTGTTTTCCCACCACCCGGCTACGAACAACAGGGGCGTCCGAAATGCGATTCGCTAAAGTCGCCGTATAGTGCGCACCATAAAGCGCCGGGCGAATATTATCTGCCATTCCCCCATCAACAGCGACATAACGCCGGCGATGCGTATCAGATCCAAGAATCGCGTCTTTTACCGCCCCAACGCGATACAAGCTAATAGTGGTTGGACCCACCACACTGCGGCCAGGCTCAACAGAAACTCGCGGAATCGCGATCCCCAATTCTGTGCATTTCTCGCGAATGACACTCGCAACAGCGCGAACAACCTCAATTGGAGCAGTGGGAACAGGGTCTGCACCCGTATAGGCAATACCTACTCCCCCACCTAAATCAATTTCCGGCAAAGGAGCACCAATCTGCGCGCTAACCTTCGCACTCAGATCGCACATAATAGCGGCTGCTTCTTTAAAAGCATCGACCCCGTGAATCTGAGAGCCAATATGGCTATGAAGACCCCGCAATTCCAAATGTGGACTGGCAGCAATTGCGCTGACAACCTCATCGAGTTGCCCATCAAATGCGCCAACCCCGAACTTCTGGTCTTCGTGCCCTGTGGAAATATATTCATTTCCTCCCGCGTGCACACCCGTTTTGACGCGAATCATCACACGGGCGCGGACCCCAAGGTGTGCCGCGATTTTCTCAACCTGCGCAACTTCAGAGAGCGAGTCGATAAAGATCCTCTCGATTCCCTCTTTATCTCCCGCTAAAAGCGCCGTTTCAATTTCACTATCGAGTTTATTATTCCCGTGCAGTCCAATGACACTAGGCAGGGCTCCCCCGCGCAATGCGCAGGTGAGTTCACCTAAAGACGCAGTATCCACGCCCATTCCAACGCCTGTTACCGTGCGGACAACGTCGGAACAGAGGAAAGCTTTACCTGCATAAAAGGCATCTCCCCCACTCATTCCATAGCCATCCCAGAATTCTTCTGCCATGGCGCTGGCCCACACCTGTGCCCGCCCTCGTAAATCGGCGCGATCCATGACAAAAGCAGGGGTCGCGAAATCCTGGGCAATCGTAGTCAATGGAACGCCAGCGAGGGACAGCACCCCGTCGGCGTCTCTGCGCATTGTCCATGGCCACAAATCTGGACGCTCGGCAGGCTCCGGACAAATCAAGGAACCGACCGGGGCTTCTTCACGCGATTCAGCAGATGACGAACCCATCATCACATCCTTTCTGGAGCTGACACACCCAGCAGACCCAAGCCAGTGCGCAGCACCTGGGTGACAGCATCATTGAGCCACAAACGAGCAATATGACCAGCTTCAACAGGGTCATCTCCACGAGGAGCAACCCGGCACTTGCCATACCACGTGTGGTAAGCAGCAGCCAGCGACTCTAAGTAGCGGGCCAGACGGTGAGGTTCACGTAAATCGGCCGCCTGAGCAATCTGTGCGGGGAATTGTGCCAGCACCCCAAGAAGATCCGCGTCTGCGGGGCTATCTAAAGCACCCGGCTCGAATCCACCGTCGCGCGTGACCCCATGGTCATGCGCATTACGGGCGACATTGCAGGTCCGGGCATGGGCGTATTGCACGTAGTACACGGGATTGTCATTGGAATGCGAGGCCAAAAGATCCAGGTCAATATCCAGATTGGAATCCATGGATACGCGCACTAATGCATAGCGGGCCGCATCAACGCCAACAGCGTCCACTAAATCATCCAGGGTGACAATATTTCCTGCGCGTTTCGACATTCGCACAGGTTCCCCATTTTTGACCAGATTCACCATCTGGCCAATAAGGATTTGCATATTCTCATGCGGTTTATCGCCAAAGGCTTCGCACATTGCCATCATTCGGCCGATATACCCATGGTGGTCGGCACCAAGAAGATAAATAGCGGTATCAGCGCCCCGCCCTCGTTTATCTAAATAATAGGCAACATCACCGGCAAAATACGCAGCCTGCCCATCGGATTTAATGAGTACCCGGTCTTTATCATCACCATAACGGGTGGTACGTAACCACGTCGCTCCCGCTTCATCGAAGATTTCTCCACGCTCGCGCAAAACATTAATAGCGCGCGTAACTGCTCCAGAATCATGCAGTGAGTCCTCGTGGAAAAAGACATCAAACTCGGCATTAAAGGCACTGAGGCGTGCCTTGATTTCGGCAAACATTAATGCCACGCCGCGCGAGCGGAAGGCTTCTACGGCTTCGTCCTCAGGCAAGGTGGCCGGGTCAACCTCACCCGCTGCCGCAGCATCAGCACGAACCTGATCAGCGATATCAGCAATATATTGCCCGCCGTAGCCATCTTCGGGGGCTTCCTGGCCACGTGCCCGAGCCAGCAATGAACGCGCAAAACGATCAATCTGCGCACCGTGATCATTGAAATAGTATTCGCGCGTGACTTGTGCGCCACTAGCCACCATTAAACGGGCCAGGGAATCCCCAACAGCAGCCCACCGTGCACCACCTAAATGAATGGGGCCCGTGGGATTAGCAGAAACATATTCGAGATTAATATGTTTACCGGCGAGGGACTCATTACGGCCATACTCCCCTTGCGACTGAACAATAAGACGGGCAAGTTCACCCGCAGAGGCAGCCGCAAGGCGAATATTAATAAAACCAGGCCCTGCCACCTCAACAGAATCAATGCCGTCTTTCGCAGAAAGAAGATCGGCTAATGCCTGGGCAAAATCGCGAGGAGAACTCTGCGCCTTCTTCGCCAATTGCAGAGCGACATTTGTTGCCCAATCCCCATGATCACGATTTCGGGGACGCTCTACCTTCACCGTTTCGGGAATGTCCTCCTGTGCTAGCGCGAGTGCGCCGCTAGCAACAGCATCATTAAGGCAGATGCGAATAAGGTCAGCAAGTTCTTCTGGGGTCACGAAGAAAAGCTTAGGACGTTGACGCGCGCCACTGCCAACCCGCCCATATTTAGGTACTCGCAACGCGCACTAATTCCCGTCCGCGACAAAGACATAAGCACAAGACGCCTGGCGTCAAATAGCAGCAACGCGGCCACTGTGGCCAGCTCGCACTCGCTGGCCAGAACCGCGCTAGCGCGGGCAAAAACCCTCCTCCCCACCGTCGTCGCCTCAGGCTGGTTGTCAGGCGGTGGCGTTGGCGCTCCACCCCTATTTTTCGGATACCCGAAACTAGCGCTACAGTCAGACGGCATCATCACACAGGAGGAGCAATGTCACCATCAGCGACCAAGCGCCGTCTCCTTCCCCTTTTAGGACCGGCTTTTGTCGCTGCAATTGCCTATGTGGACCCAGGCAATGTGGCAGCAAATATTACTGCTGGCGCACGTTATGGCTATGTCCTCATTTGGGTTTTAGTCAGTGCCAATCTTGCCGCCATGCTCATCCAGTATTTGTCAGCAAAAATTGGTCTGGTCACCGCCACCTCCTTTCCCCGCCTTCTCGGTCAAAAATTGGGGCGTTTCCCGCGTTTAGCCTATTGGGTTCAAGCGGAAGTCGTTGCGGCCGCTACAGATGTCGCTGAGGTCATTGGTGGGGCGCTTGCTCTTCATTTGCTTTTTGGTATCCCCCTTCTGTGGGGCGGCGTCATTATTGGCAGCGCATCAATGCTGCATTTAATCCTTCAAGGGCGAGGCCATCAACGCTTTTTTGAGGCGACAATTATTGCCCTCCTCCTTGTCATTACCCTGGGTTTCCTCAGCGGGTTATTGATTTCCCATCCTGATTGGAGTGCCGTTGGCGCAGGGCTTATTCCTCGTTTTGCTGGTCTTGATTCAGTGATTGTGGCGGCCTCAATGTTGGGGGCAACGGTGATGCCCCATGCGGTCTATCTACATTCTTCTTTGGTCAATGACCGCCACGGGAGCGCCGAAACGCGTGACAGCACACAAATACATACCCTTATCCGAGCCACTCGTTGGGACATTATCTGGGCGTTAGGGCTTGCTGGGATTGTCAATATTGGCCTCCTCCTTCTTGCGGCATCAGCACTGCAAGGAATCGAAGGCACAGATACTATCGAAGGTGCCCACAGCGCTATTTCCATGGCATTAGGGCCATGGGTTGGCGGGATTTTCGCCGTGGGATTATTGGCTTCTGGTTTAGCATCAACTTCCGTTGGCGCCTATGCAGGATCAGAAATCATGAAAGGGCTTCTGCATATTAAAGTGCCCCTTTTAGCGCGGCGAGCATTGACGCTATTGCCCGCTTTAGGGATTTTGGCGGTGGGTGTGGAACCCACATGGGCATTAGTTTTATCCCAAGTTCTGCTGTCTTTCGGTATCCCTTTTGCCATTATTCCGCTGGTCTATTTAACAGCGCAGAAATCCGTAATGGGCGACTATGTGAATACGCGAATGACCACTGCCGTGGCATGTGCGGTGGCAGTGGTCATTGTGGCGCTGAATATTTTCCTGATCGCTCAGATCGTTGTGCAGGGAGGGTAGCCCTATCCTTTTCCTAGCGGGTTTCCTCGTAGTCAGCCATCAGGTCAATCCTGCGTTGGTGGCGTTCGTCCCCAGAAAATGGAGTGGTCAAGAAAATATCAATAAAGCGCAAAACTTCTTCGGTGGAATGTTGGCGGCCTCCCACAGAAATGACATTAGCGTCATTGTGTTCGCGAGCTAGGGCAGCAGTGCTGTCATTCCATACGAGGGCGGCGCGCACTCCCTTGACACAATTGGCGGCCATTTGTTCGCCATTGCCCGACCCGCCAATGACAATCCCTAAAGAGCCCGGCTCATTAACGACCGCTTCAGCAGCGGCAATACAAAAAGGCGGGTAGTCATCAAGGGCGTCATAGGTGTGTGCGCCGTGATCCACCACGTCATACCCTTTTTCTTGCAGGTAGGTAACGATGGCATTCTTCAATTCAAAGCCGGCATGATCAGTACCAATATGGACACGCATAGTGACCTTCCTTTAAGAGTTGAGCGCCGTAGCACAATCACGAGATAGCCCGCTAATTATGGCATCTCTCACGAGAACTCTCATTGGACCAGTGACCCCCATTCCTCAAGCCCTGATCATGCTAGGCTGCAATGCTGTTGGCCCCGATAGCTCAGTGGATAGAGCGTTCGCCTCCGGAGCGAAAGGTCGCAGGTTCGAATCCTGTTCGGGGCACTTTTTTATGCCCGGATTCGGATCCTCTCTTATCTCCATCGCCCCAGGCGGACAAACCGCCGCCAAGACGTGTTTCCAAGCGGCAATTGTCGTTGCGGGCGCGGGTTGTCAGTCGGGACTGTGGGACCAAAATTTCTGACCTGCACAAATAGCAGCCCCGCCCTCGTCCATCACATACAAACGGCCACCACGACGCATTTTCAGGCGGCACATGTCATCGTGGCAGCGGTTTGTCTGCCACAACGAATTGTCTGCCACAACGAAACCCACCCCAATGGAACTCCCGCCCACACCCACAATCCACACCCAGATACCTCGCCGCTGGGCGCGGGGTACACAAAATCTGGGCAATAGTGCCAAGCCTTTCAGCCAGCACCTATTGCCCAGATTCGGCGTCTATCTTCTATTAGACCAGGATGGGGCTACTCTCTTGAGGCTCACCAACCCCAATAGTAACCAGGCCAGCGTTCATGGCGTTCCCAGTGACGCCAGGGACCCCGCCCTCGGTCACGATCACGTTCCCATTGACGCCAACGCTCACGTTCCTCATCCCGCCAACGATCGTCGTCGTCATCATCGTCGTCATCGTCATCATCACGACGATCATCGTGACGACGGTTGTCATCGTCATCGTCTTCATAGCGGTCATCATTGCGCTGAGGGGGCGCTTGCTGACGAGGAGGTTGCTGGGGACGCGGCTGAGCCTGGGGAGGCTGCGCCGCAGGCGGAGGAGCCGGAGCTGGAGCCGGAGGCGCAGCAGGAGCGGGTTGCTGCGCGGATGGAGGAGTTGGCTGCGACGGAGTCTTAGTTCCCTCAGAGGCAGTATTAGTCTCGGGCTCCTCAGGCGTTATGGGCTCAGTGGAAACAATGGGTTCTGCACACCCGCTCTTACCGCAACTGGGGTCTGTTGTCGCATCCCCCGATTTACCAATCTGCGCCTGTGCGGCAGGACCACCTGGCCCTTCAGCCTTGACGCTATCCCGTGGGAACTTTCCGCTTTGGGATCCACTTTGAGGGCGAGTTGCTGCACCACTTTGGCCAACGGAAGCAGTGGGAGTGGCTGCATTCGCGCTCTGCCCACTTTGCCCAGCCCCAGAGGCGCGCAGACGATCCTGCTCCCATTTCTGCGACTGCCCGCCTTCAACCGTCCACCCAGGGAAGGGTCCAAAATCAAGGTGATGGGCCCCGCTAAAGTGCCGCCATCCGAGGACCATTCCAATAACCAAGCCCAAGGCCATGACAACAATGGTGAAGAGGCGTACCAACGAACGACGATCGCTCACCGCAGCTGGCCCCGACGAGGGGATGATGTGGGTGGGACGTTGACTCATCCAATACGCTCCTTCACTTTCTGCAAACTCTAGCCTCACCCGTGGGGAACTTTCCCGGCGGGAGGCGCCTAAGTCTGATGGCACTGCACGAGGGCGGAGTAGCAGGCTACTCCTGGTGACGGGATCTCACCACCTCACTACAGACAGTGTGTAACAGTACAAGAACTGGTACAACTCGACACCCCCAAATGACCAAATCACCCCCTTTAAGCGTCCAAGATCACCTTTCGGGACACATGACCTGCAGCCACCCAGTAAACTAAGGGCGGTCTTGCGATAAGGAATCTTCACGAAAGGAGTACCAATGGCGTATCCCGCATGGTCATTGATCCCCTTTGTCTTGATGCTAGGCAGCATCGCGATCTTGCCGATTATTCCAGCTACCTCTCACTGGTGGGAAAAGAATTCCTCCCAACTTCTTGTGGCTTTAGGGCTTG
Organism: Actinomycetaceae bacterium; assembly: GCA_030524055.1. Taxonomy (GTDB): domain Bacteria; phylum Actinomycetota; class Actinomycetes; order Actinomycetales; family Actinomycetaceae; genus Pauljensenia. The sequence goes on along the minus strand of JAUNHH010000004.1, from coordinate 174,028 downwards.
GCATACCCACCACTGTGTGGATGTTCTTTTTCGCAGGATCCGAACCACTAGTCATTACCGTCATTGACTACTTCCAATTCATTACCCTCCTCTTTGCGCTCTATGTCGTTTCCGGTGGCATCCACCTCTCCGGCGATATTGAAGCGACACCAAGAAATAACACGATATTCCTTGCGATTGGCGGCGTACTAGCATCCTTTATTGGTACGACTGGTGCCGCAATGCTTCTTATTCGCCCACTTTTGGCGACCAATAAAGAGCGTATCCACAAAGTCCACACGGTCCTCTTTACCATCTTTATTGTGGCCAATTGCGGCGGCCTGCTGACACCGCTTGGAGACCCACCCCTCTTTATGGGTTTCCTTAAGGGGGTCCCCTTTATCTGGACCTTCAACCTGTTTAAAGAATGGATCTTCGTCCTCGTGCTGTTGCTGCTCAGCTACTATTCGCTGGACAAAATGTACTACGCGATGGAACCTAGCACCTCTGTTCAACGCGACCGCACAGAGATCACTCCCCTCCGCCTTAAAGGCAGTGTTAGCCTGATTTTCTTTGCCGCAATCATTCTTTCAGTGGCCTTTATCCCCTCCGTTGACGCCCATGAAGTTGCTGCGGGCCATGCCCATGGAATGCAGCTCATTCCGTGGCGCGAAATTGTCATGCTTTCTGCGGCAGCGGCCTCATATTTCCTTGGAAGCAAAGAGGTCCGATTTAAAGACAATCTCTATACGTGGCCACCTATCCTTGAAGTCGCCATTCTCTTTATTGGCATTTTCGCCACCATGGCCCCTGCCCTGCATTTCTTGGAGCAAATCGCACCGACTTTACCGCTGAATACAACAACCTTCTTTATCTTTACTGGGTCCCTCTCGGCATTCCTCGATAATGCGCCGACCTATCTCACCTTCTTTGAGATGGCGAAGGTCTTGGCTGGACCCGATCAGGTTCTTGTCGCTGGCGTACCGGAACATTATCTGATTTCGATCTCCTTAGGCGCAGTCTTCTGCGGTGCGATGACCTACATTGGGAATGGCCCGAATTTCATGGTAAAAGCTGTTGCTGAAGGTGACGGCGTGAAAATGCCAAGTTTCGGGAAGTACTTCCTGGATGCCCTGCTCCTACTCGGCCCTGTTCTGGCAGCGATGGCACTCATTTTCATTGTGGAAAGCCCCGTGGCTCCGATTGCTGGGTGGGTTTTGACTGCAGGCTTGGTGGGGATTTCGCTAATGCGTATCCGTAAAGCGCAGCAGCAAGAGTTAGCTCGGCCGGGGCTCAATGAGTAACCGGAAAGTGCTTCTTGTGCGACTCACGTAAGCATTGATATCGAAAGGGCCTCAGATTTATTTCTGGGGCCCTTTCGGTTGTAGGGCAGATTGTGTTTGGTGGGCAGGCCGCGCCAGGGTGGATTTCCTTGTGCGGGACAAACCGCGCCCACAACGACAATGAGCTGTGTAGAAATACGTCCTGGTGGCGGTTTGTATTGATCTGCGAGGGCGAGGCCACCATTTTCGCAGGTCACCCATTGCTGGCCCAGAGCCTCAACTGACAACCCGCGCCCACAACGACAATCGCCCCTTGAAAACACGTCCTGCCGGCGCTTTGTCCACCAGGCGCGATGAAGATGGGCACCCGAGATATTCTGCGGTGGACACCCACCGGCCTTTAACCCGGGCTTTTTTCACCCGAAGCAGCCCTTTTTAGGCGCCAACAATATCGCGGACCATTGTGGGCCTGTCTGTCACAATCCCATCCACACGCATGGCAAGAAGCTGCTGCACCTGCACAGGATCGTTAATAGTCCACACATGGACTGCAAGGCCCGCCTGATGGGCAGTGGCAATAAAACGCGGGGTAACGACAGGAATACCGGAATAGATGGGCGGAACTTGGACTGCACGGACACCATTGGCCGGTCCAGGCACACACCAGCGCTCAGGGCGAGTCGCACTCTGAGCAGCAAGGAGAAGGCGCGCCACAGCAGTAGTGCCTAAAGAGGTCGATAAAGCAGGTTCATAGCGCCGCAGATGTTGCAAACGCGATTCAGAGAAGGACGCCACTAGGGTGCGATCCAAGGCATTGCAGATACGCAATTCATCCACAAGGGGCACTGCCACCTGATTCGACTTTGCGTCGATATTGAAATAGAGGTCGGGAAAGGACTGGAGGGCATCGGAAAGACGGAGAATCCTTTCGCCACCCCGCCCTCGTACATCCTGCAATTCTTCCCACCGCATATCGGAAATAGCACGCGCAATACCGAAAGTACATTCCAGGGTGTCGTCATGGTGGATCACCACTACGCCATCAGCACTTAAATGCGCGTCCGTTTCACAATGGGTAACCCCAATAGAGCGCGCATAATCAAATGCCTCCCACGTATTTTCCAGGGCGTATTCAGTACCACCCCTGTGGGCAAAAATCAGCGGGCCGCCACGGCGGGCCACCGGCATCATTAGCAGCCAACCCCAACATGTGAGGCGTTGGCTTGCTTCAGCCAGGCTTCAGGATCGACAGGCTCGCCACGCTCATTATGGATTTCAAAGTGCAGGTGCGGCCCAGTAGACCATCCATTAGAGCCAACGGCCCCAATATGTTGCCCTGCGGTAACTTTATCGCCGACCTTAACGGTGATCTTATTCATGTACTGGTGAAGGTACATTGAATAGAAGACCTTCCCGTCTTCGGGCTCATGCTTGATTTTCACCAGCGCCCCGGAACGGGAGTTTTCGGAGACCTCAACAACGGTGCCCTCAGCGATGGAGTAGAGGGGTTCATCCATTGGGGCGGACATATCAATGCCTTCGTGCATCATTAACTGCCCCGACACCGGAGAAATACGCATAGCGAATCCGGAGGTGATTTCGTAGGCGTTCTGGGCGATGGGCCAGACAATACGCTGCTGCACGGTGATCTGACGCGAGCCGTCAGCTGCGCGTGCAGGAACACATGAAGAAACCACCAGAGGTGAACGCACGCGGCTACGTGAGGCAGCCCCGAGGTCTTCACCAAGCGATTCAGCAGCAGTGACACTGGGCGAGACGGTCACCCATGTCGCACCACCAGGCTGGTCACGGACAACATTAACTGCGGCTACAGAAGTTTCACTGCCAGGGGCAATAAAACCAGACAGAGGCAGTGCCACTGTGGTGGCAGCAAGGGTGGACACCAGGGCAAGACGTACACCTGAACGTGTGCGACGTCCGCGCCGAGTTGGCGTATTCATAATCTGCGCGGTAGCGCGAGGTGAACGTCCTACTGCCCGCAAATACGCCGAGGAGACATCAATAGGTTCAGCGCCATCACTGAGGTCTTGATTGTCAGCACTAGCGAAAAGATCGTCAGTAATTTCTGGAGTGTGCGCAGAAGCAGGTGACAACTGATCTACGCCCGAACCGAAATCGGAGGCCACCGGCAACCACGGGGCGGACAGGGGTTCACGAAGCGGGGCAGCCATATCTGCAGCGATGGTCCCATAACCATCTGCAGGGGTTAGCCGCGCAGACATTGTCGGTAAAGCGGAAGGTTGCGATAAAGCAATGGGCCCGCGTAAGACCTTTTGTGGATCTGCTGCGGGAGGTACGGCGCCAGGCACAGGCGCGCCAGTTGGGCGGCGACGACGCACAACCCGGCGGCCTGAAGCATCAGGAGCCTGACGAGAAGCAAGTGCACGCGGATCGGGTGCAGGACGAGAAGGTGGAGGAGCAACCGTAGAAGTTGGAGCAGCAGTTGACGGCGAAAGTGTGCTTAAAACAGGAGCATCACTGACTGCTGGAAGGGGTTGCTTCACTGCGCCAACCGCAGGAATGCGGCGTGGAAGCGAAGTGGGGAATGAGGAGGGGGCAGCGTCTTCGCGGCGATGAATCTGGGAGCGCTTTGGGAAGTGTGGAACCGGCGGAGCAGAAGGAGTGGCCTGTGGCCTCTCCGCAAGGGCAACAGGTGCCGATGTGACAGAGGGAGAATCGGGGGTAACTGATGCGGCCTCGCGAGAGTGAAGATCTCTCCGCTTCGGCAACGGACAGGGTTTGGGGCCCTCGTTATTCACGCACAACTCCATTCCTCTGGGCCAGCACATATGCGCTGGGCGAATGTACGCCGCGGACAAGATTACCCTGACACCCCTTCGTAGGGCTAGTTCCTTTGGGAAGGAATTCGCCACAGTAGTTATCGGAGGATGTCACGTGATATTCGCCTCCCCGTCCTCGTCAATTATTTACGAGGGCGGGGGACGCCTTTTCTTATATTCCCTGATCACGCTGCAATGAATCGCGCACTTCGCCAACCAATTGCTCAATGATGTCTTCGAGGAAAAGGACGCCAACAACATCCCCTTCACTGTCAATCACCTCAACACAATGGGTGCCAATACGCTGCATATGACGAAGAACATCTTCCACCTCGTCATTTGCCTGAACCGAATCCATTCGGCGAATACGCCACGACGCGATAGGAGTATCGCGATTATCTTCAGTCGCATAAAGGACGTCTTTAAGGTGGATATATCCACTGAGGCGTCCATCTGGGGCAACAACAGGGAAACGGGAAAAGCCCGTGACGGCCACTTCACGTTCTACTTGAGCTGGTGTGACATCTTCAGGCAGAACAACGAGGTCCGCCAATGGCACCATGGTGGATAACGCATCCTCAGTGGAAAACTCTAAAGTCCCAGAAAGCAGACCCAATTCATCGTCAAGTTTTCCTTCCTGGGCACTGAGTTCGACAATGGAAGCAACTTCTTCAACGGTAAATGCTGCGCCAACTTCCGATTGCGGTTCGATTTTTGCCAGCCTGAGGAACCAATTGGCGATTCCATCCATAAGGGTAATAATCGGGCGTAAAATATGACCAATTGCCACAAGAGGCGGCGCCAGAATCAGCAGGGTTTTCTGCGGTGAGGCAATGGAAATATTCTTCGGAACCATTTCCCCTAAAACAACGTGGGCATAAAGCACAATCGCGAGAGCTACGGTAAAACCAATAATATGAGATGAGGCAGCAGGCAAACCTAAATGAACGAGAGGCTCTTCAATGAGGTGCGCAATTGCTGGCTCTGCGACCACACCTAAAGAGGTGGAGGCAACTGTAATCCCCAATTGGCAAATTGCCAGCATAAGAGAAACATGCTCAATGGCATAAAGGGCTTGGGCGGCCCCTGCTTTCTTCTGAGCAACGAGGGGCTCAATTTGCGCACGCCGCGTCGAAGTGGTCGCAAACTCTCCAGCAACAAAAAAGGCATTAATAGCCAGGAGGATAATGGCGAAGATCAGGGCGAAAGTCGGATTCACTCTTGCCCCCTGTCCGCATTGGGCGTGATGGCAATTTGGGTGACGCGGCGTCCTTGAATTTGGGTGACTTCCAGGTAGCAATTCGCCACCTCGACGCTATCGCCCACAACACAGACTCTGCCTAAACGTTGCATCACGAGGCCAGCAATCGTGTCCCACGGCCCATCATCAGGCAAGGCAATACCTGTCCGTTCTAATAATTCATCCGGGCGCAATGTACCTGGAATTAATAGGGTCCCATCATTTCGCGTACGAATCCCCAGGCGACGCTGATCATGTTCATCTGCTACTTCGCCGACAATTTCCTCAACAACATCTTCGAGGGTAACAATTCCGGCAACGCCACCATATTCGTCAACCACAACGGCCATTTGTAGGCCTTCATCGCGCAATTGCAGCATAAGCGGACCGAGTTCCAGCGTTTCTGGAACTCTAGGCGCTGGCGCCAAAAGGGATGACGACACAACAGGCACATCATTGCGGCGCTCGGCGGGGACCGCAATGGCACGCCGCAGGGAGACAAAACCAATAATGTCGTCACTGTCTTCGCCTGATACGGGGAAACGAGAATGTCCCGTCTCATGTGCGAGGGTGACAACATCAGCGGCACTGGCCTCTTGACTAAGGAAATGAACACGGCCACGGTCTGTCATCACATCAGCGGCACTCAAATCACCCATTCGGATGGAGTTAGTAAAGAGGGCCGCTGTTGAGGTATCAAGGGTGCCTTCTTGAGCGCTATGGCGGACCAGTGCTGCGAGTTCAGAAGCTGATCGCGCAGCAGAAATTTCTTCCTGTGGTTCGATCCCCATTCTGCCCAGAATCCAATTGGCGCTGGCATTGAGAACACGAATAAGAGGGCCCATCAGGGCAGTAAAAAGCATGTGAAGTGGCACAATGGCGCGCGCTGTTTTGAGAGGCTGAGCGAGGGCGAAGTTCTTGGGGACAAGTTCCCCAAAAAGCATAGAGAAGCCATTGACAGTTATTGCTGCCACAAGAACAGCAATACCGGTGGCGGCGGCCTGGGCCAGACCTGCATGCCCGAATACGGTGGTGAGCAGATTCGCTAGGGATGTTTGAGTGGTGTAGCCCAGAAGAATCGTGGTGAGTGTAATCCCGACTTGGGCACCACTGAGTTGGGTGGACAACGTTCGTGTGGCTTTGAGAACCTGGGTGGCTCCCTTATCGCCTTCTGCGCTGCGCCGCTCTAAAACAGGTTGGTCCAGGGAAACGAGAGAGAACTCAGAGGCCACGAAGACGAAGGTTCCTGCGGTGAGGAGTACTCCAAGGGCAAGCATGGCAATATCAACGAGCATATTGGGCACCTCCTGCTAATGGGCGGAGGTATGCAGGGCAATATAAAGGGCAACTGTCACTGTCCATGATGTTGATGAGTGTAGTCGGGGTGGGGCGAGCAAACCTATGACCCTGTCAACAATGACACGTAAGAGCCGACACATAAAGGCGCCCTTAACAACGATTCACCGTGTGATTGTTGTTAAGGGCACCTTGAGCAGTTCCGTAGGGGCACCTTCCTACTTCGCTGCATCATCTTCAGTTGGATCGAAAATGTCTTCTATTTTCAGCGAGAACTCGGCCGCAATCGCGAATGCTAATGCAAGCGAAGGATCATATTTCCCATTCTCAATGGCGATAATGGTCTGTCGGGAAACCCCCAGACGTTGACCAAGATCGGCCTGAGTGAGTCGCTTGTCTGAGCGCAATTCGCGAAGTGAGTTCTTCATGTCTACTGCCTTGTTCGTCCCTGTGCTATGGCAACGTCCCGCGGTTCGAAGATGTCTTCTATTTTGAGCGAGAACTCTGCGGCGATCGCAAAAGCCAATGCAAGTGAAGGATCATATCTCTCATTCTCGATGGAGATAATGGTCTGGCGCGACACGCCCAGACGCCGACCAAGATCAGCTTGAGCAAGACGCCTGTCAGAACGCAATTCACGCAGTGAGTTTTTCATGACCGGTACCTCATTGCCACTTGTGCGGCGGTCAGGGCCCACGTCATCATGACAATCGCGAAGGACCAGATAAAGTGAATCCGAATTCCCAATGAGAGTTCTAATAGGCCGAGAGCTAATAGGATCGGTGCGCTAGCGGCAAATGCCAGGGCCATTCCCGATTGTATTTGCGTTCGAGCAAATTCGTCACTTTCTGCCCAGTGGAGAATGACTGCGCGGATAACCAGGGCAATACCTGGGAGAACTGCGAGGATGGTGAGCGGAGCGAGGTGTGGAGGTAAAAGTCGGGCGATAGACAGGCCTCCAACGAGACAGGCGGTGTAGACACTCATCCCCGCTCCGAATCGAATGACATAGTTCTTGGTTGACGGTTCCATGGCAGCGTTTCCTTTCTAGAGATCGATATTTCAGTTGGCGATGGCGAGGAAGAGGGCAGGCAGACCCAGGAAGAGAAAATCGAGTCCCCAGTGGGCGATCACAAGAGGGCCTGTGCGCTTGAACCAAAGCATCAACCCTCCGAGGACGAGGCCGGCAATAAGGGTAGTGAGTACCTGAACAGCACTGGCTTGAATATTTGGCAGTCGGAATCCAATGTGCTGAATACCAAAGACAATAGCGGAAAGTAGGAGACCAGAGACTGCGCCAAAACGTGTGGATAAACGAGTTTGGAGGTATCCGCGATAAAGGGCTTCTTCAGCGAGGGCAATAGTGATGGGCATAATCACCACGGAGATGAGTCCCAGCCATAATGGAATACTGGGTTGAGAATACCCTGCGGTGGGCATTTGCCCTTGATACACAATGAGCCACGAAATGAAACTGGCGATCCACCAGGTGACAACGAAGATAAGGAAAGCAAGTAATCCCCATGCGATATCGATAGCTTTGAAGGGAAGAAAAAGATCCCGCAAGCGTTTGCCTTCTGCCTTCATGAAGAAGTGAAGGACGACCAATGTCAAAATGTCAATGCCAATAATGGCGACATTGAGAAAATAGGGGTTGATTCCCAGAGCGAGAAATGTCGCTGAGGCAGCAAGAATGGGGAGAAAACGAATTCCCATTGCAATAGCGAGTCGTCCAAATGGAACCTGGGTTGAAGCGATCTGTATGGGGGAAGAAGCTGTTGTATTCATGGCTCAAATGTATAGCGTCCTTGACATTGAGGTCAAGCATCCTTGACATCAATGTCAAGGGTGCTTTACTCCCGAAATTCCGCCAAAAAATCCGCCTCCACCTCATTTCTAGTGCTCCAGATCACATTTTTTCCTCTCACCCCTCTCTTCTGCCCCACGTAAAGGAAAATAAAGTTCAGGTAAAGGATCGACCTCTAAGCAAAATTCCCCTCCGAGACACCTCAAAACTCCACCAAATACTACGGACCTAGGTCCCTGAGGCTCTACACTTTGACACGTACTCGGGCACCCACCCGATGACACAACAACAATGGAGCGAGGACAAAGGTGACTTCGACAGACGCCACCCGAGGCAATAACACATGGTTCGTAGAACGTATGCGCAGCCAATGGCTGAGTGACCCAACGTCAGTTGATGAATCCTGGCAGGCGTATTTTGCTGGATCCAACGCCCCAACGCCGCAACCTCCCTCCCCGACAGAGGTCACCCCACCCACTCCGGTTACTCTCACAGATCCTCCTGCGCCGCCCGCACCGCCCTCGTCAAATATCAATCGGCAGATCAACGTCACCGCAGAAACTGAAATCTCTGGGAATAACGGCAATGGGCGCAATATCGAATCAGTGACCCGCTCTGACCTCCCACCTGCCCCACGCGCACGCATTGCGGAAGCAACATCGCCCTATACCCGTCAACAACTCCTGGGCCACACAGCAGCCGCACTCACCCCCGACGCGATTGATGAAGATCGCACCCAGGCCTTAAAAGGGATCAGTCGGGCCACAGCAAAAAATATGGAGTTGTCTCTCACTGTTCCTACCGCAACTTCTCAACGCGATATTCCCGCGAAATTCCTCATTGAGAATCGCGCCCTAATTAATGCCCATCTCGCCCGTACTATTGGTGGCAAAATCTCCTTTACGCACCTTATTGGCTATGCCGTAGTTGAGGCGCTATGCGAAAAGCCCGAAATGAATGTGCGCTATGACCTTGATGGCAATAAACCCGCCATTACTCGAATGGCCCATGTCGGCTTTGGTTTAGCAATAGATGTCTCTACCGGGAAAGAACGTTCCCTCATTGTTCCTGTCCTCAAAAAGGCAGACACGCTCACCTTTATGGAGTTCGTCAATGCCTATCAGGAACTTGTCGCTAAAGCACGTAAAGGCACATTAACGGCAGAAGATTACAGTGGAGCCACAGTAACCCTGACTAATCCAGGGACATTAGGCACCACAACTTCTGTTCCTCGTTTAATGACTGGCCAGGGACTTATTGTGGGTGTGGGCGCCACCAGTTATCCCGCTGCTTATGCGGGCGTTCCCGAAACACGATTAGCGACTTTAGGCATCGGTAAAACGATGTATATGTCCTCCACCTATGATCACCGGGTGATTCAGGGGGCAACATCAGGGGAATTCCTCCGCCTTATTGACTTGAAACTCACCGGTCAAGACGGTTTTTATGATCGCGTTTTCACTTCCCTCCATATTCCTCATCAGCCCTATACCTGGGAAGCTGACTATGATTATGATGAGGAAAGAGAAAAAGGCAAGCCTGCCCGTATTGTCGAATTAATTCATGCTTTCCGTTCGCGTGGACATTTAGCTGCAGATACGGACCCCCTTGCCTATCGAGTCCGCCGACACCCAGATCTCCATTTAGGTCGCTATGGCCTGAGCGTATGGGATTTGGACCGATCTTTCCCCACCGGCGGATTCGGCGGAAAAGACACTATGCTCCTCCGCGATATTCTTTCCCGCCTTCGCGATACCTATACGCGTAGTGTTGGCATTGAATATATGCATATTCAGGATCCAGAGCAGCGCCAATGGCTCCAACAACGTATTGAACGCCCCTATGAACCTCCAACAGCAGCTGAACGCGCTCGCATTCTTGACACTCTGATTCGAGCAGAAGCATTCGAGGAATTCCTCCAGACAAAATATGTCGGCCAAAAGCGTTTTTCTCTTGAAGGCGGGGAATCTCTCATTCCTCTTCTGGATGAAGTTCTCGCTACCAGCGCTCGGCAAGGGATCCATGAGGTCGCTATTGGCATGGCCCACCGTGGGCGCCTCAATGTCCTGGCAAATCTTGCAGGCAAGTCCTATGCCCAAATCTTCTCTGAATTTGAAGGCAACCAGGATCATCGTCTTCTCCAAGGCTCAGGCGATGTGAAATACCATTTGGGTACAGAAGGCGTGTATTCCGCTGAAGATGGTGTCGCCACGAAGGTGTATTTGGCTGCCAACCCGTCACACTTGGAAGCCGCTGATGGCGTTTTAGAAGGTATTGTCCGTGCCAAACAGGATCTTTTAGATGACCCAGACCTGCCCGTTGTGCCCCTTTTAGTTCACGGCGATGCCGCATTTATTGGCCAAGGAGTCGTCCAAGAATGCCTGAATATGTCGCAATTAGCGGGATATCGCACAGGTGGCACCATCCACGTCATTGTCAATAACCAAATTGGATTTACAACCGGCCCAACATCGGGGCGCTCAACACGTTACCCAACTGACCTTGCTAAAGGTCTTCAGGTGCCAATTCTGCACGTTAATGGAGACGACCCGGAACAGGTGGTGAGGGTAGCTCGCCTCGCCGCGGAATACCGGAATGAATTCCATAAGGACGTCATTATTGACATGGTGTGTTACCGGCGGCGTGGACATAATGAAGGCGATGACCCGTCAATGACGCAGCCCGTCATGTACACGCTGATTAACTCCATTCCCTCTACGCGCGCGGTCTATACCCGCAACCTCATCGGACGCGGCCAACTGACAGAAGACGAAGCTGCGCAACTCTCACGCGAATATGAGGACCAACTCAACGACATCCTCGAGCAAACTCGCCAACACGGGTGGATCCCATCCTCGTCTGCCACCTCCACTACCCCAGCGCGTACAGGCCCCTTTGCTCATGCCGCACCCACCCCAGTCAACACCACTGGCGATACTGGATGGCAGATCCCTGAATCCCAGTTACCGGGCTACGGCATGATGATTGGGTGGACCTCCGCAGCTCCCGCACAGGCAATCGAAAGGGTTGGGCAGGCCCAACAATCCTTCCCCGAGGGCTTCACGCCTCACCCAAAGATCCGCCAGCTTTGCGAACGTCGCGCTGCCATGTCACGTGGAGAAGTCCCCGTCGATTGGGGCTTTGGTGAACTTCTTGCTCTGGGTACTCTCCTGATGGAAGGCACCCCTGTACGTCTTTCCGGCCAGGATGCCCGCCGCGCCACTTTCGTCCAGCGCCACGCTGTTCTTCATGACAATACCGATGGCCGTGAATTTACCCCACTGAATTACCTCACCGAAGACCAGGGCCAATTCACTATTTTAGATTCGCCTCTATCGGAATACGCAGTCTTAGCCTATGAATATGGCTATTCCGTTGAACGTCCCGATGCCTTAGTCATTTGGGAAGCACAATTTGGCGATTTTGCTATTGGCGCCCAAACCATTATTGACGAGTTTATCTGTTCGGCAGAACAAAAATGGGGCCAGCGCTCCTCCGTGGTCTTAATGCTGCCTCATGGCTATGAAGGCCAAGGACCAGACCACTCTTCAGCACGAATTGAACGCTATTTGCAGCTTTGCGCTGAAGACAATATGTGGGTGGTTCAGCCATCAACTCCGGCTAATCATTTCCATATGTTGCGTCAGCAGGCCTACCGTCGCCCTCGTAAACCACTGATTGTTTTTACGCCCAAGCAACTTTTACGCCTTTCTGCGGCCACCTCCCCCATTGAGGATTTCACTGACGGCGCCTTCCACCCCGTTATTGGGGAAATCGACCCGGCAATTACCCCCTCAAATATTCGCCACGTCATGCTGTGCAGCGGACGTATTTATTACGATCTGCTGCGTGAGCGGACCTCACGAGGTCGCAGTGATGTCGCGATTATTCGCCTTGAGCAGCTGTACCCCCTGCCCACCGACGCCTTGGCAGCCCAACTCGCGAAATATCCTGGCGCTCAAGTGACCTGGGTCCAAGATGAACCCTCCAACCAGGGACCATGGCCATTCTTAGCTTTGGAACTCTTCCCAGAGCTGGGTCTGCAGGTGCGTCGTGTCTCGCGTCCAGCGTCAGCCACAACGGCCGCTGGCCGCTCGGCTCTACACAAAGAACAACTTGCGACCCTTGTGGACTCTGCCTTCCAGCTGTGACCAGCACACTTGCCTTCCAAGGTCAATCAGGGATAACAATGACAACCTCACCGCTGCGGAGTGCTTCCCAGAAGAATTCTGCTCCGGTGAGGCGAGCCACACGCCCCCTGGCCAATAAGCGGCATAATCTGTGCCTGTGTCCGGCCAAGCCCTGAAAACTGGAGTGTCCATGCGGATCTGTGTCATCGGTGACGAACTTGTCGCAGGAGTTGGTGACCCCCGCGCCCTGGGATGGGTCGGCAGGGTGATTGCACGTTCTCAATTCGATACGCCCCCACTTGTGATGACGCTGCCTATTCCTGGCGAACCAACGGCAGGTTTATCAGCCCGGTGGGAAGCGGAAGTGCGCGCGCGCCTTGGAAATGAGGGCCCGCGAGCGCTAGTAATCGGTATTGGTGCTGCTGACGTGACCTCGGGATCAACAACTGCCCGGTCGCGTTTGAATCTGGCGAATATTACCGATCGTGCGACGTCACTGGGGATTCCTAGTTTCGTTGTCGGCCCGCCACCATTGGCCGGGATTGACCACACGCATTTGGGAGAGTTATCGGCGGCCTGCAAGCAGGTGTGTGAACGGCGTTCGCTGCCCTACGTCGATACCTTTACGCCGCTGGTTGCCCACGATCAGTGGTTTGAGGATATGGCAGCTTCTGGTGCACGTGCAGAAAATGGGGCGACTTTGCCTGGCCAGGCGGGGTATGCGTTGATGTCGTGGGTGGTGTTGCATCAGGGCTGGTATGAGTGGACTGGAGCTAATGTGCGGCAATAACCCCGCCCTCGTCGTTTCTGTTGTGAATACAACATATGCCCGAAGGAAGTCCTTCGGGCATATGCATTTTCACTGTTCAGGCGTTGGGACGCTTACCGTGGTTAGCCCCATTCTTGCGACGATCGCGACGCTTACGGCCCTTCTTGGACATGTCGTCTCCTCAAAAAATGTCGTATCCAGCCTCGACAGTGTCCCACATTTGGCACCGTGCGACCAACATCATCCCCGTTAAGCTGCGCACAGGCCATTATAAAAAGGCCGTTCAGGTGCTGTTTATCGCTAGAGGAGTGCCCCTATTGTCCACCGCCACTGGTCACCACGCTGACGCGGATTGTGCGCGAAATAATGCGTGCCTGCAGGCCGGAAGGGGCAACCTGGGGCCAGCATGACCGCAGTAACTGGCGGAGAAGATCTTCCTGGGCTAAAAGATCCTGGCAGGTTTCGCAGTGACGTGCATGGTCGTAAAGGAAAGCACGAGCGGCAGCGTCTGGGCCGTCAAGAATATGGTCGTCAATCAGGCCCGACAATTCCTCGCAATGTGAACAGTCATAGAGGGAGTCGATAGTTGCGCGTAGCTGCTCGCATAGATTGTCGTTTCGATACTGTTTAGTCATCTGCTTGCCCTCCAATTCCGTGGTCGCGCGCAAGTGACGTGAGTTCTTCTCGCAGGGTTTTCCGAGCGCGATGTAGGCGCGACATGACCGTTCCTAAAGGGATATCCAAGGTTTCGGCTGCCTCCTTATAGGTCAATCCTTGCGCGTCCACAAGGAGGACGATAAGGCGCTGTTCTTCCGGTAGGTCGTGCAGAGCTTCGCGAAGGTCCCGCGAGGGCATAAGAGCCAGGGCCTCGTCTTCTGCTGAGGTCAGTCCCTGATCCGCGTGGGATGCTGCCGAGGCGAGTTGCCAGTCTTCAACCTGGTCGGAGGTGCTGCGCTTCGGAGAGCGCTGAGCTTTGCGGTAATTCGACAGGTAGGTATTAGTCAGGATCCGGTACATCCAGGCCTTGATATTGGTTCCTGGCGTGTATTGATGGAAACGGTCGTAGGCCTTGAGGAAGGTCTCTTGGACAAGGTCTTCGGCATCAGAGTGGTTGCGCGTATAGCCCAGAGCTGCTCCATAAAGTTGCCCCAGGAGTGGTAGCGCTTCAGCCTCAAAGCGCGCATCGTGGTCTGCGCGCTCAGTTTCGGCGCGCTCCTTTGTGCGGAGTGTGCCAGGAGGTGACGAGGGCGGGGCCCCGGCCTCGTCAGTAGTCACGCCGGACGAAGTTACAGTCTGCATTACCCCTAAGACTAACGGGGATTGGGCGGTGCCAAAATTTTTCGGCGTGCACTGTCGCCTAATTCGAGCGAATCAGTAAGAATGGGGGAATGAATCTTCTCCGCGCCATCGCCCGCCCACTATTAGCCACTCCTTTTATTCTTGACGGCATTTCTGCACTGCGTTCACCAGAAGACCATGTGGAACGTATTGAGCGAATCCGTCCCGTGATTGACAAAATCCCCGGCGTTTCTTCTCTTGATACGCAGACGCTGACCACCATTACTCGGGGTCTGGGGGCTTTGACTATTGGCACGGGGGTTGCCTTTGCTTTCGGCAAGTTCCCTCGTTCAAGTGCCCTGCTGTTAGCGAGCGTTGCCGCACCCACTGCCCTGGTTAATAACCCTGTGTGGACAGGACGAACAGCGGCTGATAAGCGCGATATGTTGTCGGGTTTGGCTCTGCGCGGTGCACTTGTGGGCGCCATGCTTATTGCTTCGACTGATCGTGTGGGTCGCCCATCAACGGCGTGGCGCGTGAATTCCTGGCGGAAAGAACGCCGCCTAGAGCGCGAGGCCCGCCAGAAAGCTATTGAGGCAGCAAAACGTCGTGAAGAACGCGTGGCAGCGTTGAAGGAAATTGCCGCATGAGTTTATGGCAGGTCCCTGACCACCCTTTCCCTATTGATGCCACTGTCACTATTCCCGGCTCAAAATCGCATACTGCCCGCGCTCTTCTCCTTGCAGCGATTGCGGATGGGCCGTCACGTATTTCTGGGGCCCTGCGTTGCCGGGATACCTCCTTAATGCGAGCGGCTTTAACCTCCTTAGGGGCCTCTATTACTGATAGGGATAATGGGGACCTTGTTATTCAGCCCATTCCTCGCGATGCGATTATTCACGGTGACCGCGTTGATATTGATTGTGGGCTGGCCGGAACGGTGATGCGTTTTCTTCCCGCGATTGTTGCTGCGTTAGGTATTTCTGCGCGTTTTGATGGTGATGCGGCTGCGCGGTTACGTCCGATGGGGCCATTATTGGAGGCATTACACGCCCTTGGGGTCTCCATTAGTTATGAGGGCGAAGCGGGTTTTCTTCCCTTTACTCTTGATGGGAAAGCGGGCGCGGTGCCCGGCGGGGTGATTGAGGTTGATACTTCGGCCTCGTCACAATTCCTGTCCGCCCTCCTTTTAGCGGCCCCACTTTTCGACCAGCCCACTGCTATTCGCGCTGTGGGAAGCGTGATTTCCGCCCCCCATATTGATATGACTGTTGAGGCATTGCGTGGCCGTGGGATCACTATTGACAAGTTGGGGGAATACCACTGGGAAGTTACTCCAGGTAGACCCAATGGCGGCAATAGTCATGTTGAGCCTGATTTATCTAATGCAGGAGTTTTCCTGGCCGCCGCCATGTTGACCGCTGGGCAGATTCATATTCCGTCGTGGCCTTTAGTCACCACCCAGGCAGGCGATTATTGGCGCACGCTTTTGGCTGACCTTGGAGCGTCGATCTCACTTGACGAGGGCGGACTCACGCTCATTGGCCCGGGGGCTGGCGCCTATAGCGGCCTCGATATTGATATGCGTGACTTTGGGGAATTAGTGCCCACTCTGGCTGCTATTCTACTTTTTGCTTCCAGCCCGTCGCGTATTCGCGGGGTCGGTCATTTACGCGGTCATGAAACGGATCGCCTGGCGGCACTGGCCGATTCTGTCACCCGTTTAGGGGGAACCTTAAAGGAAGAAAGCGATGGCATTTCGATTACGCCAACCTCTCTTTCTGGGGCAACACTGAGGGCCTGGGGTGACCACCGTTTAGCGACTTTTGCTGCCATTGTTGGGTTGATTGTTCCAGGCGTGATTATCGACGAAATTGAGGCCACCTCTAAAACTCTCCCCGATTTCCCGCAGATGTGGGAATCCATGTTGGCAAAGGCCCACTGATGGCACGCGACAGTGGCACTGATGATCCGCGTGTACGTATTCGTCCTGGGCGTTCTTCGCGGCCGCGCACAAAAGTCCGCCCTGACTGGTCAACGCGGCCTTTAGGCCAGGTTATTGCTATTGACCGCGGGCGTTATGACGTCATTATTCGCCAGGGCGCCCCGCCTGTTCGGGTGAGTGCCGTTCGCGCTAAAGAACTAGGGCGCGGAACGGTAGTAATGGGCGATATTGTGCGCCTGACTGGGGACCTTTCTGGGCGGGTTGATACTTTGGCGCGCATTGTTGCTGTGGAGCAGCGCAGCAGTGTATTGCGGCGTTCACTAGAAGATGCGCCCGACCATAAAGGCGAAAAAGTAATCGTCGCTAATGCTGATGTCATGGTGATTGTCACGGCACTGGCGGATCCTCCGCCGCGGCCGGGAATGATTGACCGCTGCCTGGTGGCAGCCTTCGAGGCGGGAATGACGCCGGTGCTATGTCTGACTAAAGCAGATTTAGGTGACCCCAGCGAGCTTTTTGACCTCTATTCCGATATGGATGTCCACAGTGTTGTCACCCAAATTGGCGCTGATGGCAATCCCCGCGGTTTGGAGGATCTGCTTGCCTATATTCGTGGCCATTTTTCGGTGTTGGTCGGCCATTCGGGCGTGGGAAAGTCAACCCTGATTAATGCGCTGATTCCTGGGGCCGATCGCTCTGTCGGGGTTGTCAATGAAGTGACCGGTCGAGGCCGCCACACATCCACGTCTTCTCAGGCTTTTGAGTTGCCTGATGGTGGGTGGATTGTTGACACCCCGGGGGTACGGTCTTTTGGTTTGGGCCATGTTGATCGGGATGACGTTCTTGGGGTGTATCCCGATGCGGCTGAAGCCACCAAATGGTGTCTGCCATTGTGTAGCCACTTGGACAGTGAACAATCCTGTGCGTTGGATTCATGGCGCATTGGCGAGGCGCCTTTTGACGCCATTAGTGAGGCCGATATGGCTCGCCGCACGGGCCGGGTGGGCGCATTGCGCAGACTATTGGAGGCCGTGGCGCGCGCTGAAGCCGCATTGCGGGCAGCGCGCTAAACGCCCAGCGCTCCGCCCTCGTCACACAAGGAAATCCTAGCGACGGTGCAATTCGACGAAAGTAGATAAAACGTTATGGCAGGGCGTCACATCCACACTACGCACAACTTCACGAATAGCGTCCGCCTCTTCCGCTGGATAATAGCGACCACCATATTCATCAATGCGCACTTCAATTCCCGCTAAATCTAATTCCGGGTGGAATTGAGTTGCCCAGGCTTTATCCCCAACTCGTACCATATGGATCGGGCAAATTTCCCCGGTGACCAGAACTTCCATTCCTTCTCCAAGGCGGGTCACTGCCTCATGATGACCCACATAGGAATGGAAAGTCGTCGGCATACCCTTCAGTAATTCGTCATTGCGTCCGGCATCATTCACCGTTAATAAGGGAGCAGAAATGGCCTCTCCTCCATCGGTCCCCATTTCTCCGCCGAGGTAGAGATTCAAAGTCCCCAACCCATAGCACAAACCCAAATACGGGAAAGACTCATCGAGAATACGCGGATAAATATTCCGTAATCCCGCCTCAATATTGCGCTGAATAGCGCTTTTCTCTTCCTCGGGTGTACCCACGTCAAAAGGCGATCCGCAGACAATAATCCCCGACCAGTCATTTAAGTCAATTTCAGGAAAACCGACCTGCTCCATTTTGACCTGAACCCACTCCCCTTGACGTAAACCGGCAATACGCGGGAGAGCTTCTGCTTCGGAGGCGGCAGGAACGGGGTCTGCGCGTGAGGACAGCATGAGGAAGGGTTTGGGCATGGGCAGTATCCTAAGCCAGCACTGCGCCTGGCAGGTGGGGCATGGGACAACGTAACAAGGTGTGCATCCACTCGCCCTGGTCGGGCACGCTTCCAGCCCTCCCTTGTGATGAGTAGCGCCCATTGTGTGGACTTGAGGGAGTGCCTTATCTCGGCGCCATTACAGTAATGTCTATGAGCAGCGCCATAGATCAGGACCTTAAACTCGCACTCGATGCCGCCGATGTTGCCGATCGCATTACTGTCGAGCGTTTTGGGGCCCAGGATCTGCGGGTGAGCACGAAACCTGACCGCACCTATGTCACCGATGCAGATCAGGCAGCAGAAGATGCAATCCGCCAGCTCATTCTTCATGCGCGCCCAGGTGATTCTCTTCTGGGAGAAGAGCGCGGAACCGAGGGGGAAAGCCGCCGCAGGTGGATTATTGATCCGATTGATGGGACACATAATTTTCTTCGGGGAGTGCCACTTTGGGCAACTCTTATTGCTTTAGTTGAGGATGACCAGGTCGTCCTTGGAGTAGTGTCTGCACCTGCTTTGAATCGGCGCTGGTGGGCGCGCCTTGGCCAGGGTGCGTATTGTCAGTGGATGGACCGCGAGCCGCGTCAGATCCAGGTGTCTGAGATTGCCGCACTGGAAGACGCTTCCCTGTCCTATGCCTCCCTCGGGGGGTGGGCGCAGTTTGGGCGCGAGGCGGAGTTTGCTGAGCTGATGGGCCAGATGTGGCGCACGCGGGCCTATGGCGATTTCTACAGTTATATGTTGGTGGCTGAAGGAGTTGTCGATGTCGCCGCAGAGCCTGAACTGGCCCTTTACGATATGGCGGCGTTGGTACCGATTGTCACTGAAGCTGGGGGGCGTTTTACCTCTCTTGGGGGCGAGGATGGGCCCTGGGGCGGCAATGCGGTAGCAACCAATGGCCATCTGCATTCCCTTGTCCTTGATTGTCTTGGGACGAGGGCGGGGCGCGAGAAGTAGGCATCTGCTCCATTGCTGGTATCTGCCAACGCATTCACACAGATGTGGGTGGCAGATGTCAGACTTAACCTATGCGTATCCTCCACACATCAGATTGGCATTTAGGCAGGTCACTTCATGGGGCTGACCTGTCTGAGGCAGCTGATGCCTTTCTTGAATGGCTCATTGCCTATATTCAGGCCAATCCTGTGGGTGCTTTGCTGGTCAGTGGGGATATTTTTGACCGGGCGCTTCCGCCCATTGCTTCTTTGCGTCGGCTCAGTTCAGCTTTAGAGACCCTATGTGACCTCACTACGGTAGTGATCACTCCCGGAAATCATGATTCAGCAACGCGGCTGGGTTTTGCTGCCCGCCTGATTCAACCACAATTGCGGATTATTTCTGATGTGGCCGATATTGGGAGGCCCGTTGAAATTGGGACTGGCGACAATGGCGCATTAATTTACCCCCTTCCTTATCTTGAGCCAGATCTGACACGACACTCTTTATCTCACGATGATGACCTGGTGGCACGCTCACATGAGGCTGTTATTTCCGCGGCTTTACGGCGGATTCGTAGCGATCTTTATGTGCGCCGGGCACAGGGGGATCAGCGCGCAGCAATCTGTATGGTCCATGCCTTTATTAGTGGTGGGGCACCCTCCGATTCCGAGCGCGATATTCAGGTGGGCGGTGTGGATTCTATTCCTGCAGCGATTTTCGATTCTCTGGGTGGAAATCATCATGAGGGGGACACCTATTCTCATTGCACCCTGTCATATATTGCGGCAGGGCACCTTCACCGCGCACAAAATATTTCTGGCGCTACAGTTCCTATTCGCTATTCAGGCTCACCTTTGGCCTATTCTTTTTCCGAGGTGGGGGTCAAGAAATCAGTGACTATAGTGACGCTGTCTGAAGGTAAGGTACAGCAAATTGACAGCGTAGAGATTCCAGAATTTCGGCCGCTTGCTCAGATTCGGGATTCTTTGGAGAACCTTCTTTCCCCCACTTATGAATGGGCACAACAGTCCTGGCTGCATATTACTGTCACAGACACGCATCGCCCACCAGAGTTAGTTACGCGCCTACGCGATCATTTCCCTTATGCTCTTGTGATCCTTCACGAAGGTGCAGTCACTGGCGATATTCTTCCTTCTGCTTCTATTGTTGGCCGAACAACCCGGGAAATAGCGCAGTCGTTTTTTACTGATGTGGGCGGGCGTGATTTAAATGCCGATGAACA
Organism: Actinomycetaceae bacterium; assembly: GCA_030524055.1. Lineage (GTDB taxonomy): Bacteria > Actinomycetota > Actinomycetes > Actinomycetales > Actinomycetaceae > Pauljensenia. The sequence goes on along the minus strand of JAUNHH010000004.1, from coordinate 153,460 downwards.
TGCTCTTCTGGACGATATTTTGACGGCTATGCGCAGCAAGGACTCCCAATGAAATTACGGCTTTTAGAGTTTAGTGGTATTGGCCCCTATCCGAATGCCCATTCTATTGATTTCTCTGCCTTTGAAGCCTCTGGACTATTCCTCCTTCAAGGGCCTACAGGGGCAGGCAAGTCCACCATTATTGACGCAGTCACTTTTGCCCTTTATGGCGATGTGGCCAGACAAAAGGACTCTGATAAATCCCGTCTACGCTCCACCTATTGCCAGGATCACCAGATCAGCGAAGTCTCGTTGATTTTTGAGGTGCCCTCCGGGATTTTCCGCGTTATCCGGCGCCCAAAATATCAGCGCAGCGATAAGAAATCACCAGAAAAAGAACGCGCCCTTCTTGAACGCGTTGCCGAAAAGGACGATGGGACGTGGGTTCCGGTAGCGGCTATATCTCAAGCAATTCAGGAGGTGAATCGTGAGATTACTGCCGCTATTGGCCTCAATAAAGATCAATTTCTGCAGACGGTGATTCTGCCGCAGGGCAAGTTTTCACGTTTTCTTACCTCCACCTCTAAAGAGCGAGAAGAGATTCTCCAAGACGTTTTCGGAACCCGTATCTTCGAGCGCCTCCAAAACGATCTGAAAACAGAAGCAACATTGCGCAAGAGTACGCGGGAAACAGCATGGCAGGCTTTTCTTAGTGCAGCAGATTCACTCCGATCATTATTACCAGAGGATTCTCTTTCTCCTACTGATGACTCTGACACTTCCACTCCTGAAAGTGGCGTCGATTATCGCCCCCTCGCAGATTCTCTTGAGGAGTTGCTAGCCCCACTCACTCCTGCCCTTCACGCTGCCCAAACTGACGCCGCCCTTGCTGATCAGGCCATTGAACCGGCAAAAGCTGAAGAAAATCAGGCGCGCTCCGCCCTCGACAATGCCAAACAATTGGCTGCCCTCATTGACGAAAAAACTGCTGCCGAGACTACCCTGGTCAACCTGACGTCACGCACAGAAGAGATTGACAATCTGCGCACCCGCGTGGAATTCGCGAAAAAAGTAGCCCCAATACGCACCGCCAATAGGCGCCTTACCGTGGCCGCTGAGTCTCTCGACACGGCTGAACAGCAGATGCACTCAGCTGTCGTTTTAGCCGCCACAACCCCACAGCCCCTGCCTTCCCCTACCCTGCAGTCACCCACAACACCTGATCAAGCACATTCACTCCGCCAACAATTGACCTCCCTGTCAGAGCAGGCATTAGAAGTTGTCACCACTTTGGCTGGGCTCATACCCCAACGTGACGCCCTTGAACACAGCAAAACCCAATTCCAGGCATTGGATACGGAAGAAAAAGACCTCCTAACCCAGCGCGACTCTCTCCGCCGCACAATAGAAGCCGCCCCAGATGCCTTAGCTACTCAGCGCCGTATTCTTGCCGATAAAGAAACTTGTGCTGCTACTATTCCCGCTCTCGATGTGGAAATAGCGGCTTTAGAGACTCGGATTGCGGCCGCCGCCAAGGCTGACACCCTTCGAGGCAACTTGGAGGATTTATCCCTCCGATTGGGACAGGCCAAACGCGAAGCAAGTGTGGCGCGACAGGCGGCCAGTGCTGCCCATGAATTGTGGCTGGCAGATACTGCCCGCGTCCTGTCAGAAACTCTGAAAGAGGGCCTGGCCTGCCCAGTATGTGGCAGTGCCACCCATCCCGCGCCCGCTCATCAGCGAGGTGACTCCCCTGGCGAAGAAGAGGTCATGACTCGCGAGGATGTTGCGGCATTTGATGCGGCTAGCCGCAAGGCCGATACCCAATTTGACCAGGCTCGCACCGCACATTCGGATGCCATTCGGATGATTACTGTGCTGAATGAACAAGCAAAGGGCGACTCCGCTTCCCTTGCGTTAGCGCGAAACGAGGCCGCTTCACGTCTTGACGCTGCCCACCAGGCACGCACAGAGGCCGCCAATTTACGCGAAACGATTGCTGCCGCTGAAACGGAACTGGAACAGATCCGAACATCCTCCACTCGGATTGAAACAGAGTTAGCGTCGTTACGTTCCCGCCGCGGCGCACTTGAAGAGGATATTTCTCGGCGAGAGCAATCATTGTCAAACCATGACCTTCACACATTAATTCCCCAGGCAGATAGTCATCGTGACAAACTCAATGCCTGGCGGAATCTTTGTGCACAGGCCATTGCTGCCATTGATCACTGGGAAGACACCTACTCTGAGCACCACTATGCCTCTATTGCACTGACAGGCGCCCTTGAGGACGCCGGCTTTTCTGCAGAGCCGCACGATCTTGACCACCTGCTGGCTTCCTCTTTAGATCCGGCCGCCCAGCAGCGGGCTGAAACTACCCTTCACACCTATGACCAGGAGATAGCTGGAGTTCGCGCCACTCTTGCCTCGCCGCGTTTGAAAGATATTGACATGACTGTCAGCCCCGATATTGAGGGGGCTGCTGCCCGCCACGCAGCAGCTGATGACAGCGTCAAGACACTCACCGCCCAGGCAGGGGCCGCTCATTCGCGTCTCGAGTTCGCCAATCGTGCTTATGGCGCGGCCCGTGCCCGCGCGAAGGACTACCTTGATGCCCGCGCTAGTGCCGCACCCGCAGTGCGCCTGGCGAATCTGGCTTTGGCGTCGAGTTCAGAAAATCTCTCCCAGACCCCATTGGGATCGTGGGTTTTGACGTCACGTTTAGACGATGTGCTGGCTGCTGCTAATCCGCGCCTTTTAGCGATTTCTGATGGCCGCTATGAGTTGCGGCGAAGTCATGATGATGGGACAGCCTCACGAAAATCTGGCCTGGGCCTGGCCATTATTGACCACGATGTGGAAGAAGAACGCGCGACCCGCACATTATCGGGGGGAGAAACCTTCTATTGTTCGCTGTCTTTAGCGTTGGGTTTAGCCGATGTTGTCACCGCCGAAGCGGGAGGAGTAGAACTGCGCACAATGTTTATTGATGAAGGTTTCGGCTCCCTTGATGCCAATAAACTCGACACGGTGATGGCTCAGCTTCAGGCTCTGCGCGACCATGGGCGCACCATTGGCGTCATTAGTCATGTCGATGAAATGGCGCGGCGTATTCCCGATCAAATCCAGGTCAGGTGGGCGCCAGGAGTAGGTTCAACCGTAAAGGTACGGAGTTAGGCAGTGGCCGCGTGGTCTCCTCACCACCGCCTACCAGCGTTACTGACCTAAATCAGCAATTAACGCATTGCGTTCCTCGCGGTCATACCACTGTAAGGATTCATCCCACAGGGTGGCCACAGCAGCGTCAGCATCCTCTTGCTCTTCGGCGGCCAGAACTGCCTCAACTGCGGTTTCAGCCGCCGAAGAGTCAATGAGGATCGCAACAATATCGCTCCATTGGAGGCCAGCAGCGGCCACCTCAATCACACCGTCATCGGCAGCTGAAATATGGCCATCCCAGTCGGCAGCCAGCACTATTCTGCGTCGGGCCCCGCCCTCGTCACGAAGACGAATCAGCGATGCCAACGCAGCCTCTGTCTGCGCGTCATCCTCGAGGACTTCCAGGTCTTCTGCGCCAATACCGGGGGCGGCTTTCACTGTCCATGCTGGGCCACTTGGAGGTTGGGGTGCAATAAGGTCACTGGAGGTTGCTGGAAGATAAATGCGCATAATGTAAGTGTCGCACGCCGGGAAGTTATCGCTGCATTTCCTCGTGGAGATGCCGTATTCCAAGGTCACTCACTTGGGCTCGCCATGCCTGTAATGCCTGAGATTTCGGAGCAAATCGGGGCAAGGTATCCGCGTGAAGTTGTGCCGATAATACGGCCACGTCCTCGGGAATAATATGAATGACTTTGCCTTCGATAAAGGGGTTGAGTGCGATGCGCAATGCTGTCATCCCCTGTTTCCCCACTCCATGGCTGTGATAGCGATTCACCATAATGTGTAGCCGCGGAGCGGAAATATTATCCAGCCACCATTCATGCGCAGCAACTATGCGGTGAATTCCAATCGCGTCAGCACGCCCCACAAGAAGAACATCATCAGCCTGACGGAGTATTGCGGCCGTGAGTTCATCGCGACTGCCTTGATGACGCATTTCACTTCCGACAGGGTCTAAAGAAACAGCACCCACATCGACGACAATACAGCCATAAAGTTGTTGAGCCGTGGTCAGAATCTCCACCATTGGAGCTGGGCCCGTTTCCCTCCATCGTTGGGGAACAGCTATTCCCGTTAATACATCCAGGCGGTCAACAATAGGCACAGCCGCGCGTGTTAAATCGACAGGACTAATCCGCCCTCGTGCGCCAATTCGGGATAATGCAGAAACACCAGAAGGCTCCGGAGGAATAGCCAACATATGCGCAATCGACGGATTCGCTGTATCCGCATCAATAAGCAATGTCGGGATCTGCGCACCCACAATTGAGGCCACCGCGAGCGCCGTCGTCGAGCGCCCTGGAGCACCTGTCGTTCCCCACACGACGAGGATACGCCCTCCCGGCGTTGGCACCTGTGGCGCGGGTGGGAAGAAATCTGTATCGGGCGAGGTCGAGCCGAACTCTGCTCCGAGGGCGCGTCTACTAGCAAGATCAACACGAACGAGAGCGAGAAGGGCTTCTACGGCACGTGCAGGTTGCTGATGGCCGATGACCGCGTCAGCTCCCATTGCCATGAGGTCGCGGATTCGGTGACTCCCGGCGAGGATAACGATTCCTGCGCCATGTCCACGGATTTCTTCGAGGAGTCGGGCGTCAAGGTCCGGGTCTTCCCCATCAATACAAACCAGGTCAACAATGCCTGCTCGGGTGGCAGCAAGGACTTCAGCGAGGTCAGCACATCGGCGTTGAACTTCGAGGGTGTCCCGGTGGCGTCCGATTTCCTCGACGAGGGCGGCCTCCGTATCTGGATCAGCAAGGACGGCAACGCCGTGAACGTGACTATCCATCATCGTCCCACCACGACTGCGGTGAGGTCGCCGCGGCCACCCATATTGGCAATGACATTGGCGAGGGATTCATTGGGGACGAGGACTTCAATACGCTGACCTGAGCCAGTGCGTATTTGCTCTTCGACAATGGCGATAAATGTGGCATCACCTAGTGATTGGGGTGCGCTCTTTTCTCCACCAGGGTCCTGCGCAGGAAGCGCCCAGATTTGGACACGGTCTCCACTCCGTGCTGATGCTGGAAGTGCTTCAGCGATGGTGATAACAATACGGCGTTGATTTACTTGGGATTCTTCGGAAACAATCGCCACAGGAATGAGTTCACCGGGTGTGACCGCACGCGACACAACTCCACTTTGCGGGCCATTTCCTGCTTTGAGGTAGGTTTCTCCAGGTACAGATACGCGGGCAACTTCCGTATTGGCTGCGGTGATTCGATCACCAGGAGCAAGCGCCTGGGTGGCGACGAGAACCTCAGTACCACCTTCATAAAGGCGAGTGAGAGAGGCTGCGCCGACTACTGCAAGAGCGATAAAGACGATGCCAGAGATAAAACGAGGGTTGCGATGAGCTTTCCGGGGATTTCGAGAGAAAGACTTGAGGCTGATCATAGGAGCATAATTGCAGTTAAACGCGCGCCGCGTGGCTTTTTGAAAGCCTTCCCCGAAAATTACTCGCCACTTAAGATGTCTTAGAGCGAGCAAGAACCGCTATTCAATGGCAAGATAGTCCCATGGCACCACGATTCCTAACTCTGGCAGATGTATCCGAAACCCTGAACTTGACCATGTCAGCGACCCGTGCATTGGTCTCTTCTGGGGAACTTCCCGCCATCCAGGTTGGTGGTAAGCGCACCTGGAGGATTGAAGAAGCTGCACTGGAAAAGTTCATTCAGGACCAGTACACCGCGACCCGTAAGCGGATTGAGTCAGGCCACAAAGACTGACCTTTCTGATCTTTCCGGAATCCTGTATTCCGGGCGGATTTCCTTAACCATCGTAAGGGCCTGCTCTGATAGCTGTGGGCTGTTGTCGAAGTGATAAAGAGTCGCTCCAGCTTGCACTATCGGGGCAGGTCCGCTGATTTTTTATGCGCGTTGAAAGTCATTCATTCGTATCCACCGAATACCGTTGATTTGTAGGGATATTACTGGCGCACTCCATTGATCCCGAGTGTCAATAGCGCGTGTTCCACTGGTATCAACATCAAAGTGGTCAGCGTAAACTCCGCCAACTATTCCGCTTTGTTCTCCGGCATCATGGCCAATAGCCACAGCGATTTTTTCCTGGGCAAGTTCGCGCAAAAGGTAACCAATTCCGGGCCCATCTGCGGTAGGGCCACTACGGGCATCAGCTGCACCTAATGGATAGGCAGCAACAATGGCAGGTGTATGTACAAGGCAGTGGTACACCCCTTCTCGAATCAGCACCCAGTCTTTCCCAGTTTCGACGACGATACCGCGAACACGTTGCCCACCTCGGAGGATGACATTGAGAGGTCCACCAAATGCGCTGCGAATACGAGAGTTGAGGGTAATAGCTACACGTTCAGCGTCAGCAAGTTCTTCTACTTGAGCATTGAGCTCTTCTCTAAGGTCGGCATCGAATCGAGCAGAGATTGAGGCGAGGAAGAGGTCGAGATCCATCCTTTTACTTTTCCACACTCCCAATCTTTGCGCAGGGGGTTGACAATGGCTTTTTGGTGGCGGAAGATGATCTATATACAAGTTCGACGAACTGCCTCGAAGTGGAGGTTACTGTGCTTCCTGATCCATCGTATGAACCTCATAATGATGCCCTTGAGCGAGTTCTTCTCCTCTTGGGTTTACCCTGCGGCACCGCGTTGTTCTTTTTCGCGTGGTGGATGTGGCCAAGCAGTATTGAACAGGACCCTGTTTTTGTTTTAGCCAGTATTGTGGCAGCTCTTGCTGGCGCTCTTCTGATATGGAATGTGGTTACCTGCCTTCTTGCACATATTGCCACGTCACGCTTCCTGCCGCGGTTAGTGGCGTCAGGAATTGCGGCAATTATTCAGCGTATTGGTACTCCCGCGGCACGGCAGATTCTTGCCCGCCGTAGCGCCACTGCCGCATTAGCGATGGCCCTCGTTGGTGGTGGGCAGAGCGCAATGGCTTCTCCTTTGTCGCCTACCCCGCCCTCGCCCCCGCATCCTGACCACACGCAATCAGCACCATCACATATCTACGAAGAGGCCCCGATCCCCGATAATCTTCAGTGGCCGCTTCCCTCAGGGGAAGTATCCCCTGGCGGGCCAACGGGTCCATCCGCGCCAGCAGTGCCATCTCCTGGAGCAGAGCCAAATCCTTTGGATATTCCTTCCTCTCCTTCGTCTTCTCACGAGGGCGGCAGCCCAACAGTTCCTACGGAAACTCCGGTACCGACAGATGCCCCGGCGCCAGCTCCACAACCTGGCCGCTCAGCCACTGAGTCAAACCCAGAAGTGGCAACTCCCCCGCCTGTCCCATCGGCGGCTCCGCCCGCCCTGCAGGTAGAAGATTTACAGCCTCAAGAACCTAATCCTTTAGAGGTTCCTGCCCGAAATACTCCCGCACCTTCCGCTGAGGTGCCCGGCCCTGAAGCACCAGCGCCACACGCCGCTGCTCCACCACCTCGGCATATCGATATTGCTGATCCCGCTGTGACTCTTCCTGGAGACCCTGATCCTACTCGTATCCCCGAGCCAGCAGCGTCTGCACAATCAGCACAAAGTCCAGCCTCGACGGCATCGGCTGAGGAGATTGGCACCTGGGCTCAACAGTCTTTTACCAGCCTTGTTGAGATGATCTCCACTCCGGAAGAAAAAGCGCCTTCTGCGCCGGCCAGTGGGGATTCTGCCCCACCCCAACAGGGCAGTGATACACCACCACAAGCCCCGACAGTCACAGTCCCTGCCACCCCTTCGTCGCAGGCGGAGCATACGGTGCGTGAAGGCGAGTCACTGTGGAGTATTAGCGAGGATGTCCTGGGGCCGCAGGCAAGCGAAGCGGAGATTGCCGATGCGTGGCCTCGTATTTATGAGGAGAATCGCGAGGTTATTGGCGATTCCCCTGATCTGATTCACCCTGGCGATATTTTAACCGTACCGAAGGAATTGACATGACTACTCTTCTTCTTTCTTCTCCTCCCACTTCTCGTTTAGCAGGATTAGACAATTCACTGGATATCGCTTGGCTTGCTGCCGTGCAACAACATATGGTGCCGAGTCTGTGGCCAAGCAATTCTGAAGATGAACTGCCCCTGTCATCAGATCCCCTACCAGACGTCGGTCCCTGGGCACGCGGTATGGCGCAGGGACTCATTGAAGCACTTGCTGGTGCCCGGCCGGTTACCCAATTCCAGCGGTGGTTATCCCCTGGCCTTTATGACTACCTCGATACTGTGGTGGCCAGAAAAAAGCCGAATCCTGGTGGGGCCAGCGCCTGCCAAGCACGGGCTGTACGTCTATGCCATCTGCCAGGCGACATTGTTGAAGCCGCTGTTGTGGTCTCAACTGCTCACAGCCGTCATGTGGTGGCCTTGCGTTTAGAAGGGCGTAGGGGCAGGTGGATAACCACCGCCCTTAACGCTATCTAAAAGTGTGCGCCTTTAGCCATCGAGCATTACGGAACGAAGATCGCTTAAGTGCTCCCCACAGCCAATGTCAATAATGTGAGTCTCGTCGAAGGTGGCTTCACAATAGGTAAAGTGAATGGGATCAATAAAGCTGGCCAGATCGGGACCGTCCACTGGCTTGGTATATAGATACACTTGTGGCGCGCCAAGACCGTTTTCAATATCCTCTTGGCTAATACCCCATTCTGGCGGATAGTACTCATAAATGCGCTGGGCAAAAAGCGGTAAAGCATCGGCGTATCCGCTCACCACCTCATTAAAGCGCGCTATTTCTTTATCTGTCACTTCACTCGGGTCATACTCATAAATAAACTCGTGTTTTCCCCACGCACATCGCGCTTTCCCATTGTCGTCACGGGGCGCGGCGCAGAGCATTTCCCAGGGGGTGGTCGGCACTATTCTTCCTTTCGCAGCGATAAGAGAATGGTATGGCCCGGAATTCCGGGCCATACCATTCTCTGACAGGTCAGTGTTTACGACGGGATTTCTTAGCCGCAGCACGGCGGGCGGCGCGATTACCGCCCTCTGAAGAGGAGGCCCCGCCCTCGTTCCTTTGTCCATCGGATGAGGAATAACTGAGCCGTGTTGGCTGCTTTTGTTGCCCGGCATCCCCCATCACACTGGCGGAGGGTTTTGGCGCCAAGGGACTGCGCTGCGCCGGCTTCGGGGCAGCAGCCGCCTTAGAGCGCGAAGCCCGTTTTGGCAGCCCGGTCGGACCACTCGCAGCGGTTGGCGCCGCTGTAATCGATGAGGAGGCCTCGGGGGCTTCCTGCCGTCCAGCCTCTTGTGTCTCCCGAGCCTTTTCCAAGGAGACCTCAAATTGGCGCGCATAGGAGAAGACCTGCTGGACGGATTCTTCACGAATACGTTCCATCATGGCAGAGAAAAGACGAGCACCCTCATCCTTATATTCCACCAGCGGATCACGCTGGCCCATAGCGCGTAGGCCAATACCTTCCTTGAGGTAGTCCATTTCGTAGAGGTGCTCACGCCACAGACGATCCACCGTGGAGATCACAACACGACGCTCTAGTGCACGCATCGGTTCTTCACCGAGCTGCTGGACCGCCAGCGGATTGGCCGCGAGTTTTTCTTCGGTTTCGGCGTATTGGGCGTGAATATCGCCGACAATTTCGTGAACGAGGTCAGCGCGGGTGAGTGATCCGGGTCCGCCGTGCTCATCTTCAACTTCCTGCCAGGTCACTGACGGCGGATAGTAGCCGCGCAGGTTATCCCACAGGACGTCGAGATCCCATTCTTTGGGGGACAGACCTTCGATTTTCTCGTCAATAATGCCTGTGACCAGGCTTTCCGCGAAGGCTTCCATTTGAGGAGCCATATCTTCGCCTTCAAGGACGCGCCGACGCTGATCGTAAATGAGTTCACGTTGACCAGTCATCACATCGTCGTATTTGAGGACGTTCTTGCGGATCTCAAAGTTGCGGGCTTCAACCTGGCTTTGGGCAGACTGGATTGAACGCGTCACCATACGGTTTTCGAGGGGCATATCTTCCGGATAGGCCCCAGAAGACATAATGCGCTGCGCCAAAGCATTTTGGAATAGACGCATGAGGTCATCTTCCATGGACAGGTAGAAACGGGATTCACCCGGGTCGCCCTGACGGCCAGAACGGCCGCGCAACTGATTATCAATACGGCGGGACTCGTGACGTTCAGTGCCCAGCACATAGAGGCCACCGAGATCACGGACCTCTTCCCGTTCAGCTTCAACTGCGGCTTCGGCCTCAGCCAGAGCAATAGGCCATTGCTGGCGGTACTCTTCCGGATTTTCTTTGGCGTCTAATCCGCGGGAGGCAAGATTTGCTTGGGCAATAAACTCAGAGTTTCCACCAAGCATAATGTCCGTACCTCGACCTGCCATATTGGTGGCCACAGTAACGGCACCTTTACGTCCAGCCATTGCCACAATCTGCGCTTCGCGCGCATGTTGCTTGGCATTGAGCACCTGGTGGGGAATATGGCGTGCCTTCAGCAGTTTAGAGACAAGCTCTGATTTTTCCACCGATGCAGTACCGACGAGGACGGGCTGACCCTTTTTATGGCGTTCAGCAATATCGTCAATAATGGCATCCATTTTTCCCTTTTCGGTGGGGTACACCAAATCCGTCTGGTCTTTCCGGACCATCGGCCTATTTGTGGGGATTGGGATGACGCCAATTTTATAGGTGGACGAGAATTCTGCTGCTTCTGTTTCAGCAGTACCGGTCATTCCTGAACGAGAACCTTCAGGGTAGAGACGGAAATAGTTCTGCAGAGTAATCGTGGCCAGAGTCTGGTTTTCGGCCTTAATTTCTACGCCTTCTTTGGCTTCAATAGCCTGGTGCATACCGTCGTTATAGCGGCGCCCTGGCAAGACGCGGCCGGTATGTTCGTCAACAATAAGGACTTCTCCCCCATCGACAATATAGTCGCGATCTCGGTGGAAAAGTTCCTTAGCGCGAATCGCATTATTGAGGAAACCAATGAGGGGCGTATTTGCCGCCTCGTAGAGATTATCGACGCCAAGCTGGTCTTCAACAGTGTCGATTCCGCTTTCTAGGACACCGATATTCTTCTTTTTCTCATCGACTTCATAATCGACGTCGCGTTCAAGGACCTTAGCAAGACGCGCAAATTCGGTATACCAGCGGTTCACATCACCAGAGGCGGGACCGGAAATAATCAGTGGGGTCCGGGCCTCGTCAATAAGAATGGAGTCCACCTCATCGACAATGACGAAATTATGGCCGCGTTGCACCATTTCTTCGACGCGTTGTGCCATATTGTCGCGCAGGTAGTCAAAGCCAAACTCATTATTGGTGCCATACGTAATATCGGCTTCATATTGGAGGCGACGTTCCGCTGGGGTTTGGCCAACCAACACGCAGCCCACTGACACGCCAAGGAAGTTAAAGACACGGGCCATTAAATCGGACTGGTATTTCGCCAGGTAGTCATTAACGGTAACCACGTGGACGCCTTTGCCTGTCAGCGAACGCAGATACGACGGCATTGTGGCGACCAGGGTTTTGCCTTCACCAGTTTTCATTTCGGCAATATTGCCCAAGTGCAGAGCCGCACCGCCCATCACCTGAACGTGGAAGGGGCGCTGACGCAGCGTACGCCAGGCGGCTTCACGCACGGTGGCAAAAGCTTCAACGAGGAGATCATCCAGGGTCTCTCCCTCTTCGAGGCGCTCTTTAAACTCGTCGGTTTTTGCGCGTAATTCCTCGTCAGTGAGGGCTTCAAAGTCCTCCTGCAAGGCGTCAACCTGGTCAGCAATGCGGTCAAGTTTCTTGAGGGTGCGTCCCTCGCCAGCGCGGAGGATCTTGTCAATGATGCCCACGGAGGTCTCCCTGATTGGTGGCCGGGTCGGAGATCGACACCGGACGTGCGTGGCAGCACGTGGTATCCAGTCTACGCAACCTATCCACTGGCGCCTCCCATTACTCTTCAGATTCGCCATCGGCGCACAGAATGCGTGTCATGGTAAGTTCCCTCGCACCGTCTACGAGGGCGGGATTCACCTCACTGAGAGGTCGCCGGGAATAAAGCGCACCGAGAATAAATACCTCAGTCGCCACAAGACTCTCCCCCACAAGACATATTGCGTGGCAGAGATTGCTCTATTCCCACCACCAAGGTGTACCCAACCTGGGATCTATTCCTCGTCTGGGATCTGCTCCTCAGATGGTGACCAAACATAGCGTTAGAGACAAAACCCTACAGTTAGAGACAAATATCCCCTGTTATATACATAGAGATTAGTCCCTAAAGTAGGGGTTTAGTCCCTAAGTGTATGAGTATGTCCCTAACGTTATAAGTATCCTCCGTCTACGATAATGGGCAGGCACTGCCCGCGCCCCGCCCTCGTTAATGGTCAGGGCAAAGGACACACAATAGCGGGGCGGGAACTACGCGCTCCCACCCCGCTATTGCCCGACCTCAGATAGAGGCCATCAGTTGGTTCTACACCACCGTCGTATTGAGGCGAATAACCCCATATGTCCAGCCGTGCCGGTGATAAATCACGCATGGCTGTCCGGTTTCGCTATCAACAAAGAGGAAGAAGGGGTGGCCAACAAGTTCCATCTGATAGAGGGCCTCATCCACTGTCATCGGCTCAGCCTCATGGACCTTTTGGCGCACAACCACCGGGGAATCACCCAGTTGTTCTTCGCGGGCCTCGCCCACTTTCAGGTCAGCTGAACTATGCAAATGAGGTGGCGCTTGAGGTGTTTCTTCGACAACCTCTTCCTGGAGTGTTTCCACTGGGACTTCTACGTCTTCAACAATGTCACCAGGGTATCTGCGCCGATGATCTTTAGCTCGATCACGGAGGCGACGGAGGCGTTCAAAGAGTTTGCCAGCGGCAATATCAACTGCAGCATAGCGATCAGCTGATTGAGCTTCCGCGCGAATAACGGGCCCCTTGCCATAAACCGTGAGCTCAATCCGCTCTGCGGTATCTGCTTGGCGAGGGTTGCGCTCATGCGTGAGTTCCACATCAACACGCTGGGCGCGGGGATAGAACTGTGTAATCTTTGCGACCTTCTCCTCGACGTACTCGCGGAAATTCGGGTGGATTTCCGCATTGCGTCCGACGACGGTGATGTCCATTTTCTCCTCCAACGGAAAAGTAGCGAGCAGGGCTCGCATGACGGTGTCCGTGGGCTTCGTCGCCCCGGACGGTGAGCGTGGCTTCCACCTCCCCTCTTGGCGAAGTTGGCTTCATTCTTCAAAGCGGCTTCGCTGTGTGTGCACAGATCATACATCTACCTCGTGAGGTGAGTCATATGGAATGGGGGTGTTTTTCTGTACTGCTTTCTATCTGGACTTTTATGCGCGGGCAATCGCCAGCGCAGCCCACGGATGACGTCCAAGAATTGCCACCATTTCCAGCATCGTTGCCCCGGTGGTCACCACATCATCAACGATGACCACGTCAACCGACGACGGAACAGGTAGGCGCAGGCGCATCTGTCCTTTTCGTGCCAGACGCCGTTCTTCGCCACTTCGGCTGGCCTGCGATGAGGCGCCCACACGCAAGGAGATCGCATTGACAACAGTGACGGGCCGCTGAGTCTCATTGGCAAGGACACGGGCAAGGCCAAGTGCCAAGGTGTCAGTAATGCTGTGGCCACTGAGGCGCCTTTTCCAACTGGGTGGCGCAGGGATCACCCATATATTTTCTTGGTCTGCAGTGGCAGAAGCAGCACATGGAGGGATTCCGCTATTGAGTAATCCGTACCCGAGGGCGCCGCCAATACGCAATAAAAGGGCTTTTCCGTCAAGGGCGTGATTGTGTTTGAGGGCCAAAATAATATTCCGCCATGGGCCAGCATATTTTCCGGCCACCACTAGAGGAATATCATTGGGAGTTTCGCCGAGGAGTTCCCACCTATGTGGAATGCTATTGACGAGGGCGGAGCAGTGATCGCATAAAGGGGTATCCCATTGACCACAGCCTAAACATTGGACAGGAAAAAGTGCATTCATCAGGTCCCGAGCAAGAGCGGGACTAGTAGCAGGCGGCATGATGCCACTTCAACAGCAGGACACCCCATTCGGCAAGGGTGCGAAACCAGCTTGTGGATAGCGGTATTTCTGCCAGGACGCAATTGTGGATAGTGCCCCGGCCTCGTCACTATCCCCATCGAAGGGGAAGGTCTGCGCACCTAACCTGGAAAACGGATCTCCCGAAGAGGGGCGGGCAAGGTCAGCGGCTGCCAGAGTGAGCCTGACCGAGACTGGATGCTGCCATCCTTGAGACGTACAAGAACAGTAGAGGGATTAGCTCCACCAGTGACAGCCACACTTGTGGGGGGAGCCGATATTTCAGTGAGAAACTCTCCAATCCCGAAAGTTACTAACGACAATTCCCCGCCATTATTCCCATCCGGGTCGTGGATGAGAACGAGAGACGTACTACCCGCCCAGGAGGCATCAACGATATGTCCTTCTAAACCGCCCACACGTTCCAGGCCGTCAATAGCAATTGGGGAACCATCATTACGTCGAGACACCGTTCCCATCCATGCACTTGTCACCCCATTTGTCGCACGCAAAAGGAGAGCACGTGAACCGTCTGGGGAAATCCGCAGAGAAATAATTCCCGTGTGGGCGTCTTGAGGTAGACCTGGGGGAGAGTCTCGCCCGTCCTCATGCCAAGCACTGACCCGCGCATTTTCTCCAGCAGTCCACACCCACCCGAAACGGTCAACACTGGTCTGTAGATTCGGCTGCAGACCGTCAATCCGGCGCGGCGGGGCACCTATTTGCCCTGAGATAAAAAGACTTCCGCCTTCCATCCACGCTAATGGCGCATGATTGCGAGGACCCACCGACATCGAGTGAATATTTTGTGCCCCACTGGCCGGTCCATCAATGGGGGAAAACACCGTGCCCGATAGTGCAGAAATACCGGTATCTGTTAACACTGCAGGCGCATCAAGAGATAATTGTGGATCCGCTGGAGTCGAGGTCGCATTTACCTGCTCCTCATTAAGTGTCACCTGCACTTCAGTAGAAACACGAGCCCCTGTCAGCGTCCGCATAATCTGCCAATTCAGTCGCTGTTTATCAACGGGATCAATGGGAGTGGTGGCCTCTAACTGAACCTTCGCAGTATCTTCGGTGATCTCTACTCCCTCAGGTGATAAAGACGTTCCTGGGGGAATAATTGTGCGAATAGCAGGGGCAAGTGAAGGACGTGGGCCAGCAATTAGCCCTTCAATAATATGCGTTGCTAAACGTCGCCGAGAAAACCATCTGGGGTCAGCAATTAATGCATCTCCCGTTGTGGAAAGGAATTGTAAGTCGATCCGTTGATGGGAGTTCATAAAGACCGATTGGGAAACAAGAACTCCATTTTCTGGTGCGCGAATCCGCCATTGGTCATTCACGCGGACAAGGTGCAGGGTCGATTCCACTTGCGAGGACGGGGCGAGGGTTAAAACCCCTGCGGAATCAATGGAACCAATAGCAGGAACCGTTAAAGATACATCTACCCCTGCGTCGCTTTCATCACCTGCCTTAATATTTGGGGTCGATGATGTGGGATAAATCGTTGCGCGCTCTAAAGGATCCCATTCTTGGGCGGAATCTTGAGTAAGAAATAGGCGGGCAGTTGCATAATCATCGGAAGGGCCAGCAGCGCAGGCAAGAAGAAAATCGCGGACTAACTCCTCTGGGGTGGCACCAGCTACTGGGCCACCTGCTTCTAAATCAATAGGGTCAGCATTCGGGGCCGATGGGTCGAAGGCTTGTGGATCACCAGAATGCGGCAGTTGAGCACAGCCGGTCATTACGCAGGCGGTAGCAAGTGCGACAAGGAGGGAAGTTACGCGCATGAGGAATGTGTGGTGCCGCATTATTCCTTATCCTCCCAGAGTTGCAGGGGACGTGAAACAAGTTCGCGACCCACTTTTGATGGCAGCGTCATCAAGAATGAGGCGCCTTGGCCGGGTTGCCCCCAGGCTTCTAAGGTGCCGTGATGGAGGGACACATCTTCACTAGCAATAGATAGTCCCAAGCCTGTGCCACCTGTTGTGCGGGTACGTGCTGGGTCTGCCCGGTAGAAACGATCAAAAACACGGGAGGCCACTTCCGGAGTCATTCCAACCCCATGGTCGCGCACGCGAATAGCGACATCTGTACTGGTTGCGGCAATATCGATAATGACATTCGTGCCATCGGCATGTTCAATAGCGTTAACGAGAAGATTCCGCAAGACGCGCTCAATTCGACGCGCATCGATTTCAGCGGTGCAAGGCGATTCGGGACTACGAATATCTACCGCAACATTGAGTCTCCCTGCCAAATCAGCATTAGCTTTGACGACTTTGACCACCACTATGCGTAAATCCAGATTTTCGGGGTCAAGAAGAGCACTTTGGGCGTCATATCGCGAGATTTCCAGGAGGTCCGCCAACATCGATTCAAAGCGGGCGACCTGTTCATGGAGAAGTTCCGCCGAACGTTTAGCATGAGGGGGAAGAGATTGCCTTTCCTCCCAAATCATTTCTTCTGCCATACGAATAGTGGTCAGTGGAGTACGCAATTCATGCGAAACATCAGAGACAAAACGCTGCTGGAATGTCGATAACTCGTCATATTCCGTAATCTGTTTCTGAAGTGAGGAGGCCATATCATTAAAGGCATTGGCGAGATGACTCATTTCATCATTGCCATGGACATCAACACGTGCCCCCAAATCTCCATCAGATAAACGCGAAGCCGCGGCAGCAGTAGTGCGCACCGGACGCAAAACGTGATGCATCATCAGATACACACTAAAAGGTAAGGTAAGAAGAATAGGGAGCGCGGTCACCGCTAAAACCCACATCACCATATTAATAGTGGCCTGATCATTAGCCAGAGAATAGACAATATACAGTTCATGGACACCAGCACGAGGCAATGTGACTTGGGTCCCCACAATAATCCCTGGCGCAGTATTTCCATTACTGTCACCTGTGGTCACCTCAACTGATTGCCATTGAGCTTGCCCAGAGGCTGCTAATGACCGGCGAATATCCTCGGTGAGGACACCTTCAATATCTCGGTCCACAATTTCTGCAATACGAAATCCTGGAGTGGCACTCTGAGAGCGCAAAAGGACAACGCTGCTGGCCCCAGCACCGCCAGCTGACGTATGAATAGTCTGCACTGCCTGACGAGCCAGTTCCTGAACCTGTTCCTGACTTTGCGCCGTAGACTGAGAAAAAATCGTATTCGCCTCAGAAAAACGCAAAGAAGCGTCTTCAAGAATCGCGTCTTTTCGACTCTGGAAAACCAGATTCGTCAGTTGAATAGAAACGATCGTACCGAAAATCAGAGATAAAAGAAGTCCCGATGCGGTAATAAGTACGGCAGAGCGTACTGAAAGGGAGGAGCGGATTGTTCGCAGTAGGCCCCGCCCTCGTAAAGAAAAACGGCGACCGCTACGAGCCATTGCCTGCGCGATACCCCACCCCACGGACGGTCACAATCACCTCAGGATGTTCCGGATCACGTTCAATCTTGGAACGCAAACGCTGGACATGAACATTAACCAAACGCGTGTCAGCAGCGTGGCGGTACCCCCACACTTTCTCCAGCAATTCTTCCCGGGAGAAGACTTTCCACGGTGCACGACCAAGGGCAACCAACAAGTCAAACTCCAGCGGCGTGAGCGAAACAACTTCGCCCGCCCTGCGCACCACATGCCCGGGTACATCAACAACAATATCGCCCAAGGTTAGGCGTTCTTCGCCGGACTCTTCCCGCCCACGCAGACGGGCCCGGACACGCGCCACCAATTCCTTTGGCTTGAAAGGCTTAGGCACATAATCATCCGCCCCCGCTTCCAGACCAGCAACAACATCTGCCGTATCAGAACGCGCTGTCAACATCACAACTGGCACATCAGACTCACGGCGGATACTGCGGCAAATCTCAATACCATCAATTCCCGGCAGCATCAGGTCCAAAAGAACCAAATCAGGATTGACATTGCGTAATGTTTCCATTGCACGAGCACCATCGGCACACTCTTCCACCTCAAAGCCTTCTGCTTTGAGGACGATGCCAATCATTTCTGCTAGGGCAACGTCATCATCGACGACGAGGATGCGCGAACTCATGTCACGATCGTGTCACGAAGATCGAGAAAGTGCACATCTGCCCCTCCGGTGCGCCGTAAAGAGGTGATGCCCACGATGCGCACTTTTGTCGCATTCTTCGACGCGGCATGGCACGATGGAGGCCGAGGAGTTATCACTCCTCATATACCCATCCCTGCGATTCCTCGGAGGATCTATGAGTGACCCCACCCAGAGCCCCTATTCAGGCATGGATTCCTCAGGAGGCTACAACCCCTATCCGTCGGGACAGTCACAACCGGGATGGCAGGCCCCAGCTTCTCCATCTCCGGGGGGCTCACCTACTGGGGGTGGCGCCTATCCAGGACAACCTGGAGCACCTGCTGGTCAGCCCGGAGCACCAGGCGGTGCCTATCCAGGACAACCTGGAGCACCTGCTGATCAGCCCGGAGCACCAGGCGGTGCCCCTGCGGGACAACCTGGCGCATGGGGATCAACAGCCTCCCCAACATGGGCAAATGGCGCAAGCGTCGCTCCCAGCGCGCAGATCAACTGGACTCCTGCCCAACAGCCAGGAATTATTCCATTGCGACCCCTTGTTCTTGGGGAGCTTTTTGAAGGTTCTTTCCGCTCTATTCGCGCCAATCCGACTGTCATGTTTGGTTTTGCTGTTGGCGTAATGGCAGTCCTTGCCGTCCTCAACACGGCCTATACGATCTTCGCTGGATCGTACCTTTTGGGTTTGACACCTCAGGGAGCCACGCAGGACTCTCTCGATGCGGCGGCCACTCAATTGACCCGCTTGCTTGTCGGTCAACTTGCTGGGAGCCTGATTCTTGCTATTGGCCAGACCATTGTTACCGGCATGCTTTCTGTCACCGTATCTGATGCGGTCCTTGGGCGCGTGTCATCTGTTGGCGATGCCTGGAATCGGGTCAAAGGACGTATCGGCGCACTTCTGGTCAATACCCTTCTTATTTGGCTGATTTTAGTCGTGTGGTCCATTATCGTGTTTGTCATTGTTGCTTTGATTACGGGTGTGCTCGGCGCAGGGCTTGCTAGCGCTTTTGGTGACAACCCTGGCCCAGCTGTCATCATAATCATGATCCTCGCATTCGTCCTGATGTTCGGTGCACTTGTCGCTATTTTTGCTCTCTACGTCAAATTCATTTTCGCCCCCACCTCAGTCGTTCTCGAACGCACCGGCCCCATTAAGGCAATCAGTCGATCCTGGACTCTGACAAATCAGGGCTATGGCCGTGTTCTTGGCCGGTTCATCGTCATGATCCTGGTTGCATTTGTCATCAGTATGGTTTTAGGACTTGTGACGCTTGTCTTTGGCGGCATTTTCTCAGCGATTATTCCAGGGCTTGCTCTAGGATTGAACACATTCCTACAGTCCATCATCTCTAGCCTCATTCTTCCGCTCACCGCCTCTATGACCACATTGATGTTTATTGATGAGCGAATGAGGAAAGAAGGATTGGCCACGCAACTGGCTCAGGCGGCTAACCAGTGAATATCCTGACCGGGGACCCCTTGACCCCTGATGATGACCAGGCCCGCAAATGGCTCCAGGAGGAACTCGCTAAACCGGAATATGGCACGGAATTAGACCCCATATCAAAAATTATCCGTTCCATTCTTGAGTTCATCCAAGACATTCTCAGTGGCTCACCCAGTGGGGGTATCCCAATTGAAGCCATTATTCTGATTGGTTTCACCATTGCACTGGTGGTCATTGGGGTGGTTATTGTTGTCAACCCCGTTCGCCTGCGGAATGTGCGCGGATCGGCGACAGTCTTTGATGGTGAAGAATTCACCTCCGATCAGGCAAGAGACGAACTGTCAAAGGCCCTCCAAGCTAATGACACGAATGCTGCCATTGTTTGGGCGTTTAGGGTCCTCGTCTTAGTCCTGGCTGAAGCCAGACTTCTACGCGATGCTCCAGGCTTAACAGCCCACGAGGCAGCAGCAGCTGCCTCAAAGGAAATCCCTGCGAACGCTGCACATTTCTCGGCCTCTGCCGATGTATTTGACCGCGTACGTTATGGCGAAGAACCGGGTACCCCGGCTGAACTCAATGCCCTCTTAGCCCTGGTCAAAGACATTGAGTCGGTTATTCCGCGGACACGAGTCCTCAGTGAGGTGAGCGCATGAAAGCGACCCGAGTCAGCGTTGTCACTCCCACCCCACTGACAGCTCTCAAACGTGCCCGCCCATTACTTCTGCTGATTGCGCTTCTCATTGTTGCTTTCCTTGTTGTCTGGCTGGCGCCGCGTGAGGAGGAGAGTTTCGAGCCTCTTCATCCAGGTAATGCTCGTGACGAAGGGACACGCGCCCTCGTCCAAGTCTTACGTGACCATGGGGTAGGTGTTCGGATTGCTGACTCCCCTACCGATGCCATTGCGCGCGCCCGGCAGGGTGCCACATTAGTGGTGGTTGGCGGGGGAAATTTGAATGAGGAAATGCAGGAGCATATCCGTGCCCTCCCTTCAGTGGTCATTGTTGGTTCTGAAGGTCTTGATAACACTTTCCAATCCGGCATTACGGGGGCAACAAAACTGGGGGTGGATGCGACCTCTTCTTCCTCACCAACCCCGGAATGCACCTCGAAATCTATCGGGGCAACCAGTGCATTAACCCCGGTTGAAGAAGGGGTTATCGTCTCCTCAGATGACTGGGTGAATTGTTTCCCAGTTCAGGTCAGCGGCGACACGCAATATGGCTGGACTGAGAAGGAAACAGAATCAACGTGGATGGGGATTCTGTCAGTGGGTGCTCCTCTGACGAATCAGCATATTGATGAGGCCGGGAATGCGGCTTTTGCTCTGACAGTGATGAGTCGTACTGGCGATATTGTCTGGTACCACCCAACCTTTGAGGATTCACTGGCGGAATCACCAACACCCGTTCCTGATTGGTTATTCCCCTCTTTCATGATGGTGTGTGCTGCTGGCTTAGTCTTGGCTGCCGCTGTGGGGCGTCGTCTGGGGCGTTTAGTTCCTGAGGATTTCCCCTCTGTTGTTCCTGCCATTGAAACCGTTATTGGACGAGGGCGCTTGCTGCGCCGGGCAAAAGATCATGCTCACGCAGCGCGGGCACTCCGTATTGAAACAGCAGGACGCCTCGCGTCACGTCTTGCTTTGCCATCTGGGGCCTCTGGTGATGCGTTATATGACGCGCTGACACGGCGCGGAATTGACCCCACTAGGGCACGCGAATTGTTCTGGGGAGCTACCCCCACCACCGACGACGGGCTCGTCGCCCTGTCGGACGACCTGTCCCGATTGGAGAAAGAAATCTCTCATGACTGATCCGAACTACCCTGGAACGCCGCAGGGCCCCGCGCAGAATTGGGGCGGCCAGCAGCAGCCGCACGCTCCCCAACAATCCCAGCCCTACCCTGCGCCCGTGCAGGGTTATCCCCAGGCGGGCGCCTATCCTGGGGCACCGGCTGCACCTCAGTCGCAGCCAGCTCCCCCTCAGGGTGCGCCTATGGGTCCAGGTCCGTCGCAGGCACCTGCCCCACAGGCCTCACAGCAACAGGCCCCGCCCTCGTCGAATGGAAATGCCTTCTATAGCGGCGCCCAGCCTGAGCTCAATGCGGAAGAACTACGGGTACGCGATTCTTTGGTAAAGCTCCGCGCGGAAATCGGCAAAGCCGTGGTGGGTCAGCACGGCGCTGTCACAGGCCTGGTCATTGCCCTGGTTGCTGGTGGGCACGCTCTTCTTGAGGGTGTTCCTGGGGTGGCAAAAACCCTGATGGTGCGTACTCTTGCGCAGTGTCTTGAAATGAAAATGGCACGCGTCCAATTCACGCCGGACTTAATGCCTGCCGATATTACGGGCTCCCTCGTGTGGGATGCGGGCAGCTCATCCTTCGAGTTCCGTCCGGGCCCTGTTTTTACGAATCTGCTGCTCGCCGATGAAATTAACCGTACTCCTCCAAAAACCCAGTCTTCCTTGCTGGAAGCCATGGAAGAGCACCAGGTCAGTGTTGATGGCACCACGCACCGTTTAGATGATCCCTTTATGGTGATCGCCACCCAGAACCCGGTGGAATATGAGGGGACCTATCCCCTTCCTGAAGCTCAGCTCGACCGTTTCCTCCTTAAACTGGAGCTTCCGCTGCCTGAGCGCGATGATGAAATTCAAGTGCTGACTCGCCACCAAAATGGTTTTGACCCGCTCTCACTTGCCGGCGCTGGCGTTCGGCCCGTTGCTGGCCCTGCCGATATTCTCGCTGCCCGTAAAAGCGCCGCAAAGGTCGAAGTTTCGCCTGCGGTTTTGGCCTATGTGGTGGATCTGGTTCGCGCCACGCGCACTGCTCCTTCGCTGCGTCTTGGTGTGTCCCCTCGTGGTGCCACGGCTTTGCTGCGGGTCTCGCGGGTGTGGGCTTTCCTTCAGGGACGCGCTTTTGTTACCCCTGATGATGTCAAGGCGATGGCTGTGCCGACTTTGGCTCACAGGGTGGGGCTGCGCGCCGAGGCCGACCTTGAAGGGATTACTGCGCGCAGCGTGATTGAATCCCTGCTGTCTCAGGTTCCGGTGCCACGCTGATGGCACTGTCACCCCGCGCGGCAATCCTGGTTCTTCTTGGGATTATCCCCCTTGTCTTCTTCCCCTCGACCACCTTCGTTTGGGGATGGGTGTTGCTGTGCGTCCTGATTTTCTGCCTTGATGCGGTATTGGCGGTTTCTCCTTTTGTTGTCTCGATTTCCCGCGAGGTCGAAAGCAGCATTCGCGCTGATCAAAGTGCTGAAAGTACGGTGACGGTGACGAATCCAACACGGCGTGGGATTCGTTTGTTGATCCGTGATGGGTGGCCGCCCTCGTGTCAGCCCTCCCCTGCCCGCCATGAGATGCGTCTTCCTGGTGGGGCAAAGGGCAGCGTGACCACGGTGTTGTCGCCGACCAGGCGGGGTACACGCACCGCAGATTATGTGACCATCCGGATTTATGGGCCGTTGGGCTTGGCAGCACGGCAGGCCAGTATTTCTGCACCCGTTCACCTATCGGTCCTGCCGGAGTTCCGTGCTCGTAAGATCCTGCCGTCACGTTTGGCTCGTCTGCACGAGTTAGAAGGTACAACGGCTACGGTTTTACGGGGTCCGGGCACTGAGTTTGATTCGCTCCGTGAGTATGTGCGTGGTGACGATCCGCGTGATATTGATTGGCGCGCATCGGCCCGTTCGAAAGATCTCGTGGTGCGGACATGGCGGCCCGAGCGGGATCGGCATGTCGTGATTGTGACGGATACAGGTCGAGCAGGGGCTCTTCTTTTAGGGGCGCCAGATACCTCGACTGGAGATGCCGATGTGCTCGATTTAGGATCGACAGCCCGTTTGGATGCGCAGATCGAGGCAGCGTTATTACTGGCAGCGCTGGCGGATCGTGCTGGCGACCAGGTGCATTTCCTCGCCGTGGATCGTGAGGTTCGTGCCCGTGTATCCGGAGTGCGTGGCGGTCCCCTTATGCACACCACAGCGGAGTCCCTGGTTGATGTTCACCCCTCGTTACAGCCCATTGATTGGGATCTGGTGGTGCGTGAGGTGGATCGGACTGTGCGCCACCGGTCTTTGATTGTGTTGGCTACGGAGATTCCCCCTGTGGGCTCGGATCCGGATTTTACTGATGCTGTGCGCAGGCTTTCGCAACGTCACGTCGTTCTGGTGGCGTCCGCGCAGGACCCGGATTTGGCGCGTGCCCATAAGAATCGTTCCACAGCCGAAGAGGTGTTTACGGCTTCTGCGGCAGCGTCAGTTCTTCGAGAAGAAAATGCCAGTGCCGTGGATTTACGTCGTGCAGGTGCTGTTGTGGTGGCCACTGATGCGGGCCTTTTGGCAGCGCGCACATCCGACACCTATTTGGAGTTGAAGAAGGCCGGCAAATTGTAGTCGCCAGTTATTCGATTTCAGATTAACGAGGGCGGGGCTGCTAATAAAAAGCATGCCCCGCCCTCGTTCATGTGTATTTTGGCATTTAGCCTGCTGTGGGAGCAGACCATCCTGCGTCGCTGTCCAGGTCCCCAGATTTACCAGCGCGATAAGCTTTGCCACCTACCCAGAAAGTGTAGACCCACAAGCCAATAGTGACTGCGGCACCAAGGGAAATCTTAATGACATCTGGCAGCGCCGATGGAGTCACAAAGCCTTCCAGAATGCCGGAAATAAACAGGAGAATAACCAACCCACCGGATACAACCAGCATTTTTCTCCCGGTTTCAGCAATGGACTGGAGGCGAGTTTTCGGCCCTGGAGCAACCATTGACCAGAAGATTCGCAGCCCCGCTGCACCAGCAATAAAAATCGCAGTCAATTCAGGAAGACCGTGGGGAAGAATAAAACGGAAGAAGTGCCACACCCCGCCATATTGGATCACAACCGATCCTGTAACTCCCAGGTTCATCGCATTGCCATAGAGAACATAGAGCGGGAATATTCCGGTAATGCCACCGCCAATACATTGGACCGCAATAAAAGCATTATTAAACCAGACAGAAGCACCAAATTCTGCATTCGTATCCTGGCTGTAGTAGGTCACGAAATCGCGTTTAGCAAAAGAGGTTAATTCGCTTTCTGTTCCCATGAGGGCAAAAAGCTCGGGATTCGTGAATAAAAAAGCCATCTGCAGTGCAGCGACGATAATAAACGCCACCATAACGCCCACCGTCCACCAACGGAGTTGGTACAGCGCTGAGGGCAGGTGGATACGGAACCACGCTGAAATTGCCGCTAAGGAGGCGCCAGACACTCCCGTGAGGCGGCCACGCGCTAAGCCAAGATCTCGCGATAGGGAGCGAATCACATCGGCATCGGGATTCAAAGAACGCACATTCGCCAGATCGGCCGTTGCTAAACGGTATTGGCGTGCCAATTCGTCAATCTTTGGCCCGTCAAGGTAACGGGAGGTCGACAAGTCATGAAGAGTTTGCCAATCCTGAGAACGGGCTTCTTTCAGCGCATCAATGTCCACATCCGCTAGCGTTACATATATGAGCTCTCCCGTCGCCCCAATTCGGCGTATCCGAGACGAATCAATCGTCACAGGTGAAGCTGTCGAGTTGGAAATCCACCCTGCTTCGCCCCATCTTCGAGTCGCCGCGGGCCTTGTTGATGTCTACATTACGATCATCGTGATGTTTATCACGAGCTTTTTTCTCCAGAGCAGCCTGGAATTCGCCTCAGATTCTGTCAAGCGGATTCTCCAAGTCGGATTATTCGTGACCTTTATGGTTCTGATTCCCGCCACTGTGGAATTTTTGACCCGCGGACGTTCCTTAGGGAAATGGGCTTTCGGCATTCAAGTGGTACGCGATGATGGTGGCATTATTACGGCCCGCCATATTTTTACGCGGTGGATTACCGCGATTTTAGAGATCTGGTTGGCTCTCGGTTCTATTGCCACGATTTCGACATTCGTGTCGCCAATGGGTAAACGCCTGGGTGATTTAGCGGCAGGAACAATGGTGATTCGCCTACCAGAAGCTATTCCCCACCCGCCACTACTGATGCCACCGGGTTTGGAATATTGGGCAACAACGGCGCATATTTTGCCTCTACCCGTCGATCTTCATATGGAGGCACTGGCCTTTTTGCGGGCTAATCGTTCGCTAGTGCCACATGTACGCGAAGCGGGCGCAGTCTCCATTGCGGAAAGAATTGCGCACCGGGTCAGTCCTCCGCCTCCGGAAGGCACCCACCCGGAACGCTTTATTGCTGCCGTTTTAGTGATTCTGCGTGATCGCGAATGGGGAAAAATACGCCAGCAAGATGAGCAAGGCAAAATCCGTAGACAAAGTGCCCACGCACATACCTGGGGGATTTAGCGAAGGGTTCGGTGGCCGAGCCACAGCCCCCTTTTGGCGCCTAGTGCTGCGTAGCCCCGCCCTCGTCCTCGGAAATGACGCGGAAACGTGCTCTACGTTCATCCCAAGGGGCGGGAAGCTCAGGAATATCCCCAAGGTCAGTGTCCTGCGCATCCTGTGCTTCTGGAAGCCCCTGGTGGCGGTCACGGAAAGGACCGTATTCGACGTCGCGGGGAGCGGCGGGCGCAGCCTTCGGCGCTGGACTTTCCGGGGCAGGGTCGTTCGCCGCAACGCGTGAGGAAGATTTCCCGCCGGTCGCAGCCGCTTGGCGGACCGCATCAACGAGGGCAAGAAGATCGTCAGACGACGGCGGGGCCGGATCAAAACGGGTTGTCAGCCGCACGACCTGCCAGCCTCTGGGCGCAGTCAGAGAGTCAGCGTGGATTTCGCATAGGTCGTAGGCATGGGGTTCATTTGAGGTTGCCAAAGGCCCTAGGACAGCAGTGGAGTCCTGATAGTCGTAGGTCAAAGTCGCCACTGCGGGGCGTTTACATCCAGGTTTAGAACAGTGCCGTGCCGCGATCACTGGTTAACAATACGCCACTAGGAGGCGTCTTCCGTGCGGCGACCACAAAGTTAGCCGTGTGGACGTTAGTGTGGGCGAGTGTCCGAGCAGAATCTTGCCAAACCCATATCTCCGACGCATCGCCCTGCCCGCGACCGGCATGGGCGCGGTCCACGCGGACCTATTGTCTTGCCGGGGATTCCCCTGTGGCGGACTCGGCGAGAGATTTTCGATCTTCTGGTAGCACAAACCGTGGCCTTATTCACCAGCCGCTGGCCAGCGGTCTCCACTATCGAATTTGCGACGGAAGATGTACCACCGTCTGCGCCCGCACAATGGGAAGATCATTCGCAGGTTTTAGCCAGGCTTTTCCCTGCGGATCGGCGCCGAGGTTTACGCGATCGGATCGTTATTTACCGGCTGCCAATTATTGAACGCTCCGGTAAAGGCGAAGTACCCACATTAGTGCGCCGTATTCTGGCAGAGCGCATTTCCCACGTGATTGCGATTCCCCCGGATGAATTAGAGGACTTCCTGCAGTAGACGGGTTCACGGTGTTGTGCCCCGGCGTATCCCTTATTTAGTCATTGACGAGGACGGTGCCCGCCGCCACGGCTGCGCTGGGTGTCCCTACCGGCCAGGACGCCTGAAGCGGGCCTGTTGGTGTGGTGGCGCTCAGCGTTACGCTGACATGGATGGGCACTGTCGCTGACAGATTTTCAGAGGTTGCAGGCAGCGGTGTCTGACGGGTTGCTCCTGCCGGAATATCAAGAGTGGTTCCGCCAATAGTGACTGTCGCTGGGGCATCAGCCGGAGCAGTCAGACTTAGTGAGGAGTTCACTTCAGAAACACCACTGGCGGTCTGTTGAGCCGTGGGGCGCAGCGGCGCAGCGCTCAGGGTCTGCGTAACAGCCGCCGTCATATCAGTACTACCTGGCAGGCGCGCGGAAGTCACTGGCGTTGAAGGACTGAGACCATCACGTGAGCCCCAGGTAGAGGTTGTTGAAGCGAAAGCCCCGCCCTCGCCACTGTGAAGGACCTGAACCACAACGGGAACGGTTGAGGAGACCCCAAGGGCAGATACGCCTTTCGGAACGGAGCCGATAGGAATATCAAGGGCCGCCTGGGGGTCAATATCAGCTTCTCCCCCACCGAGGGGGACCGTTGCATCCTCACCCGAGACGCTGAGGGTCACATGGGCAGGATCAGGGCCGGGAACAAAGACACGGGCAGTGGCATTTTTTCCTGGAACGAGGCCGGGGATCACATGCTGCGTCGCCGGGGTTGTGGAGGGAACCCGCGCTGTGCCCAGCGGCAATTCTCCTTGCATACCTGAAGTTTGCATCCAGGCAACAACACCCGGCCCATCAGCTGCAATTTTCAGGACAGGATGCTGTTCTTCCACAATCCATGAGGCTGGCAGGACCACCGCACTTTGCCCGGCGGGCACGGTAATCTCCAGAGGTGGCACCGAAATGGGGCCAATGCTGCTAAAGGCCGTAATATCAACCTGAGTGGGTAGCGATGATGGGTTAACAAGGGTTAAGACCAGGTCTTCACCAAGAGTGGTGGAGCCAATCGCAAAATATTGTTCTGTCGCCGCTTCTTTACACCCTGAAATGGTCAGGGAGCGCAATTCTCCGCCACCATAACCAGCGATGACAGCACCCGTTGGTGGTGCCCCTTCACTATGACGCACTCCGCTTAAGGTCGAGGTGGCTGGGCTCCAGGTACGGGTAGGTTGGGTGGATGCCCACATGAGGGCGCCACTTTGTGCGCCCGAGGCAGCGGTATCGCCACCTGAGGCCCGAGTGTCAGCTCCAGACATCGCCGAGGGTGTACCGGACATTGGCGCCCCCGACATTGGGGAGGTTGCGCGCGCGGACATTGGGCGATCGACAGGCGCACCAGACGCGGGAGCCTCTACTGCCCTGCCCGACATGGCCGACTGGGCAGCAGATGAGGCGGGAGATTCTGACTGATTGTGTGACTGTGCATCCGATGGCGAAGTGTCCATAGAGGGCACTGCGCGCTGATTCGCGTCACTGACAGTAAAAGGGTCAAGGATTGCGCCAGGGCAGCCCAGGGTCGCTTCTGTTCGTGCAGCTGTTGACGGCACAGCGTGGATGACATTTTCTGGCGTG
The DNA here is from genome assembly GCA_030524055.1 of Actinomycetaceae bacterium. Classification (GTDB taxonomy): domain Bacteria; phylum Actinomycetota; class Actinomycetes; order Actinomycetales; family Actinomycetaceae; genus Pauljensenia. The sequence goes on along the minus strand of JAUNHH010000004.1, from coordinate 124,795 downwards.
GAAACGCCCTTTCCCACGCCAACAACGCTGGCCGCGCCAGCAAGGGCAGCGGCAATAAGGATGGTGCTTGAGAGAGCAAATTTTCGGGGGCTGTAAGTCATCCTCGCCTCCTAACGGGTACGGCGGCACCAAGGCAGGCCACAACAGCCAGGCCGACCGCTATACGCCACGGCCATTTCCACCAGGGGGAATGACTAATCTGCACATATCCTGATTGTGGTGCAGCAAAGGCCTGCATCCAGGGGAAATCCGGGTGAGTGAGGGTCTCTAAAGGAGTGCCATTAACGGTGGCTTGCCACGCCGGGTCGGAACGTTCACTCAGGAGGATGGTGGCAGGGGCAGAACTCACCGAGATTTGAGTAGCGACAGAAATCGGGCCGGAGGGCAGAGTCATTGCTGAATTGCTGTGGAGGAGATGGACTCGTCCGGGACTACGCCCCTCAGGGCGGATACGCCACACCATTCCTGCATCAGTGGCGCCAACTTTTTCGAGTCCGGGAGCACGGCCGAGCGCGTCAACACGTGCCGCCAGCGCCTCAGGATTTTTCACCACAATCGTGTCAAAGCCGAGAAGGGCAAGAGAGGTAATGACTTTCGTGTCTGGGGCTGACGTCAAAGCCATAGCCAAAGAGGAGACTGTGACGCCGCTGCCAGCGCTATCAGGGTCAGATGTAGAGGCAAGGAAACGGTGGCGCACAACTGGAGAAGCATCGGCGAGGCTGGGGCCAGCCCAACGCCAGACGTCAACATTAAGATCCCAATTCGCTCCCGGTGACAATACGAGAACACGACCAACTCGTTCAGATTCCTGTCCTTGCTGTGACACGGCAGGAATAGGTGACTGGCCAGTATAAACCCTGTGGTCATTAGAGTCTCCGCGAGTGGCAGGCAAGGCACTCATCGCAAGTAGTGCCACAACGCATCCCAGAGCTGCCAGGCCCTGAGTCAGTGGGGTCCCCATTGGGGTGAGTGTCAGTGTTTTCTCGCCTTCGGCCCCGCCCTCGTCAATGGGAAGGGAAGAAAAATGCATACCCATCATTGCGGCGGTCAGCATGAGGAGGCCAGCAATAGAAAGGTAGGTTCCACTCCATGCGGTAGCAATATGGCCCGCGTCAATGCCTACGGGGATAGCGCGGGCCGCCGCTCCACCAGCGAAGGCAAGGGCTACGAGGGCGATGCCGCCCACGCGCGCGAGGAAACTCAGCGGCGTCATCTGTGGCACGCCTGCCACAGCGACAAGAGCCCACAGGGCAAAAAGTCCGCCCACCACCCAGTAGGTAGCGTCCAGGAAGAGCGAAGCCGAACTTGCGGGTACACCCAGAAGAAGTTGCCATGTTGACACCCGAGCGACTGCGTCAGGCAGGCCACCCGGGGTCAGTAAAGCTTCCCAGGAAGTGGGGTTTTGGGCGGCTGCCGCAAAAGTTGGAGCCGTGAGAAGTGCTCCAGGAATAAGGCAGACCAGGGGCGCCCAGATCCGTCGCCATACGCCCAGGCAGACAGCCAATACCCCAAGAGGCAGGAGAAGAAGCGGGTGCCCACCAGCGATGACAAGACCAGCCAGAGCTGCCGCGCCGTGAGCTCCGCTCCACCGCGTTCGTGGAATCTCCACCGCTTCATGCGCAATTTCGACGACGAGGGCGGGGCGAATCCCAAGAAGAGCACTCCATGCGGCTGCAAGGAAAGGCAGGGCAATATGAACCAGGACTGGGGCAAGCATTCCCCGCCCTGCCGCCTCTAGTAATGCCGGATGTGCCGCCCACAGCAGAGCCGCGAGGATCCGCCAATGGCGGGCACAGGTCCACCGCGCGGCGAATAGCCATCCACCCAAAGCACTGAGGGGAAGAGCAAGGGTGAGCAGCCACGACGCCGCAAGGGTTGGAGTCATGCCCAGGAAACGTAGAGGCGTAAGAATCAGGGTAAGGAGAGGAAGAAGGGGGTCAGGTGGCGCATTCCAACCGGAACCGCCCGCGGTCCATGTCGCCCATGCGACCCTCCAAAAATCACCGAAAGTACTGGGCAATACGCCCCATGCACCAGCGGTCAATACCTGCGACGGTGGCCACATCACTAGGCCTATCACCGCAGTCACCGCCAGAATCGAGGCCAGGGAAACGGCGTTTTTCCCGCGAATACGGTCGCGTGCAGCACGAAGTTGCGGGTCGGGGGCAACGCTATTTTCCTCGCGACGTGCTCGGCGGATACGGGTGCGCCGTTCAGATATTTCACGGCCAGATATCTCTAAGGGGCGCAGCGCACTAGGAGGCACTGTCGCAGTACGGGCTGCCTGATGGCGGGCTGCGAAAAGGTGGCCTGTTGAGGAAATCAGTGACAGCCATGCCGATATTTCGTCGCGCGCATTGGCAACTTCTCCGCGCAGAAGGAAAAGCAGGGCACGTCCCGGGCAGACGAAGGCCAGGGAAATCAGCAGCGGGGTAACAACCCACCAGGGCACAGCCTTCGCCCAGTTATATAACTGGGCGCGGCGGCGTTCTCTATAGGAATTGGGCAGTGACGCACGATGGTGGAGGATACGTGCTTTCGGGGAGGCGACTACGCGGTAGCCTGCGCAGTGGAGCCGGCGCCCCAGGTCAAGGCCATCTCCGAAAGGACCTAAAGCTGGGTCAAAACCACCGATCTCTTTCCACGCGGCAGGGTCGAGCAGCATTCCTGCTGTGCCCACCGCAAGGACATCGGTCACCGAGTCATATTGGCCCTGGTCAATTTCACCGGGCATTACGCGCTCTAAGCGCCGGGCGCTGCGCGTGGCAAGGATGCCGATTTCCAGGAGGCGCACGCCATCGGCGTCAAATTGTTTCGGGCCGACGGCGGCAATAGAACGGCCTCGCTCGGCGGTTTGACACAAGGAAGCGAGGCAGTTGGGGTCAGGAATGGAGTCGTCGTGGAGTATCCACCACCATCTGGCTCCCAGGAGGAATTCTCCGTGGTTACCTTCAACCGCATGGTCGATAGCCTGGCCAAGTGTGGCCGCACGCCGTGACTGGTGAAGCAGTATTGATTGAGGCAGCGCCTCACGGCTTAGTGGGGCATGACCCGTATCCTGCCCTCCCCCGGCGTCAATGACAACAATGGCGTCGGGTTTGAGGGTTTGTGAGGAAACAGCCCTGAGCACCTCAGCAAGGTGAGGGCTAACTCCTCGGGTAACAATGAGTGCTGCTGTGCCTGTAGGCACGCTGCTCACACTGCCGTGCGGCGAATACGGCGCCGCTCACGCTCGGACAGTCCACCCCAGATGCCGAAACGTTCATCATTAGCGAGGGCGTACTCTAAACATTCTTCGCGAACGTCGCAGGCTTGGCACACACTTTTTGCTTCGCGAGTGGAGCCACCCTTTTCAGGAAAGAATGCTTCCGGGTCAGTCTGAGCACACAGCGCAAATTGCTGCCATGCGAGAGGGCCGTCCAAAAGTGGGTAGGCATCGACGTCGTCAGTAGTAGACCACTGGATCGGTCCTTCACCAAAGATGTTCCACACGTCGATGTCTCCTCAACTGGCTTGGTTTCAACACGAGAATTACACGCGTGTCATCCCCCCACCGTCAAGCCGGATGGAGTAATTCAGAATACCGGATACCCGTCGCGCGACGGCCTACTCTTGACCCACCTGGCAGGACACCTCCCCTGTGGGATTCACCAATGTTTCCGCCGTTTTGCTGGCCCTCAGACCTCTTTCAGGACCTTCTCAGGCAAGGGCCCAGGTAGCCTCTATTCCATGAATCGACTCTCCCTCACATTGCAGGCACTCCAGCACATAGATGGGCCTGCACTAACATGGTATGGGCAGTACCGTAGCGAATTGACAGGTGGAGCGGCCGCTCGATGGATAACGAAAGCTGTCAACCTCCTCGGCGGAGACCTCTCACCTGCACTAATGGGCGAGGATCGGCCGGGAACCTATGTTCTGGACATGCCCTGTAGTTGGCAAAGACTCATGTGGGAGGTGAGTGCCTGGGCAATGGGGTGGACTCAGGTCGAGGTGGCGAGCGAGGCGGATCTAGTAGTCAGCGATCGGGCTGACAGTGGGGCGGCGATTGAAGGGGCCGAGAATGGCGCCTGGGTTCTCCTGCATGACCTCGCTCCCCTCGCCTTCCGGTGGAATGGGGCCATTCCTGATGGGATGCTTGACAGTCTCAGCGAACTCATGGCCCAGTCGGATCTGGTGGAGGTTGAAGGATCGAGCGATAGGTCAGTCGCATTTGACGAGGGCGGGGCCGAGGCGGAAATCCGCGAGGCAAAGCGGGTGGTGATGAAGGTCAGCCGCGACTGCTGTAGCAATGGTGTGAATGACGGACTTTCTGATAGTGCTGCGCTCGCACTGCGCGCCTGGCTGGCAGGAACATCTGTGGTTTTTGTTGATACGGACGCGAGTGATAGCAGCATGGAATCAATTGCCACCGCCGAAGGGGCACGCATTATTAGCACAGAGAACCAATAGGCGAATGAGCCATTTAATGCACGCGACGACGATATGGGCGCGTCCGAAATATCACCCTAGACATCTATTCTTCTGACCAGATCGAACTACCCACTTATTTAATCCGGAAATCAGCAAATGTTACAGAGCGAGGAACCTCAAAATGCAGGTCATGGAGGAACGCATGAAAATCCCCAGGGATCTTCTGGCAGAAATGCGGAAGGTCTCTTCCGATGTGCCAACAGAAATTCTGGTCCCCTATTTTGAGGCGGATACCGTCTTCGCGCCCTTAAAAGAGATGGAATGGCATCCAGAATGTCAATGCCTAGCATTTGCTATGGGAAACTGTGACGAGGTCTTTGCTTTTGACGTGAGCGACAACTGCATTGTGGAACTACTTATTTTAGGTGATAGTAAGCTGAAATACCGGGTCAATTCCTCGTTAGTTACCTACAGGCAGTGCGTAACTGCTTTTATCGAAGGCATCCCCTACAACGATCCCGATACAGTTCCCTTCAGTATCAAAGCAAGGATGAACGCGATTGAGCCGGGATCTGCTGACGAAGGAACCTTTTGGATGGCAACAGCATGGGACGCAGGGATTGGAGAGTGGACGATAGAGGCTCTTGAAATAGCCGGTCATACGGATTAACTACCTGATAAACCCAATAGCAGGTTTCCTTGCCCCTATGGAATAAGGGGATACCCCTGGAAAATCAAAGCAACAACCTGCACGCTGAGACAGCGGTCGTATTGTTGACAGGTCGGGGGTGTAGTCACCCTATGGATGCAGCGCCGCAGAGTAATCCGGGATGGTATGAGTAACTTGAGAAGTGGCAGGCTCTTCCGAGTGAGAAGCAGATCGACGCACCTGCGACGTTCCCAGCAGAATCGCAGCCGCAAAAGGAAGAGTGAGCATCACAAATGCGACATAGCGGAAGGGGAATGTCGCAGGCGACGCAACTAAGAGAGTTCCCCACACAAGGAATGTTGGCGATAATAGAGGAATCCATTCTTTGCGCCCACGCACTGCAAATAGTGCCGCAAGGAAAATAGCCACCCACAGCCAAAATCCGGGCCCAGGAATAAGGTGGATCAGCAGGGTCCATAAATCCGTTGCAATATTGCGTGCCGGGGCAGGCAACAATGACTCATTAACAACGCCATTTTGTGCCCAGCCAGCAATAAGTTGGTCACGATTCGACGGGTAGTTTGTCACTGCCGAGGTAAAAACAGACTGACCAGTCATCCCCACGACCGGTGGGTCAAGACGCCAATATGCGCTGGTATGGGCAAGCCATCCTTGAAGTGACGAGGCCGGGCAGGCGCGCACAACTGCCCCCACATGAGAAAGAAACTCCCCCCTGGTGTCCTCCAAATAGCCCTCACTAAAGCCCTGCGCATATTTCGTCGAATCCACACTGCCTGGTTCACGAACCTCGACCCACGTGTCAAAAGGAATAATGGAGGAAAAATACTCTACTTCCGCCGCAGGCAGGCATTCGCGATCATAGGTGACCACATGGCCAACAATTTGCAGGGGAATAGCCACCGATTCGACATAGCGTGGAGAGCCAACAAAGTGTGCCGATAACTGCCCCGGAATCAGGGCCAAAACAATGGCAATAACGCCCAGACCTGCCGCATGAATCCTCGCCTTTTTTGCCCAGAAAATAATCAGCGGAGTCAATACAATCAGCACTAGTAGCCCATTATTCCGCATTACCGCTAAAGTGAGCAGAACCCATAATGCAATAAAGAGAAAAAGAGGCCGTCGCAGTGCTTTACCTCGGGTTGACCAAATGCGAACAAGAATGGCACCGGTAGTAGCAATCGCCAACATAAATGGTGAGTCTTTCACCAACGCAAAGGCGTAGTTGGCGATTAGCGGACATAAGGCACCATAAGCAATAAATGCTGCGCGCACCCGATAGTCCACACCCAAAAGGCGCAAAGTATCGACCATTAGCGCCATAATCCCTGCCCATGCCAGCATTTGCAGAAGTGCTGCTGCCACTACCCCCACCAACAGCGACCCACCAATATAGGTAAAGAGGTCAACGACAGCACGCAAAAGCAGGCCATAGGCCAGGGGATGTTGAATAGAGGCACCCCAGGGGTCTTTGAGGATCCACTCCGTGTCATTCATTGAAGCGATCGGCCAGAAATGCGCAAAAAGAACGCTCCACAAAAGGAAAGGAATCAACGCAGCTAGGAGATTTTCCCATCGGCGAGATTTCGCCCGATAATCCTCCTTTGACGATTTTTCGCGCCCCGGCCTCGTCGATGAGGACTCTTCTAATCGACCTAAAAGGCGGTGAATCCCATAGAAAAGTACAGCTGCCGGCAAGGCAATAAGCAGTGCCCGCGCAAATGGCGCTACTCCCGCAGGTGCTGACAATTCCCCGACTACAGCGCTAATGTGCTGCGCCAAACCATCCGCTGCCGCAATAGCAACAGCAAATACGAGGGCGGGGATCGCTGCGCGAATCTGGCTATTCAGAAGATGCTCCAGATGCTGAGGCAGACTTTCCTTTATCGGAGAAAAGCCACCGGTACCCGAGATAGTTACACACCGCTCCAACCCCCATGGCAAAGACTTTTGCCGTTGGCTTCACAATAGCGCCGGGCAGTGTGGGGAAAAGGAGTGCTGCAGATTCAACAATTCCCCAGATGACCGCAGACTGGAAAATCGTGCCAGTGAAAAGCGTAAGCCCAGCAAAAGAAAAGAAACTCTTCCACGTCGGGCCGCCAGCTGATTTAAAAACGAAGGACTGGTTAATCAGATAGGACACACAGACCGTAATAACGGTCGAGATAATATTGGCTGGCACTGGTGGCACAGTAAAACCCACCGCCATGAGGCTAAATAGTCCCAGGTCCAGCAGGGATGTGCCCACCCCTACCACTAGGTAACGCCAGACGGAAGAGCCGTGAAGAAAGGTGTGAAGGAGACGGGCAATCACTCCGCCTGGTGGCGCTTCCTGGTCAGGTCCAGCGGTTGGCGTAGACACGGGCACTTCACTGACTTCCACCCTGTGCTTGTCGCTCACGTGCTTACCCTTGCGGTATTGGAGTAGAGGGCAGTTGCAGATAGATCAGGCGCGTCGCTTCCTGACGCGCTTTAAGAATGCCGTTCTGGATCATCCCTACCATCCCCAGCAGCACGCCAATCATGCCAAGTGAGGATGCCAATACGGCAGTAGGCAGGCGGGACACAAGACCTGTGTGCATATATTCCCACACCACAGGCAACCCAAAAAGCAAGGCAAGAATAAAGCAGAATATAGCGCCTAGGCCATAGAAAAATGAGGGGCGCTCGTGAGCCAAAAGACGGCCAATCAGACTAAGAATCCTAAATCCATCCTTAAAGGTACTGAGTTTCGATTCTGACCCCTCAGGACGATCTTTAAAGCCCACGCCATATTCGCGTTGAGGAATACGCAAAGCCATAGAATGCACCGTCAACTCAGTTTCAATTTCAAAGTGGCGCGATAGCGCAGGGAAGGATTTGACGAATCGACGAGAAAAGACACGATATCCGGAAAGCATATCTGTGACGGTTTCTCCAAAGAGGAAACTGACCAAAGAGTTAAATGCTTTATTGCCTTGGGCATGACCTGGACGGTAGGCGGAATTATCTTTATCGTCCTGCCGACACCCTAAAACATGGTCGAGGTTTTCACGGACCAAAAGGTCAATCATATGCGGGGCTGCCGCCGCTTCGTATGTGTCATCCCCGTCAATCATGAGATAAATATCGGCATCGACGTCAGCAAATGCCCGACGCACCACATTGCCTTTCCCTTTACGGGGTTCAAAACGCACAATAGCACCCGCCTGAGCTGCAACTTCCGAGGTGCGATCTGTGGAATTATTATCGTAGACATAAACGTCTATTCCAGGAACGGCTGCTTTTAAGTCAGCCACAACAGTGGCAATGGCCGCCTCTTCGTTGTAACAGGGCACAATGGCCGCAATACGGAGGTCAGAATTGGTCACAGCACTACTTTCAGTCGGGGGCACCCACCTACGGCGCTCTCCCCTGTACCCTATCGTTAGTACGGCCATTGGGCTCACTCGCGGACTGCGATACTCACCGCATTGGGCCTAAAATCTCAACTGATTCATCCCGCAATTTCGGAGGTCCACTTGTCCTGGTCCATTGCCCTAATCCCGATGGCCCTAATGCTCATTCTCCTCCTTTTACCCGGAGGACTCCTTGCGTGGGCATGTGGCACCGCACGACTTGACGCCTTTCTTCTTGCACCCGTCCTTTCCGTTGGGCTTGTCGCTTCAACGGCAATTATTATGGGAGCCTTAGGCATTCCCTTCACCCTGGCCAATTACTTCACCATCGCACTTGGCTTGTCGATTATCATAATTACGTGGCGTGTTTTCCACCCCTATTTAAGAGCGATAAAAAAAGACAATCAGCCACCAAAGTTCAGGGGAATTATTACCTCTTTTTTCCGGTCAGAAATTCAGCCACGAAAAGGAACATGGCTTGCCGTTTTTAGCGGTTTACTAGTCAATTGTGGGGTAGTGTTCTGGACTTTCATTCAGCCACTTGCTGGACCTGATTCTTTTATCCAGACATATGACACCCCTTTCCACTTTTCCGTGATTACCTATTTACGGGATACAGCCAATGGCTCCTCTATTGGCGCGGCATTAGTTGACCGCACTATCGGTTCACCTTTTTACCCCGCAGCATGGCATGACACTGTTGCGCTGGTTAGTGGTGCAACTGAGCAGTGGCTGCCCATTATTGTTAATGTCTCCGTCATCGCTATTTTGGCAATTGTCTGGCCATTGTCAGCAATGGCATTAGCTCGAGTGCTCATATCCGGACGCCCCTTTGTCCTTTTTGCCACGGGCGCACTCGCCGGACTTTTCTCTGCTTTCCCCATGCGTTTTGCTATCTGGGGGATTCTCTACTCGAATCTCCTATCCTGGGCGATCCTACCTGGGGCGATGGCCCTCTTTATCCTTCTCTTTAGGGCTCAAAAATGGCAGATTTTGCGCGCTAGTACCCTCTTCCTTTTCGCTTTTGCTGGGGTGGCGCTTTCTCAGCCCAATGGCGTCTTTACAGCTGTTGTCCTCTTGGTCCCGTTCCTCATGGGTGAAATTTGGCGGCGCTGCCAGGCTCTACCCCATGGGAAGCTCTGGGGCGTGGTGGCCAATATTGTCTTTATTATTGCCCTTGCTTTCGGCTGGCGCACAGTCCATTACATGGAATTTATGCAGCGTACTGTTCTTTTTGACTGGCCTGCCCACACCACTCTTCCCGGTGCCTTTTATGAGATCCTCACGGGCGCAACAAATGACATGCCACGAGAACCTGTCATGGCCTACGCCACTCTTATCGCAGTCGCCGTGTGGCTCTATTTTGCTATCACCAGAAAAGACCGTTTAGCATGGCCAGCTATTGCCGTGCTTATCGGTATGGCGATGTTTGTCATCGGTTCAGGTATTCCTTCGGGAAATGTTCCTGAAGCGACCAGGTTCAGTGCCTATCGAGACCTCCTCACCGGCTTTTGGTATCACGACCAATATCGTTTAGCGGCAATCCCCATCATTTGCGCATTGCCCGTGGTTGCTGGCGTCGTTGATGATGTTATCCGTTTTCTCGTCAGTTTCTTCCCTATACGAGTTGTTGGAGCCCAGCAGGGCAGACGGCAACGGCAGCTTCATACTGCTATTGGTACAGCCCTAGTCGCCGCAATTGTCATTCCTACGCTAGCCCTTGGGGAGTTCCCTATTCGCCGAGGAAATATCGCCCATCAGTCATCCCTTGAAGAACACTGGCCACTGACAGCCAGCGAATTGACATTTATGCGTAAGGTACGCGAAACAGTTGGTACTGATCCAGTCATCCTCAATGTCCCCTATGACGGTTCAGCTTTTGCCTACTCCCTTGTGGGGCTCAATGTCGTCTACCGCTCCTATGAAGCAAACTGGATTGGTAAAGCCACAGCCGACCAAGAGCACCTGCATTTGGTGACGAGTAAAGTTGCTGACAGCCCGAAGGCTATCTGCCCACTGTTAGAGCGCAACAATGTCGAATACGTCCTGATTATGGATAAGAATCGCACCTCATGGAGCGAACCTCACCCAATACTGCGCTATAACGTGAAATGGTGGCGCGGCCTCGAAATCACGAATGAAACTCCCGGGTTTACTCCAGTGATGACCTCGGGCACTGGCGATACCCTCTACGAAATCACTGCCTGCAAATAGTGCAGGCAGCGCGGTGGAGGGGTGGGAATCCGGCCAGTGGGTCTTATCGGGAGGACAAAGCACGCCTACAACGCAGACCCACACGAATGGCTTACAGGGCACAGAAAAGCCCGGGCCGCCCGCACTGGTGATCACTGATCACCAATGAAGCGGTCCGGGCCCCGCCCTCGTCAATGAAACGAGGACAAAAGGTCACATGGCGCGCAAAGCGTCTACAGCTTCTTCGGAGGTGCCGTCCACACGTAAATGGCCGTGTTCCAGCAGTACTCCCCTATTGCACAGTCGCTTAATCAGATCCAAATCATGGCTGACAATTACCAGCGACGCACCATCCTCTTGCATTTCATGGATACGATCCAGACATTTACGCTGGAAAGGCTCATCACCCACAGCCAGAATCTCATCCACAAGGAAGACATCGGGCCGGGTGTGGACAGCGACAGCGAAAGCAAGGCGCAAAAACATACCTGAGGAATAGAATTTCACCTCGGTATCGACAAACTTCTCGATTTCAGAGAAGCGAATAATGTCGTCGTAGGCAGCTTCGATTTCGTCTTTTGTCATCCCCAGAATGGCGCCATTGAGGAAGACATTTTCCCGCCCGGTCAGATCCGGGTGGAACCCAGCGCCCACCTCAATTAGACCGGCCATCCGTCCGCGGATTTTCACAGTCCCTTGATCGGGCTGCATAACGCCGGAAATCAGCTTCAACATGGTGGATTTACCGGAGCCATTAAACCCAATCAGGCCAATGGAGTCGCCCTGTTCCACATGAAAGGAGACATTATCAATCGCGCGGAATTGATCGGACATTTCCCCGCGCCGCCCTGTTAGGGTCCACACCAATTTATCTTTCAGGGTGTGGGTGTGGCGGAGGGTGAACTCCTTAATGACATTCTCTACTTTAATAACCTCAGGCATTACAGCTCCTGCGCGAATCCGGGATCAGCTTTACGGAAGTAGAGCTCACCCAGAACAAGAATGCCAACGGAAATAGCAAAGCCAGCAAGGCCCCACCCCCACGCATTGGGCAAAGCCACCTGCGCAGCCTCAGCGGGGTCTAAAGTCGAGGCCCAGAATCCCTTATGGAATAGCTCTACGGCCGTTGTCAGTGGATTCAATTGGTACAGGATCCACGGAATCCCGCCGAAATGGGCACCTAATTGGTCATGGACCATTTTCCAGGTGTATAGCACCGGAGATACCCATGTGGCCACCATTAAAATGAGGTCCACAAAGTTCTCAGCATCGCGGTAATACACATTTAGTGCGCCCGCCAATAATCCGAGTCCCAGCGAAAAGAAGGTAATCGTCAGGAAGCCCAGGAGAATCGCGGCAATACCGCCCAGCGTTGGCCGCCACCCAAAAAAGAGGGACCCGCAGAAGAGGACAAATACCTGAGGCAGGAAATGGACCAGGGCTACCCATAGGGCAGACACCGGAAATAACTCGCGCGGCAGGTAGATTTTCTTCACCAACGGCGCATTGCCCACCACGGAACGCGTGGCATTACCAAAGGCCTCAGAGAAATAGTTAATCGCCACAACGCCGGAGAACATGTAGATCACATAGTGGTTGATCTGCTCATTCATCCGCATAAAGACGCCAATGGCGAAATAGAAAACCAGGAATTGGGTCACTGGTTTCGCATATGACCACAGCATGCCGAACACCGACCCGCGGTAGCGGGCACGGAGTTCTTTATGAACGATGAGTGTGGTCAGGTAAGGCTGGCGGACAACTTCAAGCAGGCCGGCCGAACGTCCCGGCGTCCGGAAAGCCTGCTCAGCAACCGGAAGCTGAGGGTCGGTCACTTGATTGACCTCGCATCAAAAATCGGGGCCAGGTCGTTATCCACCATGGTCAGTGCCGAAGCAATAGCCATGTGCATATCGAGGTACTTGTAAGTACCCAGGCGACCACCGAAGAAGACCTGCTGTTCGGAGGCCATAAGTTCGCGGTAGGCGTCGAGGCGCTCACGATCCTGAGCGGTATTCACCGGGTAGTAGGGCTCGTCGCCGTGCTCAGCGAAACGCGAGAACTCACGGAAAATAATGGTCCGATCGGTCTGGTAGTCGCGTTCAGGGTGGAAGTGACGGAACTCGATAATGCGGGTGTAGGGCACATCCAGGTCGCCGTAATTCATGACAGGGCAGCCCTGGAAGTCTCCGGTTTCCAGCACTTCAGACTCAAAATCAACGGTCCGCCAGGACAGGTCACCAGCAGAATAGTCAAAGTAACGGTCCACCGGGCCGGTGTAGACCACAGGAACCTGGCCGGTTACGGTTGCCTTTGCCAGCGGGTTAGCTGGGTCGAAGAAGTCGGATTCGAGGATGACGTCAATACGTTCGTCATCGACCATACGCTCTAACCAGGCGGCATATCCGTCGGTGGGTAAGCCTTCGTAGGTGTCGTTGAAGTAGCGGTTGTCGTAGGTGTAGCGCACCGGGAGGCGAGAAATAATCGACGCCGGAAGATCCTTAGGGTCGGTCTGCCACTGCTTAGCGGTGTAGTTCTTGAAGAAGGCCTCGAAGAGGGGGCGTCCAACCAGGGAAATACCCTTAGATTCAAAGTCAGTGACATCAGAGCCAGCGACTTCAGCGGCCTGCTCAGCAATGAGGGCGCGCGCTTCGTCGGGGCTCATAGCAGCACCGAAGAATTGGTTAATCGTGCCCAGGTTGACGGGCATGGGGTAGACAACTCCGCCAACGGTGGTCCATACCTTGTGGACGTAGTTGGTGAAGGAGGTGAATTGGTTGACGTATTGCCACACGCGCTCATTTGAGGTGTGGAAGAGGTGAGCCCCGTATTTGTGGACCTCAATTCCGGTAGCCGGGTCGATTTCTGAGTAGGCATTTCCACCTACATGAGAGCGACGGTCGATGACGGCGACCTTCAACCCCCACCTCGATGCCGCCTGTTGGGCGACGGTTAGTCCGAACAAACCGGATCCGACCACGACGAGGTCATAATTCACGATGGGGCTCCTTTCGTCGGGCCCAGTCTATGCGATCGCACGGTTACTGGACTCCTGTATAGGGTCAGGAAAGCATGGGACCCCTCACGTTATTGAGGGGTTCACCGCAGTTGGGGGTCAGACTTGGGCTTCTTGAGCGTTTTTGACGTAGCAGCCCCGCCCTCGTTCTTTCTTTGCGCAAACCATCCCAATCGCCCAACGGTGGTGTACGCCAAACGCCGGACATCGGAGGGGACCAGGCGGTAACCGCCACGTAAGGCAAGATTGCGCCCAGACGTGGCCCAGGTGGTGATTCCTGCTTCGAAAAAGAGGCGTTGGAGGGTGAGTTCTGCCCGCAACATGCGCAGTCCTCCGCGGCGGTCATAGGCTCCGTCTCCTACGCGATAAAGAACGAGGGCGGAGGGGTGATTGGCACAGGGGATTCCAGCTTGGACCATACGGGCAAAAAGCCAGTAATCCTCCATAAAGTCCACATCTTCATAACCACCCACCTTGGCCACCGCAGAGCGACGATAAACCACGGAAGGATGATTAAAAGGATCCCGCAGCGGCAGAACATCGCAAATTTCTTTTGCGGTCAGTGGCATTGTCCGCACGAGGCCAATGGTGTTTTCATCGTCCTCAAATTCAGCAATTGCACTGCCAACCAAATCAATTCCCGCCTCAATAATGGGAATTTGTTCAGCAAAACGTTCGGGCAGGGAAATATCATCTGCGTCAGCGCGGGCGACAATATCGTAAAGGCACGCCTCCAACCCGGAATTCAGCGCCGGAATCAGGCCTTGATTTGTTGGCAGGCGAAGAATACGCAAGGAAACGTCGCCCATAATGTCTGGCCGCTTCCCTCGGGAACACTCCTCAAGAAGCTGATTAATAGCGGGATCAACGGGCCCATCACAGACCACTAAAACTTCCGATGGGGGCCGCGTTTGATCTGCTGCTACTGACTGCAAGGAACGCTCAAAATGGGCGGGATTGTCGCCAATATATACAGGCAAAAGGACGGAAAAATCAGTCACGGCCAGCCCTCTTTTCAATCTGGGCAACCTCCGTACCCACAGGGGTATCTGCTAATACCGCGGAGGTTGACGGTGGTGCCTCACAACCTGCCTGCACCCCATCGGTGAAGTATTTCCACGCCGCCGCCCTATCGTTGCTACGCGCGAACATGAGAATCCACCGCAGCGTTGTCATAGAGCCGAAAAGGAGTTTATCGACTGGCCCCAGTCCGGGAGAACGCGTAAAGGCCCAGAACTTATTGCGGACTTCATTGTAGAAACGCGGACCCGGGTCCGCCGTCGAATTCCCAAAGACCTTCGTTCGGTGTTCCACGCGGGCGGCATCAATATAGAGCCCTATTCGACGCCGCAAAAGCCGCGCCGTATATTCAAAATCGTCATTCCACAGGAAGTAGGCAGCATTGGGCAGACCTTCTTCTTTAATGGCACGCGCATCAATGGCTATCGCGACAAAAGAGGCGGTCCGTATTTGACGGCCTCCAACAGCGGCCGCATGTGCGTGGAAGCGCTTGCTGAGCCCATAGCGAGTCCGCGGCGCATTCATGGGGTGTTCGCGCCCGTCAATCCAATCCGCCCGGCAGGCAAGAACAGCTGGCTGACCCGGATAGGCAGCACGCGCCTTCATTAGTTCTTCGAGGGCGGTGGGCGATGGGACAGTGTCATCGTCCATAATCCACACGATGTCTGCACCGTGGTGCAATGCCCGAGCGATTCCTGCTGCGAATCCGCCTGCCCCGCCCATATTTTCAGTCATGGTGACCACATCAGTGACAGCTGGGTGGCCAGCAGCAATGCTGGGGGTGGCGTCGGTAGAGGCATTATCGACAACAACCAGGCCGCTTAGTGGCCATGTTTGTGCGCCAAGGGCATTAAGGGTATCGACAAGCATCTCGGCGCGATTCCACGCCACAACAACGGCATATACCCTGGGTTCAGACATGGTCACCACTGTAAAGGACGCAGGAGAAAAAGATCGGGCGACATCATGTCTATTCCCATGGGCCGCAGGCAGTGATTTCGTAGAGTGTGGCGCGGCGTTCCTGATCGACCACGCGCACGCCGCCATCATCAATCAACCGGTCCAGTGACCAGTCTCCAGCATGGAAAGCCCCATCGGGGCGTCCCCACAGATAGTCGCCTTCAAAATCAATGGCCCAGCGAATATTGCGCTTTTGCAGAGTGTCACAAATCCACGCTTCTTTTCCGGCAAAATTCACGTATTCGGCGAGATGGTAGGCGTCGGGGTCGCCATCAATCTTGAGGTGAGGGAAAAGAACATTTCTATGTCCGAGGGCGGGGACCACAACAGACCCATCCCAGGGATTATTAAAGATCACTTCATCGGGTGCGACGTGCTGATCGAGTCGTTCAATGAGGGCACGCTCAGAGCGGGTCACGAGATTAATGGTGCTGGTGACCGTATTGTCATATGCCCACATTTCCCGGATTTCCCCGTAATTGCGGTCCAGGGTGGCGGAGTTAATGCCAATCACCATACACACTGCAGACGCGGCAGCAATTCCTGTCCGCAGTGGAAAGGCCTCCCACTGTGATACTGCAATCTTGACGGCCTGGACAATAGTGGTCACACCAAGAACCGCCAAAGGAACCTGTGTCAGGCCCACCATGGCCACCAGACGATTAATGTCGGCGTACCACAAGCCCGTTAAATAGAGACGGAATGGTGTTTGGTCAGACACCGCCACAATAAACAGCAGGCCAATAAGAACATGAGCCAGAGCTAACCACTGGGCGCGCGCTTCGCCGAGAGCGCGAATAGCCCCTAAAAAGACCAGGGCAGCAAGGAGAATAATGACTGGCCCCCCTTGAGAGGGAGTCCACCCTGCAGAAGAATGCAGGAAAGCCATTGTCGCATTATTGGCGTGATCGACTGGTTCCCAGAAGCTCACTTCAAAACGCATCCGGTAAAAAGATCGGTTGCCAAGAATAGCTAAATCCCCTGCGACAAAAAGGGCAAGGAAAGCGGTGGCTACTGTCAGGCCAGCACATATTGCGGTAGGAATATCGCGTATTCTACGCACCACTGCGCGAATACCGCTTTGTGTCAGCAATGGCATTGCCATAATCGCCAGGGTGAATAAAGCCGCAGGGTGGGCGATAGCTACTCCTGGCATTGACACCAAAGTAATGACGCCAACAAGGATTTGGCTCCGCCCTCGTTCATGAAGAAGGAATTGCATCAGCAGAACCAGCACCAATGCCACCAGAATATAGCTGAAAAGATTCGGGTAGAGGACCCCAAACCATGTCAGGTGGGTAGGCATTTGTGAGAAGGCGCAGGACAAGAGTGCCCCCGCACCGGCTAAGGTCCATGACCGCCCTAATGCGCCCGTCAGCAAGCCAATACCAACAGGCCACAAAATGCCTGTCATGACTATAAGCATCGCATTGGCATTCATCGGGACGCTACCGACCCCTAAAACAAGGGGAATAGAGGCAACATCATGCCAGGCGGCAGGATAAAAGGCGGGGTTAGTTGGAACAGAAAAACCGGCCGTTAATGATGAGGCTGACCCCGTCGATTGAATTCGGGCCAGCAAATTAATATGGAATGCCCCATCGTAGGTCTGCGAAAAAGCGTCCACTTCGCGCAGGGCACCAAGGAGGAAATACAGGTGGGTGCCTCCGCCAAAAAGAACACCCAGAGGAAAAAGCCACCAGGGCCCCTCCCATTTTTCACTGCGCGCCTTTAAAAATCGCAGCGGTAAAAATAGGAGCACACCACAGAGAGTCCCTAAAAGAATAGGAACCAGGCCCCACTTCATTCCTATATAGGGTGCGGCAATAGCACTGAGGGCAATAACGCTGACAGACAGCAGCGGCGTCGCAGCAACCGCTAGCCAGGATCGTAGGCCGGCTGCCCAGGACATGACGCCCCCGGGCACAAGAAATGCAGCGACAATAACTAAGGCCGATGGAATAATTTCGACCCACTGCGCGCTTAACACTGCTCCCCCTTGATGTGGCGCCAGGCTAGGTCAGCCCAGCGCCACGGTGAGGGTATTTCCCCTCGATCAGATGCCAAAGGTTTTCTCCCAGGCTTCTGGGGAGGTCACCTGCGGCAACGCAGCACGATACTGGGCCGCTAACGAGGCCCACTTTCGCTTTAATTCAATGTGGAGGCGCAAACTCCGCAAGGCATCGCGACGGAAGCGAGCGTCATCGCGCTGGTAGAACCACACACCCGACCCAGCGGCATTGGACACCAGGGCAGAGTCAAAAATAGCCAGGCGCCACCAGCGGGCATCCAGATTTTGGATCATCCCTTCTGGATTTGCCAAGGTGCGCCTGTCAACAGGCTTCAGCTGGCGCAGTGCCCCACGTAAAGCCTTGGTCATAAAGGTGACGCGGCCACGTGGGCCAGTGGGTTCTTTCGCCAGTTTCGCTGGGCGAATGGTGCGGATTTCAGGGAAGTCCCGGGCGTCACTAATCAGCACCGCATCGGGGAATTCTTTGGCTTCAGCGCGCCCTTCAGCCGCACGAGTCAGGATTGATGGGTGCAGGTGGGCGGGGCCTTTAAAGACATCTTCGAGGCCGCGCAGGCGCAGGTGCTCAGCGAAATACTGCAATGAGAGCAGGTGCTTAGAATCTGACGCGTAGGACGCTAAGGGGAAACGGCCACCATCTTTAAATGGCGAATGCAGCAGGGCTGTGACCACGCGGTTGCGCTGGTGGAAATAGGCCTGCCAATCGAGACCATCATCCTTTTCGGTCCACGGCACATGCCAGACGGCAGCACCGGGCAATGTCACGGTGCGGAAACCATTTTCCATGGCGCGCAGTCCGTATTCGGCGTCATCCCATTTAATAAAGAAAGGCAGTGACAGGCCGATTTTCTCCATAACGACTTTCGGGATCAGACACATCCACCAGCCGTTATAGGCCACGTCAATACGACGATTCATCGCAGGTTCATTGCGGATGGTTGTTTGTGCCAGGTCGATTCCTGCCAGGTCAGGATTGACGGCGTCCCACCAGAAATTATTGGGCTCAATCCTCTCCCCCATTGAGTGCAAAATGGTGCGCTCATTGAGGTTCAGCATTTGTCCGCCGACAATCACAGGATTGAGTGCGCGGTCAGCAAAGGCAACGGCACGCAATAAACCTTCGGGTTCAATTTCGGCGTCGTCGTCCAGAAGAAGAACATAATCAGAATCGGGGTTTTTCAACGTCTCGTACATGGCGCGAGAAAAGCCGCCCGACCCGCCCAGATTGGCCTGGACAATCACACGAAGTTTGTCACCAAGGGCTTCTTGAACCTCGTCATAGCCTTCGGCATCAGCCACATGTTTTGTCCCCTGGTCAGCAATGACGATTTCCGCAATGCGTTCTAAAACTTCGGGTTCGCCAAGGAAACGGCGGGCCTGTTGGACGCATTCATCGGCCATATTAAAGGTGGTAATACCCACCGTGACTTTGCTATTCCGGGACTTTTCCGACACGGGAACAGACCAGGCCGCATTGACTAGTTTCGTGTCGCCGTGAGCGGCAGAAATTTCTGGCCAAATCCATCCGCCATCACCAAAACGGTCAAGAGGTACCTCAAAGGACATATGTCCTTCACCCTTGCGGGTTTCAATAGTGTTAAAGGTACCTCGCGCTGAGGACCGCATCAGGGAAATCGAAGCGGGACCTTCCACTTCAATATCGAGGCGGACCCGGCGCACATCGGTCCATCGCTGCCAGTAGGCCGCGGGGAAGGCGTTGAAATACGTCGCTAAAGACAGGTGTTCGCCTTCAGGGATCTCTAGGGAGCGTCGGGTGTGGACACGCGGAGCTGGGTGGATTTCACGAACGAGCCCACCCGCACGCCCGCCTTGTCCCCCGTGACGGGCGGCAATGGCAGCACTAGAGAGGGCTTGTCCCCAGTCAATATACAAAGGCCACACTGCCGGGTCGTCACCTGATGGGAAAACCACCCGTTGGATTGTTTCCCATCCTGTGTCGCGGGTTGCCTGAGTGCGATCAGGTGCGGCGGTAGTGGTCATAGTCAAGATCCATTCAGTCGTTGAGTGGCCGCAGGGCCCTTGGGTCTATATGGGGCTACAGCACTGTAGTTTAGGAGGCCGGAGCACCAATGACGAGGCGCGGCGTGCCAGTCCACAGAGCCGGATCAGTAATCCGACGTCCATCGAAGAGAAGACGGACACCGGGCAGATCCGCTGGAGTAATCGTCGCATATTCGCGATGATCTGCCTGGACAATGGCGACATCAGTGTCGTCGCCCAGGTGGTAGGGCTGCCATCCGAAGGCGGCCAATTCCTCGTCAGAATACATGGGATCATGAACGAGGACGGAGGCGCCGGCGTCTTTTAAGGCGTCAACAGTAGCGAAAACGCCTGAGAAAGCTGTTTCTTTGACCCCACCACGGTAGGAGGCGCCCAGGACGGCAACTTTCAGACCGGTCAGGTCACCGAGGGTTTCACTGACCCTACCAACCACGTATTTCGGCATATCAGCGTTAAACCAACGCGCCGTGGAAACCACGGTGGCGTCTGGGTCGGTGGAAAGGTAGAGGCGTGGATACACCGGGATGCAGTGCCCGCCCACAGCAATACCCGGCGAGTGAATATGTGAGTAGGGCTGGGAGTTGCACGCTTCAATGACGCGCGCCACATCAATGCCGACCTTATCGGCATAGACAGCGAATTGATTGGCCAGGCCAATATTGACATCGCGGTACGTGGTTTCTGCAAGTTTGGCCATTTCAGCGGCTTCGGCGGTGCCCATATCCCACACGCCATTGGGGCGGGGCAGGTCGGGGCGTTCGTCGAAATCAAGAACCTGTTCGTAGAAAGCGATTCCCGCCCTCGTACCTTCATCACTAAGGCCACCAACAAGCTTTGGATACTTCCGAAGGTCAGCAAAAACGCGACCGGTGAGGACCCGTTCAGGCGAGAAAATCAGGTGGAAATCGCGGCCTTCGGTCAGGCCAGAAATCTCTTCGAGCATGGGCTTCCAGCGCCCGCGCGTCGTTCCCACTGGCAGGGTGGTTTCGTAAGAGACCAGGGTGCCTGGCGTTAAATGTTCGGCGAGCGAGCGGGTCGCAGCATCCATCCAGCCAAAGTCGGGGCGAGATTCGTCATCAACGAAAAGGGGGACTACCAGAACAACGGCGTCAGCTCCGGGAATGGCCTCGGCATAGTTGGTGGTGGCGCGTAGACGCCCAGCGGGGACGAGGGCGGCAAGTTTTTCGCCAAGATGCGCTTCGCCGGGGAAAGGTTCCGTGCCCGCATTGACAGCAGCGACAGTAGCGTCAGAAACATCAACGCCAATAACCTCATGACCCTTGTCAGCGAATTGGACGGCCAGAGGCAATCCGATTTTGCCAAGGGCGACGACGGCGATACGCATAGTGCTGGAACTCCTTCGGGCGTGATGGGAACTACCATTGCCATCGTAGCGGGCCGCGGGCCCACATTCGGCAAATGTCGTAGGGATAGAGGTCTCACCTCGCTAGGTGCGTGGCGGAGTGTCGCCAGGATCGTCGAGGGCGAGGCGCTGTTCTAGAACGTCAATGAGCATCGACGTGTATTGACGTTGAAGGTGGTCATAGTCGAAATAAATCTGCATTCCACCCACTGAGGAATAGCATTGATTCTCGTCGCAAAATGCATCAGTGAGGTCCGTGAGGCGCACTCCAGGGTCTTTGAGCGTAGCTACTGCACTATTGAGCGGAGCTTCTGGGATTGCTCGACTGCGCGGGACAGCGCATTTGCCCGGATTATCAGAGTGAATCACTGAGCATTCAACTTGACGAATAGCGCCATTCAATGGCGAATCAGCAATGACATTAACGGTGATACTGCGCTGTCGCCATTGTTTCCACCACTGATGGAGGCCATCTTCATAAATCTGCGTTTGGGTGCGCGCTGTGCCGTCTTCTACAGCCCACCGCACGGCAAAAGTCGTGTGAATAATGCGGTCAATGGACTGGGTGGAAAGGTGTTCTTCGACGGCTTTTTGCATCTGAGTGCAGGTGGTTTTTTGCGCAGTATCTTCTGTTTTTAGGGTGAGCGGCGCCATTGGGCAGCCACCTTTATACAGAAGACGCAGACGCCACCCGTGGCGTTGGGCAATAGTGTTCATCGGATGCGCCCATTGCTGAGCGTGGGAATCACCTAATAAATAGACGACGGGCGCATCTGGATCGCCCCCTGAATGGTCACATTCAGAAACTTCTGGGAGCCCGTTGGCGTTGGCTGGGCTTAAAACGCGGCATCCTTCGGGCTGTCCGTAGTAAATAGAGGAATCGGAGAGGTAGGTTTTAAAAAGCGGCGCATTAATATTGTGGGCGCATTCGTCGTTCATTAAGGCACGTGGCCCCACACATTGACCGGTAAGAAAATCTTGTTCTTGAGCGTTAATGCTGTCTACGACGCTGCGCGCATAGGTCAAAGCAATGGGTGTTGTCCCCACAATGAGGGCCACAGCAGTCGCCATTGCCAGATAGGTCCGACGATTCGAGAGGGAGATATTTTGGCCTGGGACCTCAACAAAATGGCGAGTCAGTGCAGCGAGAATAAGGGTGAGCAGCAGGACGCCGAGTTTTTCTCCCCATCGGGGTGAATAACGGAGGAAATAGGGGGCAAGGACAATGAGGGGCCAATGCCATAGGTAAAGGGAGTAGGAAATATCGCCCAGATAGCGGATGGGTTTGAGGTCAGTAATGCGGGAAAGGCCAGCAATAGGGGCAGCAACTCCAGCTGCAATGACAAGGCCGGTACCCACTGTGGGCAAAAGTGCCCACCACCCGGGGAAGGCGTAGGTCGGTTTAATAAGGAGCAGTGACAGAGTCAGCATTCCCCAGCCAATAAGTGCCGTGGAGAATGCGCATTTGCCAATGAGATTAAGGGTAATCCGCGGGATCAGTACAGCAATAGCCGCACCAATCATAAATTCCCAGAAGCGTACGGGCGTAAAGAAATAGGCCTGTTTTGGACTCCACCAGGTAAACCACAGATTAAAGGCAAAAAAGATGGCGGCAAGAATAGTGAGAATGGTCAGGAGTGAAGTGCGTCCCGCCCTCGTTGAAAGAATATGAGGGGCAGGTTCTGATTCTGCTGGCGCTCCCCGCCCTCGCAGCATCTTTGACGCAAGGAAAGTCAGCCCCATAAGGATCACTGGCCACACGAAATAAAATTGCTCTTCTACCGAAAGCGACCAATAATGCTGCGCTACGGATGCTGATTGCCCTGCCGCATGATAATCCACCGAGGTCAGAGTCAAATACAGATTATGAATATATCCCGCGGCAGCCGCTATTTCGGTGAAATGCGTTGGCCACCGATCCCAGGGAACAGCAATAGCGACGCCAATTCCCGACACAATCAGCACAAGGAAAGCTGCAGGCAATAATCGTTTAATGCGTCGGGCATAGAAATCGAGTAATGCCACCCTCCCCTGCCGCTGGATTTGATCGAGCAAATGCGAGGAAATGAGGAATCCGGAAATGACGAAAAAGATATCAACGCCAACAAATCCGCCGGGGAGAAATTCTGGCCAAAGGTGGACGCCCACCACAGCCAGCACTGCGAATGCTCGCAATGCCTGAATGTCGCCTCTTAGCTGCCGTCCCTTACCCGCTACTTGTCGCTCGGTCACCCGAGGACCTTAGCGGACAGATATCAAATATGCGCTGGAAATGGGAAAGATCACTCACGCGCGTATCCATTGAGAATCTGCGCCACAGCCTGTCCAGTAGCACGAATAGAACGATGGTCATCCACCCATTGGTGCAGATGAGCCCGCTTTTCTGGGCCGCGCTCTTGACTGGCACATTCCTTCATCGCACTAGCGACCGCACCTGCCTCATAGTCAGCAACCTCACCCAAGGCATAATCGTGAATATCCACCGTTGCTGGCCCAACGCCCGCATAAAGAACCGGAGTTCCGCACGCAAGTGAGGCAAGAATTTTTGTCGGATAGGCAAAGTCATAGCCAAGACCAGGCCGAATCGACACCAAGGACGCAAGCGCCCCGCGCTGCCACTCGGCAGCTTCCCGCGGCGGCAACGACGCAAGGAAAACAACGCTGGGCCGACCATCCGAGGTCCGCAGATCGCTTGAGGCTTCTTGAAGGGAAGGCCACGCCGATCCCCCACCAAGGAAAAGAATCTGCACATCGGGATCGCTGTCATGTAGACGGCGCAGTCCCTCAACGAAGATTTCTGCGCCTTGCCATTCTGAGGCGGTCCCCGCGTAGACAAAATAGCGCTGGCCAAGGCCAATGCGGGCGCGTTCGTCTTCGCTGGGGACCGGACCGGTGGAGGTAAAGATTTCCGTATCGATGCCATTGGGAACCACGTGGATCTCGCGTCCCCCCAAGGCGCGCACACGCTCGGCCACATCATCACTAATGGCTACCACCCCGCGAGCGCCACGAATCGCGAAGGATTCCATCCAACGGACGGCCTTTTTTACTGCGGCGGGCGCGTCGGTGCCTTCGGTTGCCTCTGACCAGACATCGGGGGCGTACCAGACATAGGGAATTCGGCGGGCGCCCAGAACGATGCGAGAAACCACGCCGGTGGTCGGTGGTGGTTCAACGAGGGCAATGGCTGGGCGCGGGCTGGCCAGGAGGCGCAGTGCGAGAGGAAGATCGAAGCTCATATAGGGCAGGTACCCGCGCAGGTAGCCACTAGAGTCGCGAAGGGCGGGCCAACGGGATACCTGGACTCCTTCAGGGTCGTCTGGTTCTTGGTCGGGAACTGTTGTGGTGAGGACTCGCACAGGGCGGCCGAGTTTCGCCATAGCGCGTTCGACGGCGTCGAG
This sequence comes from Actinomycetaceae bacterium, assembly GCA_030524055.1. Taxonomy (GTDB): domain Bacteria; phylum Actinomycetota; class Actinomycetes; order Actinomycetales; family Actinomycetaceae; genus Pauljensenia. Next base: position 100,331 of record JAUNHH010000004.1, on the reverse strand, counting down.
TCGGAAGGAGGCGGCTGAGGCTTCAGGCAGGTGAATACGGGAGATAACAAGGAGGGCGCGGAGTGCGAGGGTCATTGGTGGTCTACCTGATCTGCGAAGGGTGAAGGCGGGTGTGGAAGTTGTGGGTTGAGAGGCAGTGCCCAGTTATGGGGTTGGGGCGCGGCCGGTGAGGTCAGTAATCACTTGAGTGGCGCGCGCCGTCCATGTGTGGGCGGGGGCGGCTGCAGCAACTGCGGTGGCAGCTGCGGCGAGTTTGTCGGGGTGGGCACGCAGGTCAGCAAGAAGATCAACGAGGGCGGAGGCACGGTAAGGCAAAGTCCATCCAAGATTATTTTCTGCCACCATTTGGCCAGCCCAGGTACCTTTGGTCGCAATAATGGGAATACCCCGACCAATATACTCAAAGAGCTTGAATGGGACGGCGAAAGACCAGTAGGGCTGCGGTTCAACAAAGAGCACAGCAAGATCAGCCTGGTTGTAATAGGGGGTCAGGTCATCGCCGGATTTATGGATCACCTGCACGCTGTCACCGCCCAGTGGAGCGTAGGTGTCTTTAACTGCGGCCCATTCGCTGTCGCGGGTACACAGCACCATATGTGCGTTGGGGGCGGCTCCAACTGCTTTGACGCATTCTTCTAGTCGATAGTGCTCTGATAGGCCGCCCACATAGAAAAGGTTGAGGTCAGTGCCTTTTTCCGAGGGCGGGGTGCGCGGAATAATATCTGCCCCTGGGGGAAGAGTATCCATAAGGCGCCGAGGAACAATCGGAATATGGGTACCCATTTCCAGTGAGGGCAAATAGAGGCGCCGGAGGATTCGCGAATATTGGCGCAGGTCGTGACGATAGAGAGCAATTGTTCCTGTCGAAATAAGGCGCCCTACGCGCTCACGATATTCGGGGAAGAGCCAATAAATATCGCGATAGAATAATCCAATGGGGACGCCTTTTTTCGCTAACCTCCCAAGGAATTGGAAATCCATATGGGGGTGGGTTGGCAGATGGTGCGGTTCAGTCATGAGAGTCGGCATTGTGGAGGACTCTGAATAGACCAGATCAATAGTGCCGCCGCCGCGAATATAGTCCTCTACTGCGGCAATACCGCGTTTACGGTCTGCAGCATATCCAGTGACGTCAAAAACTGTGCATCCAAGGTCACGGAAAGCATTTCGCATACGCACTGGGCGAATACCTGAGGCTGAGGTGGCCTCAGGATTCAGTGGATAAGGGGTATGAAATACAACGGTTGTTGCCATTATCGAATGCTTTCCGTATAGATTTTTTCCCAGCGTGTGGCAAATGCTGCCTCACCGAAACGTGCAATACAGCGGGAGGAGCGTTCTTGACGTTCTTGCGGCGTGGAGGGGTCTGTAATGATGCGTGCCAGGGCGCTGGCAAATCCTTCTTCATCATTAAGATCGACAATATATCCGTCGCCCGTGTCGATAATGCCTTCGGCGCCCCATGTGCGGGTAGCGACGACGGGTGTCCCCATTGCGAGAGCTTCTACGAGGACCACTCCGAAAGTTTCACTTTCCGAGGGAAGAGCAAAAACACTCACGTCTTCCATAAACTGTGGCACTTGCTCCCGTTCGACCCGCCCAATTAATTCAATACGGTCACGATAGGGACTTTCCTGAACCTGGTCGTGTACCGCCTGGCCAGCTGGCGTATCGAGTGGCCCCGCAATACGCAAACGAATAGTGGGGTCATATTCGGCTACTGTTCCAAATGCCCGGATTAATAGATCGACTTTTTTCCCTGGATCTAAATGGGAAAGGTGACCAATAATGGGAGGGTGAATGGGGCCCCATGATTCAGGCTGAGGCACAGTGGACAAAAGATTGGGCGTGACAATCCATGGGCCGCTGGCGCGTCCAAAACGCTGTTCTAAATGGCGGGCGTGTCCTGGGGATACGGCTGATCGGAATGTGGCGCTTTTAAGGATCCGCTGTTCGTGACGGTGCGCCCTTGATGAGCGTATAGGTAAGTGGTCAAGTGAGCGGTGTTCTGTCAGTCCCCAGGGGATTCCTGTTTTTTTCGACAGGATGGCGGCCAAGTGTCCGCCAGGAAAAAGGCTGTGGGCGTGAATAAAGTCGGGGCGCCCACGTGCGTCGCAGTATGCGCTAAAAGCTCGCATTAGCGGTGCGGTAGCCATGGCAGTGGTGAGGCGCCGTGTGCTAAGCAGCGCACCTTGGGCGCCGAAACGAAGGATGCGGACCCCGTCCTCGTCAATAATCTGGCCAGAGTAGGGCGGTACCGGACTTTCCCCTTTGATGGTACGGATGTAGGGGGCAAGGACACCAACGGTCATGCCAGAGGCGGCTAGAGCGGTGGTTTGCTCACGGAAAAAGGAACCCGCGAGGTCCTCGCGGTCTGTTGGGTACCAGGAGGGAAGCCAGAGGACATGCACAAGAGGATTGTCCCATAGGGCAGGGTCGGGCGGCACATTATTGCCTGTGAGGCACGAGGGCGGGGCATGTTAGTGATAGACGTTAGCAACGTGTCCCAACAAAAGTCCGCGAATATCTCGCAAAACTATCGAGGTGATGTTAGGCTCACTGAGTATTCGCCTTTCTGCTTAACTCAATGAAGGAGCGCGCCATGGGTGAACTCAAAGCAATGGATGATGTGGTGTTTGATTTCCGGGTTGCGCAGGATTTGGCAGATAGGTGTAGGGCAGTTGCTGGGCGCCTAGAGCAGATTCAGTGGGTACGGGAATACTCCTGGGTCGGTACCGCTTTGAAAGACTTTCAGGGCTACTTCGCTACTCTCTTCAAGGAGAATGCTGAGGCAGCGACAGTCGATTCCAGGAACCTTAATATCTGTTTGCGCGATATCGCTGACAAAGTGGAGTTACTTGCCGAAGCAGCGAAGAAAGAAAATGAGGTTCGGAAGAGGGCCCGTGAATGGGCGCAGCGGCGAGCAGCAAAGTGGGATATCCATAGGGGGTTTGATGATGTCTTCTCCCTGGATCCACCTCCTGTTGAAACAACGGGCGATGCGCCCGTCCAGACTTCCGAGCCGCCAAGCTTACTGAAGCGAGATACTCCTTCCAAAGGGTCAGGTGGTAACGGGACTAGCTCAGCGCGACCTGACAATTTGCGGGCATTCGCGTCAAATGCCTCAGAGGGAGATACCGAGCTTGAGGGCTATGTGGGCGAGTTAGAAGGGATCTACGAGGACTTTAGTAACGGATGTCAATGGGGCAAGTTACATGCTTCTGGTGTCTTCAGAGGATTCCGCGGCTTTATTCTCGCTAATAGGGAGGACAATTATTGGGCACTCACTATTGCCAAGGCTTTTGAAGAGGCAGGTACTGGTGGTGAAATTTCTACGCTATCTGATTGGGCATTAGAGGAGGCACTTAAAGCACAGGGCATTAGTGCGAGCCGAATGGAGATCACCTTGACGCCACCGGAAATGCGAGGAGAAATTCCCACCTCTGGTTTTGCTGACGATCCTGTCAATGTAGCAACCGGCAATTTTATTGAGGTTGAGCGTGATCTCTCCTTCTTTGGAGCAGGGGCACCTTTAGAGTGGACGCGAACCTACAATGCGTTATCTGATGTGGTGGGGGCCTTTGGTATTGGATGGTCAAGTGTTGCTGACTCTCGCTTGGATTTCGATAATGCGGGTCATGCCCAGTGGGTAATGACCGATGGTCGTGTGATTGTCTTCCCCCGGCAAGGGGAAGCGTGGGATCGTAGTCGCGGCGACTCGTATTGGTTGGAAAAATCCGATCAGGGATATTTTGCGATTACCAATCATTCAGGGGCATTGTGGGAGTTCAATGCCTCTGGTGATTTGCTCGCAACGTCCTGTGGTGAAGGCACTCGGGTGGAGTATGTCTACAGTGGCCAGCATTTATCAGCAGTAGTCCATGAACGTGGTTGGCGCGTAGATATTGAGTGGGATCTGGACGCCCATCGCATTCACCGGGTTTATTGTCCCGATGGCCGTGAGGTCACCTATTCCTATGACGAGGCCGGTCGCCTCATTTCCAGCCAGGGCGGCGAACTCACTAGTCGCACCTACCATTGGAATGAGCAAGGTTTAATCGACCAGGTTTATGACGCTGATGGCGTGCGCCTTGTCCACAATATGTATGACGATCAGGGACGCATCCATAGCCAAAAATCTCCAGAAGGTCGCACCTCTGTCTACACCTATCTTCCTGGCGGCGTCACCGAAGTTGCCGATGATGACCGGACAAGGCCAAATGTGTGGGTCAGTGACACCTATGGACGCCTGACCGCAGTAGTTGACACTGACGGTCAGCGTCAAACAATGTCCTATGACCGGTGGGGCAATCAAATACTGTTCAAGAGTCGCGCTGGCGGCCTGACAGCACGTGAATTTGATGATCGAGGGCGGCCTACTGCTGCCATTGACCCGGCTAGGCTTCGCACAAATTGGCAGTGGGATGACTCGGATCGCCTTATTTCCCTCACCTTAACTATTCCTGAGGGCGGACAAGACGCGCGCAGTGCAGCAAAAAATGCCCGCGTTGCGACCACGCTATTGGAATATGAGGGCGACAACCGTGATCCCAGTGTCATTACTGACCCCTTAGGTGCACGCACCGAATTACAGTGGCGCAATGGCCAACTGGTGCAGATCCGTGACGGGGCAGGGGTTGTCACGCGCTTTGAGTATGACTCCCATGGCAACCTCGTGGGAATTATTGACGCTGCAGGCAATAAGACTCAGGGGCATTACGATGCCGCAGGTCGTGTGATTGCCACTATTTCACCGTCGGGGCGCACCACCCGTTATGAGTGGAATGACGCTGGGCTCATGACGCGCCGGATTGACCCCAGTGGCGCTACGTGGACTATTGAGTACTCCCCTGCTGGCCGAGTGCGTTCCTTTGCGGACCCATGCGGGGCACGAACCACGATTGAATATGACCAGAGTGGCCAGGAAGTTGCCACTATTGATCCCCTTGGGCGGCGCCTCGAAAAAGGCTGGGATGACTTTGGAAATCTCACAACAGTTCGCCTTCCCGATGGCCGCGAGTGGTCCTATGTTCATGATGCGCTGTCGCGACTGCGGACGATTACTACGCCAGCAGGAGCTACCTGGGAGGCTACATATGACGCTGTAGGCCGCCCGACGAAACTCAGGGATCCTCTGGGGGATTTAGCTGTGCTAACGTGGTCTGAAGGTAACGGCCTGCGCATAGATACTTCAGATGAACCAGCTGGGCAGATTGTTGACGTTGATGCTTTGGGTCGTCCTACCCGGTGGGCATCAGCTCTGGGTGACAATGCGGTTATTGTGCGAGATCTAGCCGGTCGGATCAGTGAAGTCATTGACCGGGATGGCTCTTCGACGCGGATTGAGCGCGATGGCGCAGGTAAACCGACGCATATTTCCTCGCGCGCGGGGAATGTGTCTATTGAATATGACCAGTGTGGTCGGCGCAGTGCTGTGACCACTTCTCAGGGTCGCACTGAGTTCACTTATGACGCCGATTCACTGCTTATTCGCCAAGAGGCATCGAATGGTTCCCACATTGATCTGGAGTGGGATCGCGACGGGCGGATTGTGCGCGCTGCTACCCCTGGATTAACCCCGTCCTCGTGGAAATATGACGCGGCGGGCCGCGTGACAATGCTGCGCGATGCGACGTGGGGGAAGCGGACTTTCACGTGGGATGCGGCAGGGCAGTTGACGTCGGTGACCAATGCTCTGGGCGGAACGACGCACTATTCCTATGACGATTGCGGGCGGGTTGTGGATATTTGCGATCCGCTGGGTAACCATACAACCCGGACCTATACCGCTAATGATCGCGTCGAGAGCGAGACTGATCCGCTCGGGCGGACAACTCGCGCGGGTTACAATCTGGCTGGCCAACAAATCTGGCAGGAGGAGCCGGACGGTCAGCGTCTCGCATGGAGTCGCAGCGATGGTTGGGAGGAACTCGCTTCGATTGCGCCTTCTGGCACAAAGTCAGTATTTGCGCGGTGGAGTGAAGACGGGCGCTCCCAGCAAATAATGAATCCCGATGGCAGTATTACTGCTATTGAGGTCGATTCTTGGGGATTACCCAAGGTCCATAGCCGCGATGGGAAAGAAATTTCGCGGTGGGTACGCGATGATTTCGGTCGTGTCCTGAAGCATTCATCGCTTGCTTCCACCGTGACCTATTCCTGGGACGAGGGCGGGGCACTAGAAGCTATTCACTCAACGGCATTTGGTGAGGTCTCTTATGAGCACTCCCCTACCTCAGTGTCGATGGAGGCACGGGATTTATCGCAACGTTGGGAACGCGATGAATATGGGCGAGTGATTTCCTATTCCTTGTCTTCCCCTGAGGGTGATGTGACCGAGTCTTTAGGTTATGACGATCATGGGCGGCTGATGTGCCGGACGCGTAATGGGGTAGACACAACCTATTCCTATGACGAGGCCGGGCAACTAACTCAGATTATTTCTCCCGATACATCTGTGGAATATGAATGGGATCTGGCTGGTCACCTTCTTCGCTGCGTAACCATCACGAAGGATGGCACCGCTGAGGAAACATTTACTTATGACGCCGCTGGCCAGGTTATTCGCCGGAGCGCAGGCAATAAGGAATGGACCTACGCTTATGATTTAGCGGGTAGGCGGATTAGTGAAAATGGTCCTGATGGGCGTTTCTCTTATTCGTGGGATCCTACTGGGTTACTTGGTGGGATAAATAGTGGCACCGATGCTTTATTGTCGCGGGATAGTTTAGGGCTGCCTGTCGAGATTGATGGGGTGGCTATTGAATGGGATCTCGATACGCTAACTCCCTTGCGTATTGGCGATACCCCAGTGACTTCAATTCCGGGTGGGACCGCTTTGGGTTCCACATTCCTGCCTGTTGGTTCGCGCCCCTATTGGACTTCCTCTCCGGAAAATCCATGGGAGCAAGTGGGTTCTCCTATTCCTGGGGTCAGTGAGCACCTGCGTTTAACCGCCACAGGCACTATCCAATTTCAGGGAGTGGATTTATTAGGCGTGCGGGCGCTACATGGCCCGACCTATTCTTTCCTCTCCCAAGACCCACTGGAGCAATTCCCTCAAAGCCCCTGGGCGTCTAATCCCTATTCCTACGCGGCAAATATGCCGACTATGGCCACTGATTTCAGTGGGTTAAAACCACTGACAGATAAGGACCTGACTAAGTACAACCAGGATAATCGTGGTTTCGGTGCAAAAGTTCTGGACTGGGGCAAAGAAAACTGGGAGTACATCGCTGGTGGCCTAGGAGTTGCTGGCGGCGTCGCACTCATGTTTGCACCATTCCCTGGTGCACAGGTAGTGGGACTAGGTCTAATGAGTGCTGGGGCTGATACGATCCTCCAGAAAGCCACCACTGGAAAGGTTGACTGGCAGTCCGTATCCGTGTCAGGCGCTGTTGGCCTTTTGGGCGGACTTGGCGGGTGGGCAGCCAAAGCACTTACTACAGCAGGAAAAACTGCTCCCCTTTGGGCAGTCGCAGGGGTTCATGGAGGCACTGGCGCAATTAGCGGAGCCGCCGGCTACATTCTTCCGCAAGTCTTCAGAAACAAACCCATAGAACCTCTAGGGCTAGTTGGCGCCATGTTGGGCGGAGGAATATCCGCAGGCTTTGGCGGCATCTCTGCACCTGCCAGCACAACTATCGCAAAACGAATATTCAATTCCATAGGAGACGAAGACTTTAACCTACTCCTTAATTGCCAGATCAATTTATTTGGCGGCTCTTTGGGAAGCTTGACACAGCAACTCGTATCGAACCCAGGAGAACTTCCCAACCCTATAATCGCTCTCGCAAGTGGAGCCTGGGGAATGGGAACAGGAGTCGGAGCGGACAAGGTTTTTAAACATATTGATTTTAACCCAGGCACTTACGTTAACCTAAAGGAACTGACTAGGACAGCACCTAGTACAGTGCGCGACACTTTCAACATAAACCGTCCCAATACTCGCGCATTGTGGAGTGGCGCAGGTACAAGTGCTATCACATCAACAATCGGTGAATGGACTAACCCACTTTCATACTTTGACTATTAGCATCATCCATGCGATTCCTAATTACTACATAATGATGGAGGGGTAATGTCTCATTCACAGGGACCGTCGCCGAAACAGATTCGCAAGAATCGGATTTCCATGCTATCGACGCTACTTTTCCTTATAGCCATGCCAGTACCAATAGTTATGAACCTGCCTGTACCACTAATTGTTGGTGGGGCAGGCGCATGCATAGGAGCATTCTGTGTATTCCGAAAGTCAAATTGGTGGCTCCTCTTAATACCACTTTGGTGGGTCATTGCCACTTATGGACTCCGTGAGTTAAGTTCCCACCCAGCATTTTTCGATGTCGGGAAATTTGCTGCCCTGTCTGTACTTCTCCCACCCACATTTGGCTATTACACTGTTCTCGCCATTGTTATGTTTGAGCGATCCAATATCCCTCAATCCTCCTATTATGTGCAGTGGAGTGACGGCCAATACGACAGGGACCATATTAACGACCCCACCACCGAGCAGATTCTCGCCGAATTCGACAAACTCGACGGATCCAAACGCTCCACTTTACGAATACAAGAGGGACTAAAACGTGTCGATATATGCGTACTCACCGACGAGCTTACCCTTTTCTACTACACGGATAACCATAAAACCCATACATTTTGGCACGCAGTATATTCTCCCGGATATACACAGGAAGGCGAATATTACGGGCCCATAGGAGGGCTTCCACACGCAACTTTCGACCTCTACACCTTTATCACTAGAGCCAATAACCGCCAGCTCCTCGAAGAATTCCTCACCACCGGACAAAGACCACAATCCCCCCTCTGGCTCGACTGCGAAACTGAATCCGACATCATCCGACCGTGGTGGAGTTAAAAATCCGACACGATGACAGCAAATTCATGACTCAGCAAAAGCATGGGCAGGAATGTAGTGCGTAACCTACAGGGCCCCTCCCCTCAGCAGATTCGGGAGAACCGCGTTTCTCGACTATCGACACTGCTTCTTATCATACTCGTTCCCGTAATTTTTACCTGGAATCTGCCTGTGGCACTAATTGTTGGAATAGCGGGCGCCTGCGTGGGAGCATTTTGTGTATTCCGAAAGTCAAATTGGTGGCTCCTCCTCATACCGCTCTGGTGGATAGGAGGAATATATGGAGCTCGATATTTGGTCACCGATATTTCTCTGCTCAATGCAAACGACATAAACGTGCTCTCAATATACTTCCCACCGTATTTCGCCTACCATGCCGTTCGCAGCATTGTCGTTTTTGAGCGGTCTAATGTCCCTCATTCCTCCTATTATGTGCAATGGAGTGACGGTCAAGACTATAGGGACCACATTAACGACCCCACCGCCGAGCAGATTCTCGCCGAATTCGACAAACTCGACGGCTCTAAACACTCCACATTACGCATACATACAGAGCTACACCAAGTTGACATATGCGTACTCACTAACGACCTCACCCTTTTCTACCACACAGACAAGCAAAAAAGCCAGGTACCCTGGTACGCCGTTTACGCACCCGGACACACGCAGGAAGGTGAATATTACGGCCCAATAGGAGGACTTCTCCACGCAACTTTCAACCTCTACGCCTTTATCACTAGAGCCGACAACCGGCGCCTCCTCGAAGAATTCCTCACCACCGGACAAAGACCACAATCCCTCTTGTGGCTCAGCACCGGAGGAATGCAAGCAGACCTCATACGGCCCTGGTGGGATTAAATATCCGACACGATGACAGCAAATTCATGACTCAGCAAATCCAAAGGGGGAGCAAAGTGCCAAACCTACAGGGCCCCTCCCCTCGGCAGATTCGGGAAAATCGCATTTATCTACTGTCTCTTTTGCTCCTCTTAATACTGCTGCCAGTTTCCTTAAGCTGGACTCTTCCTGCGTCACCAATTATTGAGGTCGCAGGTGAAATGATTACACTTATTTCGGGCAGCAGCCTATATGTACTGTACACAAATTACCCATTTGCCATCCCTACAGAAGGGCAGGCAGCACAGTTAATGCGAGAGCGCAGCATCCCTTCGGCGACACTCTATATCGATAACCCCAATGGGACCTGCAATTTCTGCTTCACTTCAACCGAAACCATACTTCCTCCAGGAACACAATTACGAGTTGAGACTCCTGCCGGAACCGTACCCAAAGGGCCGCGATGGCACTATAGCAATACCTATATTGGCAATGATAACCTTCCAAAAGAACCCTCTACTGGCAGATAGACAGGAGATAAAAATGGACGCGACAATCGGAATTTCGGACTCATTTCTACGCGAAAACCTGGGCATCGGTGTACATCGCAGCATCACCATTAACGCCTTTAGGCAGGAATATAAGGATCTCATTGCAGACAAAAGTGGATATATGGAAATCACTACACTCCTCAACCCGTCAGTGTATATTTGCACAGCTTTTGCTGACGGGAATTGCGCAATGGCATTCACTCTTAATTCTGAAGCGAGCGGTTTCGTTCTCTCTGGCAACAAGAATCCCCCTAACGAAGATCTCCTACTTCCATTCATCGAGGGCGATTTCCTATTTTACGCCAAATACATTCACTCATCGATGGAAGCTTGGGATAAGCTCCACTCATTTCTTGCCACCGGGAATCTCGACGCGCTTGGCGAATTAGACTTCCTCATATAGCACTTACCGCGATCCTTAGGCACGCATTGTGAATGACGATATTACTACCTTTTATCACGCCAACAACCACAATCCCTCTTCTGGATCGACTGCTGGAACGAGTCCGCACTCATAGGCCCCTGGTGGAAATAAATAATTCGACGCACAGCGCTAAGAGCAGTATCAACACAAGTCAGTAGAAATGCAGGCGCAATCGAAATTCGGAAAAGGAGGGCGATGATGACACATGCAGGTTACCGAATTCTAGAGACAACTTGGACCTTTCTCCGGTCCATCCTTTTATTCGGGGCATTAATTGCCGCTCCAGCAGCCATGACCGGAAAGCTTATTCCTGCACTCACAGCAGGAACAGTGGGGATAATTATTGGAGCGATCAGTGCGCCGATTAAATCAAAATGGCGATTCCTTCTCATTATATTTTGGTGGATTGCACTCACCTATTTCACATTTGCAATCCCAAATTTCATCCCGTCATTCAATCCGCGTGAGCTAACTATCTTCTCAATAATATTCCCTCCCGTCCTAGGTTACTACGTGGCGCTCGACTTACTCTATTCAAAAAATATCCCCACCCCACACTCATCTTCTTATGCACAATGGAGCGACGGTTTATACACTAAGGGCCATATTAATAACCCGACAGCGGAACAGATTCTGGCCGAATTCGACAAACTCGACGGCTCCGCGCGATCTGTTTTACAGGTACAATTCGGCTTAAAACGTGTCGAAATCTGCGTAGTAAATGATGATCTCACCGTTTTCTACCACACGGACAACCACAAACGGAAAGACCCTTGGCACGCTGTCTACCCTCCCGACCAAACAGAAGAAGGCGAATACTACGGACCCTTCGGCGGCTACGAAGAGATTGAGTTCCCACTTTACGTTTTTATCTCTAAATCCGATTGCCGCCGCGCACTGAAAGAATTCCTCGCAACAGGAGAACGCCCTCAATCGTTCCTCTGGCTCGACTGCGAAACCGAATCCGATCTCCCCCTCCCACCCTGGGAATAGGCACCTCCAGTTGGTGGCCTAAGATGGGCCGCAGTAGTAAATAGCACCTTTATATCCCCATGCGATGGGAAAGAGGCAAGAAAATGAATCCCAAATTAGACCGCCTTTGATAGGGAAACGCCGACGGCCATACTCCAGGCTATTCGACTGTTAAAAAGTCGCTCGCCCACTGGTTTACCCGAAGGTTTCGCGCCCCCTATTCGTCCGCACAAAAGGATGCCATTCTCGAAACGTGGAGGTTAACTGACTGGACATCCTGGCTTTCACCTGAAGAACGTATATGGCACTGGTGGGACGCACATATTACTGCACCCCACACTGTGGAAGTTCGGATCATTATTGACGATTGGCCACCGTCGCTCATAGCCTATTGACCGTAGCCAATCCATTAAGCACAATACCTACATATGACAGAAAATATCCCATACCGCCAAATTCGAGCGGATTTTACCGACGATACTATTGTTGTTTACCAGGCTTATCGGCACGAGATCGCTAATGCCGCAATAAATGCAGGCACATTCGCCCCACCCTTTTCGCGTACTCGAATGACGTGGATTAAACCCTCATTCCTGTGGATGATGTATCGCTGCGGGTGGGCAACAAAGCCTGGCCAAGAACGGGTTCTGCGCCTTCACCTGAGCAGAAGCGGATTTGAAACTCTTCTTGGGTCCAGTTCTCTGTCCCATTTTGATCCTGATATCCACGCCTCTCACGAGGAATGGAAAACCCTTCTTTCTACCCATCCGGTGAGAATCCAATGGGACCCCGAACGCACCCCCAGCGGCGCGCCATTAAAATACCGGAGCCTGCAATTAGGCATTGGCTCCGCCCTCGTCGATTCTTTTGTGGATGAGTGGATTGTTGACCTGGAGGATATTACGGAACTGGTCACGGATCTTCGTTCTCACCCTGATGACTGGCGCGATCACCTTCCAGAAGAAAAGCCCTACCCTCTGCCCGCGGATCTTGCCACCCACATTGGAGCCTCCCCGCCCACCTCATAGTCCCACCCGGAAATGACTGCTCCCACTCCCCTGGCACATCTCCGCCAGATCTACACCCTCCAGGGCAATGGCACCGATGTCCGACACCTGTGTGCCCTGACTCGTTATGGTTCACCAACAGTCGTGGTCGCACGTGACGATGGACAGATCACCCTATGGGATCTCCCCTCTGGGCTTCCAGTGATTCGACCGTTAACCGCTGACAACCCTGTCACAGCGTTGCATGAAATGGAAGACGGCCGCTCCTTTATGTATGCTGCGGCAAATTCTGTGCACCACATTGAAGCGGATTCTCTGCGCACTATCTGCTCTGTTGTCAGTCCCTATTCGGCGCCAATCAATGCGCTGGCCAGCACATCAGATTTTCTGATTGCGGCAGACACGGAAGGGAATATTATCCTCTGGCGGCGCCCGTCCTATTCCTACTATGCCTCGTGGAAAGCACATAATGGCCCCGTTGTTGGCCTAGCCCCTACCAGGGGTCAACAACTACTCACCGCCGCTTATGGAGAGCGCATTTCATTGTGGACTATGCCCAAAGGTGAGACCGATTCTTCTGCCCTTTTTCCTCTACCAGATATACCGCTGGCCGCTACCGGCGTATTTTCACTGAGTCACCAGCACATAGCAGTAACGAACTACGATTCATCTGTTCTGATTCTCTCGCCAGGAACTCCAGCTCACTGGTGCGTGCTCAACGATGGGTTTCCCCTGTGGGCTGTGGCTTCCTATCCAGACAGTGCCGCGCCAACGCACATTATTTCTGCTGGGGATGTCCACGGAGTATGGCTGTGGGAGGCAGACCACGTCCTCGATCCCCCTCCAGAATCGCCCACAGCGGCCCCGGCCTCGTCACTACCCCCGGCTTCGCCAGTTGCCCCGGCCTCGCCAAAGAACAGGACCGTTGCCACTGCCCAACCACTCCGGTCATTATCTCCCCACCCGACGGACGCATTATGCGTCAGTGTTGTTCCTGTCATTCGCGCCAGCACTAAACGTGCTAACCCCCACCGCCTGCACTGGGCTGCTCCCGTAATTGTTGTTCCAATGAACGACGGCAATCTTGCGGTATGGCAGGACCGCCCCGGCCCGCTACCATAAAGACCATGCTCGGCGCGCCGAGCCTTCCCCGCTACCAATGGATATCGGGGTTGCCTCTGGGCGTGGCGAATAACGCACCTCCCCGGCAACCCGCCCACCAGGAGGTTCTTGTGCTTGACGTCGCCCTTGTGACTGACAAACCCCACGCCACAGCCACACCCCCGCAGGCCACCGATAGCGCAGTTCAGGTGGCCACCCCGGAAGCGGCACCAGAATCCTCACAGCAGGCCACAGCAAATTCCTTGCCTAACGTTACTCCCATTGACCCGCATTCAGTCACTATTCTCGACGCCCTCACCCCCGGCCACCCCCGTGCCACAGCCACCACCTCCTCCCCGCTTCCCGTGGGCACCACCCGCATCGAGCACACCGGCACCCACCTGAAACTCACCACGGATATTTCCCGCACCTGCCCGCTGCTGTGGACAGTAACGCACGGAAATATGGATGGTTCCACCCCTGGCATGGTCGTGCTCAGCCCAACTCTGGCGGGCATTACTGACGCTGTGGGTACTTATATCGCTGTCGATACTGCGGGCCGCCGCCAATTTGCGGCATTGAGTTACACCCTGGGTACGCGCACTCTACTGCGTGATGTCCACCAGATTCCTGGTGGCGCTACGGTGACGATTGACCTCTCAACGGGCGCCCACACGCTGGCGTATTCAGATTTTCCGCGCAGTTCCCGCGACGGTTTTGCCTCCCCGGAGGAAGCCTCGCAGGCCTTCAACCAGGCGCTGGATGCCTCAATGGAGGAGATGCTGCGCCGCACCCAGGGTCGCCGCTTGGTTTTGCCGCTCTCGGGTGGTTTGGATTCGCGTCTGTTGATTGCTTGGTTGCGTCGGGCCGGTGTAGAAAACGTTTTGACCTTTACTTATGGGCGTCCTGGGGCCGCTGAGGTGCAGGTGTCGCGGCGTTTAGCCGAGTCCTGTGGTTACCCGTGGGTGGGGGTCGATTTAGTGCCGGATCAGGTCCGGCAGGCCTGGGCTAGCCCTGAGGCGGCGGATTTTATTCGCTCCACGTGGTTGGGGGCGTCGCTGCCGCATATTCAGGATTGGTATGCGTTGCGCACGTTGCTGGCCGATGGAACGTTGACCAGGGATGATGTGATTTTGCCGGGTCATACGGTGATTGGGAACCTCCACGATGAGGATCTTTTAGCTGCTGCTTCGCCCGCCCGCCGCGGCGAGCTGTCTCGCGCGATTGTCCGCCAGCACGCGAATTTGGATAATCGGTGGCGTGAGGCGAGTAAAGATCCGCGTATTGGTGGGGTTGTTGAGGACTTTTTGCGGGTGAATGTGCGTGGGGATTCGCCGCAGGACTGGGCAGATGCCGTAGAAGTCTTTAATGTGTCCGAACGCCAAGCAAAATACATTAATCATTCCATGCTGCCTTATTCTTTCTTTGACCTAGGGTGGGATTTACCTATGTTGGATGCGCCAATGTGGGATTTTGCTGCCCGTCTTCCTTTAGCTTTATCAGAAGGCAGGAATTGGTATCGCGATCACGTGAATGCATTTTATTCACAGGTGACGGGAATTGAATTGGCCACGCATGTGGATCGTCGTATTCCAGCGTCAGTTATTCATACTGCGGGGAGGATTTTAGGGGCTATTCATCTCAAAACTCCGATTGAGCGCGTCATGACATCGCGTTTTGTCATGAAGCATCCTTTGGGTTTGGATTTATATGCGGGACAAATGAGCCCTTCGCAGCTGAATCGTCTTCTCCTTGGCGGGTTCAATATTACGGGCGTGTATTCCCAGCAGTTTATTCGTGACCAATGGAATCCGCATATCGAAATTGGCCTGTCAGATTCGGTTGCTAATTGTCGATAAAGCGCGCCCCGCCCTCGTGAATGGAATTGACGAGGGCGGGTCTACGCTATTTCCCGCTATTTTTCATTGACGAGGGCGGAGTAGATTTCCATATACCTGCGCGCTAATTCTTCCGCGGAATAGCGCTGGCGAATCGGCCCGGCAATCTCTTCCGGCGTGGCGGCTCGCGCTGCTTCAACGACCTGAAGCGCCGCATCCGCGAGTGCCTGCGGGTCTTCCCCACCCACCATTGCCCCAAAAGGTGCTGTCACAAATGCCTTCTGGCCGCCGTTATCTCCGGTGACGACGGGCCGGCCAGCGGCGAGTGCCTCGGCAGCACCAAGGAAGAAGGTTTCCGAGGTGGAGGGCACCATAAAGACGTCTGCCTCCGCCATATACCCGGCGATCTCACCTGCGGGCACAATGCCCGGCATATGCAGCGTGACACCGCCGGCGAGGGCGGCGGCGCGCAGGTCTTCTGCGAGTGGCCCGTCCCCAATCCAGGTCAGCTCAACCGTGTAGCCGCGCTGGACGAGTACCTGGGCGGCAGCGGCAGTTGCTAACGGTTGCTTCCGGGGAATGAGTCCGCCCACCCCAATAATGTGGAGGTGGCGGCCGTCGCGCTTGGGCATGGGTTGGGGCTCCCCCGCCGATTCGACAATATTTGGCACGACCTCAACGCGTCGGGCTCCCACGTCGCGCAGCCGACCAGCAAGGTCATCAGAAACTGCACACACCACTGATGGGCGGGCAAGGAGGCGACCCAATGCCCCTATGGCGAGGTTGCCAATCCCGCTGCGTGGCGCGGCAAATCCAGACCAGTGTTCGGTGTGCACCCAGGCAAGGCGCGGCCGCAGCAGTGCCATGGGTACTAGCGTGGAGACTGCCATTGTGTGGAGTAGGTCAGCCCAGCCCAGCAGAGCCCGAATCTGCCGGGCAGCCCGGGCAACGCTGAGCGGATTGGTGGGTGCCATGGGCAAACGCAGGACGGGGACATTGCCAATGGAGGTGCGGCGAGTGCCGTCATCGACCGTTGGGGACACCAGGTGCAGGACGCGGACGTCGGCGACGCGGGACAGGGCGCGGATGTCTCGGTCGATAAATATTCCCGAGGTCGGGGCCGCCGTAGTGGGCAGCCATGTGGTGACAATCAGGATTTTCATTCTGCGAGTCCTGCAAGTCGTGCTTGGGCAGCGAAATCTGGCTGTGTGGCCACTAATTCGTTGAATGTGCCAACCCCTTCAAGGCGGGAGGCGCGCATAAAGCAGATTTGGTCATTGTCGCGAATGGTGGACAGGCGGTGGGCCACGGAGATGACGGTGACCTGCCCGTGGAGGTCACGGATAGCGCGGGTAACAGAGTCTTCTGTTTTAGTGTCAAGGGCGCTGGTTGCTTCATCCATGACGAGGATCAGTGGATTAACGTAGAGCGCCCGGGCAATGCCGAGACGTTGACGTTCCCCACCGGACAGGGCCAGGCCGCGTTCTCCGATGCGGGCGTGGATGCCGCCTGGGCGTTCTGCGACCATGGCAGCCAGTTGGGCGCGTTCTAGGCATGCCTGCACGCGCTCTTCATCAATGTCTTCTCCCCAGGTGAGAGCAATATTTTGGGCGATGGACGCATCAAAAAGGGCAACTTCTTGAGGGACGTAACCCACGCGAGAGCGCCAATCTGCCAGGACGTCAGTGAGGGATTGTCCGTCAAGGAGGATCTGGCCTTCTTGTGGGGTCAGTAGCCCAAGGAGAATATCGACCAGGGTGGATTTTCCTGACCCTGAGGCGCCAACAATCCCAACAGAAGAGCCCATAGGAATTGTTAATGACAGGTTATTGACTGCTGGATCTGGGGCACCAGGGTAAGTGAATGAGACTTTGTCCAGGTGTAGTGTGCGTGGGGTGTCTTTGAGGGGTTCTTTCCCAATGGTGTCAGCATTCGCGAGGTAGCGTTCAGCGGCTTCAATATCATCAAGGACGGCCTGCAGGTGGGGAAGATTATTAGCGGTACTGGTCATGACGGATTGGAATGTCACCAGGGATGGGGTGATTCTAAATCCCGCTAAACCAAAAAGAGCAATGGCGGCGAAGGCTTCGGTGGGGCCGCCCACAATCCACGCATAGGCTCCGACCACAACAAATCCGCCGACGAGGGCGCCTTCAATGAGGCGTTGGGGGACAGCGCCAAGGAATTGGATATTGGCACGTGCCCGAGTGGAGCGTTCCCTATTGGCGTGGACAACAGCAGCGACGTCATCAAATTGATTGCGCAGCGTAATTTCTTTCAGGGCCGCCACCATTTCCGTCATGAGACGCGCAACCCGCAACGAATAGCGCAGATTTACCTGTCCTGCGGTGACGGAGGCGTGTGACAAACCAAGGTACATAAAGGCGCCAACCATACCGAAATACAGCAGGGTAATGATTGCTGTCCCCGGTTGGGCAATAATCAGAACAATAACGACAGCAAGGAAAGAGGCAATTTGTTGCGGTAAGGAAATAGCGGGGAAAAGAACGCCAGAAATAGTATTGGCAATACCAACATCGGCCATGCGGACAAGTTCCGCTGTGGATCGTGAAAGCCGGTCGGTCCAAGAGGAGCGAATATAAGCGGCGAAAAGTTTATCGCCGACAGCCAGTTCATAAACAGAAAAACGGCGGGTCGCATACCACTGGATAACGAGCGCCAGAATCGCTTTAAGGATCATGGCGGAACTAATGACTAACAGCACCCAGGGATATTGGTCAGGTCCGATAGTGCCTACAAAGGGAAGGTGTGTGGTTGAACCGGTGACCATGGGGTTGAGGATGACCGCCAGCAAACCCAAAGCAAAAGTGTCAAGAAGGTTCAGCGCCGAGGTGGACACCATATAGGCCATCAGAAACCGGGAGGTGCCTGCTGGCAGTAGAGGAATGAGTTTACGGATTTGTGTGATGAGGTTCTTCACGACTCCACATCTCCACGACTGTCAGCGTTCATAGGCGAGAAGTGTACCCGCCAAGTCTGTGGGCGGGCACGGCCAACAAGGAAATGACGAAGACGGTTATCCGGGTGGGCGAGGCCAGCGAGCGAGGTGGGCAGGATTTTCTTTGGCGAGGGCGGGCCGGACAAGCCGGCAGTTGCTGTGGCAATCTCCTCGCGTGTGGCTCCACTGAGCACTGTGGTGACAGCATGGTGTTCAGCCATAGACAAGGGGCCTTGGACGGCGGGGGCAAGACGTATCCACGCGCGCATCGCTTCTCTGAGGGTGCTGATTTCTTCGTCGCTAATATCGGCAATACGTGCCTTCAATGCGGGGATGAGGGAGTGACGGAAAATCCGCACCGTTAATGCCGTGCGCATTTTCTCATCAAGGTCTGCGATCCATTGCTGTGTGGCCAGGCCAGCTGCAGGCGCCACGAGTTCATCCATGAGGAAACGGGTATGCGTGACACGCTCTCCCCCATCATTCCCTTCGATATAGCAGGGTTTCTCAGGGTTGAGTAGGTCAATGACCTGTGCGTGGGTCCACACTTTCATGGAGTAGGCAAGATCTTCACCTGTCCGCAAATCTGCGGCCATCCGAATATCATGGGTGTTCAGCAGGTCACGACGGACCAGCATAATCGGCCCGGTCCGGTAAAAAAGGCGATCTTTAATGGGATCCAGGTTTTCTACCCTGCCGTGTCTGACGCTAGGAATATCGATCTGGCCGCTGGCTTGATCCACCACAGGCAAAACCAGCACATCAGGGTTGCGTCGCTCCACGTGGGCTTCCCACGCGGCAGGTGCCCCCTCTTCTAAGAAGTCGTCAGATCCCATACAGCTCACCCAGGTAGCTGTGGCCGCATCAATACCAGCATTGAGTGGGCCCGCAGGGGATGGGATTCCATCATGGTGTTCCACAACCAGCAGGCCCCGCCCGAATCCTTCAAGGCGGTCCCCAAAGTCGGCGGCCGTAAGGCCGTGAGTGACCACAATGGCACGCACAAGAGGAGCAGCCCCGCCCTCGTCATAAATAACGGAAGCGACGGCCCTTTCAATGGGACGCTCTACGCGGTGAACGGGAATCACCACATCAACAAGTGGCTGCGTCATGGCTTCTCCTCAAGATGGCTGGATTGACAGAAGGTGTATGGGATATACCTGCAGTCTCAGTACAGTATCGCCTTTTCAGATACGATGCTGGCATGCGTCTGGTCTCTGTGGTGGGCGCCCGCCCACAATTCGTCAAACTCGCCCCTATTGCTGACGCCTGCAAGCAGGTGGGAGTTGAACACCTGATTATTCATACGGGCCAACACTATGACCCAATGCTCTCTGATGTGTTTTTTAGTGATCTAGGCATTGCGGCCCCAGATATTCACCTTGGGGTAGGGTCTGGCTCTCAAGGCCAACAAACCGGTGCAATGCTGGCTGCACTTGACGAGGCTCTGCCTTCCCTGTCCCCCGACTGGGTGTTGGTCTATGGGGATACGAACTCCACCCTGGCCGCTGCTATTTCCGCAGTGAAAATGCATCTGCCGCTGGCTCATTTAGAAGCTGGGCTGCGCTCTTTTAACCGGGCCATGCCGGAAGAACATAATCGGATTTTGACCGATCACGCAGCCGATCTTCTCCTTGCCCCCACCGATGTGGCAGCTACACACCTCGCTCATGAAGGCCTGGCAGAACGCACTGTAGTGGTTGGCGATGTGATGACAGATGTGCTGTTGAAAGTGCGCGCTACTGTGGCGGGCAAGCCCAGCCCTGTGGGTGAGTCTTTAGGTGTCGCCAACGGCCACTATTCTTTAGCGACTATTCACCGCGCTGAAAATACCGATTCTGCTGAGCGCCTTACCGCTGTGATTGACTCCCTCGCGCAGGTGGATCATCCTGTGGTTCTCCTTGCCCACCCGCGTCTGGTCGCAAAAGCTAAAGAGCATGGGGTGGATTTAGAGCGAGGAAATATTCGCCTGCACTCCCCTATTGCCTATCCGGATCTCATTGCCTCAGCATTACACGCCCGCGGCGTCATTACAGACTCTGGCGGCCTGCAAAAAGAAGCCTTTTTATTGCGGGTCCCCTGTACAACCGTGCGCCCTGAAACCGAATGGGTAGAAACAGTAGAACTAGGGTGGAATACCCTCGTGGAACCAGGCCCCGCCCTCGTCGAAGCAGCATCACGGCCCCGCCCTGCTGACACCG
Source organism: Actinomycetaceae bacterium (assembly GCA_030524055.1). GTDB lineage: Bacteria > Actinomycetota > Actinomycetes > Actinomycetales > Actinomycetaceae > Pauljensenia. Next base: position 79,563 of record JAUNHH010000004.1, on the reverse strand, counting down.
ATCAAGCCCCCTATGGGGACGGATGTGCCGCTCAACGTGCCGTAGAGACAATCCAAACCTACGCCCGCCAATAGACCTGCCCGCAACCGCAGACACCATTCACAAAACATAAAGGTGTGGCCCAGGAAATCTCCTGGGCCACACTCATATGAGGCACCAACGCGGGCACACCCGCGCAGCTATTCCACGCCAGATGGCGACAATCAGCCCCGCATCAGGCGGTACTGCCACAGCGCGCCATTACCATCCACAGTCCAGAACACGCCATCACCATTGACTGTGCGCAGCGGCGAGAAGCCCTGCCACCCCTGGCCCGCCGAAGAACGCGCAGCAAAACCGCGAGCGCCCAAATTCGGGTAGAGGAAGAGGAAACCCTTGTTATCCACTGCAACCACGTCATTGACACCATCACCCGTGCGGTCCCCCACCCAGGTAATCGAACGCATCTGATTCCAGCCCACGCCATAACGCACTGTCTGACCAATGCCGCCGCGACCATCACTAACAAAAGCAGTCAGACGTCCTGACCCGGACTCCACGGCCAAAATTGCGGACTTGTCGCCCACCAGATTCGCCGCAGTGAAAATCCCGGAATAGCCCCTCCAGTCGCTACCAATACGGGCGCGCGCAAGGAAACCACCCTTGCCATTACCCGGATACAACCACAGGTGTCCGCTGGACTTCTCACGAGCAATCACATCAGTATTGCCGTCATTATTAAAGTCAATGCCCGCATTAATCTGGTCCATCACCTGCCAGCCGCGGCCAATTTGACGGTGGCGTTCAAAGCCGAGCCCCGCAGCACCAGGGTAGAGCCACATCGAACCGTCATTCTTCACCAGCAGAGCGTCGCTCCGACCATTCTTTTCAAAGTCGCCACCAGAAAGGGTCTGGCCCACATTCCAGCCGCGGCCGGCCTGCACACGGTTTTCCCAATACAGGCCAGAACGAGGAGTCACAGGAGTCTGTGCCTTAGCGCCACCAGCCGGGTTATTCGAAAGGTAACGCTTAATGGACGCACGCACGTCACCCAGGCGGTTATAGAAAGCCTGGCCAGGGCACGCAGTCCCACCAACATCACGGTGACCAGAAACCACAGGCAGCCATCCCTGAGCAGCGCCAGGAACACTAATGCGACGGTCAATATTGGTAATGCCATGTAGACGCAGTTTCCACGCCACAGCTTTGGCTACAGAATCCATAGCGGCAGGCGGCGGAGCGTCATAGGTGTAGTCACCCAGAACAGAAATACCGAAAGTCTGACCATTAGCGCCATAGGCATGCGCACCATACACGCCCTTAAAGAGGCCGCCAGCGCGTCCCTGCCAGACGCCACCAAACTTATCAACCAGCAGGTGGTAGCCCACATCGCCCCACCCTAGGGTGTTCGCATGGTAGTTGTAGATACCGCGGATCAAGCCAGGAACCTGATCTTGGGTGTAGTTATTGGAACCAGCAGTGTGGTGGATAACGGCGCCCTGAATATCATTTTCATCCGGACCCCAATCCAACATGGACTCATCCGCACCCCACCCTTTACGGGTCGTGATTTTCAGACCATGGAACTCAGCGTCATACACCGTTTGCGCCGGATTCATAGCGGTCGGCACAGCGCCTCCCTGCTCGGCATCACGCCACACGGCAGCAGAAGCACTCCCCGCTTGACCCTTGCCAACAGCGCCACTGGCATCAGAATCCTGATCGGCCACAGTGTCACCTGTCTTCGGAGTCTCTGTCTTAGCGCCCTCGGAGGCATCATCGCCAGCCTCCGCAGGCTTGTCTTCAGCACCCGCCGAGTCATCCTGTGACTCGCTCGCACCGCTAGCGGCAGAATCGGCGCCACCAGACTGGGCTGCCTCACCCGCAACTTCCTCCACACTGGGAATATCCAGAGCCGCCGGGCTCTTATTGCCCATCGGATCCACAATAGAAAGCTCAGCACCAGGAATTGCCCGACCATCGGCGCTACGAGCCACCACTTCAATCTGATCCACATTCACCAGCGGTGTCGGATCAGTACCTGCCTCAGCTTTCGCCAGGTCCACATCGGCGTCCGGCTCAGCAATATCCAAAGTGACCCACTCACCCCAGAAACCATCATCAAGGGCACGATACGAGAAAGTCATTCCCGGCTCATATTTCATACCCGGCAAGGTCACGCCCATAATCACCATCTCAGAAGAAATGGGCTGACGAACAATAGACAACTCTTCAGAGGGAACATTCGGGTCAGCAGCGGTTCCGGTACCGGCAGCGCTCGCGGCAGAGTCTGCGCCAGACTGGGCGCCGCTGTGGGCAGTATCAGAGGCACCGGATTGTGCAGGGGCATCAGAGCCAGCAGACTGCTCATCGGCAGGGTCATCGCCCTCTTCGACCTTAAAAGCCACAGGGGCGGTGTTGGCTGTGCCACTGGGAGCCTTGGCAGCTCCAGCACCGTCCTCGTTCGATGACTCCTTATCGGAGGAGGAAACTTCGACAACTTGGTCGCGTTTTGCTTCTGCTTGCCCTTCACTTTCGGCAGCGGTCTTGGTGTACCCTTCCGGCGCGACGGCGACATCCATTTTCACAGTCGTTTCCACGGGGTCTACGCCGCCGGTCACGTCTTGAATGTCAGAGGCGTCGTTAACGGCGCCAAGGTTCACTGCAGAACCGTCCGCGGAAGAAATGGCCGCCTGGATAGCGGGCGAGTCCGCAGTCACAACGGGGGCTGTATTGGGGGCAACCAACGCACATACGAGGGCGGTGCCAACTCCAATCGCAGCTGAGCGTCGTCTATTCATCATTCTTTTCCCTTCTCATCTTTACTCAGTGGAATGACCTGTGGGGTACATTCCTCGTTTTAGGTTCTTTAACGTCCGAGATTGGTGATTGGTCCAAACCCGTCTGCACCATTACCGGTGTAGAGAGTCAAAACCCCGTCGCTGGCCTTAAGGACCAGATCATCGCGACCATCTCCATTCATATCTCCGAGCGAAAACACATCGAGTCCAGCCCATCCGCGTCCAATTTGGTGCGGCTGGTCGATAGTGAGGCCAGCAGTCGTTGAGGCAATCCGCATCAACGCTCCATCTGAGGCGCGGCGGGCTAAAAGTTGTGGGCCGGGGGCTCCAGACCAGTTCCCACCGTCAACAATGCGATCCGCCCAGGTCAGGTTTTTACCAATAGTGACTGGCGCAGTAATCGCGCCCGTTCCTTCTGCGCTGTGAAGGACAACGTCGCCAGTGCTCTGATTCCAGCCAACGAGGCCAGGCTGGTCATTACCTGCCCACCCCATGACGGGGATCACCTGGGTATAGGCCCAACCAGAGGCAATCTCTTCCCCGCCGCTAAATCCACCATTAGCGTTGCCACGGTGTAGGGTCACGCGACCATCGGCGCTGACCTTAATAATGTCGGCATGATTGTCGTGATCCCACAGTCCAACAGGCAACACCTGGTCGCCATCTGACATCGCGATTCCTGTATCGCGGGCGGGCCGCTGGCCAGCGACAGTCGTTGAGGCAAGGTCAACGGAGTGGATAGTGCCCGTTGGGGTGGCGCCATAGAGGCGATTGCCTCCGGCAGTGCCAGTGGGGGCAAGTGTGCTCACCCGTTCCACCTGGTTATTGGCCGCTGTGCGGGACAGGGTGGTCGCATTCGTGACATAAAGGTAGAGCTCACCTGTGCGGGCGGCGGCCACAATATCTCCACGGCCATCGCCGTTGTGATCAGCAACCCCAGCCAGGGATGTCATCACATTCCACCCGGGTCCAAGAATCGAGTTCGTGGTGAATCCGCCGCGGCCATCGCCCTCGTAAATACGTAGGCGTCCCTGCTGGTCAACTGCGGTCACCGCGGGGCGCCCACCCGTGTAGGCGGGAACGATGCTGAGGTTAGTCAGGCCCTGCCAGCCGGCGCCAACCTTTCGTGGGGCTTCAAAGCCACCGCGCCCATTCGAGGGGTACAGATGTAGGTCACCATTGTGGGCCGAGCGGGCAAGAAGGTCTGGCTTAGCGTCGCCATCCCAGTCACTTCCACCGAAAACAGCGTCAAAACCATTCCACCCACGGCCGATCTGGCGAGCAGGCTGCCACTGGCCGTCTCGTAGGCGGTATTGGACGAGGATGCCATTGGCTCGCCACGACACTAGGTCCGCAGAGGAGTCGCCGTCCCAGTCGCCCACGCCAATAGTGCGCGTGGGGTTCCAGCCCCAACCGGAACGCTCGCCAGTAGTAATAGTTGACGTTGTGCGATCGCCGGAGGGAACACTGGGCTCAACAATGTGGGCACGCCCGTCTTTATTCACGAGAATGTCACCGCGGTTATCGCCGGTCAGATCTTGTTTGGGGCGGGTCGCAGTGTCGGTGAGGACCTTCGGGCCTTCAGGGGCGGGCTTTGCCGGTTCCGCGGGGCGGCCCACTTGTTTTGGCGGCTCGACAGGATCCGCAGGGGTTTGGGGGGCTGGCGCTGGGGTGCCGACATTAGGCTGTCCGAACCACAGTGAGTGGTAGCGGTAGAAGTTGCGGTTTCCGTATGCCGAGCAAGCATCGCCTGTGCCCGCCACAGCATCGAGCGCGGCCTTATTCGGCACAAAAGGCGTGTAGTTGTAGAGGCCCGCAGTGGCAGCATTGGCAATGCTGACGCTTTGTCCGCCACAGGACGCATTGGGGTTAAAGCGGACAGTGGTCGTCATGCCCGCACGGAAGTTAAAGGAGTTTGGCTGCAGGCGGTATTGCTGGAGGCGTGAAGCCGCGGAGTAGACCTGCTGAGGGAATCCAGCGAATTGATTTTTACAGGGTTGGCCATCAGGGCAGCCAAAACCGGTCGCCTTGGCGTATTTTGTGGCCGTTGGCGAGGTGGTGGTGACAAGGCCTTGCTCTTTTTGGAGAAGGACGAGGAGCACCTTGGGTGAGATTTCGCAGGCGCGGGCAGCTTTACCAATGATCGATGCAGCACTTTCATTAGCGGCACCTTCATAGGCACCGGTGCACCATTGGGAAGCGGGAACGGTATTGGTGGTGAAAGTGGCGTCTTTTAGACAGTCGGACCCATCGGGGCCGCCTACGCAATTGGCTCCTTTTTCATTGAGGAAGTCCTGGATCTGCTGATCAGATAGGGAGGAAGCCACAGCTGAGCCGTACATATTGGCGTCGCTAATGATATTGCCGGGGTCCCATCCTTCCAGACCAGTAGCGGCGTGGGCCGCTGGACTAGAGGGTACGAGGGCGGTGCCCAAAAGGGCTCCGGCAAGGAGTCCGGTCAGGAAAAGCCCTGGTCGGCGGGTGTGCATAAAACCTCCACTGTTGACAGAGAGACCAGTGTGGCACGTGTGAACAGAATGCACCTAGCTGACATAGACGCAAGAACTGATAGTTTGCCGGTGACTCTGCTCACCCTGGCCGATAACCTGGGAATACAGCGGGTTTTCACGGGTCGCCAAACCCTTACTCAGACACTGTGGCGTGCCGCTCTATTGACACGAGGCCCACTATTAGTTGTAAAACCAGCCAAATAGCTGCTAATCAGGCAATTTAGGAGGAGGTGGAGGGCATTGATGGACCATTTCGCCATCAAGGTGGCCCATCACGAAGCAAAGAAAACAGCCGTAGCGTTAAGGACTAGACATAGGATTATGGACAAAGACATATAATTGCGGACTAATTCCTCTTGATATGCAGATACACATGCCTTCCTCGGGGTAACGGCGTCCATGACGACAATTGCCGCTGGAAAATGTGCCTCGCGGCGCTTTGTCCGCCTGCTGTGACAGAGATCGGCGCCTGGGGATGCTCTGTGCGGGCCACTCCCCTCTTCACCACTCGCGCCCCGCCCTCGAAAGAAGAAAAGCGGCGCCGGAAGCCGAAACCTCCGACGCCGCAATGGCGCAACCGGCGCAAACGCGCCCACCCTCTTAGGACAGGCGCTGCTCCAAGGCCTTCAGGCGCACCAAGACCGACTCGCGGCCAAGGATCTCCATGGACTCAAAAAGCGGGGGCGACACCTGACGGCCTGTCACCGCCACGCGCAGCGGACCAAAAGCAAGGCGGGGTTTAATCCCCATTCCCTCAACAATGGCAGCCCGGAGTTTTTCTTCTAAAGTCGCGGTGGTAAATTCCGCCTCATTTAAGCCCTCAATAATGCCAATGGCAGTGCGCAATACATCGCCCGCAGTGTCTTTCAGTTTCGCCACTGACGCTTCCTCAAGTTCCAGAGCATCATCGGCAACAAAAAGGAAACCGGCCATTCCTTTTGCTTCACCTAAAAGCTGGATGCGGGTCTGCACCATTGGGGCAATAAAGGTAAGGATTTCCTGTTCACGAGGGGTTAATGCGTCAAACTCAGCTGCTGACACATAGCCCCCTTCATGAAGGAAAGGCACCAAACGATTACGGAAATCATCAGCTTCCAAGCGGCGAATATGCTCAGCATTAATCGCCACACATTTCTTCGGATCAAAACGCGCAGGGTTCGGATTGACATCCGTAATATCGAAGGCTTCGACCATCTCCTCCATCGTGAAAATATCGCGGTCAGCCGCAATAGACCACCCTAAAAGCGCGAGATAGTTATTCAGGCCTTCTGGTGTCATTCCCGCTTCACGATGAAGAAGAAGATTCGACTCGGGATCACGCTTCGACAGTTTCTTATTCCCCTCCCCCATTACATAGGGCAGGTGGCCAAACTCAGGCATATATTTCGCAATTCCCAGCTCAATAAGGGCCTGATAGAGAACAATCTGCCGTGGCGTTGAGGATAATAAATCCTCACCGCGCAGCACATGGGTAATCTCCATGAGCGCATCATCAACAGGGTTGACCAGCGTATATAAGGGATGCCCATTAGCGCGGACAATGACATAATCAGGAACAGATCCGGCCTTAAAAGTAATTTCTCCGCGGACCAGATCCGTAAAGGTCACATCCTCATCGGGCATACGCATGCGTAAAACCGGCTCGCGACCCTGCGCACGAAATTCGGCCTTTTGTTCCTCAGTTAATGTGCGGTCATAGCCGTCATACCCTAATTTCGGGTCCCGCCCCGCTGCTTTATGACGCGCCTCGATTTCTTCAGCCGTCGAAAAGGACTCGTAGGCATATCCACCTTCGACCAGGCGCCGCGCAATATCGGCGTAAATATCCATTCTTTCGCTTTGGCGATAAGGCTCGTGAGGACCACCTTTATCGACGCCCTCATCCCATTCCAGGCCAAGCCAGCGCAAGGAGTCGAGAATCTGCTCGAAGGATTCCTGTGAATCGCGGGCGGCGTCCGTGTCTTCAATACGGAAAACGAAGGTGCCACCCGTGTGACGGGCCCACGCCCAGTTAAAAAGGCAGGTTCGTACAAGGCCCACATGGGGGGTGCCCGTTGGTGAAGGGCAGAAACGCACGCGCACATTCGCGCTCTTTGCCAAAGACGTCATAGGACAAGTCTACTCGCCACACCTGTTCTTCTTTCACGAGGGCGGGGCACGCTCTTACTCCTGCAGGCGCGTAAATGCCTTACCACTAAAGATCGTTGTGAGCGCCTCATCAAAAGAGTCGCCAATCAGACTGAATGAGCTTTCAAAGCCGCCAAAAACAGCCCCTGCACGTGGCCACGCGGCAATGAAAAGTGTGAGCTGCTCACCATAGGCCACGCCTATAGGTGTCAGCACAGCGCCCGCGCACTCTTCATAGTCGCTTCTGGGCGCGGGAATATTACGCACTGCTATTTCCGGATCGACAATGAATTCTTGATGCCCACTGGTGCTCTGATAATCCGGAATAGGAATTGTCAGGCCGACGAAAGACTCTAAAAACTCGCGGGCTGCAGGTTTCAAAGGATATCCAGCGTCAGCAAATAGGGCCTCATATCCGGCAATATCGACATGGCGCTGCTGATGCCACCCCGAGCAGCGAAGACGCTCAACATGGGTGGACGATATTTTGATCCCCACTAGTCACCACCTCATTGTCGGCCCTAGGCATTCATCTGGCTCCTTGGATGTTACATCGTCCCATGGGATATACCGCCAGGCTGCTATGGTGCAAGAGGAGTACCCTCTAGAAAAACCGGTAGATCACACGCTTGGGAGACTATATGCCTATCCGCACCTTTACCACAGAGCACCTGAGAGCAACCGGGTCCCTCAAATGGACGGGGATCACACGTTCTGATGGTTCCCCCACTCTTGGAGCGTGGGTTGCGGAAATGGACTTTGGCACAGCCCCCGAAGTGGAAGAAGCCATTACCCGAGCTATTCACGACGGTTTTCTTGGTTACCCACCGCCGTGGCTGACTCCGCGTCTTCAAGAAGCCACCGCGAATTTCCAAGCCCGCCGTTTCGGCTGGGATATTTCCCCTGACGCGGTGCGCTCTGTTCCTGCAGTGCTGCCCGCCCTCGTGAAAACAATCGAGCACTTGACCAAGCCTGGATCTGCGGTGATTGTGCCTACCCCTGCGTATATGCCTTTCCTGACAATCCCTGGTCTGCTCAATCGCCGAGTCATTGAAGTTCCCTCACTGCATGGCGTTCATGCTGGTGGGGTCGGATGGCGCCTTGATTTGACGCGGATTGAAGACGCTTTAAAGGCAGGTGCTGGCCTGGTCATTTTGTGTAACCCCTGGAATCCGACAGGTCGAGTTCTCAGCGAAGAAGAATTGCGCGCCGTGTATGAAGTGGTGTCCCGTTATGACGCACTGGTTTTCTCCGATGAAATCCATTCGCCTCTGATTCTCGATGAGACACCCTTTATTTCCTATGCACGCCTTGGGGAAGAATTTGCTGCCCATACTGTCACCGCAACTGCGGCAACAAAAGGATGGAATACAGCGGGATTACCTAATGCCCAAGTTATTCTGACCGATCCAGATTTGCGTGCACGCTGGGATGGGATTCCCCATGGAGTTGATGACTATCCTGTTTCTCTGGGTGTGTTAGGCACTATTGCTGCCTATGAGAAAGGCGAAGCCTGGCTCGATGAAGTGATTGCTCTTATTCGCAAGAACACACACGGCATTCAGCATATTCTATCGACTCACAATATTGACTACACTCCCCCTCAAGCCACCTATTTAACGTGGTGGGGAATGCAGAATCACGATTTCGGGGATCTCCAACCGGCCACCTATATTCGTGAATATGCAGGGGTTGCCGTTAATGCAGGAAAGACCCTGGGGGAAGACTGGAATCAGTGGATTCGCGTCAATCTTGCCTGCAGCTTAGAAGCCAGCCTGGATATTGTTGATCGTATCGTGTCAGCTCTGCCAGAAAAGTAGAGAAATAGACGAGGGCGGGGCGGGGTAATATATTCCGGCCCCGCCCTCGTCTATTTATGACACTGCGATAACTGCCTCAATCCCCGCCTCGATTGTTGCACCTGCCCGCGCAGCCGCCTCAACCACTGCAGAAGGATCCGTTGGAGCGGAAGCAAAAGACAGGTCAGAAACAACACTCATTCCGCAGACGTGAACGCCTAATGCGTGCAGAGTAATGGCCTCGAAAATCGTTGACATTCCCACGCAATCAGCGCCAGTGGAGGCCAACCATTTACTTTCCGCCATCGTTTGATATTCGGGACCACGCATTAATGCATAGGTACCCACGCGCTGGCACACTCGGCTTAGTTCCTGAGTCAGATATTCATCCCAGACCTGCGAAATATCGACGAATAATGGCCCATCAAAGGGTGATAGCCCTGAGAAATTCAGGTGGTCACTAATGGCCATAACATCGCCGAGATTCCACTGCTGAAGACACCCATTCGCATTACATAACACTGCGCGGCGCACTCCTGCTGCAACGGCGCAACGCGCTAATGCGGTCACTGTCTGCGGGGCTACTCCCTCGTAGAGGTGGGTTCGACCGAGCGCCACAAGAATATTGAGGCCGCCGCGTTCATAGGAACGCACCTCATCCTTATGCCCATCAGCAACAGGAGCTATTACTCCAGGCAATTCCGATAGGCGCAATGACGCACGCGGCTCGCCCCACTTATTCAGACAATCGGCCAGACCTGAGCCCAATACAACCAAGAGGTCGTGAGCGGGCACGCCTGTTTTCTCGGTGAGGACGGCTGCCGCTTGACGCTGTTCATCACCGATCAGAGCCTGAGGAAAACGTGGATCAACGCTCATTGGTTTCACTCATCTTTCGACGTGGCACCTGTGGTGGCAGCTTCTTGCGCGCGGACCCGCCCAGCGGAGGACAACCAATAGCCAACAAAGCCAATAAGCATTGCCAAAAGAATGCCAATATTAGCGAAAGCCCACTCCCCTTCTTTACCGCCAAGGGGGCCCAGCAGATATCCCTGCCACGATAGCCATGATGCGGAAGAATTCACCACGAGTCCCCAGCCAATAAAAGAGGCAACGGCGAGGGAAATAATGGCTCCCCAATTCACTGACCCATAAATCCCTGTGGGGGTGAAAAGGGCAGGTTCGTCATAGTCCTTACGGCGAAGAGCAATATCAGCAAGCATTACGCCACCCCAACCGGCAATAACAACGCCCAAGGTGGTGAGGAATCCAGTAAAGGGCCCGATAAAGTCCTCAGCAAAGAAAACCACGCCAATAGTGCCGACCAGCATAATCGTGCCATCGAGGGCGGTGGCCACGGGGCGAGTAATTGGTGCCCCTGTTGCTAAAAGGGATAGACCTGAGGAATAAATATCCATCACAATGCCACCAACAAGGCCCAAAATAGCGACGAGGGCGAAGGGAATGAGGAACCAGGTCGGCAAAATAGTTGTCAGGGCACCAATGGGATCGCTACCGATTTTCTCGGATAAATCTGGATTAGAGCCCACCACCAGTAGGCCGAGAATCACCAACACAATGGTGGGCAGTGCCGCACCAAAGGTGGTCCATCCGACAACACCAGCTGTTGAGGCTTTACGCGGCAGATAGCGGGAATAGTCAGCCGCCGCATTAATCCAACCAAAGCCAAAGCCCACCAGGACCATACACAGGGCGCCAATAAGAGCGGTGACTGATCCGCCGGGCATAGACATCACTGCTGCCATATCAATACTGCCCCACACAAGGGCCACATAAACGACAGTCAAAATGGCGGTTGCCCAGGTAATCCACGTCTGGACTTTCATAATGGTGTCAAAGCCAAGAACGCCAGCACCACCAGAGATCACGACCACCAGGATCAAGGCAATAATCTGTGCAACAAGGTGATCGCTAAAGCCTAAGGCCCCCATAACTGTGGCAGTTGCTTGGACGGCCATAATGCACAGGAATGTTTCCCAACCGACGGTGAGAATCCAGGAAATAGCAGCAGAAATCCTATTTCCGTTATAGCCAAATGCGGCGCGTGACAAGACTAGTGTCGGGGCGGAGCCGCGTTTACCAGCAATAGCAATAAGACCGCAGGCAAGAAATGACCCGGCAATACCAATAACTGAGGCAATGAGGGCCTGGGTAAAAGACAGTCCAAATCCGAGGATCCATGCGCCCCAGGAAATTCCCAGTACCGAAATATTGGCGGCAAACCACGGCATAAAGAGGTCGGAGGGTTTGCCTTTACGATCTGATTCAGGAATAACATCCAGTCCGGCGAGTTCAACAGCGAGGGCGCCATCGCCACCGGAACGCTCAAGTGAACTACTCATGAGTCATCCTTCCCTGTGTGAGAGTCACAGGGAATATTACGGCGAAGCGGATATTTTAGTACACAAACTCCGTTTGCAATAGATAAACTTCATCGCGTAATGACGAGGCAAGTTCGGCAGTGATCTCTCGATTCTCCCGAAGGGTCTGAATGACTTCTAATTCCATTCGATAAGCATCGGCTTGAAGTTCACGGACTTGCCGAGTAAGACGTTCTTGAGCTTCAGGAGAACGCACCATTGAACGAATCAAAGCGGTACGTTCACCACCAGTAGACAGGGCCAATTCAAAGCCCTCGATCATTAATGTGGCAGCGCGTGCCCGAGAGCGATCATCGGAGGCGGCACTGACACGTAAATGCTCAAGAGCGCGTTCCAACATTGCACGGTGTGCCCCGGCAATTTCTTCTTCTGACAGTGTGGGCGGGCGACGCAAAAGTCGGCGCATCAGCATAATCATTTGACGCCAGGTACTCGCACGGACTCTACGACGCGGACCAATTGGCGCGTGGCGACGCAATTTTGCCAATGTCATCAGACAGAAAGCGTGCGTATCAGAGCTAATTTCTCCGCGCACCCGCAATTCATCGAGGCATTCTTTTTCGAGGTCAAAGAGCTCGACATTAAGTTTTTCTACTGCGGCTTTCCGGCGGGCATCAGAAGAGAGCTCATCAGCACGATTGCGGTAAATACGGAAGACAATCGATAGTGCCGGGGTTGGGTCAGATTCTGCACGGTGTCGCAGTGCTTCAAGGACTTCGCGCAGGACTTTCCGTCGGGCTTCATCTTCATGGGCGCGGGCCTGAGAGTCCTCTACTTTTGGCGACAGGACCGGGACAATAAAGTTTGCCAGCATAAGCGTGCAGAGAATAACGCCTGAGGCAATAAAGATTAAGTCATTCCGCACCGTTGGATCTACCCCGGGAATAGATAGCGGGAATGCCATCATCAGCGAGAGAGTAATAGCTCCTTTAGGCCCGGCTAAAGTGGTGACAATAGCATTTTTCAGCATTGTCTTTCCCATTGACGGAAGAGGCAATGACGATGATGAACCTGCGGAACCAAGAACTTTAACATGGTCGATACGCGATTTAATCCGCTGAATATGGACAACCTCCATGCCAGCTACCCAAATAAAGCGCAAAACCACTAGAAGAACGGTAATGACAACAATCGTCACCACGAGAGTCAATGACGAGGTTTGCCCTTCCCAAGACGGGAGAAAAGCGCGGGGAAGTTGTGTGCCCAGAAGAACAAAGACGAGCCCGTTCAGCAGGAATGACCCCATTTCCCACACAGCATTAGAGGCCAATTTCCATCGCGCAGAATCAACGGTGGGCCGTCTGGGAATAAGTGCAATAACAAGCCCTGCCGCCACCACAGATAAAATACCCGACACATGGAAGTGCTCGGCCGCAAGGAAAGCCATAAAGGGGGCAAGAATTTCCACGCCAACATGGAAGGTTGAGGAGTCCATACCGAGGCGCTGAACCAGCTGAAGAAGCCCCACGACGATGAGCCCAATAATGATGCCAATAATAAGGCCGCCAGCAAAAGTCATCAGTAATGAGGCACTCGCTGACGTGAGCGAAAAGGTCCCAGTCACGAGGGCAGCAACAGCAAAATTAAAGGAGACAACACCTGAAGCGTCATTAATCAACGCTTCTCCTGTCAGCAGTGTTTTCTGCCGTTTATCAAGATGGACAGTAGACGTGAGCGAGGTGACCGCTACTGCGTCTGTTGGCCCCAATGTTGCTCCTAAAGCGAATGCTGCCGCTAGAGGAATGGAGGGCACCAAAAAGTTGGTGAGGAATCCGACGCCAAGAGTAATAAGTATAACGAGGGCGATAGCCAAACTCGTCACATCGCCGATATTGCGGAATAGGGCCTTTCGATCGACATGTCGGGATTCATGGAACAAAAGAGGTGCGATAAATAGAGCAAGGAAAAGTTCAGGGTCAAGGCCCACATTAATGGGATGCGCGCTCATTAACGCTAATCCCAGACCTACAGCAATTTGGATCAGAGGCAAGGAAAGCCCAACAACAATCTGATCGATAATTGCCGACAGTACGACAACCCCAAATAGCAAGAGAACAATCTCTAAGGTTTCCATATGCTCCTATCTTTCTTATGCTCCGACCACACCTACACAATTCACCGAAGGAAAGGAGACACCCCGTCCTCGTTTATGATGCGAAAACTGGATTCGATAGCACACCAATCCCTTCAATTTCGACTTCAACGCGTTGCCCTTTTTCAATAGGGCCGATCCCCGATGGCGTCCCTGTAATGATGACATCTCCCGGCAGCAGAGTAAAGATCTGCGAGGCATAAGAAACAAGTTCACGAACGGGAGTAATCATTGACGATGTCGAATCGTGCTGGCGAATCTGGCCATCTACTCGACAGGTAATCTGCAGATTATCAACATCCAAATCCGGGTCAACAGTAATCCACGGTCCTAAAGGGCAGGAGGTATCGAAACCTTTAGCACGACTCCACTGTCCATCATTGCGTTGACAATCCCGCGCTGTCACATCATTAGCGCAGGTATATCCCAAAATAACGGAATCAACGTCCTCTACGGAAATATTTTTAGCCAGCGTCTTAATAACTACCGCTAATTCTGCCTCATGATGCACTTCATTGGACCACGAAGGCAAAACAATAGGATCGTCAGGTCCAATCACCGAGGTATTCGGTTTCAGGAAAACAACGGGAGCTGCGGGGGTTTCCCCACCCATTTCTGCAATATGGTCAGCGTAATTCTTCCCAATACCGACCACTTTTGATCGAGGAATAACTGGCGACAATAGACGCACATCATCCAGATCAATAATTCGCCCCGAAGGCTCTACAGGCGAGAAAAGCGGGTCCCCTTTGAGAACGATAATACGTTCGGAATTGTCTTCGAGAACACCATAGGCCGGCAAGTCACCGTCTGAGAAACGCACGATTCGCATAGACATAGCCTAGGCGTTTGAGACGAGGCAGGAGCGGTGTGGCACGAGAGTAAGACAGGAATGAGCAGAAGAAGGGGGTATGCATATCGCGCTTCGGCATGGACAGGAGAAAGCAGACAGGTGATCCACACCATTGCCGCGAGAGTGAGAACAGGCAGGGCCCCCTTCTCGCGTTGACCAGTGACCCATAGCGCCCCTGAAATGAGAAGAATAATCCAACTCCACCACCCTAAAGACAGGGCCACAGATAACACCGGAACCTCGCGAAAAGCCGTATTTAAAAGAGTGGCAACTCCATTTTTCACTGCCGAAATGGGTTGTTCTTCAGGCGCATATTTGGGGTCAAGTTCTGCCGGGGGAACTCCATCCACCATTTCGAGATATCCGACCATAAAATCCCAGTCATAGGTCGATCCAAGTGTGTGCACCGTTCCCGGATACCAATAGCCACGGGTGCCCACTAAGGTCGCTTCAAGGGCAGTAGCGGGATGACGGCTCGACAGGCGGAACCACAGCGCAATATAGCGCCCAGAATCGGTAGTTAAACGTTGAGGATCCGCAGCCCCTTTTACAGGGTCAGCAAGATTAGCCCTATACAGCGCTGCTAGATCTGCCCCCGGATAAAACCACTCAATATCTGCCTTATCAGCATCAGTGAGCTGCGGACCATGATCGCGCACAATCCGCGCAATGTGTTGAGAGGGAAGGGAATATGCTTCCGCTGGCGACCCGGGGGTCGCCTCCAGCGACATCATCAGTTCCCTATGAATCGTTGCCTGTCCGGCAAGGGCGATAATACAGGCCAGCACTGCACTACCTAGCGCGCGCCCGCTCAAGCCCCTAGAAAAATAGACCCAATGGCGTAGAGCATTTTTCCATTCACCGCCAGCGCGGCTCCAAAAACGGGCGATCACAGCAATAAAGACCACGGCAACAGGGATAAGAATGTATATTCCTGTTTTCTTGGAGAGTCCCACCGCTGTCATAACGGCAGTGATTTCCCACCATAAGACAGTGGGAATCTTTTCTCCCGCGTAAAGGGTGGTCAAAATGCGCACAATGACGGCAGATAAGAGTGCGAGTAGAGCACCCAGCCACACATCTTTCCACACAGTCACTGAATACCAGCCGATCATCGGATGAAGAACCAAAAAGGCAATAGTGGTCTGCAAAACCCACAGCGGGGTGCGATTAGCGTGAAGGTGGATCAACATTCGAGCGAAGATGACAGCTAATACGGCAAGTTGCAGTAGCGTCCACATCGCTAATGCGAAATTGGTAGATCCGGTCAGGGCACGCAGCGGAGCAATAATCAGGCCCATTAGTGCTGTCATCGCAATGGGATGGTGATCGGTATATGGCAGAAGACCGAGAGCCTGTCGGATCTGAGTTGCTGAATCCATGGTGATTTGTCCGGGCATAAGGAAAAGCCACCAAGGTAACCAGGCACTACCTAGAAAAAGTGCGATACGCCGCCATGAGGAAAAGAATGTGCTGGCAGGCGAGGTTTCTGCCGATGCTTCACGATATTTTTGGCTGCGGCAACGTTGCGACCACCGCTTTTCGACCAGTCGATAAAAGAACAGGGTGAGAGGAATAAATACGGCAGCCATTACCGCATATTCGAGGAGAAATAGTGCCACATTACTTCGCCCGACAAGCATCCATGCTTCATGAGCATCGAAGCGCCGACCGAGCGTCCACGCAAGTGAGAAAACATTTCCCAAGACCACGGCTGCCACTCGCCCTCGCCAAGAGGGCAGTGGCACCTGCGGAAATATCCCTGACCAGCAATTCTTCACAGCTGGTCAGTTTAGCGGGTTACGTTAGGCGCTGTGACCATTCCACGTTTCGGTAGGCACGTCTGCAGGAAGATGCGGATTCTCCCTCCCGTTAAAAATTGGCTCAGTTACTCCGCTGCGACGTTGCGCTTCCCAATCTCGCAGCGCGCCCAAGCCCCAACGGGCCAGCCAAATCAGAGCAAGTAAATTCGTTACCGTCATCACAGCCATGGCAATATCGACGGCATTCCACACTAAATCCAGCGGAACTAAGGCACCAAGAACAACCGAAGCTACCGAAACTGATCGGACGAGGATTTTGGCCCACGGCGCCTGCGTCACAAAGGTCATATTCGTTTCGGAATAGACGTAGGCCGCAATAATTGACGAATAGGCCAGAACGAAAATCAGGACAGCCATTGGCAAAATAGTCCACTGACCAAGTTGAGAAGCCACAGCTAATGTCGTCAGATTTGCCGGATTCACTCCTGGAACTGCCCATATGCTTTCACCAGCAATAAGAATGACAAAGGCAGTGGCGGTGCAGACAATAATCGTGTCAATAAAGACACCCAGAGATTGGATTAGTCCCTGACTCACCGGATGGGCCACTGTTGCTGTTGCTGCAGCATTGGGGGCAGTACCCTGCCCCGCTTCATTAGAGAAAAGTCCACGCTGAGTGCCATTAATAATCGCGGCGAGAATACCGCCCGCAACTCCCCCAGCTAAGGGACGCGCATCGAAGGCAGTGGTAAAGATCTGACTCAGCACCGCGCCAAATTCGCCAATATTCATTACGACAATAACGGCCACTAAAATGACGTAGATCAACGCCATAATGGGCGCCATCCACTCGGTAACGCGGGCAACGGTGCGGATTCCACCGAAAATCACCATTGAGGAGAAGACAAAAAGAAGTGCGGCAATCGTCAATTGGAAGGGAGAAAAGAAGACGCCCTCCCCTGGGCCAGGTTGTGACACTGCAGAAAGAAGGGTGCCCGCAATCGCATTTGACTGTACCGAGGTAATAGCAAATGCGCATGTGGCGACAGTGATCACCGCAAAAACCATAGCCAAGGTCTTATTTTTCATGCCCAGCCAAATGTAGTAGGCGGGCCCACCCCGGAAGGTCCCGTCCTCGGCTTTGACCTTGAAGATCTGGGCGAGTGTTGCCTCAAAGAATGCGGTGGCCATACCGACACCGGCCACAATCCACATCCAGAAAATCGCTCCGGGTCCACCCATCAATAGTGCCGCAGCCACACCAAAAACATTGCCTACCCCGACCCTGGCCGCGAGGGAAATCGTAAAGGCCTGGAAGGAAGAAATTCCTCCCTGGGCTCCTTGACGCGATGATGTGGCCATCCGAATCATTGAGCCGAAATGCCGTATTTGTAGGCCGCGGGAAGCAATAGTGAGGTAAATACCGACCCCAACCAGCACCCAGAGGGTCATTGAAATGGTGATGGTATCAGCAACAACTTTGACATGATCAGCCAAAGTCATCTCTTGCGGCATATCTTCCATGACTAGCACGGCGTTCCTCCGACTCTACTGTGATGGGTGAGGCACTCATGTGGCCTATTGATGCTGCCACAGCACACGACAACCCAGCGTGAACGTTTCGCACTATGAACCCAACACCCACAATCACTAGCGACGCGACAGCACAGTGTTTTAGCTTGTCCGACTTTGGCAGGCACAATGGAGGTATGAGCCGCACTGCCCACGCCCTCAATGCCCTTCTCGACCGCCTCGACGATGCGGGCCAGTCACATAATGACGATGCACTATATGAGGCTTTTACCGCGTGGGCAGATTCCACCGGGCGTCCGCTTTATCCCCATCAGGAGGAAGCACTTTTAGAGATTCTCTCTGGCAATCATGTCATTGCAGCAACTCCTACGGGCTCTGGAAAATCAATGATTGCTTTAGCGGCACATTTTGTCTCAATGGCCCATGGGGGACGCAGTTACTATACGGCGCCACTAAAAGCTCTTGTCTCAGAGAAATTCTTTGAGCTGGTTGATCTATTTGGCGCCTCCAATGTTGGTATGGTCACCGGTGATGTGTCGTTAAATGGCGACGCGCCAATTATTTGTTGCACCGCAGAAATCCTGGCGAATCAGTCGTTAAGGGAGGGCCCAAATCTCGACACCGATATGGTGATTATGGACGAGTTCCATTTTTATGGAGATCCACAGCGCGGCTGGGCATGGCAGGTGCCGTTATTAGAACTTACCCACCCACAATTTATTGCCCTATCAGCAACTTTAGGTGATACCTCTCGTTTCCATCACGCGTGGAAAGAACGCACTGGCAAAGATGTGGCTCTCGTGGACAATGCCGAGCGTCCTGTGCCTTTAGAGTTTGAGTATGTCGTCGATGACTTAGCGGCCACAACTGAGCGACTGATTAGTGAAGGCCGCTGGCCTATTTATATTGTCCATTTCGCCCAAAAAGACGCCCTGGACACGGCGAAGTCTTTTGAGCACACGAAATTGCTGACAAAAGAGCAGTCAGAGAAACTCAAAATCGCTGTCAGCGGCTTTTCCTTTGGGAAAGGCTTTGGCCAGACATTAAAAACCCTGCTATTACGTGGGGTCGGCGTCCACCACGCGGGAATGCTCCCCAGATATCGACGCCTCGTCGAAAGACTGACCCAAAGTGGCCTCCTTGCCGTCATTTGTGGAACGGACACTTTAGGGGTGGGAATTAACGTTCCTATCCGTACTGTTCTTGTCACCTCATTAGTCAAATTCGACGGCAATAAAATGCGTCATTTATCGGCACGCGAATTCCACCAGATTGCGGGTAGAGCCGGCAGGGCTGGATTCGATACCGTCGGTTTTGTGCGTGTTCTTGCCCCCATTCACGAGGTCGAGGCCGCACGGGAAAAAGCACGCCTCACAGCCGCTCAAGAAGCTGCCCGTGATGCTCGCGAAGCGAAACGCGCAAAGAAAAAGGCGTCAAAAAAGACATCATCGGGGCCGGCAGGTCAGATTTCCTGGACCCGTGGTACTTTTGATCGCCTTGTGTCAGCCCCGCCTGAGCAATTGCAATCACGTTTCCATATTTCCCACGCCCTCGTCCTTAATGTTTTAGCAGGAGCTCACGCAGGTGACTCCTCTATGCCATTACGTGATCCGGGCGAACACCTTGTTGATTTAGCGCTCGGCAATGATGATCCCCTGCGCGAATCAAATCCGCATTTGCGGCGCCTCGGCGAGATTATTGCCTCTTTACGCACCTCTGAAGTCATCGACCATATTTCTTCAGCGCGCGCAAAAGAAGAAGGCGTTCCACGGCTGCGCCTTATGCGTGACCTTCCCGATGACTTTGCCTTAAATCAGCCTCTCTCCCCTTTTGCTTTAGCGGCACTGGAACTCCTTGATCCGGCGGATCCTTCTTTTGCTCTTGATGCGGTATCGGTTATCGAGTCTGTTTTAGAGGACCCGCGGCCCCTTCTTTTTGCGCAGCAAAGAATTGCCCGTGCTGATGCTGTCGCAGCAATGAAAGCTCAGGGGATGGATTATGACCAGAGAATGACCGCCCTCGAAAATGTCACGTGGCCACAGCCCCTTGCTGACCTTCTCGAAGGAGCTTTTACGCTCTACTGCCAAACAAATCCATGGGTGGGGGATTTAGAGATCTCACCAAAATCAGTCTTGCGGGAAATGGTCGAAAATGCAATGACTTTTTCCTCCCTGATTTCCCGATATGACGTGGGGCGTTCCGAAGGCGTTATTCTTCGCTATCTCACAGACGCCTATCGCGCCTTGCGTCAATTGATTCCCGATGAGCTCATGACAGAAGAAATTGAGTCGATTATCCAGTGGTGTGGGGATCTGATTCGCGCCGTTGACTCCTCACTTTTGGATGAATGGGAGGCTTTAGCCGCTGGTCGCACCTCCTTGGACGAGGCAGAAGGTAGGGCAAGTAGCGGGGAAGAACGTGCATTTGGTGCGCGCGAGGACGGGAGCATCGCTTTTTCCGCCAATCGACATGCTTTCCGCACAGCTATTCGCGCTGCCCTCTTCCGCCGTGTTGAACTCGCTTCCCGTGATGATATTGATGCTCTTGGAGCCCTTGACGCAGAATCAGGGTGGGATGCTGACCGGTGGGATGAGGTGCTGGGCCGCTATTGGGCCGAGCATGACTGGATTGGTATTGATCAACAGGCACGCTCCAGCGCCCTATGCACACTGAATGAACATCCCACCCCTGAGGACCTCATTGCCGCAGGATATCCTGCTGAAGACGCACAGCGTTCAGAGCATTTATGGCTAGCAACCCAAACTCTCAGCGACCCTAATGGGGACGGCGATTGGCGCATTATTGCTGTCATTGACACTGAAGCCGCCGATAAAGCTGATGCTCTTCACCTTGAGGTCATTGATGTTGGCGTATGGTAAATGCCTGACCCCGCAGGACATATTTAGATAATCGCCCCCGAGCGGTCTTCCACAATATATTTCCCGAAGGGGAAACAGGTGACGGGAATTAACTTGAGATTGGCAATCGCCAAAGGAATTCCAATAATGGTGATTGCCATTGCGACTGCCGTCACAACATGACTAATAGCAAGCCACAGTCCTGCAACAATAAACCAGATCACATTAGACAGTGCAGAAAATGCGCCAGCATCAGGCCGTTCAACGACCCTGCGGCCAAAAGGCCAAATCACGTAGCCAGCAATCCTAAAGCATGCAACTGCGGCAGGAATAGTGATAATCGGGATAATAGCGATCAGGCCGAAGAAAATATACGCCAGGAAAAGTGGAAACCCGCCAAAAATTACCCAGATAATATTCAGAAGAGTCCGCACCGGGGATGTCCTTTCATAATGGAGTACCCCTATTGTCACATTGCCAACATGGCGGCGCGACCCTCACATGGCCTCTCCACCCCTGATTTTTCCCTGATTCGCCCTAGGCTTGAGGGTATGGATATTGCTCATGGCATTGATCAGGCCTGCCACCGAATCCGCGCAGCCTGTGAAATTGCAGGCCGTTCAGACAGCGTCGCCCTGCAATTGGCAGTGAAAACGCGGACCAGCACAGAATGTGCTCAAGCCGCACACGTCCTCGCTGATCGCGGCCTCCCTATCCTCCTGGGACATAATCGCGTTCAAGAAGCTGCCGCCACTGCTGAGGCCATCCACGCTATTCCTGGCGCTCGCCTCCACCTTATTGGGCCACTACAAAGCAATAAGGTGAACCATGCACTGCGCTGGGTCGATGGCATTGACACTATTGACCGCGTGGACCTTATCCACCGGCTCAACCGGCGCCTGACTATTCTCCAGACAGAAAATCCGCTCCCCGTCCTCGTACAAGTGAATGTCTCTGGGGAGGAAGCAAAGTCCGGATGTCATGAAAAGGACTGCCCCGCCCTCGTTGATGTGATTACGGAATCTGCATACCTTGACTTCCGCGGATTCATGACGGTTGGGTTGAACTCCCCCGAAGAAGGAGCAGTGCGCAAGGCCTATGAGCGCTTACGCACCATCCGCAATGCGACTGCTGCCCACTTGGGTCAGCCAGAGGAATCCCTGGAACTGTCAATGGGTATGTCCCGAGATCTGGAGTGGGCGATTGCTGAGGGCGCCACGATTATCCGAATTGGCACCGCGGTATTCGGGGCGCGCTCAGCAATCTAGCCCTTCTCCGCTCCCCTTTACCTCGCTTTACCTGCCAATAGGTCGATCACCAGTGACAGCGAGACAGCACCCGGGTCCGGCGTACCAATGGATTTTTCTCCCAAAGGACGCGCCCGACCCAGCTTTGCTTTCAACGCCTTCGTTGAATCGGCCCCTTTATCTGCCGCCTGGGCAGCCGCCTGCAGCCGGGTTCCCAAATCTCCTGAGGAACTGGCAAATGCTTCTCGGGCAGGTACCAAGGCGTCCACCAGAGTCTTATCCCCCACCTGGGCCCCGCCCAAACGCTGAACCGCAGAAACCGCAGCAGTGGCAGCCTCAAGCAATGTCTCTGTCGTCACAGCCTCCTGATCAGTGAGCACCGATCCAAAAGCAGTGAGCATTGCTCCCCAGAGGGCTCCAGAGGTTCCACCTGCCCCATCAGACCAGGCGTTACCGGCCGCATTCAGTAGGGTCTGTGCGCCGCCACCTTGGTCGGCAATCCCCCGGGCTGCCTTAGCAGCCGCACGTGCGCCATTGGCCATCCCAATGCCGTGGTCCCCGTCGCCTGCGACCGCATCGAGTTTGCCCAGGTCATCCTGGGCTCCCTCCAGCATCTGGGCAATCTCGTCCAGCACATCAGCGACCGTGCGAGCAACCGCTTGAGACTCAGGGGAACCAACTGCAGAAATCTCCACAGCAAGGGCTTCTTGATTCACTGCGGCATCGTCACGCGCTACCTCACCAACGGATCCTTTCCGATAGGCCGGCGAATCACAAGGAGCATTCCAATAGTCGAGTAATTCATCATCCACCCAGACCAGAGTGAGTGAAATACCAGCCATATCCAAGGAGGTGACAAATTCGCCAGATTCAATATCGGCACATTCAACACCCGCCTCTTTAAGGGCTTCTTCAACGCGCGCTGTCACCACGAAAAGCTCTTCATATTTGGTAGCGCCTAGGCCGTTAATAATCGCCACAACGCGATTATTTCCATCGGCGGGGCGTTCTTTTAAAAGACCCTCAACCAGGGTGTCTGCGACTTCATTGGCCGTGCCCAGGTCTGCTTCATCCACACCAGGTTCGCCGTGAATCCCTAGGCCAATCCCCATTTTTCCGGCGGGAACGGTAAACAGTGGTTCTTTGGCGCCCGGCAATGTGCAGCCAGCAAAAGCCACACCAAAACTGCGGGTGGCGGCATTTGCTTTAGCGAATACTCGTTTAACCTCGTCGAAGCTCAGGCCAGCTTCCGCGGCTGCTCCAGTGATTTTGAAGATCGGGAAGTCGCCAGCAATACCGCGTCGTTTTTCTATTTCTTCGACGCTGCCAGAAGCAATGTCATCAGTGACCACTAAAGTGTCAGCGTCGATACCTTCTGCGCGCAGACGTTCGATTGCCTGACCGAAATGCAGAACATCCCCAGCGTAATTTCCAAAACCAATAAGGACCCCTGCTCCGCGTTCAGCGGCCTTCAATACAGAATAGGCCTGCCCTCCGGAGGGTGAGCTGAAAATATTGCCACACACAGCTCCATCGGCAAAACCGTGACCAACCCACCCAGCAAATGCTGGGTAGTGGCCAGAGCCACCACCATAAACCACAGCAACCTTGCCCTGTGGGGTTGCGGTTGAGCGAACTACTCCTCCATGGACCGGTTTAACATAACGGCGATTTGCCGCAACGAATCCGCGAAGAGCTTCACTCGGGAAATCTGACGGGGTATTCACTAGGCGCGTCATTGCTATCCTCTCGATTCTTCCGCGTCTGTGCGGATGTCAACACCGTAGGCATCACCACGCCACGCCGCGCAAGGGCGCACATATGTGCTTCACACCACGACAGCTTTCAAAAGTGACAGCGGCTTTTCCTCATCCCGCCACGCAGTCAGAGGCTCCTGGTTTAGGCTCGTTTTATGACTATGCAGGCAGCAGTTTTGGGTGGGATTAACGATCTTCGTCTTCGCGACGTTCCCATTCCTGAGGTAGGCCCCGGTGAGGTGCTCCTTAAAGTTGAGGCAAATACGATCTGTGGAACTGATTTGCGGATTATTTCGGGCGCAAAGACCGCGGGCGTTCGTCCGGGCGTCATTATGGGTCACGAATTTGCGGGGCGAGTAGCAGATGTTGGACAAGGGATTGATGACATCGCCATAGGCACCCAGGCAACATGCTCTATTGTGCTCAGTTGTGGACGCTGCGAGGCGTGTGCAAATAATCGGGAACATTTATGTGCGCAGCTATCGCTTTTTGGGTACGAAATTGATGGCGGACTAGCCGAATATATGCTTATTCCCCGTGCTGCAATGGAGCGCGGCAATTTTATCCCGGTGGCAGAAGAGCTCCCGCCCACCCTTTTGGCTTTAGCTGAGCCTGTGTCATGTTGTTTAAATGGGGCACATCAATTTAATGTCCAACCCGGCGACACAGTAGTGGTTTTAGGGACGGGACCTATTGGGTTAATTCATTGCGCTTTAGCGCGTCTCGCGGGGGCAAGCACCATTATCGCGTCAGGACGTAAAGGGCGCCTTGAGCCTGCTGAACGTTTAGGGGCTACGCACACTACATCAGCAACGGGAGACGAGTTGCTGAAAGAGATTCGCTCGATTACTGGTGGGCGTGGAGCTGATGTGGTGATTGTTGCTGTAGGGGATCTGGAATTAGCGCAGGTTGCCCTTGAAGCTGCTGCTATTGGCGGTCGGGTTAACTACTTTGCGGGATTCCCTAAAGGCTCAGTTGCCACCGTTGACGTCAACCTTATCCACTATAAAGAATTAGTGGTGACTGGTGGTTCTAATGCGCGGCGGGCAGATGTCGCCCAGGCAGTGCGGCTTTTGTCTTCTGGAGCTTTAGATCTATCTCCACTGGTGACACACACTTTTCCCTTGGGAGAATTAGATGCGGCGATTACTGCCGTTGAGCAAAGAAGTGGGCTCAAGGTGGCTGTGACGCCGTAATGCGGCAGGGAAAAGTTGGCCCCGTCCTCGTCAATTGAATTCACGAGGGCAGGGCGCGAAACGTCCAACCGCTGGCTTTTATGGCAAGCGGAAAGTCCATTCATCGGTGGCGAATTTTTCTTCACAGCGCCTGCGGGCGACAGCCAATTCTTCTTCGGTCAAACTCGACATTGTCGCCGCGTATTTTTCTAGGAAGTAGGTGCGGAAGACCTCCATAATTACTTCCCTGGGCAGACCTGTTTGTGAGCGCATAGGGTCCACTCTTTTCACAGCACTGCGGGTCCCTTTATCGCGAATTTTCTCCATACCAATACGCAGGACCTCATTCATTTTTACCGCGTCGATATCATAGGCCATGGTGACATGGTGCAACATATAACCATTGGCCCACCGTTTTTGCGCTGCCCCGCCAATTTTCCCTTTATCGGAGGCAATATCATTAAGGGGTACATATTTCGCGGCAATACCAAGTTTGGCCAGGACTTCCATAACCCACTGGTCTAAATAGGGATAGGACTGTTCAAAGCTCATTCCTTCCACAAGGGCAGTGGGAACAACCAGAGAATAGGTGACGCAATTCCCGCTTTCCATAAACATAGCTCCGCCACCTGAAACGCGCCGGGTCACTGTAATCCCATGGCGAGCAACGCCCTCTGGTTGAAGTTCATTGGAATAGGACTGGAATGAGCCAATCACCACCTGGGAGCCTTCCCATTCCCATAAGCGCATAAAGGGTTTTCGGCGCCCTGCGGCCACCTCTTCTACCAGAGTCTCATCGAGTGCCACATTCATCATGGGGTCCAGGACCGGGCCGTGGATCACCTCGAAATCAATGTCTTCCCAGGACAGGGCCGCACCTAAGGCACGGCGCACAGCAATCCCCACACCTTGGGGAGTAATGCCCAGTAATTCGTCACTAGTGTGTAGCGCCGCAGAAATCCGGTTGGCAAGATCCCGCGCGGACTCCTCAGTGTCTGCTCCTTCGAGGGCTGTCGTAATCCGGTCAAGTGCCTCATCGGGAGTGAGGAAAAAGTCGCCAGAGACGCGGACATTGACTAACTTCCCGTCTGCCACCTCAACGTCAACAACAACGAGTTTCCCACCAGGGGCCTTATATTCGCCATGCATACCCCTATTGTCGGGGCTTCGGTCGCCGTAGCGCAAAGAATTATGTGTTGGCCTCGCGATTAGGCGCATTTGGCGCTAGCATCAGGAGCTAATGGCGCCGCGTTAATGCTGACGCTAGGCAGCCACATTTTCTGAAGGCGAGGCTCCCACAATGACGTCACTTCCCCGTTTCCCCTACCAGGATCACGCGGTACCAGTAAATCGCCGGGTCGAAGATCTCCTCTCGCGGATGACTTTAGAGGATAAAGCAGGGCAACTTTTTCAGCCAATGGCAGTTTTGGGCGATCTCGACACTCCAGGATTTATGGGTTTCCCGTCGGTGCGGGAACTATTATCGCGTCGGATCACACATGCCAATATTTTAGGGCCAGGAAAGGTACGAGAAATTGCTCAATGGCATAATGCTATTCAAGAGGAATGCCTGAAAACGCCTCTGGGTATCCCTTTTACTATTTCCTCGGATCCGCGCCATACCTTTACGAATAACCCGGGAGCAATGTTAGCGGCCGACGAATTTTCCGCCTGGCCTGAATTTCTTGCTTTTGCGGCACTTGATGATGTGGAGTTGACTCGCCGTTATGCCGATATTGTGCGTCGCGAATATTTAGCTGTCGGTATTCGCACCGCTCTTCACCCTCAAATTGATATTTCGACCGATCCGCGGTGGGGCCGTACAAATGGCACATTTGGAGAAGATGCAGATATTGTCACCCGCCATGGGGTGGCTTATATTGAAGGGTTGCAGGGTGATGGGGTTAGCCCAACTACCCTATCTGCCATTGCCAAACATTTCCCTGGCGGTGGTCCACAAAAAGATGGCGAAGATCCCCACTTTGCTTATGGTGCAGAACAGGTCTATCCGGGCGGACAATTTGATCTGCACCTTACGCCATTTAAGGCGGCAATTAAAGCTGGCGTTGCTCAGATGATGCCCTATTACGGCAAGCCAATGGGGACACAATATGAAGAAGTTGGATTTGCTTTCAATAAGGGCATATTAACGGATCTGCTGCGTGGAGAACTTGGTTATGAAGGCATTATTTGTTCTGACTGGGGAATCCTAAATATGACCTTCTGGGGCGTGGAAGATCTGACTATTCCCGAACGTATGGCCAAGGCACTTGACGCAGGGGTAGACCAATTTGGTGGAGAATATAGCCCCGATGTCCTCATTGACTTAGTGCGCGCCGGAACGGTCAGTGAATCACGAATTGACGAATCGGTACGGCGCCTCCTCAAGCAGAAGTTCCTTCTCGGCCAATTTGATGACGCTCGTTTTGTTGACGTTGAGAAAGCCATCCATTTGGTGGGCCAAGCGGATGCACAAAAAGAGGGTTTTGATGCCCAATGCGCCTCATTGACCCTGCTAAAGAATGACGAATCCGAGCATAGCCATGCCCCCCTATTGCCTATTCCCCAGCATTACCGGATCTATTGCGAGGGTATTGACCCGCAATCACCCTCTGCCCCATTCACCTGTGTCGATAGCCCTACTCAAGCGGATATTGCACTGATTCGTCTCCAGGCACCCTATGAGCCTCGCGGTGAGGTGGGGACCTTAGAGTCCTTCTTCCACGCAGGGTCCTTAGAGTTTTCTCCCGAGACTATTACTCATTTGCGTGACCTGGCCGAAGTTGTTCCTGTTGTCGTTGATGTATATCTGGATCGCCCCGTTATTCTTGGGCCAATTGCTGATATTGCCTCGGCACTTATTGTGAATTACGGGGCCAGCGATCGGGCGTTATTCACGGTTATCTCCGGTCAGGCTGCACCATTAGGGCGTCTGCCCTTTGATATTCCGAAATCGCAATCTGCAGCTGATCAGCAATTGCCGGATGTTCCTTTTGATACGGAAAATCCGACGTTCACCCATGGTTTTGGCTTACGTTACAGGGACTAAAGCATTGCCCCGCCCTCGTTTCTTTTTCGGAATTGACGAGGGCGGGGCGAACTTTTTCACGCCTTCCTATTGGGCCAATAGCGGCACGACGCGAGCTGACATGAGGCCCCACCAATAGGCGTCAAAAAGGGCTTCCCATGAGGCTTCAATAATGTCAGTGCCAATGCCCACGGTGGTCCAGGAACGCTCATGGTCACCCATTGTCACCAGGACACGAGTAGTGGCATCAGTGCCTGCATGAACGTCTTCAAGAATACGCACCTTAAAGTCGGTGAGCTCAAAGGTCGCGGCAAGCGGATAATCGCGGGTTAATACATGCCGCAGCGCCCGGTCTAAAGCATTAACGGGGCCATTTCCTTCTGCGGTGCGAATATGGCGCCGGTCCGTATGGACTTTGACAGTTGCTTCCGAGAGGGTAAATGGTTCACCCTGGACTTCAGCAATTTCTTGGGTTTCGACCTTCCAGGATTCCACGCGAACAAAACGCGGAAGACTCCCCAATTCCTCACGGAGAAGTAACTCAAAGGAAGCATCCGCGGCGTCATAGGTATAACCTTCGGCTTCACGCGCCTTAATAGTGGCGGAAACGCGGGCAGTCACCTGTGGATCAGTGGAAAGGTCAATCCCTAATTCGGCGGCTTTTAATTCGATGGACGCTCGCCCAGCCATTTCCGAAACCAGCATTCGCATATCATTACCCACCACCGCAGGATCAATATGCTGATATAAATCAGCATCCACACGAATAGCGCTGGCATGTAAACCTGCTTTATGGGCAAATGCACTGCGACCAACATAAGGATCACGGGTAAAAGGCGCAATATTGACCAGTTCGGCAATCTGGTGAGAGACGCGATCGAGTTTCGCCAAATGCCCTTCAGGCAGGCAGGTAAAAGGCGTTTTTAATTCGAGGTTCGCCGCGCAGGTCAGCAAATTGGCATTGCCAGTGCGTTCGCCATAACCATTAACGGTACCTTGAATATGGCGGGCGCCAGCATCGACGGCAGCTAAAGTATTAGCCACCGCACATCCGGTGTCATTATGGGCGTGGATTCCTAAAACCACATCGCGGTAACCATTGGCATCGAGTTTTTCTCGTGCCTGCGCACAGACAGCCCCAATCCGCGCTGGCAGATTTCCACCATTAGTATCGCAAGGAATAACAGCACTGGCACCTGCTTGGGCAGCAGTAAGAAGCACTTGGAAACCATAATCAGGATCGGCGTCGAGGCCATCGAAAAAATGCTCGAGATCCACCATGACGTCGCGCCCTTCGCTGCGCAAAAACTCCACAGTAGAACGCACCATTCGCAGGTTTTCTTCTGTAGTTGTGCGCAGGGCTTTTTCCACATGACGTGGATCAGATTTTGCCACGAGGGTAATGATTGGGGCACCCGAATCACGCAGTGCCACCACTTGAGGGTCATCACTGGGTTCAAGGCCAGCTTTTACTGTCGCACCAAAAGCCGCAAGCCGCGCATTTTTTAACTCTATTGCGGCTGCCCGAGCAAAAAACTCGGTGTCTTTGGGAATAGCACCTGGCCATCCCCCTTCAATAATGGCCACACCTAAATCGTCGAGAATCTGCAAAGCGGCAAGTTTATCTGCCACCGATAAAGAGATTCCTTCTTGCTGGGCGCCATCACGCAAAGTGGTGTCATAAAGATCAACGAGGGCGGGGTCCGAATTCACCGAATTCACCGCAGCGGTCATACTTCGGCTCCTTTACGGTGACGAGCACCAACAATGCGCGAGACGTCGCGAGCAGCACCCTTTGACGCTGATAATGCGGTAGCTGCATACAGCTGGAGAGCTGGGGATACTATCCGGTCGCGGGCAACCGGTGTCCAGGGATTTTCGCGTGCTATTTGCGCAGCGCGGCGCCGTTCGATTTCCTCTTCCGGAACATCCAGGTGGAGGAGACCTTCATTAACGTCGATAATGATTCGATCCCCGTCCTCGACCAATCCAATGAGGCCACCATCAGCAGCTTCCGGGGAAATATGGCCAACGGAAATACCGGATGTGCCACCCGAAAAACGACCATCAGTAATCAATGCGCAGGCTTTACCTAAACCACGTCCCTTAATAAAGGAAGTCGGGTAGAGCATTTCTTGCATTCCTGGCCCACCAGCAGGGCCTTCATAGCGAATCACCACAACATCGCCCGCTTGAACGGTCTTATCGAGGATCTTTTCAATCGCCTCATCCTGGGATTCCATAACGCGGGCAGTACCCTCGAAATGGAAAAGGGAAGGATCAATACCAGCAGATTTAATAATGGCGCCTTCAGTGGCCAAATTGCCATAGAGAACAGTTAATCCGCCGCTGGCGGTGTAGGCATGGGCGATATCGCGGACACACCCACCTTCGGCGTCAAGATCCAGATCCACCCACCGATTCGAGGTCGAGAAAGGCTCGGTGGTGCGGACATTTCCGGGCGCAGCATGCCACAGTTCCACGGCTTGTTGCGTCACTGCAGGTGAACATGGATCCCAGTCAGACAGCCACGACGCTAAATCCGAAGAATGCACAGAATGGACGGTGTGACGGAGGAAGCCACCGCGGTCGAGTTCACCTAAAAGCCGAGGAATACCGCCTGCGCGGTGCACATCTTCCATATGGTAGTCATTGTGATTGGGGGCGACTTTTGACAGACAGGGAACATTTTTCCCGAGCTCCGCAATGTCTGAGAGGTCGAAATCCACTCCCCCTTCATGAGCCACCGCCAAAATATGCAGGACCGTATTTGAAGAGCCCCCCATGGCCATATCAAGGGTCATCGCATTCCAGAAGGCGTCAGTAGAGGCGATATTGCGCGGGGTCACACTATCGTCGCCCTCGGTGTAATAGCGGCGGCACAGGTCAACAATAAGTTTCCCTGCACGGGTAAAAAGGTCGCGTCGGGCACTATGAGTGGCCAAAGTCGAACCATTTCCCGGGAGGGAAAGACCAAGGGCTTCAGTCAGGCAATTCATGGAGTTTGCCGTGAACATTCCTGAACAGGAGCCACAGGTGGGGCAGGCTAGCCTTTCAATAGCTAAAAGCTGATCATCGCTAATGGAATCATTAGCGGTCGCATTCATTACCGTAATGAGATTTCCGTGTCCCTCACGGGAATCACCAATAATAGTGGTGGGGTCAATATTTTTCCCTGCCTCCATTGGTCCACCAGAAACAAAAACCACGGGAATATCTAGCCTCATCGCAGCAATCAGCATTCCCGGGGTGATTTTGTCGCAATTGGAAATACAGACCATAGCGTCAGCACAATGGGCGTTGACCATATATTCCACAGAGTCAGCAATGACTTCGCGACTAGGTAATGAATACAGCATGCCCGTGTGACCCATGGCAATACCATCGTCAACAGCAATGGTGTTCATTTCTTTAGCGACACCACCGGCCTCGACAATGGCGTCTGCCACAATGCGACCGACGTCACGAAGGTGAACGTGGCCTGGAACAAACTCAGTGAAGGAGTTGACTACCGCAATAATGGGCTTTCCAAAATCATCATCGCCCATTCCGGTGGCGCGCCATAGTGCACGAGCTCCCGCCATATTCCGCCCTTGAGTCGAGGTTGCGGATCGCAATTGCCGGGCCTTAGCCATGAGTGTTCCTCCTGCTGTCTTTCTCTATATATAGCCTAGGAGGAGGATCCTGCAGGGGTGGCAATGGCCGGGGTATGGACACCAGCAGTCATATGAGACCTATTTGTCAATCCGCGCGCTAAGAAAATGACGCGATAGGTCATGCCTATCGCGTCATGAATGTCAGTCGCTAAAAGAAGGTGGGTCTCTTAGACAACTTCATTGCTTTTTGCAGCCCGCTCTGCCATATAGCGGCGAATCTTCATTCCGAGCCACACAGCAATGAGAATGACCGCAATAATAATGACCAACAGTTGGTAGCGCTCAATCCACACTTCAACTTCTGTCCAGCGTGATCCAAGATAATATCCAACGCCGACAAGAAGAGTATTCCACACTCCCGCACCAATAGTTGTCAGAAGAGTAAATTGCACAACTGGCATACGTTCAATGCCAGCAGGAATAGAGACCAATGAGCGAATAATGGGGACAAGGCGCCCAATAAGCACAGCAATATTGCCGAAACGGTGCATCCATGCGTGGGTACGGTCTAGGTCTTCACGGTTAACAAAAGGAATGCGTGCGGCCAAGGCATCAAAACGCTCCCTGCCCAGGCTACGCCCAATTCCATACAGAGCGAGTGCACCAACCACAGAACCAATGGTGGCGTAAATAATTGCTTCGATCAGACCAATTTTGCCGGAGTGAGCGGCAAAACCAGCGGCAGGAAGAATCACCTCGGAAGGAATGGGAGGGAAAAGATTCTCCAGGGCCACGGCAATTCCGACGCCCGGGGCACCGAGAATTTCGATAAGGCCAACAACTGCATCGACAATACGGTCAATCAAACTAGGTTCTGAGGCTCCACTCATATCACTGACTATATCTAAAAGTTCGCCCAGCGACCCGGCGCCTTTTAGCTTCTACCTGCGAAAATAGGATACTTGCGGGGAAAGTCACGGCATCGGCCCTTTTTGAGGTACATATGTGTGAACCGTGCCCCTATTGACATCTTCGCTCCGCCCTCGTTCCCGCCCTGCCCTTTCCCACCCACTTGAAACATTATTCCGCTGGGTGGACGCCTACCGGAGAGTGCGAAGGCATCCCTAATCTTGAGACCAGCCTTGAGGGAGCGCCTCAAGCTCTTGTTTCCTAGAAAGGACCCGTCATGGCCGTTCGCACCACTCACGTGGGCTCTTTGCCCCGCACCGATCGTCTTCGTGAAGCCAATAAGGCCTACGTTGATGGCAGTGCTGACAAGACCGAATTTGCCGCTCTTCTTCAGGAAGAAGTCAATGGCGTTATTGCACGCCAGGCAGAAATCGGCCTGGATATTGTGAATGACGGTGAATATGGACACGCCATGATTGACGCGGTGGATTACGGCGCCTGGTGGACCTATTCATTTTCCCGTTTCGGCGGATTAAGTATTGAGGATGTGGATCGTTTTGATGTCCGTCCTCCTGCTGGTCGCGAAGGCCGTATTTCATTCTCTTCTTTTGCCGAGCGCCGTGACTGGCAGCGTTTTGCCGATGCCTACGGGGATCCAAAGTCTGGTATTCACATTGCCAACGAAAATGCCATCGCTTTCCCCACTATTACCTCTGAGCTGACCTACATTGGCGCCGATGCTGTTGAACGCGATATTGCGGGCACCAAGGCGGGCCTTGAGGCAGCAGGAAAGCCCGTTTCTGATGGCTTTGTTGCCGCTATTTCCCCCGGTTCTGCAGCCCGTGTTGCCAATGCCTTCTATGAGGATGACGAGGCTGTTGTGTGGGCTTTTGCTGAGGGCCTGCGCGAAGAATATAAGCGCATTACTGATGCGGGTCTGACCGTTCAGATTGACGCTCCAGATATTGCTGAGGGTTGGGATCAATTCGCCGTTGAGCCCAGTATTGAGGATTACATTGCCTTCTCGAAAGTGCGTATTGATGCCCTCAATCATGCCCTTGAAGGTATTGATCCTGACCTGGTGCGTTTCCATGTCTGTTGGGGCTCGTGGCACGGTCCTCACAGCACAGATATTGCCTTTAAAGAGATCGTCGATTTGGCGCTATCGGTGAACGCCAATGGCCTGACTTTCGAGGCCGCGAATGCCCGCCACGCTCACGAATGGGAAATCTGGAAGGACACTCCCCTTCCCGAGGGCAAGTACCTGATTCCAGGTATTGTTTCCCACTCGACAAATGTGGTGGAGCATCCTGAATTGGTGGCGCAGCGTATTCGCCAATTCACTGATCTTGTCGGCAAGGATCGCGTTGTCGCTTCGACTGACTGCGGTTTGGGTGGACGTATTTATCCCTCCATTGCGTGGGCCAAGTTGGAGGCTCTGGCTGAAGGTGCTCGCCTGGTCTGATTGCTATCAGTAGTTGCGCCCCGTCCTCGTCACTATTGGCGAGGGCGGGGCCCGCTTTTTACGGAGGGTGAGCGCATTACCTCGCCCCTGCTGTGCACCAAACCGTCAAAGGGCGACATTATTGCCCGAAAATCGCCCTTTTTGTCGCCCTGTGCCCGTTTGGTGTCATGGCACGAATTATTCCCCTATTCCTTCGCGGGCTAGCAGGGTGGTGAATGCGCCGCCAGCGCGCACTAATTCTTCCCAGGTTCCACTTTCAACGACTCTGCCACCATCCATCACAATAATCTGGTCAGCGTTTTTCACCGTGCTCAGCCTATGGGCAATAAACACAACTGTGGCACCTTTAGTGTGCTGGCGAATACCGTCAAGCACATGATTTTCTGTCACGGAATCAACCTGACTGGTGGCCTCGTCGAAAATGAGGATTGGGGTGCCGCGCAAGAGACTTCGTGCAATTGCCAGGCGCTGGCGTTGGCCGCCAGAAATCCGCTCTCCCATTTCGCCAACGCGCGTATGAATTCCATCGGGTTCATTCGCAACCCACTCATCCACATTTACGGCGCGCAATACCGCATCAATATCCTCATCGGTCGCGCTGGGATGACCTAAAAGCAGATTGTCGCGAATGGACTCATTAAAAAGATGCGGACGCTGGGGACTTAAGGTCACTAATTCCCGTACCCGATGAACCCGCAGGTCTTTCAGGTCCACACCGCCAATGGAAATAGAGCCAGAATCGGGGTCCCAGGTGCGGCATAAAAGCGAAGCCAGGGTAGATTTTCCGCACCCTGAGGCGCCCACTATTGCGGTGAATTGTCCCCGCGGAATCCTCAATGACACATGATGAAGTACTTGTGGGCGAGCCCGATAGTCCCCTGCCCCTTCAAGACGAATTTCTGGGTGAGTAAAATCGACATTCTCAATGAGAATATCGCCGCGCCCATCCGTGTCTTTCTCAGTCCCATTCTCGGGGTCAGTAACCAGAGGAAGACGGTCAGTCACCGCAAAAATACGGCGAGCACTAGCCCACGCCTGGTCTAAATCAGCAGCAAAATCCTCCACCGCGAGGACCGGGGCAAAGGAGGCAAGAGCCACCGCAATAGCCGCACCTGCCTGTGCAAGATCAATCTCTCCACGTGCGAACAAAGCCGTAGACAGCCACGCCACGGCAATAACTGCTGCCCCCACAAGAGTTTGATTGACTCCGCGCCGCACAGCAACCCACGATCCCATTGTTGTGGTTGCAGTGGAAATTTCCTCCTCCAGTGCGGCCATTTCTCTTTCGCGACGCTCTTGGGCGCCAAAAGCCAGCACTTCGCGAACCCCTTGAACAGAATCCGTGACATGGTGGGCAAGTCGCCCTCGTATATGCCGGGCACGGCCCGCTGCACGCTCGCTACTGGCCCCACCCAATAGGGGGACCACAACGCCCACAAGGAAAAGGAAAGGTGCCAGTAGAAGAGCAATCCACCAGGAGGTCGCATTACCTAGCCAAAGCAAGACCAGTGGCGGAGCAACAAAAGCTGTCACCCCTGGCGCCAAGGTGTGGGCAAAAAAGACCTCAACCCGATCGACATCTTTAGTCACGCGATTCATAAGGTCCCCGGAATCCAGCGCTTCCGTTAATGCAGGGGCCTGGGGTTCGAGGCGATCAAAAAAGTACGTGCGTAATAGTGCCAGGGAACGGAAAGCAACCCAATGGCCAGAAAACTGCTCGAGGTAACGCAGGACTGCTTTCGCTAAGGCCAATCCAACAAGGGCTCCAATAGTGACGCCTAATGGCCACGGATGCGTATTGTCATGCCCTACACGCTCGGCAGCAAATGCTCCTACTTGCCACCCGGCAATGGCGAACATAGCGACCCCTGCCAATAATGCGGCAAGGCGGGCACACATTGAAATCGCCAAAGGCGCAATAACGGGGCGAGCTACTGATAAAAGGCGCCGAGCTAGCCATCGCCGGGTCATATGTGTGGCGGTCATTGGAGTTTTCCTTGCGTCAATTCGACGACTCGGCTACCACTAGCAATAGTCGCATTGCGGTGGGATATTGTCAGCGTTGTTCGCCCCTTTGTCACATCCGAAAGAGCCTCAAGAATAAGGCGTTCTGAGGCCAAATCAACATGGGCAGTGGGTTCATCAAGGAGCATTATGGGCGCATCTTTTAATAGAGCTCGCGCTATTGCCAAGCGTTGAGCCTCACCGCCTGATAATGCCAATCCGCGTTGCCCAACAGGGGTATCTAATCCTTCAGGTAGACGCGCCATAAGGTCATCAAGATGTGCTCGTGATAATGCCTGAAGAAGATCATTATCGGTGGCATTAGGACTCGCTATTAGCAGGTTATCTCGCAGGGTTCCACTAAAAAGATAGGTCGTTTGTTCGACCACGGCTATTCGCGATCGTAGCCATGCCAGCGGAGCGCTCTGCATATCGATTCCTTCAATACGAATAGTGCCGGATTCAGGGCGTTGGTGACCTTGAAGCAAGGCAGACAGGGTTGATTTTCCAGCCCCGGAAACCCCACGGATCACAAGATGTTCACCGTGGTCAATATGCAGATGTGCCCCTTCTAAAACCGGAACTTCGTTATCCCACCTAAAGTGGAGATTATCGATATCGATGCGCCCATCAGCGACATCGTCATTATGAGGAATTCTCACCCCGTCCTCGTCCTTTGTGGCGGGAACTTCTGCGAGGAATGTTTTCATTTCCCGCCCTGCTGCCATTCCTCCCATGCCAATATAGAAGAATTGGCCAATGCGATCTAAGGGGTCAAGCATAATTGTCGATAAAAGGACTAAGGCCAGTGCTCCCCCAGGCGATAAAACCCCTGCCTCCATTCGCCATAATGCAAGGGCAGCAGCAGCGGTCACCATCCCTAAAGAAAAGACGGCATCAACCACCAACAGGACTAGCTGATTTCCCGCTAAATACCGCATTACCCGAATACGGACTTCTTCAGCGGCGCGAGCCAAGGTGGCGCTCATTGCTCGGCCAGCATTCATTCGCGCTAATGTTCCCAACCCTTGAATGGCATCAAGTTCCTGGGCGGCTAACGCGCGCGACGATGCACGATATTTGGCGGACACCGATTTAAATGCCATTTGGAATGCCACGACAGAGGCGGGCACTACGGGAATAGCAATAGCAAGGATGAGGGCAGTAACCCAATCTAAGGAGATCGCAATTATGGCAATAACGAGGGCGGGGGTCGCCAAAGAGGCAATCATCGGCCCTATAAAAGAGGAGGTATGTAATGCGTGGCGCTCAACGCCATCAGTCATCGTATTCACGATGCGCCCCGCCCGCTCGGAAGTACGCTGAGCTACTCCTAGGGCAAACACGTGGCGCAAAAGTCGTCTGCGCGCACTCTTTTCTTCTATACCTATTGCCGATGTGCAGATTCGCCCTACCGCGAAGGTGGCAAATCCTGCGAGGAGAGCACAGACTGAGGCGATAATAAAGGCGCTTGTGAAGTCACGCTGTGTCAGAGCAGCATCTATTCCGGCCCCTACCATCAGATAACTTCCGCATAGGGCCACTGAGGATAATAGTGCTAAGGCAATAGGAATTTGACGAGTCACGCTACTCCTCAGATCGAAGTAATGAGGTAAGCCTAACTCGGGTTATGACACGCTGTCATCCCGCGTTAACAGTGACCTACCTAACGCAACTGAAGCATAGCCTGGCACTCACACTAAGCGATACATCCACCCATACGGGTCGTCTGCCTCCCCGGTTTGGATCGAGGTCAATGCGGAATGAATCCCTAACGTGACCTCGCCCACCGGCAAATGCACATCAAAGCCATCCCCAGCAAGTCGGGTAATAGGTGTCACCACGGCCGCAGTTCCACAGGCGAAAACTTCCTTCACCGCACCTGATTCAATATCCGCAATCAGATCAGCAATCGCAATATGGTCTTCATGAACAGCAGTTCCACCATCACGCAAAAGGCGAGTAATAGATGATCGGGTTGAGCCCTCAAGAATGGTGCCTGTCAGGGCAGGGGTATACACATCACCATCAGCGCGAACAATAAAAACATTCATTCCGCCGAGTTCTTCCACCCATTTTTCTTCCCTGGCATCGAGGAAACAAATCTGATCGAATCCTCGTCCCGCAGCTTCAGCTTGCGGCAATAATGAAGCCGCATAATTTCCCCCCACTTTGGCTGAACCAGTTCCCCCCGGGCCTGCGCGATGATATCCCTTGACCACTTCAATAGCCACGCCCTTAGGGCCGCCAGAAAAATAGGCGCCCGACGGTGCACCGATAAGGTAGTAATCAAAACGGTGGGCGGAACGCACCCCAAGGAAAGGCTCGGTGGCAATCATAAAAGGACGCAGATATAAACTCGCGCCCTCCTTTGTAGGAACCCATTTCTCATCCTGGCCCACATAAGCTGCAATAGAGCCCACAAAGTCATCAATAGGAAGTTCCGGCATGGCCATTCGCCGAGCGGAATGATTAAAACGCGCCGCATTAAAAGTGGGGCGGAATGTCCATACTGACCCATCCGCATGACGATAGGCTTTAATGCCCTCAAAAAGTTCCTGTCCGTAATGGAAGACTGAGGCCGCCGGGGAAATCGTCAGGTCTCCAAAAGGAATGACCTCATGGTCATGCCATCCCTGGTCGGGGGTCCAGACAATATGGGCCATATGGTCAGTAAAGGCTTTCCCAAAGGCCAGTTGGGTCATGACCTCCGAATAATCCGCATCTGAGGCAGGGGAAGGATTAGGCGTTAGGTGAAAGCGGGATGCTAACTCGTTGCTTGCTGCCAATGGGTGTTGTGCAGCATTTTCGAGGGCGGTCAGCGGATATTCCCCAGTCATAATATTCCTCCGCCGGGTGGCTTAGCCGCTATTGCGGATCACCGGCTCCCGGATAGTCGATGAATTCTTCTTAGCTGTGCTTAGAGGCGCTATTCGTCAGGCGACAACGTGCTATTGGCACTCAAATGAGCGCAGCAATAGCATCCCCTATTTCGGATGTCGAACGCTGCAAAGGGGCACCCTTAGCGGCCGCTTCAGCGCGCGCAGCCATATCGGCTTCAATAGCAGCATCTACCCGGTCGGCTTCCTTGACGAAACCCAAATGGCGCAATAACAATGCGACGGAGGAAATTGTTGCTGTTGGGTCTGCTTTTCCTTGCCCCGCAATATCCGGTGCCGATCCATGAACAGGCTCAAACATCGAGGGGAATGTCTTATCGGGATTAATATTGCCTGAAGCAGCCAGGCCAATTCCTCCAGTAATGGCCCCGGCCTCGTCAGTGAGAATATCTCCGAAAAGATTATCCGTGACAATCACATCGAATCTGCCCGGGTCAGTCACCATATAAATAGTGGCCGCATCAATATGGCAATAGTCCACACGCACCTCGGGATATTCCGCGCCAATTGCTTCTACAGTCCGGGCCCAGAGTGAGCCAGCGTGGACCAACACATTGTGTTTATGGACCAATGTCAAGTGGCGCTTGGGGCGCGAATTGGCTTGTTCAAAGGCGTAACGCACAACGCGCTCAACGCCAAATGCGGTATTCACACTCGTTTCGGTGGCGATTTCCTGCGGGGTCCCTACCCGCACTGCCCCGCCATTTCCGCAATAGAGTCCCTCAGTGCCTTCACGAACCACAATAAAATCAATGGCACCAGGATTGGCCAATGGGCTGGGAACTCCGGGGAAAAGTTTCGATGGACGCAAATTCACATAATGGTCGAGGGCGAAGCGCAAACGCAAAAGAAGGCCACGCTCTAAAACGCCAGAAGGAACGGAAGGATCTCCCACAGCGCCTAAAAGAATGGCGTCATGCTTTTTCAGGCTCTCTAAATCCTCGTCAGTCAGAGTTTCACCTGTGCGATGCCAACGACTGGCGCCAAGATCGTAGTGCGTTTCCTGGACGTTATTACCAGAGTCCGCAAGCGCCCGATGAAGGACTTTCAGGCCTTCGGGGACAACTTCTTGTCCAATACCGTCGCCAGGAATAACAGCCAGATCTATTGTGGTCATAGTCGCTATTGTCCTCCTGGGCGAGACTGTATTGATGAAGCGTCCACCTAACGGAATTCAGGCTCTGACCCCTACCCGCATGTATCAAAAGTGTGGTCCACTTCCCGATCAACCCTCCGCGGGCGTGTACGAGGATTGATACGATCACATAGTCGCGCGCCTCCGCCGCGGCAAGAGCAACGTCAGGAGACTTCGTGAGCACCCCCTATCCCCCGCAGGGCCCTCAGTACGGAAGCCAGAATACGCCCGGCTCCGCTGGCCAAACCCCTTCCGGTGGGCGGGCACCGTCAACTGGACAAAACCCAAGTTCATCGCAGTACCCCTCTTCCGGTCAGAGCCCCTTCCCGGCTCCCGGCCAGTACGGTCAGCCTGCACCGAGCGGCTCCCAGGCTCCCAGCAGCAGTACCCCGTCGCCTTATCCGCCAGCACGTCCGGGCCAACCCGGCAGTGGCCCCTCCGGTCCAGGTGCACCTAACCAGCCTTCTCGCCCAGGGACTCCCCAGGGCTTCCCCGGCGCTCCTGGTTCTGCACCCGGTTCCCCAGCTTCTACTGCACCCGGCGCACCGTCGAGCCCGCAGGGTATGCCTGGTGGCCCTGGTTCAGCTTCTTCTGGCGCACCTGGCAGTGTTCCCCCAGGTCGTCCGGGCGCACCCGCTGCGCCCGGCTCTTCTAACGGCCCCTCGGCTCCAGGCTCTTCTTCGTCGTCACCCAACGGCCCCGCAGGTCCTGGTGGTCCTTCAGCTCCTGGCGGGCCCTCCGCACCCGGCGCCCACGCACCCGGTGGACCTGGTGGCGTTCCTGGCGGCCCCGGCCAGCCAGGTCCCGGCGCACCGGGTCAGCCTGGACCTGGTGCCCCTGGTCAACCCGGCCCTGGCGCTCCTGGCCAGCCAAGTTTTGGCTCGCAAGCCGCTAGTGCTGCTGCAGGTTTTGCTTCCTCTGGCGCACAATTCGCCCAGAAAGAGGGAGCAGGTTTCTTTAAGGCCCTCTTTGACTGGTCCTTCTCGAATTTCATCACCCTGACCTTCGCGAAGATCATTTACATTCTCATTATCGGCCTCTCAGTTCTTGGCTGGGCATTTAGCACAATCAGCGCCTTCCAATTTGGTCCCTTCGCCGGAATTGGCGCGTTCATTGTTGGCGCAGTCTTCACTTTGTTTGGGATTGTGCTCGCTCGCGTCACTATTGAAGTCGCCGTGGCACTTATCCGCACTGCACAGAACACCAGTGACATGGTGAAGAAGATGAAGTAGCCTCTTCTCGATTCTTCTTCTCACGCCACTAAAAACGTCGCCCCGCCAGTTAGTTTTGGCGGGGCGACGTTTTGACATTGACAGCTACTTATCGAGCTGCTGACCCATCGGTGTAATCAGCATCGACTTGGGCCCAGCCAAACTTGGCGCGCAACTCGCGGCCAGTGGCTTCAATGGGGTGGCCTTCGCCCTCGGCACGTAAAGCCTTGAACTCAATAGCACCGCTATCCTGATCAGCAATAAAACGCTGAGCAAAAGTGCCATCTTGAATATCGGCAAGGACCTCTTTCATGGCTTCCTTGACCTGCGGGCCAATCACACGAGGGCCAGAGACATAATCGCCATATTCAGCCGTGTCAGAAATGGACCAGCGCTGCTTGGAAATGCCGCCCTCATTGATCAGGTCAACAATGAGCTTGAGCTCGTGGAGGACTTCGAAATAAGCCATTTCAGGCTGAT
Source organism: Actinomycetaceae bacterium (assembly GCA_030524055.1). Lineage (GTDB taxonomy): Bacteria > Actinomycetota > Actinomycetes > Actinomycetales > Actinomycetaceae > Pauljensenia. The sequence goes on along the minus strand of JAUNHH010000004.1, from coordinate 37,939 downwards.
ATCCGGCCTCAACGAGGGTTTCAAAACCGTATTGGATCAGACGGGAGACACCGCCACACAAAACGGCCTGCTCACCAAAAAGATCCGTTTCGGTTTCTTCCTTGAAGGTGGTTTGGATAACGCCCGCACGGGTGCCACCAATAGCCTTTGCGTAGGACAGTGCCACATCAAGGGCTTGACCGGAAGCATCCTGTTCCACACAGACCAGTGCTGGAACGCCCTTGCCTTCAACAAATTGGCGGCGCACAGTGTGGCCAGGGCCCTTGGGAGCAACCATGCAAATGTCGTGGCCAGCTTCGGGAGTAATGTAGCCGTAACGGATATTAAAGCCGTGAGCGAAGAACAGTGCCGCACCTTCTTTGAGATTCGGGGCAATCTGGTCAGCGTAGACGTGGCGTTGGGCCTGGTCGGGGGTCAAGATCATGACCACATCCGCCTGGGCAACGGCCTCGGGAATGTCGGCCACGGCCAGCCCCGCATTTTCTGCCTTTTCCCACGAGGACGATCCCGGTCGTAAACCGACGACAACCTCAACACCGGAATCTTTCAGATTCAGCGAGTGGGCGTGGCCCTGGGAGCCGTATCCAATAACGGCAACCTTCTTGGATTGAATCAGCGACAGGTCTGCGCCGTCGTCGTAAATAATGTCGGCCATGGTCATTTCTCCTTCAGTTGATCCGTAATCGAGCGCGTCCCGCGACCAATGGCCACTGCGCCTGACTGGACGATTTCTTTGATCCCATAGGGTTCGAGAGCATGAAGCAGGGCTTCAAGTTTGGGCAGAGAGCCAATAGATTCAATAACAACGCTGTCAGGTTGCACATCAACCACATGGGCTCGGAAAAGGTCAACGACCTGCAACACACCTGTACGCCGGGACTCATCCGCGTGCACTTTCAGCAGCAAAAGGCGACGTTCAACGGTGGTTTCAGGGTCGAGTTCGACCACTTTGAGCACATTCACCAGCTTATTGAGCTGTTTAGTGACCTGCTCAAAGGGAGCTTCTTCCGCGGAGACAATAATTGTCATTCGCGAAATAGTGGGGAATTCCGTTTCGCCAACGGTGAGGGACTTAATATTAAAGGCACGGCGCGCAAATAATGAGGCCACCCGCATTAACACGCCGGGCTTATTTTCCACCAGCACCGATAATGTGTGGAACTTTGCCATGTCAGTCCTCCACTTCCCAATCCGGGGCCATGCCCTGGGCATAGCGAATTTCGTCATTTGAGACCCCGGCAGCAACCATTGGCCACACCATGGCGTCTTTTGACACCCGGAAGTCGATGAGCACTGGGCGGTCATTAATGGACATTGCCCATTCAATTGCTTCATCGACCTCGTCAATAGAACGAACAGTCCGCGCAGCAACCCCATAAGCGGTCGCTAACATCTCGAAATTCGGGATTTGTTCGCCATCAACAGGGTTCAATGTGGTGTTGGAATAGCGTTGCCCATAGAAAAGGGATTGCCATTGCCGCACCATTCCCAGCACTGAGTTATTAATCAGGCACACCTTAATGGGAATATTATTCACCGTGCAGGTCGCTAATTCCTGATTAGTCATTTGGAATGAGCCATCACCGTCAATCGCCCACACTGCTAGATCCGGCTGCCCGACTTGAGCACCCATTGCGGCGGGAATCGCATAGCCCATAGTTCCCAAACCACAGGAGGAAATAAAGTGGCGCGGCTTATCGCAGCCAATAAATTGGGCAGCCCACATTTGGTGCTGACCAACTCCCGTGACATAAATAGCGTCAGGACCAGCAATACGGGATAGGCGGGTCAACACATCCTGAGGAGCCATCAGCCCATCCGATGGTTCAGTCCATCCCATGGGGTAGCGACTGCGCAGGCGATCAAGATAACGCCACCAACCGCTGAGATCAGGACGGCCGTGCTCTTTTTGCGCGACAGGAACTTCCTCCACCAATGCCGCTAACACCTGAGCCAAGTCCCCAACAATAGGCACATCGGCTGTGCGATTTTTCGAGATTTCCGCGGCATCAATATCGACATGAATCACCCGAGCACGCGGCGCAAAGGAATCAAGATTGCCGGTCACTCGGTCATCGAAACGGGAGCCGAGCGCAATAATCAGGTCAGCACGCTGCAATGCGCCCACAGCGGCAACAGTGCCGTGCATCCCGGGCATTCCCAGGTTATGGGAATCCGAATCAGGGAAAGCACCTCTAGCAGCCAAAGTGGTCACCACAGGCGCATCCGTCAGTTCCACTAGGCGTGCCAGTTCCTCACTGGCGCCAGCACGGATCACTCCCCCACCGACGTACATCACGGGAGCTTGCGCTTGAACGATGTCAGCAGCCGCAGCCCGCACCTGCTTCATATGGGGTTTGCCAGCCTGGCGGTAGCCAGGCAGATCCAGGACAGGTGGCCACGAGAACTCCATGGACGCCACCTGAGCGGACTTTGTAATGTCCACCAGTACTGGTCCGGGGCGCCCAGTAGCAGCCAAATGGAAGGCTTCCGCTAAACGGGAGGGAATGTCAGCGGCATCGGTGACAAGGAAAGAATGTTTTGTCACGGGCACCGAGGCGCCCACAATGTCGGCTTCCTGAAAGGCATCAGTGCCAATCAGGGCAGCGCCCACCTGCCCGGTAATGATGACAATAGGAACGGAGTCCATATTGGCGTCAGCCAACGCCGTCATTACATTGGTAGCTGCAGGGCCAGATGTCACAATTGCGCAGCCAACTTTTCCAGATGACAGTGCATATCCTTCGGCTGCATGTCCAGCGCCCTGTTCATGGCGGACCAGAATATGGCGCAAAGATGAGGCCATTAATGGGTCATAGGTGGGAAGAATTGCGCCACCAGGCATACCGAAAACATCCGTCACGCCTAGTGCTTCAAGGCTAGCGACAATGGCCTGTGCGCCAGTCATTGTCTGGGGTTGAGCAGTGTCTGTCACCGCGTCGTCCTCTCAGGTCTTGGGTGGGTCTCATGAAAAAGCCCCCTCCGCCTAATGCGTGGGGACAAGGCGTGCGATCCACCCATTTCACACGGCAGGAATCGCACGCCCGGGTACAAGTACGAGGGCGACTCCTGCGAGTTGAATGTCGAGCACCTGATCAACGGTAGCCGCACTTTTTCCTGTGGTGGGTGACGTCTCACAGTTCGGTCCCCTAGGGGTGGGACGATGGGCCACCGGAAAAGCACACTGAAACTGAGATACTGAGACGCGTTCATACATTTCCGAACTCACGATGGAGCCCACAACAGTGGCTGAAGTCTTTACTTATCTTGCTGAGCAGCCGGTCATTTTCCTCTTCATTCTTATTGGCGCGGGAATGGCCTTTGGTCATATCAAAATCCGAGGAATTAGCCTTGGGGCCGCAGCAGTCCTCTTCCTTGCTATTGCATTAGCTGCCTGGGCCCAGTCCTACGGTATTGAGTTGAGAGTTACTCCACAGTTAGGAACCTTGGGGCTCACCCTTTTCACCTTTGCTATTGGCGTGAACTCTGGGGCATCGTTCTTCCATAATCTGCGTACAGCCGTTGGACCACTGTTAACCATGGTGGCCCTTTATGTTGTTGCCGCTATTGCAGGTTTAACGCTGGGTCGTTTCCTGGGCATGGATACCGCACTTATTGCCGGTACTTTTGCTGGTGCACTCACAAATACTCCGGCTCTTGCTGCTGCTGGTGACTCCTCAGGAAATCCTGATTTAGCCACTGTGGGATATTCGATTGCCTATCTTTTTGGTGTGATCGGCATGATGGGCGCAGCAATGGCTGCTTTGCATTATGGAAAGCACGATAAAGACGCTCCTAGCCCACTGGCGAATCGCACTATTCGTGTGGAACGCGATGACCACCCTTGCATTGGCGATATTTACGAAAAGCTGGGCGGCAAGGTGACTTTTTCCCGCCTGCGCCGTGGAGAAACGGGCCCTATTTCCCGCCCGTCAATGGCTGACACTCTTGATGCTGGCGACCTTGTCACCGTGGTGGGTCCGCGCGAATTAGTAGCACGTGCGGCAACTGAACTTGGGCACTCTTCCTCGCATTCATTAATGCAGGATCGCACCTACCTTGATTTCCGTCGTATGACGATTTCCGATCCAAAGATTGCGGGTCGTACGGTTGGCGAATTAGAGATGTCAAAGCGTTTCTCTGCGACTATTTCCCGTGTACGCCGTGGCGATGTCGATATGATTGCCGAGCCTGGGCTCGTTCTTCAGCAGGGTGACCGCGTTCGTGTTGTTGCCCCGACCTCGAAAATGGCGGAGATTACGAAGTTCTTTGGCGATTCTGCCCGCGGTTTGGCTGATCTTAACCCGGTTGCTTTGGGTATTGGCATGGCTGTTGGCATCTTTATTGGTGAGTTCCCCATTCCGATTCCTGGAGGCGACCACTTTGAAATTGGTGCAGCAGCGGGAACTCTGATTATTGGCCTGATTTTTGGTCGTATTGGGCGAGTTGGCCCCGTGGTCACGGCCCTTCCTTTCACAGCCTGCCAGGTTCTTGCTGAACTCGGACTTCTTGTCTTCCTCGCTACCGCAGGAGCGCGTGCCGGTGGCCAAATTCTTAATGCCTTTACCTCGGGTGCGTGGGTGAATATCTTGATTTTGGGTGTGGTCATGACATTGATTATGGCGATTGGCCTCTATGTCACCATGCGCTGGATGTTCAAAATGGGTGGCACACAATTGTCTGGCCTTTTGGGCGGTTCTCAAACGCAGCCTGCAGTTTTGGCCTTCGCGAATTCGCGGACCAATGCCGATCCTCGCGTCGCCCTGGGGTATGCCCTTGTGTATCCCGTGGCAATGGTGGGCAAGATTCTCGTTGCTCAGATCCTTGGTGGCCTGTAGTTAGCATTTCCATTGACGAGGGCGGGGTTGATTCTTTTCAGCCCCGCCCTCGTATATTTGTCCTATTTCTTCACGCCGATAGCCCGCTCCCCCGCCCCCCAAAAAATCTCTCTTCAGATTAATAGTATGGGTGCTGTGCGAATTCAGGCTTAAAGGTACGGGAGTTAAAGGGTTTTTCTCCTTGAGACCACTCTAATCGGGCATAGATTCCAGAAAACTCGCCCGCAAGAATCGCTTTCTCACCATAAATGACAATTTCAATCTCCACCTGCGAATCCTGGCAGGTCAATGCCGCGATAATAAAACGTCCCGGATTATTATCTTGCAGGGGGATTGTCACCATCACTTCCTCCACAATGGGGCAAGCATCCAAATCCAGGCCTTCAGATACTGACGCTGCGATATGTTCCGCCGTATTCACCATCAGCGGGATCGGCACCGTACTTCCCCATATTTCTTCACTCGCCTCGCACTCACGTGCCCGGTAGCTCAGATTTCTCAATGCCAGAACAAGTGACTCACGCAATTGATCAGCATGAGCGGTGCGGATCCTTTCCCATGCCTGCCACGCATATTCTTTTCCACGCCCATCACCGACTGGATCACATGAGACGAAGTCTGGGCGGCCGAGAACTGGAATAGCCGGAGGACAGCGATGCGTATACCAACCATCCTCATATTCCCATTCATTCTCAGGAAAAAGGTCACTGTGCGGCACGTGTGACATAAAGGAATTCTCCCTGGCATATTCGGTGACAGATTCGGTGGCCAAAACATCGCCAGCGGGACATTCTCGCGCCACACCGGCTGGTGATAAGTGGCATCCCCCTGAGGCACACCTCATTATTGAACTACCCCCGCCCTCGTCAATGAAGAGTAAAGGCAAGCGACCATGAATCTTGACAGCCGCCCAATCGCCCCAGACCCTTACGAATCTCTCCCTGAGGTCCCCTCTTTTACCCTTACTTCACGCGATCTTACCGATGGGCAGGCCATGCCATCTGCTCAGGTTGCTGCTGGCGGTAATACCTCGCCACATTTGGAGTGGAGCGGCGAACCGGAGGGAACCCAGAGTTTCCTTCTGACCTGTTTTGATCCCGATGCTCCCACCCCTGCTGGCTGGTGGCATTGGACGATTGTCGATATTGACGCACGCGTCCACGAGATCGCCACAGGCGCCGGCGAATCTGATCTTCACCTCGATGGAGCTGCCTTCCACCTTCGCGCGGATCATGGCCAGGCCTCCTATTTAGGGGCCGCTCCCCCACCAGGAGATCGCCCTCACCGCTACATTTTCGCTATCCACGCACTCGATGTCCCCACCCTTGGTCTTGATGATGAGGCCACCGCAACAATGGCCTCCTTCCACGCTCTTTTCCACACAATTGGGCGGGCAACCCTCACAGTCACCCATCAAGAAAGCGCCCAGTCCTAGCGCCCGCCCACACGACAAACAACCACCCACGTACATTCCCGTTGAAGCACCTCCTGGTGGCACAATCAGGGGGTGCTCCACATTATTTTCCTGACACCCGAAATCCCTGGAAACTCTGGCGCTGCTATTCGTTTAGCCGCCTGTACGGGGGCGCATCTGCACCTTGTTGAGCCTCTTGGCTTTGATATGGATGACGCGAAACTTCGCCGGGCTGGCTTGGATTATCACGACCTCGCCCATGTCACCATTCACCCCGATCTTGACCATGCACTGGCGCAGGTACCGGGAAATGTGTGGGCGCTGACAGGTCACGCCACGCGCCACATTACGGATGTTACCTACCATGACGGTGATGGCTTACTCCTTGGGCGCGAATCGACTGGCCTGCCACCGGAAGCTTTGACCCACCCACGTGTCACCGATCATTTACGGATCCCTATGGTTGAGGGTATTCGTTCATTGAACTTAGCGAACTCTGCTTCTATTGCTCTGTATGAAGCGTGGCGTCAACTGAATTTTTTCGGAGCTGTATAACTCTCATCTCGCTACTACCAGCATGTTTTCCTGTGACATGTGGGCTTTTCCACCAATGGTCACCATCCGCAGTGGCGACATTAGTCGCGACTGGTGGGACAATGGCCCCATGTGGGCATTTCACGCCCAGCCGTCAATATCCAAGGAGTGGATCACGTGACCGAGTCCCAATACGACGTCGTCATCCTCGGTGCGGGTTCGGGTGGCTATGCTGCTGCCCTACGCGCCTCACAGCTCGGACTGAAGGTGGCCCTTGTCGAAGGAGACAAGGTGGGAGGCACCTGCCTCCACCGGGGCTGCATCCCCACTAAGGCTTACCTTCATGCCGCTGAAACCGCCGACGCGGTCCGAGAGTCCGCCGCATTTGGTGTGAACTCCACTTTCCACGGCATCGACATGAATCAGATTGCGTCCTACCGCGATTCGGTCATTACCAAGCTCTTCAAGGGGCTGCAGGGCCTTCTCTCCTCACGCGGGGTTGAGGTTATTCAGGGTTGGGGCCGCTTGGTTGCACCTGACACTATTGATGTTGATGGCCGCCTACTTAAAGGCACCCACATTATTTTGGCCACGGGATCGTATTCTCGATCCCTGCCTGGTTTAGATATTGGCGGGCGAATCATTACCTCCGACCAGGCTCTCCAAATGGAATGGGTGCCATCGCGCGCGATTGTTCTTGGCGGCGGGGTTATTGGCCTGGAATTCGCTTCTGTTTGGCGCTCATTTGGCGCCGAAGTCACCGTTATTGAAGCCCTCCCCCACCTGGCCAATAATGAAGATGAATCCGTTTCCAAGCACTTGGAACGTTCATTCCGCAAGCGTGGCATTGAGTTCCACACGAATACTCGTTTTGCTGGGGCTAATCAGCACGAGGGCGGGGTTCATGTGTGGACTGAAGACGGCAAGACTTTTGATGCCGATATTCTTCTTGTCGCTGTTGGCCGCGGCCCCGTAACCGAAGGCCTTGGTTTTGAAGAGCAGGGTATCCGTATGGATCGCGGCTTCGTCCTCGTTGATGAACACCTGCACACCGGGGTCGGCAATATTCGCGCCGTTGGCGATATTGTTCCCGGATTGCAGCTCGCTCACCGCGGATTCCTCCAGGGCCTTTTTGTCGCTGAAGAAATTGCTGGACTCAATCCTGCCCCCATTGTCGAGTCAGGAATTCCTCGCGTCACTTTCTGCGAACCAGAAATTGCCTCAGTTGGTCTGACAGAAAAGCAAGCCCGCGAAGAGTATGGCGACGCAGTGCGCACCGTTGAATACAACCTCGCAGGCAATGGAAAGTCGAATATCCTCGGCACCGCTGGCTTTATTAAGCTCATTTCCGTTGAAAACGGTCCCATTGTGGGCTTCCACGGTATTGGAGCCCGTATTGGCGAACAGGTTGGCGAGGGCGAACTCCTGGTGAATTGGGAGGCGTACCCTGAAGACGTGGCCTCACTGATCCACGCCCACCCCACCCAGAATGAGTCCATTGGCGAAGCCGCTTTGGCTCTTGCTGGCAAACCCCTTCACTCCCACAACTGAACCCATCACCGACAAGGAGAAACACGCGATGGCAACTGACGTAACCATGCCCGCTTTGGGCGAGTCGGTGACTGAGGGCACCGTGACCACCTGGCTCAAGAATGTGGGCGATACTGTCGCCCTCGACGAGCCCATTGTTGAGGTCTCTACTGACAAGGTGGATTCTGAAGTTCCCTCCCCTGTTGAAGGCACTTTGCTGGAGATTCTCGTCCCTGAGGACGAAACCGTTGAGGTGGGCACTGTTATTGCCCGTATTGGCGATGCTTCTGAGGCGGGTTCCGCTCCCGCGCCAGCTCAAGAGACTGCTCCTGAAGTTGAAAGCGCCCCGGCTCCTGCCCCAACTCAGGAAGCACCCCAGGCCGCGAGCGCCGCACCTGCCCAGCCCAGTGGTGGCACTGAAGTCACTATGCCTGCCCTTGGCGAGTCTGTCACTGAAGGAACAGTCACCACCTGGCTGAAGAGTGTGGGCGACAAGGTTGAGGCTGATGAGGCCCTTCTTGAAGTCTCTACTGACAAGGTGGATTCTGAGGTCCCCTCCCCTGTTGCTGGTTTCCTCGCCCAGATCCTTGTGGGCGAAGATGAAACAGTGGCTGTGGGTACCCCTGTGGCGATTATTTCTGATGCTGCCCCCGGTGAGGGCGCTGCTGCGGCTCCCGCAAGTGAGGCACCTGCTGCGCCTGAAGCAACCGCCCCGGCTCCTTCCGCGCCTGCTGAGCCTGCACCGGCCGCTCCGGCGCCTGCTCCCGAAGTTACTGCTCCTGCGCCCACCCCAGATGCGGCCTCGAATATTCCTCAGCCGCCAAGCCCCACTGCTGGTGTGGCCGTTCCTCAGGCAAATGTTGCCCCTCCGGTTAGCGGCGGCTATGTCACCCCCATCGTGCGTAAGTTGGCACGTGAAGCGGGTATTGATCTGGCCACTATTACCGGTTCCGGGGTAGGCGGACGTATTCGCCGCGAAGATATTGCTGCTGCTATTGCCCAGCGTGAAGCTGCGGCCGCAGCGGCTTCTGCACCAGCCGCCCCTGAGGCGCCCGCTGCGGCTCCTGTCGCCGCAGCTGCTGCCCCTGCGCGCGAGCCGTCTGCGCTACGCGGTACTACCGAGAAAATGTCGCGTCTGCGTCAAACTATTTCGCGCCGCATGATGGAGTCGTTGCAGTCCTCGGCTCAGCTGACCACAGTTGTGGAGGTTGATGTCACGAAGATTGCTGCACTGCGTGCCCGTGCTAAGGATGCTTTTGCCGAGCGCGAGCAGACCAAGCTCACCTTCCTGCCTTTCTTTGTCAAGGCAGCAACGGAGGCCTTGCCCTATCACCCGAAGGTCAATGCCACCATTAATGAGCCTGAGGTGACCTACCACGACCACGAGCACATTGGTATTGCCGTGGATACTGAGCGCGGCCTTTTGGTTCCGGTGATTAAGGATGCGGGCAGCAAGTCGCTGGCGGATATTGCGCGCTCTATTAATGACCTGGCTGGCCGTACTCGTGATGGAAAGACTGGGGCAGATGAGCTTTCCGGTTCGACCTTTACCATTACGAATACCGGTTCTGGTGGAGCTCTTTTCGACACCCCCGTGTTGAATATGCCAGAGACCGCCATTATGGGTGTGGGCACGATTGTCAAGCGGCCCGTTGTGGTGAAGGATGCCAATGGTGGCGACGCCATTGCCATTCGTTCGATGGTGTACCTGTCGATTTCCTACGATCACCGTCTCGTTGATGGCGCTGACGCTTCCCGTTTCCTGGCTGATGTCAAGAAGCGTCTGGAAGAAGGCGCTTTCGAGGCTGATCTTGGCCTGTAAATAGGCCAAGAATAGGGCTGGGATGGCATTGCGCTATCCCAGCCCTTTCTTTATCTCCACCCCTGTCTTTTTTATTGACGAGGACGGGGCGCATGTGCGGCAGTTGTTGATTGCCCGTCTTCTACTCCCACGACTTTCAGGGGATTTCCTTCCATATAAATTCGCAGTGGAACCTGGGGTTCTTCAGGGACAGTACGGCATTCCCCTTTTTCGCAGCGCTGATGTGCCATTTGTGTAATGTCGGCGCGTATAGAGACATGCCCATTCCTACAAGTATCAATCGCGACATTCTCAATGAGGGTTTTCAAGCCATTGACCTGAATATCTTGGGCTTTCATTGCCCGAATTAATTCCTCATCCGACCTCAAGATATCGGCACCTAAAACGGCTTGCAATTGTGTGGTATCGGCGCTGACTAACGCTGCATCGCGCTGTTCAATAATCTCTTTAAGGCGCACGCGCACATCTTCTTCACCGAGGCATTTCTGCGCAATTGTCTGAACTCCGGACATTATCTGCTCTGACTGTCCATCGCTTGCCATTGGGAGGCTTTGTGTACTTTGTGCCGCGGCCTCGGATTGTCCGATAAAGAAGGGTGTGATCATCCCAGACTCGGTCATCACATACGCCCCCACTCCCAGTCCGCCAACAATCGCGCCGGCTATAGCAAAACGCCAGAAACGCCCACGACGATTAGCGAGCGCTTCTTTTGGCGCCAATGTTGGGGCGGTTTGTATTGCGGAGCGCAGGGCATCACTGGGATTATCCGTGGGCGCAGAAACGGCATGCCATCGTGCACCATTACTTTCGCAACCTAATGCTGTAGCGATAGCGTCAATTGCTTTTCGGTCCCCGTCCTCGTTTCTTTCGAGCCCTACAGTCCACCCTGGGGTTCCGCCTTCGTGGGAGGTTTCATCGGCAATATCAATAATGACGGCCCCACGTTCTGGCGAAAGAATGACATTGGAGGGGCTGAGGTCACCGTGCACGATTCCCGCATTGTGTAGTGCAGCGAGGCCGTTACGGAGTTCCTTTACGGTTCGCTGACGTTGCGCAACGGTACGCAGGAGGCCATTGTCGAGGGCCGCTTGAAGGGTTGGCCCCTCAATTTCTTCTTGTACGAGGACAATGCGCCCATCTCTTTGGCGGACGAGGTCAACTAATGCCACCACATGGGGGTGGTCGATTCGGGCCCAGGCTCTCCATCGGGGCAGAAGTTTGCCTGCTTCTTCAGCCCCACGTATTTGAGCAAGTCCACGGTGACCTGCGGGAGTCGTCGTTGACCAGAGTGGACCAGCACGCGACACATGGATGATTTCACCCAGTTCATATCCGTCTATTTCCATGGATATATTTTCCTCCTATGAAACACGTGACGCAAGCCCTAAATTCTGCCTGTGGATAACTTTTGACCGAGGCACTGTCAAAGGCCGCTAGGATAGGAAGGTCATGAGCGAGAACACCTCACCCCCGAAAAAGCGCCGCTGGTATCACAACCTGAAGGACGCTTACACCATTACTGCGCGTACCTACTCCTGGATCGGGTGGGCGATGGGCGGTCTCGCCCTTGTCGTCCTGGCACTATCGATCCTTATTGCCGCACTGACGGATCAGAACTGGATTCTGTGGGGCCTCTTTGGCGTAATGGCTGGGCTTTTGGCCGCCATTACACTCCTTTCCTTCTTTGTCCGCCGGGCAATGTACACCCAAGTTGATGGCACAACCGGAGCCGTTTATGCCGTCGTCTCTCAGATTAGATCTGGGTGGATCGTGTCCGACCAGCCACAGCATGTGACCCGCGATCAGGATCTTGTGTGGCGGATTATTGGCCGCCCTGGCGTAGTCCTCATCTCCGAAGGCCCCGCCTCGCGAGCTAAAGGAATTCTCGACACCGAACGCCGGAAGATCTCTCGGGTCATGAAAAATGTCCCGATCCACACCATCCAGGTGGGTCACGATGAGGGGCAAATTCCCTTGGCAGAACTGGAATCGCGCCTCCGTAAACTGAAAAAGGTGCTCACGAGGGAAGAAGTTCCTGCCGTTTCAGCACGTTTGGCGGCGCTATCATCAACCGCTCTGCCAATTCCTAAGGGCATTGACCCCACTCGCGCGAGACCCAGTCGACGCGCATTGCGCGGGAAGTAAAACCGCATTTTTTCCAGCCCTACGCTCTGCCCCAAGACGAGAAAGTCTTGGGGCAGAGCCATATCCTGAGACAGGCATATGCATACTTATGCATTACCATGCATAATGGTGGGAGTCATTCCTACAACTGAGAGGCCACCAGCTATGCGCAGGCTTGCCACCACTATTGCCTTCCTGGGCGCAGCAACCTTAATGGTCGCTGGATGCGATGATCCAGTGCCACCATCGCTGGTTGCTAATGGCCAGTCCCAGTCAGGCGCAGTGTCAATGAGTGCACCAGAACCCTTTGACACCTCCAGCATTGAAACCGTCCCAGAAATCGCTGCAATGGTGCCCGCATCAGTCAAGGAACGAGGCATTCTTCGCAATGGAGCCTCCACAGAGTATGCACCCGGCGAATTCCGCGCTTCTGATGGACAGACCCCGGTTGGATATGACATTGATATTGTCAATGCCCTTGCCAAAGTCATGGGCCTAGAAAAGGGGCAAACCAGTCACGCTGAGTTCCCGACCATCTTGCCCGCGCTCGGCACGAAATTTGACGTTGGTGCCTCCTCCTTCACCATTACCAATGAACGCCTCGCCCAGGTCCACATGATCTCCTATGTGCAGGTGGGCTCTTCCTTTGCCGTTGCGAAAGGCAACCCAGGGAAATTCAATCCTAATGATCTTTGCGGCTCCACCATTGGCGTCCAAACCGGCACCTACCAGCAAGACTATGCGGCAGCAGAATCTGAAAAATGCGTGAAGGCAGGTAAAGCCAAAATCGAGATTATGCCCCACGACCTTCAAACCGATATTGCCACTAAAGTGATTGGCCGCCAATACGATGCAACTTTTGCTGACTCAACAGTGGTCGGTTTTGCCGTAGAGAAATCTCAGGGACAGATGGAACAAGTTGGCGAAGTCATTGAATCAGCCCCACAGGGAATTACTGTATCCAAAGAAGACGAGCAGCTCGCCAAAGCGGTGCAAGCAGCTATGCAGCACCTTATGGATAAAGGCATCCTCACTGACATTCTTGATAACTACGGTGCGGAACAAGCTGGCCTTTCTCGGGCCGAACTTGACCCCACTCAGTAAGTCACTTTTTCTTCCCTGCTCTCACCACTAGAGAGATAGGCCGATTTCAAGGACTCCATATGCAACACGTAAAAGATGGGATTAAGCTGATTAATGCTCGCCCTGCCCCGCGGCCAGGACGCATTATCTCAGCAGTTGTTGTCTTCCTTTTAGGCGCCCTCCTCCTCTATTCACTCGCCACCAACCCGACATATGAATGGGGTTTTGCCTTCCAATGGCTATTCACCCGGACATTCCTTTCCGCGGTAGCATTTACCATTATTCTCACCGTTGTCGCTATGGTGGGCGGTACTGCCCTGGCTATTGCCATGGCACTGATGCGTCAGTCCATTAACCCGGTTCTGCGCGGGGTTGCTACCGCTTATATTTGGTTTTTCCGTGGGACTCCTGTTTACACCCAGCTCATCTTTTGGTCACTTATCCCCGTCCTTTACCCTCAAACAGTTATTGGTCTCCCTTTCCTTCCCCCGGTGTTTACTGCTGAAACACAAGTGTGGTTTACCCCCTTTTGGATGGCCTGTGTGGGACTCAGCCTGAATGAGGGGGCGTATCTGGCAGAAATTATGCGTGCGGGGATTCTCTCGGTTGATAAAGGCCAGTGGGAAGCCGCGACAGCACTGGGAATGCCACGTTCCCTCATTTTCTCTCGGATTATCCTCCCCCAGGCAATGCGGGTGATTGTTCCACCACTCGGCAATGAAACAATCTCCATGCTGAAAACGACCTCACTGGTCTCAGCAATCCCCTTTACTCTGGAACTCACCTTTATCGCCAGCGATCGTGGTCAGGACCTTTTCAAACCTGTGCCTCTCCTTATTGCTGCGGCTATTTGGTATCTCGTCATTACCACCATTTTAATGTGGGTACAGTCTCGTATTGAGAAGTATTTCGGCCGGGGCTTTGAACGCCGTGATAATACGGGAACACAAAAAGACTCCTCATCCTCCTCAGCAAAAGACGGGCCCTCTTCTTCAACCCAATTCTTGGATGTGACCCCATGAACGATACTCAATCCACCACGAATTCCTCTGCCCCTATGGTGAAAGTCGACGGCGTCCATAAATTCTTCGGCGATCTCCACGTTCTCAAAGGGATTGATCTGGAGGTTACCTCTGGGGAAGTCTGCGTCATTCTTGGCCCCTCTGGTTCCGGTAAATCCACCCTTTTGCGTTGCCTCAACCAGTTGGAAGCTATTTCGGCGGGCCGCATTGAAATCGAGGGCGAACTTCTGGGTTATTGGGAACAGGAAAAAGACGGGAAAACCATCCTCCACGAGCTTCCCGATAAGAAAATCGCTGAACAGCGTTCCCATATTGGGATGGTCTTCCAGCGCTTCAATCTCTTCCCTCATAAGACGGCACTGGAAAATGTCATGGAAGCACCTATCCATGTCAATAAGGTGCCGAAAGACAAGGCACGAAAGCGAGCCGAAGAATTACTGGCTCGTGTCGGACTCGCTGATCGCGCCGATCATTATCCGGCAGAACTATCCGGTGGCCAGCAGCAGCGTGTGGCTATTGCGCGCGCTTTAGCAATGGACCCGGAACTCATGCTCTTTGATGAGCCAACCTCGGCTCTAGATCCCGAATTAGTGGGCGAAGTTCTTGGCGTCATGAAGGATTTAGCGGCAGATGGAATGACCATGGTTGTGGTCACCCACGAAGTCGGATTCGCCCGGGAAGTGGCTGACACTGTCGTCTTTATGGATGAGGGTGTCGTCGTGGAAATGGGTCCGCCCGCTGATGTGATTGATAATCCGCAGCAGCCACGCACACAGGATTTCTTCTCGAAAGTCCTGTAATCGCCCTGAACGTGGAGCTAGCCCCGTCCTCGTGAATTCTTCTTTTCACGAGGACGGGGTTTTTCCATTTAGGTCAACGTCACCAAATCGAGATAGCTCTCATCCCACAAATCCTCATCCGCATCGGGCAAAATCAGGACCCGATCTGGATTCAATGCCACAACAGCGCCCGGATCGTGGGTCACCAATACAACGGCACCTTCATAGGTGCGTAAAGCTTCGAGGATTTCTTCTCGCGAGGCCGGATCAAGGTTATTTGTTGGCTCGTCAAGAAGAAGAACATTCGCACCAGAAACCACTAATGTTGCTAAAGCGAGGCGAGTCTTTTCCCCACCGGACAACACATGGGCAGGCTTATTGACGTCATCACCACTGAAAAGGAATTGGCCAAGGACAGAACGCACCTGGGTACTATCTAACCCCGGCGCATTAGCGGCCATATTCTCTTCAACACTCGCCCCTAAATCCAGGGTTTCATGCTCCTGCGCGTAATATCCCAACCGCAATCCGTGGCCCGGGGTCACCTCACCTAAATCCGCCTCTTCAATCCCAGCCAGAAGGCGTAAAAGCGTGGTTTTACCAGCACCATTAAGACCCAAAACCACCACTTTTGCGCCTTTATCAATGGCAAGATCGACCCCCGTAAAAACCTCAAGCGAGCCATAAGATTTTGACAGGCCCTGGGCACTTAAAGGCACTTTTCCACACGGAGCAGGCTCCGGAAAACGCAAACGCGCCACTTTTTCTTGGATGCGTTCTTCCCCAAGGGAAGCCATGAGTTCATCGGCCCTACGCAGCATTTGCTGGGCGGCCACTGCTTTTGTTGCTTTCGCCCGCATTTTCTCGCCTTGGGCCCGCAATTGCTCGGCCTTTTTCATCGCAATAGCGCGTTCTTTGCGGCGCCTGCGCTCATCTTCTTCACGCGCCTTTAAATAGGCGTGCCACCCCAGGTGATAAATATCGACCTGTGCCCGCGTGGCGTCGAGGAAAAAGACCTGATTGACGGTCTCTCCCAGTAATTTCACGTCGTGGGAAATCACCATCACGCCACCGGGGAATGTTTTAATCCAATCACGCAGCCACTCAATGGAGTCATGGTCTAGGTGATTAGTGGGCTCATCCAGAAGAAGAACATCCGCTTCAGAAAAAAGAACCCTCGCTAACTCCACGCGCCTACGCTGGCCGCCCGATAAGGTCCCAAGAGGCTGTTCAAGAACGCGATCGGGCAACCCCAGCGCCGCAGCAATCTGCGCTGCCTGCGCATTAGCGGCCCAGCCACCAGCGGCGGTGAATTCTTGATCAAGGCGCACATAACGTTCCATTGCCTTAATCTGGCGGTCACCCTCAGTGGTGGACATTTCTTTTTCTGCTTTGCGAATACGCGCAATAATCGTGTCGATTCCGCGCACAGAAATAATGCGGTCCCGCGCAATCTGCGTATGATCGCCAATCGTCGTGTCCTGCGGCAAATACCCGATTGTCCCATTAGAGGAGATCGTCCCCTCAAACTCTGCTGCTCCGTGGTCCCGCTCGCCCGCAAGAAGACGCATTGTTGTGGTCTTTCCCGCCCCATTACGGCCCACCAACCCGATCCGCATTCCCTTATCGAGGCGGAAATTCAGGCCAGTCACGAGGGGCCGGGCTCCAATACGGAGCGAAAAGTTCTGGACAGTAATCACTGGCCAAGTCTAAAGCGCCCACGCCACACCCTCGCACCGCCTGTGGGCATCACCACCGCCCTGCGCTCAATGAAAGTGGCATATCCCCACCGTCGAGCGAGACAATAGAGGAGATACCACTGAGGAGAAGAATTGTGAATACCGCATCACCACAACAGGGGTCAGTAACCCACCCACGCGGATACGACGTTATCGCTGTCCTTTTTGTTGCCTTCCTGCTGATTTCTAATATCGCAGCAACAAAAATTACGGCTGTCCATCTTGGCCCCTACCATCTTGTCTTTGATGGAGGCGCCCTCCTTTTCCCACTGACCTACGTTCTCGGCGATGTTCTTGCAGAAGTGTATGGTTTTGGCCGGGCACGGCGCGTCGTTTTTATGGGTTTTGCCGCCTCTATTCTCGCTTCTCTATCTTTCCTTCTTATCGCTCAGGCTCCCGTTGGGCCGGGCTATGAAAATCAGGCAGCTTTTGAAGCCGTTCTTGGTTTTGTCCCCCGTATTGTCGCCGCCTCAGTCATTGGCTTTTTAGCCGGCCAACTTGTGAACGCTCTGGTCCTGGTAAAGATTCGCCAGCGGTGGGGGGCCAACCATTTATGGGCACGCCTTTTAGGCTCCACTCTGGTTGGTGAAGGCGTCGATACGATTCTTTTCTGCACCATTGCCTTTGCAGGCGTTATTCCTGCCGCAGATTTCCTTAACTATGTGGTGACGGGTTACGTCTATAAAGTCGCAGTAGAGATTATTCTTCTGCCGATTACCTATCAGGTCATTTCTGGCGTGCGCCGCCTCGAAGGCATTTCTTTAACCGACGGCAAACTCACTCAAGGTGCGCTATGAGCGCCGACTGGATTGGTCCGCCCTCGTCCCCATTTCCGACTGGCCCCGAGCTCTCCGAGCGTGACCG
The DNA here is from genome assembly GCA_030524055.1 of Actinomycetaceae bacterium. Taxonomy (GTDB): domain Bacteria; phylum Actinomycetota; class Actinomycetes; order Actinomycetales; family Actinomycetaceae; genus Pauljensenia. Next base: position 20,190 of record JAUNHH010000004.1, on the reverse strand, counting down.
CGGTTTCGATATCACCACCCGACTTGCCAGTGGCCCAGGACTTGGCCGCACGGGGGTTCTCCATACTGCTCATGGGATTATTCGCACCCCCGCCTTTATCCCCGTGGGGACAAAGGCAACAGTAAAAGCTGTCCTGCCGTCAACAATTCGCGAGGTCGGGGCGCAAGCTGTTCTCGCTAATGCCTATCACCTCTATTTGCAACCAGGTGCCGATATTGTCGATGAGGCCGGCGGTTTAGCACCTTTTATGGCCTGGAATGGACCGACCTATACAGATTCTGGTGGATTCCAAGTTCTCTCATTGGGCGCAGGGTTTAAAAAGGTCCTCTCCCAGCAATTTTCTGGCGAGACCAGCCTTGATGATCAGCGACTCCATAAACAGGCCATTAAAGCCTCGCGCGCCGTTGTCGATAATGACTCGGTGACTTTCCAATCCCATATTGATGGCTCCTATCACCGTTTTACTCCGGAAGTCTCAATGGGGATTCAACACCAATTGGGCTCCGATATTATGTTCGCTTTTGACGAGCTCACTTCCCTCCTCCATCCACGCAGCTATCAGGAAGAATCCCTAGAGCGCACCCATGCCTGGGCACGCCGGTGCTTAGCCGAACATGCACGCCTCACTGCTGAACGCTCCCACAAGCCTTACCAGCAATTATGGGGCGTTATTCAGGGTGCTCATTATGAAGATCTTCGCCGCCTTGCTGCGCGCACAATGGCAGATATGGATGAAGAAGGCACCCGCTTTGACGGTTTTGGCGTGGGCGGAGCATTAGAAAAAGAAAATCTCGGCACTATCGTGTCCTGGGTGTGTGAAGAACTCGGAGAAGACCGCCCTCGTCACCTTTTAGGCATTTCCGAACCGGAAGATCTTTTCCGTGGTGTCGAGGCCGGGGCCGATACTTTTGATTGTGTGAATCCTTCCCGAGTTGCCCGTAATGCGGCTATTTATTCTCCTGATGGCCGATTCAATATTACGAATTCGCGCTTCAAAAGGGACTTTACGCCCCTCGTTGATGGATGTGGGTGTTACACGTGTAGCAACTACACTCGTGCCTATGTCCACCATCTCTTTAAGGCAAAGGAAATTGTCTCGTCGACTCTCACCACTATCCATAATGAGTGGTTCACTATTCGATTGGTTGACGCCATTCGCGACTCCATTGACGGTGATTATTTCGAGGATTTCCGCGCCGAGATGCTCGGACGTTTCCATGCTCGCCATACAAGGGGAGGAACCCCATGAGTTTCAATGAGTCAGTCCAGTCAGATTCTGGGCGGGTCCGCTCCGGTGGGGGTGGCCGAATGGCCGGAGGACTCGGCGGAGGATCGATCCTCGTTGCCATCGCCGTTTTCCTCATCTCCCAATACACCGGCGTAGACCTGACCCAATTCGTTGGCCCAAGCACCTCTGCGCCACAAACCTCAGCAGCGCCCAGTGCGGACCTGTCCCACTGCACCACAGGGGCAGCAGCAAATCAGCACACGGAATGCCGCATGGTGGTGACCGCCGAATCCCTTGACGAGGTATGGAAAGCACAGTTGCCCGGCCAAGGATCAGTGGACTACTCCCCTGCCCAATTCGTCATCTTTACTGATGGTGTGAATACTGCCTGCGGTTCAGCGACCTCTGCTTCTGGGCCTTTCTATTGCCCAGCCGATTCCACTGTCTATATGGATTTGGGCTTCTTTGAGCAGATGGAATCCCAATTTGGCGCACAGAATGCGCCACTAGCGCAGGAATATGTGGTCGCTCATGAATGGGGACACCATATCCAAAACCTCGAAGGCACCTTCCAAGCCCATAATGCCCATGAAGCTGGCCCCGATGGTGATGGTGTGCGTACCGAGCTCCAAGCCGATTGCTACGCAGGGGTGTGGATGCACTGGGCATCGACCACAGTCGATCCAGAATCTGGTGTCCCCTTCCTCATTAAACCCACTCAAGACCAGATTGCTGACGCTCTGGCCACCGCAGAAGCTATTGGCGATGACCGTATTCAAGAGCGTTACCAGGGCACCTCAAACCCCGAGACGTGGACCCACGGTTCAGCCGAGCAGCGTCAACGCTGGCTCATGGTGGGCTTAGAACAAGGCTCACTCTCCGCCTGCAATACTTTCGATGCACCCAGTCTGTAAAACCACGCCTGACCTCTAAATAAAGGGAAGCGGCGGCCTTAATGGCCGCCGCCCCGCCCTCGTCAATGAAGACACAAGCCCACGCGCACGCCCGCCTCGCGCGAAAACGCCCGCGTTCACCTCTCAGACATTAAATCCGATCGCACGCAATTGGTCGCGTCCATCGGGAGTAATACGATCGGGCCCCCACGGCGGCATCCACACCCAATTAATGGTGACGTCACTTGATAACGACGACAAAATCGTTTGTGCTTGCCGTTCAATCACATCGGTAAGAGGGCAGGCCGCCGACGTTAATGTCATATCCAAAACCACGGAATCATCAGAGTGGATATTCACCCCATAAACGAGGCCGAGGTCCACAATATTAATCCCTAATTCGGGATCAATAACGTCTTTGAGTGCCTCTAAAACATCCGCTCCTGCAATGGATCCTTCCTCAATAAGGTCAGTCCCATTAATCTGAGCGGGCTCCTCCATACTTGGGGCGGGAGCAAAACGCTGTTCAACAGGGTCAGATTGAGCCATAGGGTTATTCACCGTGTACCTCCTTGAATATCGGTGCCGTGGCGAGCCAATGCATCCCGCAGGGCATACCAGCCCAGCAAAGCGCATTTAATACGATTAGGAAATTGCGAGGTGCCTTCTAAAGCCGCGGCATCCTCAAGACGATCAAGAATCTCATCATCGACGCCTCCGCCGCGCGAATGCATCATTGTCTCCATGGCCTCATATAAGGCGCTCACACGCGGAGTATCCGCACCTAACACCATGGAATACATCATTGACAGTGAGGCCTGCGAAATGGAGCATCCATCTCCATCCCACGCAAGACGGGTCACCACCCCGTCCTCGTCAACCTCCACCCCAAGGGTCACTTCATCCCCGCACGTAGGATTGACCTGATGGGAGGTCACTTCAAAAGACTCAACTCTTCCCGCACCATCGCGGCGGCGCGAATGGTCCAAAATGACCTGCTGATACAGCTGCTCCAAACTCGACATTACACATCCTTAAAGTAGGAGCGAACAGTTCCGAGGGCCTCAATCAGACGGTCAATATCCTCCCGCGTTGAGGTCACACTCAATGATGCCCTCGTTGATGACCGGACTCCAAAGAACTGGTGAAGAGGAATCGCACAGTGGTGTCCAACTCGGACCGCCACATCGGCACTGTCCAGAATCTGCCCCACGTCATGCGGGTGAACCCCATCGACCGCAAAAGCAACAACACCTAAACGCTGGCCCATCTGGGCTGGCCCAAGGATTTTCACCCCCGGCACTGAGGCGATCCCTTCCAAAAGATGCGCGGTCAATGCCTCTTCATGGGCGGCAATACGATCCATTCCAATGCCAGCTAAATAACGCAGCGACGCACTCCACCCCGCAATTTGCGCCACCGGCTGCGAACCGGCTTCAAAACGCTCCGGCACCGGCATATAGTCCGCCGATTCCATCCGCACCCAGGCCACCATTGACCCGCCGGTCAGCACTGGCGGCAGGGCTTCCAGAAGGTCACGTTTAGCCCACAGGGCGCCGACTCCCGTTGGCCCCAGCATCTTATGACTAGAAAAAACGGCGGCATCCACGCCCAGGGCAGCCACATCCACGCTCATATGGGCGCTGGATTGGCAGGTGTCAAGGACGACTAGCGCGCCGACCGCCCGGGCGGCAGCCACGACCTCATCCACTGGAGAAATCGCACCCGTCACATTCGACGCATGAGTGAAGGCCACAATGCGGGTATTGGGGGTAATCACCCCCAGGGTGTCCAGGTCTAGTCGCCCCTCAGGGGTCAGGTCGATCCACGCGAGTTCTGCACCTGTACGGGCACACAGTTCCTGCCATGGCACGAGATTGGCATGGTGTTCTGCGCGGGTGACAACAATACGGTCCCCGGGGCCGATCCGCAGGGAGGCGCTGTCAGCCCCGCCCCGCCCTAACGAGGCATGTCCAATGCCCAGGGCCAGCAGGTTAATACCTTCAGTCGCATTCTTTGTCCACACAATTTCATCGCCGCGCCCGCCAATAAAGGAAGCGAGAATCTGACGGCCATCTTCAAAAATCTGGGTAGATTCGTCACCTAAAAGGTGGGTGCCGCGGTGGACTGCGGCATTAGAGTCACGATAGAAACTGGCCTCGGCTTCGATGACCTCACGGGGTTTTTGTGAGGTGGCCGCAGCATCGAGGTAGGCAATGGGGTGCCCACCCCTACCCTGGCGCGACAAAATAGGGAATTCGTCGCGCAGGGCGTGGAGGTCCTCCCCCGGGATGGACATCGAAGCCGAGACCTGTTCACTCATGACTTCAGGTACTCGTCATATCCGTTTTCTTCAAGGCGCTCGGCCAGTTCCGGGCCGCCCGAAGCCGCCACGCGACCGTCAACAAAGACGTGAACGTGACTGGGGTGGATATAGCGCAGGATCCGGGTGTAGTGCGTGATAAGCATGACGCCGCAACCAGTGTCGCTGTGAACGCGGTTGACTCCTTCGGAGACAATCCGCAGGGCGTCCACATCCAGACCGGAGTCGGTTTCGTCGAGGACGGCAAAGGTGGGGCGCAGCAACTCCATTTGGAGAATTTCCAGGCGCTTCTTTTCACCGCCGGAGAAGCTAACATTGACATCGCGGTCAGCAAAGGCGGGGTCCATTCGCAGGCCATCCATAGCCGCGCGAACGTCTTTGACCCAGTGGCGAATGGCGGGGGCTTCCCCATCAATCGCGGTTTTCGCTGAACGCAGGAAATTGGTGACGGACACTCCAGCAACTTCCACGGGGTACTGCATAGCCAGGAAGAGGCCAGCGCGGGCGCGTTCATCCACACCCAATTCGGTAATGGCGACACCGTCGAGCAGGGCTTGACCGGAGGTGATTTCGTAGGCAGGGTGGCCAGCAAGAGCATAGGCCAGCGTGGATTTACCCGACCCGTTGGGGCCCATAATCGCGTGGATTTCCCCGGAGTTAATGGTCAGGTCAACGCCCTTGAGGATTTCCTTGGGGCCTTCAGCGGTTTCCACGGTGACGTGGAGGTCCTGAATTTCTAATGTGGACATGTGTGGCAATGCCTCCTCGGCGAGTTTCTCGCCGTTTGTCTTTGGTGCGCGAGGCGCAGATGGTCAGTGGGTGGCGCTAGCTGAGTGAGTCAGCTGCTTTTAGTTGGCGCTTTTTTCTAGCTCAGTTTCGATGGCGGCCATGAGGTGTTCTTGGACAGCTGGCACACCAATCTGGTCAATGAGTTCGGCAAAGAATCCGCGAACAACTAAGCGACGTGCGTCTTGTTCGGAGATTCCTCGGCTCATGAGGTAGAAAAGTTGGTCGTCGTCAAAACGGCCTGTTGCTGAGGCATGGCCTGCGCCTACAATCTCGCCATTTTCAATTTCGAGATTGGGAACTGAATCGGCTTTAGCGCCTTCGGTGAGGACCAAATTCCGATTAAGTTCATAGGTGTCAGTACCGTCTGCAGCCTCGCGAATAAGGCAGTCACCAATCCACACAGAATGCGCATCATTACCTTGGAGGGCGCCTTTATAGGTCACTCGGGAAATGCAATGGGGCTGGGAATGGTCAACAAAAACGCGGTGTTCTAAATGCTGGCCAGCATCAACAAAATACAGGCCCAGCATTTCGAGATCGCCACCGGGACCGCGGAAATCTGTTTCGGCGTTAATACGCACGAGGTCGCCACCAAGAGTCACGACAATATGGCGGACTTTCGCGTCGCGCCCAATAGCCACACGGTGACTGGCAGCGTGAATGGTGGAGTCTTCCCATTCTTGGACGGCCACAATAGTGGCGTGGGAGGAATCCCCTGCCTCAATTTCCACTGTCTGATTCAGGGTCGCATCGGCCCCTCCACGGTGATTGACAATGACGGTGGCCAGAGCCAATTCGCCAATACGAATCACCAGGTGGTGGCTGTGGACACCAGTGAGTGCATCCATATCAATAATGACAGGAGCCTCAAGTTCGGCCTTGGCGGGAATCGTCACCACAGTGGTGGATTCGCGGGTTTCCCAGGCAATCGCAGCTGCGCGGTCAGATGGTGCAAGAACACTTCCATCGACGAGGGCGGAGCCGGACTCAATAGTGACTTCTTGCGGATGAGAATAGGTTTCCGCAATCGATCCCTGCCCGTAGGCGCCCTGGTCCAGAACCGGGGCAATACGCCGCATTGGGGTAAAGCGCCAATCTTCTTCCCGTCCAGTGGGGGCGGAGAAGTCACTGACGTTAAAGGAGGTGAAACGGTCAGCGCGGGTCGCGTGAACCGGTCCTTCTGGCGTAGCGCCGTGAGAATGTGGACGTGCCATGGATTCGGTTGTTGTCATCTCAGCCCACCGATCCTTCCATTTGAAGTTCGATGAGGCGGTTTAATTCGAGGGCGTACTCCATGGGGAGTTCCTTCGCGATGGGCTCAACGAAGCCACGGACAATCATTGCCATTGCTTCAGATTCGTCAAGACCACGGCTCATGAGATAGAAAAGCTGATCTTCGGAGACCTTAGAAACGGTGGCTTCGTGCCCCATTTCTACGTCATCAGTACGCACATCCACATAGGGGTAGGTATCCGTACGCGAGATCTTGTCCACGAGCAACGCATCGCAGAGCACATTGGACTTGGAATGGCGGGCGCGAGCGTTGACCTGCACCAAGCCACGGTAGGAAGTGCGGCCACCGCCACGGGACACCGACTTTGCCGTAATTGACGAGGAGGTGTGCGGCGCCATGTGGACCATTTTTGCGCCAGTGTCCTGGTGCTGACCGGGGCCAGCAAAACCAATGGACAGGGTTTCACCGCGGGCATGCTCGCCCATGAGGAAGCACGCAGGGTACTTCATGGTGATATTGGAACCCATATTGCCATCGACCCATTCCATTGTGCCGCCTTCTTCAACGATGGCACGCTGGGTCACCAGGTTGAGCACATTGGTTGACCAGTTCTGGATGGTCGTATAGCGGACGCGGGCGCCCTTCTTCACGAAGATCTCAATGACACCAGAGTGAAGAGAATTCTCGTCGTAAATCGGAGCCGTGCACCCTTCAACATAGTGCACATATGACCCCTCATCGGCAATAATCAGGGTCCGCTCAAATTGCCCAAGAGCTTCAGTATTAATACGGAAGTAGGCCTGAAGAGGAATCTTTACGTGCACACCCGGGGGCACATAGACAAAAGACCCACCAGACCATGCGGCTGTATTCAGAGCAGCAAATTTATTGTCACCTGCGGGAATGCACTTGCCAAAGTACTCTTCGAAGATCTCTGGATATTCCCGCAAACCTGTATCGGTATCAAGGAAGATGACGCCCTGGGCTTCAAGTTCCTCTTGAATCTGGTGGTAGACCACTTCTGATTCATATTGGGCGGCAACGCCAGCAACCAGGCGCTTCTTTTCCGCTTCGGGAATGCCCAGACGGTCATAGGTGTCGCGAATATCGTCAGGGAGGTCTTCCCAGGCCTGAACCTGGCGATCCGTCGGGGAAACGTAGTATTTGAAGTCGTCGAAGTTAATCAGCGACAGGTCCGGTCCCCAGGTGGGCATTGGCTTACGCTCGAAAATCTCCAGTGCCTTGAGGCGACGTTGGAGCATCCATTCGGATTCTTTCTTATGCGCAGAAATTTCGCGGACGACGTCCTCGTTAATGCCATAGCGGGCACCCTGCGAGTAGTCGTCGTTATCGCGCCAGCCGTATTCGTAGCCACCGATGGATTCAATAATCTCATCATCAGTCATTGGCTGCGCTGCATCGGCAACCTGCGGCGGGGCCTGGGTCATAGTTGTCCTTCTATTTCGGTCATCAAGGGCTACTGATCCGCTGGTAACGGGCCAGTATTGTCAGTGGCGAGCGCCCAAACGGGTAGATGGGCGAACGGTGGGCATACCCACGGGAATGTGTGTGGTGCACACATGCTCCCCACCAGCAAGAGTGGCAAGACGTTGCACATGAACGTCTAATAATCGGGAAAATGCTTGGGTTTCAGCATCGCACAGTTGAGGGAAGTCTCCTGCTACCTGCTGAATCGGGCAGTGGCCCTGACACAGCTGAATAGCAAAACCTCCCCCACCAATATCGCGCACAGTAGCAGCAAAACCATCCTGAGTGAGGGCATCGGCCAATGCCTGGGCACGCACCCGTGGATCTGTTCCTGCCTCACGCACAACAGGGGCATAGCGGCGCTCAATTTCGCGCGAACGCGCTGCAGCAAATGAATCGACAGCTTCTTCACCGCCAACTTGCCCCAAGTATCCGAGGGCTTTGAGCGCAAGGTCGGAATAGCCTTCTTGGAGTTTACGGTGGGCATTTTCCGTAGCGACATAATGGCGAGCTGGCCGGCCCCGCCCTCGTTTACCTAATTGAGCGGGCTCTTTTTCGCGGATTTCTTCCCCATCAATGAGGATCGTAATGTGCCGCCTGACAGCTGCGGTTGTCAATCCCAGGATTTTGGCGATTGTTGAGGCCGTTACAGGACCTTTTTCGACAACCAAGTCGAGGACCTGCTCGCGAGTACATGCGTCTGTATGTTCCATCGTGGCCTCCTCCCGTAATAACGTTGAGAACACCAGTGTACGTCACTTATCGCCACATGTATGTTGCGAAAATGCGCAAGCTATCACATCACACGAAGAAAAGAGGGGACCACTAGTCCTAGCGGGATCTACCCCACCCTCCTAGCGGAACCAGGGGGCATCGGCGGCACGCAGATTCTCCCACTTATCAGCCCGCGCACGGTAGGCAGCTAATAATCCAACAACTGCGGAGGTGTTGTGGATTCGTCCGTCCATAATTGCTGCCACCGCCTCATCCAGGGGAACCCACCGCAGTTCCAGGTCAGCTTCTTCGTCTTCACGGTCAAAGACTTCGTTGGTTGGGCCAAGGTCCCGTGCGAGAAAAACACGGAGGGATTCGTCGGAGCCTCCGGGGGAGTTAAAGAAATCGACAAGAACATCCCATCGTGCTGCCTGAAGGTCAGCTTCTTCAGCGAGTTCTCTCTTTGCAGCAACCAGTGGGTCTTCATTGGCAATATCGAGCAACCCGGCAGGAATTTCCCATAGAAGCGCTTTGACCGGGTGACGGTATTGAAGTTCAACGAGAACTTCTTCACTGCCATCGTCGCCGCGCATGGCAACAATGGCAACGGCTCCAGGGTGACGAGTGTATTGGCGCGTGACAGGTGCTTTGCCTTCTGCGAGTTCCACAGAGTCTTCGACAATAGAAATAATCCGGCCCTGCCAGGGAGTTGATGACTGTGCAATATGGCGGTCAACGTGATGGTCGGCCAGCGGAGTCTGGGGTGACAATTCCTGCGCACTCACAGGGCATCAACTCTTTTCGTTGAAGGGGTCATGGTGGGGCATGTGCGCCTTTAAGTGTATCGCCAGTTCTTGGGCAACCGTTGGCCTTTAAGGCAGCACGGATTGTGCGCCTTTTCCTACCCCGAGAGGGCGAGCTTGTGGGCCAGCAGTAGGCAGGGCCAGGACTGCGGCCGCTGACGAGTAGGCAGTGCCGACCGAGTCCACTGTGGTGACAGGCACGCCAAGGGCTCGGATATGGGACACAAATGCACTGTCAGTTGAGGCGTCACCGATCACTACTCCACCCTTAGGTGCAGTGGCCACAGCTTGGGCCGTACCGGTCCACGCTTCAGGTGATTGTGCCCCGGAGGCATGTGCACCGGATTGTCCGCCTACTTCACTTCCGCGAGCGCCAATCAGCACAATGGCTTGGGCGGTACCTTTCGGGTCTTCTTCAAGACTAAGGATCGGGTTGGAGTCCGAGGTGAGAATGTCGCGGATTACGTCGCTTTGACTGCCAGTCGTCGTTAAGACGGTGACAATGGAGTAGCCAATAATACCTTCTGGGGTGACATTAGAGGCGGGGGCATTTGGTAGGCGCGATTGCAGTGAGGTTGCCAGGGTTTGCCGGTAGTTGGCCAGGGCGGCGCCATCCCAGTTATTGGTCAGGGACACTCGGCCCACAACACTAGCCCCAGCTGTCGTAAGGTCTTTACGGACCTGGTCAACGTCACTGGGGGTGGCGCCGGGAAGGGACACGGTGACCACATTGACACCGTTGAGTGTCCCTGGCAGAGATTTGCCCGCCAACGCCGTCACGCCAGCAGCTTCAGCTTGAGCATTCTTTTGGGTCTGTGCCAGAGTCTGCGCATCGGCTGTGGCGCCACCGGGTGAGGATAGGGCTGTAGAGATCGAGGTTTGTAAGGGTCCTGCACCGAGAATCACGCCGATAGCTAAGGCAGTAAAAACAGCGATGAGTGAAACCAGGTGGTAACGGAAGTTCATCATAAGAGGTTCCCAGGTGCATTTAGAGGGGCAGGGGTGTCCATTGGGCTAGAGACGGCGGCCGGGGGTGGAATAAGTGAGGACAGGAGTGCATGCCCCCAGGGTGTGGACCATAGGGCAGCAAGCACCGCGAAAACCATGGCCAGGGCAAGGAGGAATAATCCAAAGGAACGAGGGCGGGGCCGATGGGCCGCAATAATGGCAGGCGCTGAAACGAGGACATTCTGGGCCAGGAGTCGCGTGAGGAATGCCGGGGCCATTGTCGCTCGGGAGCGGTCAAGGAAGTCAGCTAAACCGGAACTGCCACCGGCCACAACAATGGCGACGGGGCGTGCGCGGGCGGCAATATTGACCGCCGCGTCTTCAGCAAGGGCTGCCATTGTCGCATCCTGGTAGGTCAACCCCAGTCGGGCGAGGCGTGCTCCCCCACCGTCATCTCCTTCACCACTCAACGTAATAAGTTCCGCTCCGCAGCGGAGGGTTTTCTCCGCTAAAAGTTCCATATCGCCAATAATGACATCCGGGGTATTCCTGGATTTTATGGCGATTTCTGCGGCACGATCAACGGCAATAATTACTGGATGGCAATCCCCAATCCACGATTTTAATCCGCGTAGTTCTTCCGCTAGGTGGGTGCCATCAGAAAGAATCAGAATAGGGCGGCCCTGAAGTTTTTCTGGCAGAGTGGGCACACCCACGCCTTCAAGGACAATATCGCCTTCTCGCTCCAGATATTCGTCAACGGAGGCAGCAAATGAGGTCAGCGACGTTGCTATTCTTTCTGCCCCAATAGGCCCATTATTTTCGCGACGTATTCCTGAGGCAATAAGGGTATCCCCACGCAGGATTTCCCCTCCACGCACTGCCACTTGATCGCCCTCACGTAAGGTCATGAGGTCAGAACCCAGGTCATCAATCAGTGGTACCCCTGCGGAAATAATGAGGCCTGGACCAAGGACAGGGGTCCGCCCCGTTGCGGAAGGGGCGGCATTGAGAATGGCAGCTGGGCGAGCAGCAATCAGAGCTTGGGCAGTAGCCCGATCAAGATCGGGCTGATCAATAACGGCAATCTCGCCTGCTTCCAGGCGTGATGCTAAGCGCTGTGGGCGCTCATCAATACGCACCCGACCATGGATAATAGGGGCACTCACCCTGCCGATTGTGACATGTTGACCTTCAACACTTCCGCAGCGTGGCGGCGCGCCGCCTCGGAGTGGGCATCGCCACCCATCATTCGCACCAACTCGGCTTGGCGCTCCTCCCCTTCCACCGTGCGCACAATGGTTCGGCCATCAGATTTTTCTACTACTAAATGGGTGGTGGCCACAGCGGCCACCTGCGGCAGGTGGGTCACCACAATGACCTGTCGATCCTGGGCAAGTCTGGCCAGGCGGGAGGCCACTTCATTAGCAGTGCGCCCACCAATGCCGGCATCGACCTCGTCAAAAATAAATGTGCGGGCGCTGCCGCGTGCCCCGAGGACGACCTCTAAAGCCAGCATGACGCGCGAGAGTTCACCGCCGGACGCCCCCTGCCCGAGGGGCCGGGCGGGGGCACTGGGGTGGGCTTGAAGAAGCATTTTCATTTCTTCTAAGCCGTAGGGTGCGGGTTTTGACGGCGTAAATTCAATAGTGAAATGCGCGTCTTTCATGGCTAAGCCGGCTAATTCTTTATCGACTGCACGCGCTAAAGAATCCGCTATTTTTCTGCGAGAGGCAGAGAGCTCTTCCCCAATGCGTAATACTTCCGCTTGGTCTTCTTTTAGTTGCGCTTCAAGTGTGGCCGGGTCGCTTCCTGTCCCCGTTAAATCCGCTAATTCGCGGGTAGCATCGTCATACCAACGTAAAAGTTCGCCAATATCAGCGGCCCGCCCTTCCATGAGCCGGCGCAATTGTGCGCGCCGTTCATGAATAGCAGCAAGACGTTGCGGGTCAGCCTGTAATGTCGCCAAATAGGAGTCAATTTCGTCAGCTATCGAATCCCATTCGACAACCGCCAAGGTCAGGCGTTCAAGAAGGTCATCTAGTCCACTATCAAAACGGCTTGCGTGAGCCAGGCCATCGCGGGCTCGCCTGGCTAAATCTAGGGCCCCGTCCTCGTCATCACTGCCACGAAGATGCACGCGGGCTTGCTCAGCGAAAATCCTCAAGTCCTCGGCATTGGTTAAACGTTCGGCTTCGCTGCGGAGTTCCTCTTCTTCCCCTTCACGCGGATCAAGGTCACTAATGGCTGCTGTTATTGCACTGAGGTGCTCAATACGGTCCGCACGATACTCTGCGTCCGCAAGCGCCGTATCGAGACGCTTTTTCGTACCCACTGCTTGAGCCCATGCAGCAGCATATTTTTTCAGGAGCTTGGCATGTGCCGCACCGCCGTGGCTATCAATCGTTTCCCGCTGGACCTGGGTCGAGCGCAAACGCAATTGATCTGTTTGCCCGTGGACAGTGACCAATGGGGACAAAACCTCCACCAGAGTTCCAGCAGGGACCGAGCACCCTCCTAAATGCGCGCGCGACCTCCCCTGGCCGGCAATCGTGCGCGACACGATTAATTCATCCTCATCAACGTCGCCCCCAAGGTCATCGACGAGGGCGGCCACCTGCGCATCAATCTCGAAAATACCGTCAACGCCGGCTTTCTCGGCTCCTTTGCGCACCCACCCCGGGTCAGCCCGGCCTCCCATAAGGAGATGAAGGGAGGTCAGCACCATGGTTTTACCAGCGCCGGTTTCCCCTGTGAGGACAGTCAGTCCCGGGCCGATTTCCAGCTCAGCTTTTTCAATGACTCCTAGGTTGCGAATCGAAATTGTGCGAATCACTTGTGCGCTCCACTTCGCCATCCCCCCGTAGGCAGGGTGAATTTATGAACCAACCGGGTAGCAAAAGGCGTATCGTCCAGGCGCACTAAATGGACGGGTTTCTTCCCGACGGTAACCGCCAAGGTCGATCCAGCAGGTGCAGGAAGACGCCTCAGACCATCACAGTGAACTTCTGAGGGGGCCCAATTTTCTTCTGCGACGCCGACGTCAATCCGCGAGGACGGACCCACTACCAAAGGGCGAGTAAAAAGCCCGTGGGCCGCTAATGGAGTCATCACAATGGCTTCGGTATCTGGCCACACCACAGGGCCACCAGCGGAAAAGGAGTAGGCGGTGGAACCGGTTGGGGTTGCGAGAATCATCCCATCAGCCCCATATGTGGATACCGGTTGCCCATCAACAGCGAGCACAAGGTGGACAGGATGCGCTAAATCGCTGTGCCGCAAAACGGCTTCATTGAGTGCCCAGTCATAGCGGATCGTCCCATCAGGACTGTGGATTTCAATATCGAGGGTCATACGATCTTCCACTGCATATTCAGCGGTAGCAATTCGACGCATGAGCTGTGGAAATGCTTCGGCGGAACTTTCCGCTAGGAAACCCATATGTCCCAAATTGACGCCTAATAGAGGAACATCATCTCTGCGGGCACATTCTGCGGCGCTCAGAATAGTCCCATCACCACCAATAGCGAGAACAAGGTCAGCCGGAGCCGTATTTTTCCCGCTGATAACGGTGACACCGTATTTTTCTAACTCGGTAATAGCAGCGTCAGCGGCTTCAATGGCATCAGGACGGTTAATGTGGCGAATAAGCCTGACAGTTCCTGTCACGCTAGGCCCCCTTTCCCGGCAGGCCCTGCGTCAACGGCGCGGACAATCGCCTCATGCAATCCTTCAGGTGGAATAGCATTCTCGACGGCCTTATTCATCAAAAGGAAGTATTCAACATTTCCTGCTGGTCCGGGAAGTGGGGATGCTTGGACTGCGTGAATATGCAACCCATGGATGGTCGCACAATGGGCCACTTTTTCCACCGTTTCCACGTGGTGATCCGGGTTGCGGACAACCCCACCAGCACCGAGTTTATCTTTCCCAATCTCAAATTGGGGTTTAACCATGAGAAGAAAATCAGCCTGAGGATCGGCGACAGTAATCAGAGCCGGCAGCACAAGGGTCAGCGAAATAAAGGACAGGTCGCCGACAATAAGTTGCGGCGGCGGATCAATATCACCCGCGGCCAAGGTGCGGACGTTGGTCCGGTCGCGGACCTCAACACGTGGGTCGGATTGCAGGCTCCACGCAAGCTGCCCATACCCCACATCGACAGCAACGACGCTGGCTGCCCCACGGCGCAAAAGCACGTCAGTAAATCCGCCGGTTGAGGCCCCCGCATCGAGGCAGCGTCGCCCTCGTATCTGGGGAGCTTGATCCCCTAAGGCTTCTAATGCGCCTAAAAGTTTATGCGCCCCACGCGACACATAATCCACAGCATCGCCCTCGCGAATCACAATGGCGCTGGCAGGATCGACCTGACGCGCAGGTTTGCGCACCTCTACACCGTCGAGAAGAACACGACCGGCTTCAATCAATTCTTGGGCGTGGGTCCGTGAACGCACCAACCCCCGCCGCAGCAGTTCAGAGTCAATCCTGCGCAACTTCATGAGTTCTCCCTGTGGGCAAGCGAGGCGCGAAGCTCAGCTTCAATCTCTGCCAAAATACGCACCTGATCGTCCAGGCTGCTCTCTTCAAAGTTGGCCAGAGCGGCCTGGACGTCGGGCGGTTCTTCTGCCCCGCCGGGAAGGCTAGGCAGATGAGGAAGACTCACTGAATGTCGTCCTCCCCTTCATCTGAAGCAGCGAGAAGTTCTGCGAGTTCTTCTTCACCGGGCAGGAAGGCAGGGATATCCTCGGGAGCCTCAGGAAGTGAGTCAGCATCGGCGGCAAGCCCCTCCGTTTCAGCGCTGGTGCTGATAGGGGTCACTTCCGCGCTGCCAGCGGTCTCGGTGGGTTCGTCAGGTGCCACCCCGCCCTCGCCAGTAGATGCGTCATCACCCAGGGTTTCCTCCCCTTCTAGGGTTTCCACTTCTTCTGGCGTTTCGGGCTCAGGTGGCGCCTCAACGATCCCGGCAGGGTCGTCATTGGACACAACGTGAATCTCTGGGCAGGTGACATCGCGGCCTTCAGCTGCGGACTCCCATGCGGCAGCAGCAAGTGCGCGGTAGGAATCCAATGACAGTGTGGCCTCTTCCGTTAGAGGAATGTCATCGAGTGTCAGTGTCCCATCGCGGAGCACTTTCGCAATCTGCGAGACACCGCAGGTCCATGTCCCGTCACGGTGATGCTTGGGTCGCGGGTGATTTTCCAGCAGACCACGCATATCCAATGCCAGGTATGTGGGGCGTTGTCCACGCTGAGCGGTAATGACATCACGCGCAGAGGACACTCCGGTGAGCACATGAAGGGAGGGAATCCCCGCAGCAACCGCTCCAGCAATGTCAGTGTCAAGGCGATCACCCACAGCAAGAGGGTTTTTGCCTCCAACGAGGGCGGCGCCGCGCGTATAAATGCCAGGTTCGGGTTTGCCAGCGGCAATAGGACGCTTATGCGAAGCGTGTTGGACAGCCTTCACCAGCGAACCATTGCCCAGCATTTCGCCACGTTCCCCTGGCAGGGTTGCGTCAAGGTTGGTCGCGAAGAAAAGGGCGCCACGGTTAATAGCGAGAACAGCTTCACTCAAGCGTGCCCAATCGAGGCTCTTATCAAGGCCCTGGACAACGGCAGCGGGCTCATCATCAGCGGAGTCCACAACCTCGTAGCCCGCTTCTTCCACAGGAATACGCAGGCCGTCAGAGCCAATCACCAGGACTTTGGCCCCTTCTTCGAGGTGTTCTTCCATAATGGCAATGACGTCCATAGACGAAGTCATCACCATATCTTCAGTGGCTTCATGGCCGAGTTCTGTCAGGTGTTCGGCAATAGCGGCAGCTGTACGGGAGGCATTATTGGTCACAAATGCGGTCAGCATTCCTGCCGCGCGGGCGTCAATCACGGACTGCGCAGCGTGATCAATGGGGAGCGCACCCGCATAGGCAGTGCCATCAAGATCAATAAGGGCACTGTCATATTGAGTACACAGGGTCGATTCACTGCCACGCAGAACAGAGTTCTTCGCATCAACATCGGCATCGGCAATGAGGGCGACATCAATAATGTCGGGGTCTTCAATTTCCTCGGGCATTGAGGCTTCAACCTCGTCAGCTTCCGATTCGCGGCCCAATTCCCGAAGACGATCGGCTTTTACGGACATGAGTCGGCGAATGAGTTCGACATTGACGTCAGCAGGTAGGGCTGCCAAGGCATCATCGACGAGGACGAGGCCGACCTCGTGTTGACCCAGGTCTGCTCGGGCACCAGAAGAAACGAGGACAAGTTCGACCTGTTCGGCAAGATCTAAAGTTGAGGTATTGGTAGCGTCAATAATCTCAACAGCCTTTTCGGGCCGCCCCAATGCGCGTTCAATATCAGCTTCAACAGCACGAAGGGAATCATCGCCACGCATACGGCGCACAGCGCGCACTTCCCGGAGTGCTTCCTCATAGCGGCCAGAGGCGTAAGCCGTGAGTGCTGCAGCTTCACGAACGACGTCAACGCGGCCAGCCCGTGATGCTGCCGCCATTGAGTGCTGGTGAGCAACTTCCGGGTCAATATCAATGAGTTGACCAGCCATCACAAGGTGGCGAGCAACAATGTCCTTATTGGGGCCCGAGAGGGTATCGAGGCTACGCAGCGCTTCCGCATCAAGTTCATCAGCAGAAACACCTGCTGGAATGATGGGCTCATTAGGGTTTGGTGAATCGTATTCGTCAACGCTGGTCCACGGAGCCTCAGAAGCGCGGTCATTGCGTCCTGCGCCTTTAGCAGCATTATGCCCCTTAGAGCGGTCATCATTGCGAAAATCGCGGCGTCCTGACCCACGGTCATCCCTGCGGAAGTCCTTACGGTCCCCGCGGTCGTCTCTACGGAAACCTCCACGGTCCTCACGGCGTTGTCCACCACGATCATTACGATTGAAATCACGACGATCCCCACCACGGAAGTCACGTCGATCTCCTCCACGGTCATCGCGGCGGAACCCTTGACCCTCGCGGCGGTCTCCCCCACGATCATCACGACGGAAGTCACGTCGATCTCCTCCGCGATCGTCACGGCGGAAGCCCTGTCCACCGCGACGGTCTCCCCCACGATCATCTCTACGGAAGCCGCCACGGTCCTCACGGCGCTGCCCACCACGATCATCACGATTGAAATCACGACGATCCCCACCACGGTCATCACGGCGGAAGTCTCCTCCGCTACGGCCACCGCCACGGAAATCATCTCGCCCGCCACGATCATCACGACGGAAACCACCACGATCTCCTCCACGGTCATCGCGCCGGAAGCCCTGACCTTCGCGACGGTCTCCCCCACGGTCGTCACGACGCCATCCACCACGGTCATCACCACGGAAGTCGCGTCGATCTCCTCCACGGTCATCGCGCCGGAAACCTTGGCCGCCGCCACGACGGTCATCACGATTGAAATCACGACGATCCCCACCACGGTCATCACGGCGGAAGTCTCCTCCGCTACGCGCCCCGCCCTCGCCACGACGATCGTCGCGATCAGATCCCCTCCAGGAACGGTCACCGCTGTCACGCCATTGGCGCCGCGCTCCATTGTCACGATCTCCTTGAGATCGACCTCGATAATCCTGCGCCATGGTGTTCCTCTATTCCTGCACGGGGTGGTTTCCGGCTTGTCTTTACGCGGCCGCAGAAGCAAAGCCACAACCCTCCAATAGTAGCGCGAACAGTGCCATCTGAAACAACGGACCACATATGCGCCGGACCCTATTTTCGTGATCTCTATCAGTGTGCGAGCTGCGCTACCTACTTATCAGGTAATCCCACGAAATAGCGGCAATACCGGTTTGGGAAAACGCCTTTGAGCCTTAACGGGCTACCATGGTTTCCGCGTGCAAACGCAAACTCCCTATTGTCTTCCAGAGGCTCTGTCAGGACATTGCAGTCATTATGGAGCCTCGTGATACTCAAGGAGGATTGTGTGTCTACACTGTCAAATCCCCTGGCGGATGCGACCTCTCAACTCGCCGACGCCGCCGAGTTTCTGGGCCTCAGTGACGGCCAATTCCAAATGCTTGCTACGCCTCGAAAAGAGGTGACAGTAGCAGTCCCACTCCGACGCGATGATGGTGAGATTGAATTGTGTATTGGCCATCGCGTCCAACACAATATTTCGCGAGGCCCCGCTAAAGGTGGTGTGCGTTTTTCGCCCAATGTTGATCTTGATGAAGTCCGCGCCCTCGCCATGTGGATGACATGGAAATGTGCTCTTCTTGATTTGCCGTATGGCGGAGCAAAAGGTGGCGTACAGATCGATCCAACCACTCATTCCCTTAGTGAATTAGAGCGTGTGACGCGTCGCTATACCACCGAACTTATTCCTATTCTTGGGCCTGGAAAAGATATTCCTGCCCCAGATATGGGTACCGATGAAAAAACAATGGCGTGGATGATGGATACCTATTCTGTCTCCGCTGGATACACAGTTCTTGGTTGTGTTACGGGTAAACCCATTGACCTTGGTGGTTCTCAAGGGCGTGCTGCCTCCACATCGAGGGGCGTGGTATATACAGCGTTGAATGCCATGGAAAAACTCGGTCTAAACCCAAGTCAATCCACGGCTATCGTTCAAGGTTTCGGCAAGGTTGGGCGCGGGGCTGCACGTTTTCTTCACGAGGCCGGGGTAAAGGTTGTTGCCATCGCCGATGTCGCTGGAGCACTACGCAATGATCACGGCATTGACGTGCCGGCTCTAGAAAGTTATGTCGATACTCACGGAAGTATTCTTGAGTTCCCCGGTGCCGACCCCTTCCCCGCAGATGAATTTTTCACAATCTCCTGCGACGTAGTGGTCCCCGCAGCGATTGAGGGCGTTCTGACCAAGAACACCGCCCCGAATGTGGACGCGAAACTCGTTGTTGAGGGCGCCAATGGGCCGACAACCCCTGAGGCTGACGCGATTTTGGCAGATAAAGGCATTCTCGTCGTACCCGATATCTTGGCCAATGCAGGTGGCGTGGTTGTGTCGTATTTTGAGTGGGTTCAGGGCAATCAGGCGTTCTGGTGGAGCGAAGACGAAGTGAATACTCGTCTTCGCACTCGGATGGACGGTGCGTGGCATGCGGTCACTGAGTTTGCGGAGAAACAGGGGTTGTCTTTGCGTACGGCTGCCACGACGATGGCGGTTGGTAGGGTTGCTGAGGCGCATTCTTTGCGTGGTTTGTACCCATAAAGAACGCAGATCGTTGGCGCCACCCACGGAGGCGCCGCGGCATAGCAAGACGGGCTCACACAATGTTCGTGTGAGCCCTCTTTCTTTCCTGCGCCTGCAGGTGCCGTACGAGGCCCGTCTGTGGCCTATAGGGCATCTTGCGTTGGTTGCAGTTAAGCGTCACGCATTGGCGGATAGACGACCACGACAACCCGCTGGCAGGACGATATTTGGCGCTAGAAAATACCTTGTCGCGGCGGGTTGTCAAGATGCACGAGGGCGGGGCCGTTATTTGCGCAGGTCAAAAATTCTGGCGTGGAACCTTCAGTGACAAAGCGCGGCCACAACGCACATTCGCAACCCGAAAATACGTCCTCGCGGTGGTTTGTCAGTCTGGACAATCCCACCCCGCGTATGTGTACAGGTCGGCAATTACAGATCCTCAGCCCCATTTGATAAACCGCGTCCGCAATGACATTTGCCGTTTGGAAACGCGTCTTGGCGGCGGTTTGTCCGCCTGCGAGGGGCGGGAGGCATTTTTCGTGGTGGTGTTTGTCTGTTTTTTGGGGGGGATGGGTGAAGACCGGGACCCGCTGG
>JAUNHH010000030.1 GCA_030524055.1 Actinomycetaceae bacterium | reverse complement strand
CCATACGCTCAGCGGAAATATCGATCCCGTCCAGGCCGCGAATAAGGTTATCCAGGGCCAGAAGTGAATGCCCAAAAGCCACGCCAATATTGCGCTGAGTGGTCGAATCGGTCAGATCGCGCTGCATACGCGATGTCACCAAAGTGGCTGACAGTGAATCCAGCAGCGCGTTGGAGACTTCTAGATTCGCCTCCGCATTTTCAAAGCGAATGGGATTGACCTTATGGGGCATTGTTGAAGAACCCGTTGATCCCTGTGCCGCCAGATTCTGGTGGAAATAGCCCATTGAAATATAGGTCCACGCATCGGTGGCGAGATTATGGGCAATACGGTTAAAGCGAGCAATATCGGAATAAAGCTCAGCCTGCCAGTCGTGGGATTCAATCTGTGTGGTCAAGGGATTCCACTGCAGGCCCAGGCCTTCCACAAAAGCGCGGGAAATCAGCGGCCAATCGGCATCAGGAACAGCCACAATATGCGCTGCCCATGTCCCTGTGGCGCCATTAATTTTGCCCAGATATTCCGTGGATTCAATATGGCGAATTTGGCGGCGCAGACGGTGGGCAATCACTGCCATTTCTTTGCCAATAGTGACCGGAGTTGCCGGCTGGCCATGAGTGTGAGCCAGCATTGGAATAGTGGCCCCCGCCCTCGCCAATTGATCAAGACGACCCACAAGGTCACGTGCTGCTGGAAGCCACACTTGCTTCGTTGCCGCCTGAATAGTTAATGCGTAGGCAAGATTATTAATATCCTCCGAAGTACAGAAAATATGCACCACTTCAGTGAGATTCCCCAGGCGCGTATCGGCCCCTAAAACGTCGGCAGCGGCGCGCATATATTCACCAATAAGATATTCGACAGCTTTCACGTCATGACGAGTTTCTGCCTCAAACTCAGCCAAACGACGGATTTCTTTATTCCCAAAAGCCACCGGCAATGCGCGCAAATACTCGCGTTCTGCCTCGGTTAAAGGATCAACCCCCGGCAAAACCCCACCATCAATAAGGTGAATCAGCCACTCAATTTCCACATGCACACGCGCACGATTAAGAGCCGCCTCCGACAGGTGATTAGCCAGGGGTGCCGCCGCAGCGCGGTAACGGCCATCTAAAGGAGATAACGCTTCGCCCCCCTGCGCCAGATCGGTCCAACCAGAAGCAGGGCTAAAGAGTGCTGTCTCGCTCATGGCTCCCATTCTTTCAGACGAGGGCGGGGCGCGGTATCCACAGGCCAAAGCGTGGATAAGAGTTATCCACAATTGGAGGTGCCTACATTATGTCCAATTCACAGGCGCACTGGTCGAGAGTGCGAGGGTAGGGCACGGGTCCTTAGGGTGGCCAATCATGCGGAAAGGAGATCGACATGATCGGCCCATATCCAGGTGGAGGTGCCGGCCTAGGTGGGGTGCATATTGCTGCGGCCTCCGTGGAACAAGTGAGCGTCGAACTGGCAGCTGAAACCTACCCGGACTGGCAAGGAACCAGTGCGAACGCCGCGAGAAAACGTAAAGATGAGGCTACGAGACTTGCCGCATTAGCGGTGCAAAGTATTGCTGATGCCCAAGTAGCAATCCAACGCTATTACGAGGCTTTTGGGCAGGAAACATTACGGGCAGCGAATCCCCTTGAACACGCCAAAAACCTGTGGGAAACCGTTGAACCTGTTGTCGATGACATGGTGGATAGACCGCTGCCTGTTGGCTATCCTGTGATTACTCCGGGCTTTGGCGGATATCCTTTTGGGCCGCCGCTGATTAGTGGACCTGCTGCTCCCGGAAGCCCAGGGTGGGGGAATATGCCTCAAAGCGGAGGGGGAGGCGGCCAGCCATGAAAGACGATTTCTTTAATGACGTGGTCGTTTCATCAGGGAAAACAGCGGTAGATACCGACAAGTTATTAATGAGCGTGCGGGCCATGCACCAACGGCACGACACTTTAGTGGCCGCGCAAAACTACCTCTATGAGGCTTTAGGGCAGCTCACGGTGGCCACCGCTCTTGGCCCTTTCGCTGCCACTGAAGGGGCTGCAGCAATGCAGGCACTGAATACAGCCTGCGAAACAGTGGGGACGCTGAGTCGCGATATTGGGCAGCAAGCTGAGGCTCTAGAAAATGCCCTTTTTGTGCTGGGGTCAGCTGATGCTGATGGTGCCACTTTCTATGGGTGGATGGCCGAGTTCCGTCCTGAAGAAGTGGCTGGCGCTTTGGGCCCTCCCTTTGGTTTCGTCCCTAAAAGCACGCCAAAATATGAGGGGACGCGCACGCAATTTACTGTGGCAGGGGCAGCGCGAGCTTTACGTGGATTGCATGGTGGGCCGCCCCCAGGGGAGAAGAATCTTCCCGGCAATGAAGATGTCCGCTGGACCGCGCAGGGGGCAGGCGGCGGTCTACGCCGCGCGCTTGGGCCGGGTGCAGGCAGTGATCGTGGAGGTTCAGTCTATGTCCGCACCACCGTGATCGACCGCGAAACAGGACAAGAAAAAGTAGTGGGGAACAGGGTGGGACCCAGTCCATTTGGCGAAGCGGTGACCGAGGAGACACAGCGTCAGGCGGCAAGGGTCCCTCACCCCTATCACCCGCTAACGGGACAGCCCTTGATTGGCCCTTACCCGAGTCCCGACTTTGGTGAGAATCCCTGGGGTGGAGCACTGCCCGGAGTAATACAGGCCATGCAGATTTTTGCCGGCCTGGCAGAACCGAAGATCCAGCAGATAGACACCCCAGTCAAGGCTTCTGACGCCTTCGGGCGCATTGAGCAGATGGGCGGTAATGATCAGAGCGGCGAATTCGAGATTCTCGAACATATTTCCCCCACCGGCGAGCGCAGTTGGAGTGTCGTCATTAAAGGCACTGCAGAGTGGGTGCCAGGGGGAACAAACCCTCAGGATATTGAGACGAATCTGGCCGGCATTAGCGGATTTGATAGCGACCAGAGCCGCGCAATCAAAGAAGCAATGGCCATCGTTGGTATCAAAGAAGGAGAGCCAGTGGAGTTTATTGGGCACTCCCAGGGAGGAATCGAGGCAGGACGAATAGCAGCAGACCCCGAAGTTTTAGACAAGTACAACGTCGTGTCAGTAATGACAGCAGGTTCACCCATCGCATTCACCCCAGGAAATACGCAAGTGCGTGTCCTCAGTCTGGAAAATACGCGAGATATTGTGCCCGCCCTCGATGGCGAACATAATGCCCGCGTAGATGGCCAGGTCACCGTCCATTTTGATGGTGACAAATTAGGGTTGAAAAATGAGAAGGGGGAACCTGCAGGACCCCATGACGTGCCCGTTTACACCGAGGCAATGAGCGAAATAGAAGCCGCCGGCGCCCGGCCCGGCCTCGAAGAAGTCCGCGAATGGGAAGACCATCGAGTCCACGCCATGGGCATTGGCGCAGGAACCACCACAACAGTCCATACCGTTCAGACACAACGTGTTGAGGCGCCGCGACGGGCCACTACAAGCACCACTGGCCAAACAAGTGGCAGCCAAGGTGGAAATGGGACACGCTCCCAGCAGTCGCCGCCTGAAAGTCCTGACGGGCCGCAACATCGCTAGAGGTGCAGATCAATGACATCGTTCAGCGCAGAGACAGACAAGCGAAGGACTAGTCATCCCTCCTCTTATCCTTCCCCAATACAGCCACCACAATGGCTGAGACAATCGCTGTCAACGTACCGCCAAGCAGAGAGGGAATAAAACCGCCAGTGGCAAAAGGAATACCAATCACTGTTGACGCCCAACCCGCCAACATAAACACGATGGCATTAGTGACCAGAGCAAATAGCCCAAAGGTCAACAGGTATAACGGAAATGCGAGGACGCCAATAACTGGCCGCACAATCCCATTCACCAAAGTCAAAACCAGAGCAATACCCGCCAAAGTCAGCAAGGTAGTGGTTAAAGACGTATCCACAGGGATGCTAATACCTGGAATCAACAGGGTGGATAACCAGATCCCCAGCATTGTGCCAAGAAGGCGAATCACAAACTTCATATCCGTATTGTCCCTAAGGAATCTGTGAACCGCCTTCAGGGGAACCCCCGATTCTTCCCTGACTTGTCAGACTCATGCCAGATGGTGTGTGCTCTTTCCACGGTGGGCACTTGCGATGGGGCAGGTGAGGGGAAGACGAAGTAAAGGGGAGTGTGGTCAGTCACCGAGTGATCCGCTGAATATGTCGCGCTCGCGGCTCATACTTCGATCGGTGGCAGCAAGGCGGAGCCAGTGCGAGTAAGAAAGACCTATGGCGAAAGAACTCCAGGTCCCCATTCGCGCTGAGGTTGAGGCGCTACCCCGGTATATTCCCGGCCGCACGCAACCGGGCGCGATCAAAATGTCCTCGAATGAGTCAGTGACTCCGCCCTCGTCAATGGTGGTGGAAGCGGCGGTCAAAGCCACAGCAACGGCCCATCGCTACCCTGACCTGACCTGCGCGCCACTGCGTGAAGCCCTGGCACGCCGCTATGGGGTGGAGGATAGCCAGATCTGTGTTGGCGCTGGATCCTCCTCCATTTTGGTAGCGACACTCCTGGCCTTATGTGAACCTGGCGCAGAAGTCATTTTCCCGTGGCGCAGTTTCGAGTCCTACCCCATTGCGGTACCGGCCACCCATGGCATTCCTGTTCCTATTCCTATTCACGAGGACGGGGCTCACAATATTTCTGGGATGCTGGATGCTATTACGCCGCGCACTGCGGCCATGATTGTATGTTCGCCCAATAATCCCACCGGTGCGGCGCTGCCTCTGGCTGAAGTTCGCCGTATTGCCAATGAAATACCACCACATATTCTGCTGATTGTCGATGAGGCCTATGGCGAATTTGTCACCGATGAGAATGTGTCCACCGCTATTCCATTAATTGCAGACCATCCGAATATTCTGGTGATGCGCACCTTTTCTAAGGCCTATGCCCTGGCGGGATTGCGTGTCGGCTATTGCGTTGCGCATCCCGATATTGCCGCTGCTGTACAGGCTGTCTCTATTCCTTTTGCTGTTTCCGCCCCTGCGATTGCGGCTGCGATTGCTGCTCTGGGAGATGAAGAGGCGCTGAATGAGCGTATTGCTGGCGTGGTTGCAGAGCGGACTCGGGTCTATGAGGAGGCGTGCAAGAGGGGTATTCCCGCGGCGCCGTCACAGGCAAATTTCCTCTGGTTTCCGGGGGCAGGCGAGGCATTTGTGGCGGCTTGCCGGGAGGCTGGTGTGATTGTCCGCCCCTTCCCTGAAGGGGTGCGCGTCACCATTGGTGACCGGGAAGAGGATGACCGTTTCCTTGAGGCGCTCTCCGCCCTCGTGAAGTGATCTGAAGCACCAAAAAATCCGCGTAGGTCCTGAAAATCGCCAAGATTGGCGAAACTAAGTCCTTACTTTCGCCAAACCTGGTTATTATCTGCACATAAGCGAGTGGAGGTAGCGATGGAACGTCATCTCATGGCCAGGCTTGAACAGTGGCGCACGGACCCCTACCGCAAACCGCTGATTCTGAGCGGGGCGCGTCAGGTCGGCAAAACCTGGCTGCTCAAAGAATTTGGGCGGCGATATTTCTCTGAAGTGGCCTATGTCAATTTCGATAATCAGCGCGGTCTGGCAACTCTTTTCGAGGAAGGGTATGACCTGGATCGGATTCTTATTGCCCTTCAGGCGCAAACGGGAACGCGTATTGCCGATGATTCGACATTGTTGATTCTCGATGAGATTCAAGAATGCCCCAAGGCATTAACGTCGCTCAAGTATTTTCGGGAGCAAAAGCCGCAACTCGCGATTGTGGCCGCCGGGTCCTTATTAGGGCTGACTGTGCATGAAGGTACCGGATTTCCGGTTGGGGCGGTCACAAGCCTTGACCTGTATCCACTGAACTTCCGGGAGTTCCTTGATGCAACGGGTAGGGAACCCTTGCGTGAGGTCGTGGATACGGCAGATCCGGCTCTTTTTACTGCATTTTCCGCCCGCCTCACCGCTGCTTTACGGGAGTATTTCTTTACCGGTGGAATGCCTGAAGGCGTTCTGACTTTCCAGCGTGGTGGAGAATTATCTCGTGTCCGAGAAAGTCAATTGCAGATTCTCCGCGCCTATGCGCAGGATATGTCAAAGCATTTACCGCTACAGAAAACTGAACGGACGCTTGCTTTATGGCGGACTATTCCTGCCCATTTGGGTCAGGAAAATAAGAAATTCGTTTTTGGGCATATTGCGAGTGGGGCGCGAGCGCGTGATTATCGCTCTGCCGTCACATGGCTGACGAGGGCGGGGCTCGCTGTCGATATTCGGCGCGTGTCGAAGCCGGGCATTCCTCTCAGCGCCTACGCTCAAGAATCCATTTTTAAGCTCTTCACTGTCGATATTGGCTTACTGGCTGCAATGGCGGGCCTTGATGAGCGAAGTATCGTCCAAGGAAATGCCATTTTCACAGAGTTTAAAGGCGCTTTGACTGAGCAATATGTTTGCCAGCAATTGATTTCTGATTGTGGCCTTGACCCCTACTACTGGTCTGCCGACAATTCGCGCGGTGAAGTGGACTTTCTTTTCCAAGACGGAAACGCCATCTATCCTGTGGAAGTGAAAGCGGAGGTCAATGTGCGATCCCGCAGTTTACGGGCTTTTTCCGAGCGTTTTGATGTTGGTTGCGCCCTTCGATTTTCGCTAGCGGATTATGTGGATCAAGGGTGGATGAAAAATATTCCTCTCTATGCGATTTCTGCGGGCTCGCTATGGCGGGAGGACAGCGAGTAGCGGGCGCGGAGCCTGACCCCTGTGTTTCAGGTAGTGAGGAGGGCAGCAATAATGCCGCACCAGGCCATTTCAGCAAGGCCAATCTGGATCGGCTTAAAGGGTTTATGAGTGCGCTGCCACCAGGGCATTGCCGCCCCCCGAATACTTAAGCCGCCCCACACGGCAATCAATGCCCAGTGAATAAAACCATCCATCGCGCCAAAAGTGACGCCCACTCCGGTCAGCATGTACCACAGGACAGACCCCCATACCCAGCGCATATTGGACCGGCCTCGAATAAGGGAGCGCACTAAAGGCACGGTCCCTAAGAAATAGGCCGCTAAAACCCCTGTGGTCACCCAGACTTTTGCCCATAATGGCTGCATTTGTGGGAGGAAACCCATCACCTGCAGCCAACTCTTTATCCAGTCAGGGGTAGAGAAAATATGGTCAATAGCGCCCGGAAGCGGCAGAAAAACCGAATTCGTAAAATTCAGCCACCAGGACGAAAGCATAAAAGCCACAGGCGTCATTAATGCCGAGGCCATAATCGTGACTGTCCGGGACACAAGGCTGCGTTCATTCCCGCGGATTACCTCAATAAATGCCACCGCGACTAGGGGAGCAAAGAAAGGAATCCACACAAGAAGATAAGGTGCCTGGCTGAGAAGATAAAAGCCCAGAAGGCTGGCAACAACCAGCCACGTCCCTAAAGCGGGATAAAGGCGAGGGCGCCGACGCCGGGAAGACTTCGCATAGAGTTCCACCGCATTAAAAAAGAGAAAACCCGACAACCAACTAGCAATCAACAAACCATGTATCGGTTGCCAGCCACCTAAAGTTGCCCCAAGAATGGCGGGAATAATGGCCATTGGCCAGGCCCCATGCTGATCAGGAATCCAGCCGTTTTTCATCAGTGACCGCGTTGAGCCACTTTTCCCTCGTCCCCCGCCACGCGCCCGTGAGGTATGAGTGCGCAGCGCAGATGAGCGCTGGGCAGACGAGGACGAGGTCGCACGTGACTGAGAGGCCATACGGATGATTTTAGGGGAAGATAGGTAATCCTAACTAGAGTGTATAGGGGTGAAAATTGCAGGTAAGGACGCTAAATCCAGCCTTTAGAGCGGGCAATCTCCGCGGCCACATGCCGATTTGGCGCGCCAAGTTTCGTGGCCGCAGAGGAGAGGTAATTCCGTACAGTCCCCACACTTAACGCCGCTCGATCAGCAATTTCTTCAATCGGGGCCCCGCCTGCCGCCAACTCCAATACGTCAGCCTCACGTTCAGTCAAAGGCGAATCCCCCGCGGCAATCGCTTCCGCAGATAACTCTGGATCCACATAGCGGTGTCCCGCATGGAGCTTACGCACCACCTCGGCCAACACCTTCGCGGATGTTGTTTTCGGAATAAACCCGCCCGCGCCAGCCTCCAATGCCTTCTTCAAATACCCCGGCCGCGCGTGAGACGTGCAAATCAAACACTTTGTCCCCGGCGACGACTTAGCCACCGCAGAAGTCACCTCAATCCCATCCGCCCCCGGCATCTGCAGGTCAAGAACAGCCACATCCGGCTTGTGCCGTTCAATCACCGCGATCGCCTCAGGTCCGGAGGCCGCAACAGCGACAATCTCAATCCCATCCTGCAGGGACAGCAGGGCCTCCAGCGCGTCCCGCAGCAGGGTTTCGTCATCAGCGACGACAACGCGGATGGAGGTGTCGTTTGTAGCGCTCATAGCGTGTCCTCCCGGGATTCACTATTTGCGAGGGCGGGGATGCGGGCGGTGAGACTGAAAATATGACCCAACTGCTCTGTGGTTAGGGTACCGCCAACCTCGGCAATACGGGCGCGCAGGCTGTCCAAACCGGAAGAAGGGGTTTCAGCTGAGTCGCCGCCAGGTGCCGCAGAATTCCGGGCCTTTCCATTTGTTGATGCTGGGGTTTTTGTATGCGCCTGGTCATTGGTGAGGGTAATGCTGGCTTCGGTGTCGGTGACTTTCAGGCGAATATCGGCATGAGTGGCTGCGGAATGGCGGACAATATTTGTTGCCCCCTCACGTAAAACCAATGCCAGATATTCTTCAGCCCAGCGGGGCGCGTCTCTTTCTCCAATAATTCGGGTGGGAATACCTGCAGAGGCCAAAAGAGAAATAGCTCCCGCTAATTCTTGCCGTAAATCTGGCCGGCGATATTCCGCTAAAACAGCCCGGACTTCTTTCAGTGCCTCGTCGGCTAAAGCTTTCACCCGCTGGGCTTCAGCTGCGGCTTGAGGGGCATTTTCTTTTTCTGCCAAAGCAGCCGTGAGTTCTGATTTCAGTGCAACAGCAGTGAGAGTCCGACCAAAAAGATCATGTAGATCGCGAGCAATACGCAGGCGCTCTTCAGCAACAGCAAGGTCAGCTTTGACGGCATCGACTTGTTCCTGTGAGCTGACCGCAGCAAGAACGGCAAAACTCCAGCGCATTATTGCACCCATCATGACAAAGAAGATGGAGTTAAAGACGAAGGTGCCGAGAAATATGGGGGTAATATCAAGGATATTGGTGCCAGCAGGAACTAAAGCGACAAAAAGTCCGACAGCTGTGAGAAAGGCTGCGCCCATCGAGGCGACAATTGTTTGCCACATCGATAAAAGGGGAATAATAGCTAAAAGGGGGATAAATCCTGCAGTGGTGAGTGAAAAAGATAAGAGCATGAGCTCGTCAGCAACTTCGGAGGCACTCGCATTAGTGGGCTCCGTCAATAGAATGCTTAAGGCATAACACGCGGCAGTGCTCAGTGCTAAACCTACACCCACCCAGTTCCGCAGGCGACTGTTCTTCAGGAGCTTATTTACCGCATCCTGGAGGAAAAGGATGCTGAAAACGGCAAGAGCAATATGGAAAATAACTAAACCCGCAGCCAATGGGTCAGAATTCGCGCTGATGATGACTAATAGCAGAATAAGAAGTGGGGCGGCAACCATAAGGAAGTAAGCAGACCACATTGTGTATCGGCGAAGACTTTCCGTCCCTTTACCAAAGGGGGAGCGGGCCGCCCGAGTTTTGCGCATCATAAGAACAAGCCTGTCATAGAGGTCGCGAAAGCGGGACCATTATTGTTGATAATGGCCCCGCCCTCGTCGATAGAAGCAATTCGCATTAGCGGCGACGAGCAAACTTCATTGTTGAACGTGCGAGAGCAACACAACCAAAAGTCCAGATTGCCAGAACTGCGATCGGCTGCCATGCCAAGGCCCAGGTGTCCATGAAAGACAGAGGCTGCGATTTGCCTGCGAATATTGACTCCGCGCCGAACCCTAAGGTGATCAAATCATTGATGGCATATAGGGGGGTGCGCGAGACAAAAGCCTCCACCGGGCCGCCGAAGATTTCAAAGGGGACAACAGGGCCTGACAGAATCATCAAGACGAGGAGCAGCGGCATGGTGGAATACTGCGCTCCCTCAACGGTGCCAGTCCATGTAGAACACCAGGCTGCCAGGCAGGTGAGAATAATAATGCCGAAAAGAATGCCAATAATCGGCAAGAGGATATTGGCGATCGTTAACGAGTCACTCACGAGAAGCAGAAGGGCAGCCCCCAGAGGAATCTGCAATAAAGCGATGATGCCTGAGGGGATTGCAGCGCCAACTAAGGCCTCCCAGGAGCTGGCCTCACCGGTAGACATCCGTTGGAAAACTCCGTCTTCGCGGCGCGCCACAAAAATCGTCGTCAGGTTGTAGTACACGACCATGAGAAGACACCATGAGGCCAGCATTTGCAGCAGGTAAGGGCCGAAGAGGGGTTGAGCGGCGCCGTCAGTTGATGTTTCGAAGCTATTGGCCAGCATTGGCCCCAAGCCAAGAGTCATAATCGGTGCCATCAGCAGCGCGGTGGCGAGAATCGTGGGATTGCGCAGAAAAAGAAGGGTTTCAGCGCGGCCAATAGCCACGATGCGGCGCACCATGCGAGTAAAACGTGTGATGGGGCTGGGTGCTTGGGTGAGGGGAGCGGGTGCGACATGCGCAGTTTGGGTAGTCATTGTTTGTCCTTATATATATACGAGGGCGGGACGCGGGTTGTGGGCGCCCGGCAGAAATAGGGGAGGTGTACTTGTTTAGGCGCCAACCTGCTGGGTGGCAAAAGGCGAGACCTGAGGCGCTGTTTGAGACGATTGACCTGGAGTTGCGAAGGCTGCCTCCGAAGTTGACTGCTCTTCAGTAAAAGCCAGGAAGGTCTGCTCAAGGGAAGCAGCGCGCGCATCGAGGTTTTCTAAGCGCAGGCCCATATTTTCGGCACCATGCAAAAGGGAGGTCAGAGTGACTTGGAGGTCCTTACTGGCAAGGCGCGTCCGCCCTCGTTCATGAGTAATCGGAGCACACAATGCGGGCAACTGAGCGAGGACATCATCACCGAGCTGCGGATGGCTAGCAAAAGAAATATAGGAGGGCTGGCCCGCGACAATCTGAGGAATCGTTCCCTCCACGCGGATCTGCCCGCCCGCCATAATGAGGACGCGATCAGCGAGTTCTTCGGCTTCCTCAAGGTAGTGGGTGGTCAGGAGAACCGTGGTGCCCTCATTGAGCATGGCGCGGATGAGGTCCCAGGTGCGGCGACGCGACGCTGGATCTAAACCAGTGGTGGGCTCGTCGAGGAAAAGAATCTGTGGGCGGCCCAGGGTGGCCAGGGTCAGGTCGAGGCGGCGGCGCTCGCCACCAGAAAGGGACTTGACCCGCACATTAGCGCGGTGGGTGAGGTCTGTGAGGGCAAGACCTTCGTCAATGGGGCGCGGATTCGTTAAAGTGCCTGCCCACATGCGCACGGTTTCTTTAACGGTCAAGGCTCCGGCGAAACCTGCTTCCTGAAGCATAATGCCGGTGTGTGGGCGGATCTGAGCGCGATTTTTCACTGGGTCGCCGCCGAGGACGCGGATTTGGCCGGAAGTGGCAGGAGCAAGGCCCTCAATCAGTTCCACTAGGGAGGTTTTTCCAGCGCCATTGACGCCAAGGAGAGCAACGAGTTCGCCACGCTCTACTGAAAGAGAAACGTTATTGACGGCAGTAAAAGCGGTGGCGCCCTTGCCGTATGTGCGAGTCACATTCGTGACTTCGATAATGGACATTGCTTCCTCCTGTAGGCCGCTGGTCTGTGATAACTCAAGTCTGGCCCAGGTTTTGGCCTGTCCCTAGTGCAGCTTTACATCACTGTGATTGGGAGTTGTCATGGCAGTGTGTGACAGGTGCACGCCGTGATGATGACAAATGTCAGATGGCGGCGGGTGGCGGGGGCCGCTAAGGAAGACGGCCGCGACACCACACCTGCAAAGGGCGACAAAAAGCAGCGTTTTTGGGTGAAAATGTCGCCCTTTGCCCGTTTGGTGTGTCCCGGGCGGGTTGAGGGCGGCAGGCAGGAGTAAAAGCTGCCGAGAAAATGCGCCCCGCCCTCGTTTATGCCCCTTCGGCTTTGCCTTGGCGCCAATACCCCATAAAGGCAACACTGCGACGGTCGAGACCGCGTTCAGCCACGAGGTGGCGGCGCATTGCTCGCACAGCGCTGGCTTCCCCAGCCAACCAGGCATAGAGGCTGGTCCGGGCTAAAACAGCCCCGCCCTTCGCATGGCGCGGCACTTCCCACAGTAACTCCCGGTCAACGTCGATTTCTTCAATCTCACAGGCCATGCCCACCGGGTGTAACTCTGCCGCCGCCTCGCGGACTCCGCGGATCAGCCCCTCACCATGAGGATTCCGCCCGCGCACCTGAATGCGGACCTCAAAGCCAGGATGGTCGGGCAAATACGCAGCATCTTCAAAAGAAGGCATCTCCACTACCGCAATGCCACGAGCATCAGGTGGCAGGTCTTCCAAAATCCGTGCAATGGCAGGCGCTGCCGTTTCATCGCCGCCAATCAGAAAAGCATCAGTGCGATATGGCGGAATAAAGTCCACGCCACCCGGCGTGCCCAGAAAATCGGCGCGCGGCCCAATCAACACCGCTTCAGTGCCTACCGTAGAGTCGTGAATCCACCGCGAGGCCGGACCAATTGGATCGTGCACCACCATATCGACATCAACAAGGCGCTCCCCGCCCTCGTCCCTGACGAAACGCGTGGTGTAGGTCCGCAAAAGGCAACGACGCTCCGGGGGTAATGCGCAGAGTTGTGCGTACCAATCTTTTCCGCGCGGTAGATCCGAATATCCGCCGATCTGCGCAGGAAGGATAAGTTTAATGCGTTGATCCCAACCCGGATCTCCCCAACCCACCAGCGCCTCCCCCGCAAAAGTAAAACGCCGCATATGCGGTGTCAGGTCGCGGATCTGGCGCACGACCACCGGGAAAGCGTCAAAAGGAGGAATCTCATCGGTGGGGGCGCTCATGGGAGTGGACTTTCCTCGGAAGAACTGGCGGCGCGAATATGATGGCGACCAATAGGGACAATTAGCGGTGTGGCGGAAACAGGATCAGGAATCACCTGCGCCTCCAGTGCGAAAACCTCGGCCATGAGTTCAGCATCAATCACCTCGCGCGGATCCCCCGCCGCCACAATCTCCCCATCCTTCATTGCAATAATGTGCTGCGCATAGCGCGCCGCCAGATTAATGTCATGAAGGACCATGGCAACTGTGGTGCCACGACGCTGATTGAGATCGGCCAGAAGATCAAGAACCTCAATTTGGTGCGCCAAATCAAGGAAGGTGGTGGGCTCATCCAGCAGCAAAATATCCGTGCGCTGAGCCAACGCCATTGCAATCCACACCCGCTGACGCTGCCCCCCGGAAAGCTCATCAACATTACGATCAGCCAGGTCCGCGCAGCGCGTCGCCAGTAGAGACTCTTCAACAATGTCATTGTCAGCGGCGGTAGTGCCACGCAGAATCGAGCGATGCGGGTGGCGTCCGCGCGCCACCAAATCCGCCACAGTAATCCCTTCCGGGGCGAGCGGATGCTGAGGGAGCAGGCCAAGGCGCCGGGCGAGATGGCGAGTGGGGATCGTGCGGATCTGAGTGCCATCGAGCACCACAGAACCGCTGAGGGCAGGAATAACCCGGGCCATTGTCTTCAGGAGCGTCGATTTTCCGCAGGCATTCGCGCCAATAATGACCGTGACCTTTCCCGGCGGGATGGTGACGTCAACGCCGTGAACAATCCGTGTGGACCCATAGCCAGCGTCTAACCCCTGGGCGGCAAGTTCGCTAGCAGTCGTGTCAGCGTCGCGCAATGTGGACGTCATGCCGCTGCCCCTCTTCTATTCATTCGGACAAGTTGAGCAATAAGGTAGGGCGCCCCAATAATCCCCGTAACAACGCCAACGGGTAGGGCCGTTGGAAATGCGTATTGTCCAAGGAAGTCAGCACCAAGAACGAGGGCGGAGCCGGATAATGCTGACGCGCCGAGAAGATTTCGACTGGTCGGGCCAATAAGGGCCGCCGTAACTGGGCCCGAAAGGAAAGAAACAAAAGCAATAGGCCCGGTGGTGGCCGCCGCAAAAGCCGATAGTGCCACAAGAATAATGAGCAGGCCAAGGCTTGCGCGGGAGGTATGGACACCTAAAGATGTCGCCGCTTCATTGCCCAGACGTAACGCGGGAAGATCGCGGGCGACAAATAAAAGGCTGGCGCCAAGAATAAGCAGAGCGGTAGCCACAAGAACCACGTCATCCCAGGAGGCCTCATTTAAGGAACCATTCAGCCAGCGTGTGGCCTTAGGGATGTCGAGAGTATTTGCCCGTAAAATCACGTAATTCGTCACGGCAGAAAATACTGCGGCAGTGCCAATGCCAATAAGAATAAGGCGGCCACCATGCGTTCCGGTTGCGCCACCAGAAAGGAAAAAGACTACGAGGGCGGTGGCAAGGCCAGCAGTAACGGCAATAATATTGACTGTCATTCCTGATAGGCCAAAAAGAAGAATGGCAATCACGGCGGCAGTTGAAGCGCCAGCATTAATGCCAATAATGTCTGGACTCGCCAGGTAATTGCGGAGCATTGTTTGGGAAGCACGGCCAGCCATACCGAAAGCCGCGCCAACAACTAACGCTAAAGTGGCGCGTGGCAGGCGCAATTCGCCAACAATAAAAGCCGCTCCCGGCGCGTCTGCGCCGCGAAGGACATTCCAGATTTCCTCAGGTGAATACTGGGGGTCACCTAAAGCAATATTGATATACCACAGTGAGGCGGTAAAAATAGCGAGAAAGATGGTGACTAGGTAGTAGCGCGCGCGACGCCGGGCGCGCCCTGGGGAGGTGAAACCCGGTTCAGGAAGGGGAATGCCCCGCCCTCGTGAATGGGAAGAAGAATCCATGGACGCAGATGATGGGGAAGTGGTTGTGGTAGCAGAGGTCATAATGTCCGCACCTTTGCCGAACGCGCAATAAGAATGAGGATAGGGGCGCCGATAAATGCGGTAATCACGCCAACAGGAACCTCACCTTGCTCAAGAAGAATACGGCCAACGACGTCAGAAAATGTGAGGAGAGCAGCGCCGCCAATACAGGAAAGAATCATTAGCCATAAATGCGATGGGCCAATGAGAAGGCGAATCACATGGGGAATCATTAGGCCAACAAAACCAATAGGGCCAGCGACAGCTGTTGACGCGGCACATAAAAGAACCCCAGAAAGTGCGGCAACAGCGCGGGTAAGGGGAACATTTACTCCCAGGCCAATAGCCATTTCTTCGCCGAGCGCCAAAGAATCGAGAGGGGAAGAAATAATTAGTGCCGCAAGCGCCCCTATAATCA
>JAUNHH010000029.1:3132-15695 GCA_030524055.1 Actinomycetaceae bacterium | reverse complement strand
ATTTCCCTGGTCTTTATTGACCCGCCCTACGACATTCCCGAAATGGAACTCACCACCACATTAGACCTGCTGATCCCGTGGCTGACCCCAGATGCCCTGGTCATTGTGGAGCGCTCCTCACGTAGCCCTCAACCCACCTGGCCGGCCGCCCTCGTCCTCGAGAACACCTCCACCTGGGGCGAAACCGCCGCATATTTTGCTGGCCCTCCACCAACCACCCCCTAAACTTTCAATATGACCACTGCTCTTTTGCCCGGCTCATTTGACCCATTTACCGTGGGACACCTCGACCTTGCCCGGCGCGCCACCGCATTTGCGGACCGCCTCATTATTGCCGTGGGCACAAATCGAGCGAAAACACCGCTACTGACTGCTGCCGAAAGACGCGAACTCATTCAACGCGCCACTGCCGATATTCCCGGCATTGACGTGGTCATTATGGAAGGAACCACTATTGCCCTTGCCAAAGAAGTGGGCGCCACCATTATTGTCAAAGGCATCCGTGATGGGGCAGATGTCGCGTGGGAAAATGCTCAAGCAGCAGTGAACCGTGAAATGGGTGGAATCGACACTATTTATCTGCCAACTCGGCCTGAACTTGCCCATATTTCTTCTTCTGTTGTGCGCGAACTCTATTTCTGGGGAATGGACATCTCACGGTATGTTCCTGCTGCTATTGCCGAACAATTGCGCAACAATAGGGGCAATGCGGCAGCGGGCAATAGTCCACAGAATGGAGGAGCACATGTCTGAACGCGAGTTCTACGAAGACGGCGACGACTACGATCCCGACGAATGGGATGACCAGTCCGTCTACGGGCCATCCACTGTTATTGCTGCTCTGGACCGGATTGAAGACCTAGCGCGTACTGCTCGGACTGTGCCCCTTTCTGCCGCAGTGATGCTGAATCGCGCCGAGATCCTGGACCTATTGGACCAGGCCCGCGAAGCTCTTCCAGATGACCTTAAAGCCGCGGATGCTGTTGTGGCTGATGCTGACGCGGTGCTGGGCCGCGCAGACTCAGCAGCAGAAGTCACCATCGCTGAGGCCAATAGCCGCGCCCGCGCAACCCTCGATGACGCCCGCGAAAAAGCTGACCAGCTTTTGCGTGACGCCAATGAGCAGGCAGAGGACATCCTTGCCCGCGCTCACAATGAGGCAGAACGCTTAACTGTTGATGCTCAGGCGCAGGCAGACGCCACTATTGCAGACGCCACCGCAGAAGCAGAACGCCTCGTGTCATCAGAAAATATTACGGTGATGGCCGAAGACCGTGCCCGCCAAATCATTGGCGATGCGCGCCGCAGTGACGCCCAATTGCGGACAGGTGCCGACGATTACGCGTCGAAATGCCTCACCGAATTGTCCACGTTATTGGCGGATCTCCAACGTCGTACAGATGCTGGCCGGCGCACTATTGCCGAGAGATCCGGCAGAGGTAGAACAGATATTGACTTAGGCCAAGAATAAGATGAGTTCATCCCCATTTATCCTTTCTTTAGCGGATTTACCCCGCGCAATAGGGTCGCGTAAAGACCATAAAGTAAATATCCGTGCTGGAGAGAATTTCGGCACTCCCTCAATGGCCGTCGCACCTGACGATAACCTCGATATTTCCGTATCACTGACGTCAATAGATGACGGTGTTTTAGTCCAGTTGCGTACTGAGATTGATTTAGTGGGCGAATGCGTGCGCTGCCTTGATGAAGTGCGTGATCACCATAGCGTTGATGTGAGCGATGTCTTTTTTGATTCCCTCCCTGAAGGGGCCGATGAGGAAGATACTCCACTGATTTCCGCGCGGGACACCATTGATATTGAAAATCTCCTGCGCGACTCTATTGTCACTTTGGTCGATCCATTGCCGTTATGTTCCGCTGATTGTTTAGGCCTGTGTCAAGGCTGCGGAGAAAAATGGGCAGATTTACCTGATGGCCATGAGCACCGCAGTATTGACCCGCGTTTTGCCGCCCTTGAGGGGTTATTAGGCAGTTTCGGCGCGGAGGACAATGACAGGAACGAGGGCGGGTCCCCTGCCGCTCATGACGCCACCGAAAGGGTGCGCGCCCACGCGGATGAAGGCACACAGTCGTGAGTAAGCGCTCTATGCCGCCAGACCCGCCCATTACTGACACCTCTATTCTCATTGAAAAGTGGGGGGCAACAATTGCCCCAGATCTGCTAGCCCTGGCCCTGATCCACCGGTCGTGGGCCAATGAAGCTGGGGGAGTGCCCAATAATGAGCGCCTCGAATTCCTGGGCGATTCAGTCTTATCGATTGTCACAGCCGAGCGGCTGTATATTGACCACCCGGAAACTCCAGAGTCTGATTTATCGCGAATGCGAGCAGCGTCAGTGGCGCAGGATCCCTTGGCAGAAGCCGCCCGCCGGATTGACTTGGGGAGTTTCATTTACTTGGGTCGTGGAGAATCGCGCTCTGGTGGCAGCGATAAACCTTCAATCCTGTCGGACACTTTTGAAGCCCTAGTGGGAGCCACCTATTTAACCCACGGCTTTAGTGAAACTCGCCGAGTGGTGTTAACACATTTAGGTTTCCTCTTGGAGAGGGCCTCGCAAGCAGGCGCTGCCATTGACTGGAAAACCGCTGTAGTGGAGGAAGCTGCCAGGCGAGGCCTGGGGATCGTCAGTTATGTGGTCACTAGCACTGGCCCCGATCATGCGCGGACCTTCACCGCTGACCTCCACGTCTCGACTCTGCCGGAGGTTGTGGCCACAGGGGAGGGGACATCGCGCAAAGCCGCGGAATTTGCGGCCGCTCGCACAGCTGTTGCCCGGATGATGGAGTCCTCAGGACTCTAGGCGCCAAGCCCACATCGCCCCGCCCTCGTACTGCCTTGTAGCGAGCGACACCCCACTAGCCTTGCGCCTATGCCACTTACTTGTGCGCAATAGTGGCAAAAGTCGATCTCAGTTCGGGACATAGATCCCACCTCCTTTAGGATGTGGGTGTGAGTGACGCACTGAAACAGAAGCCCGTGCGCGTCATGATCGTGGATGACCACGAGATTGTGCGCCGAGGCATTGCCGAAATCGTTGACCGTGACGACGATTTAGAAGTAGTCGCGGAAGCGGGGACGGTCAAAGACGCCCTTTTGCGCGCAGAACTTGTCCGCCCCGATGTGATCCTCGTGGACCTTCAGCTCCCTGATGGCACTGGGATTGACATTATGGAAAAGCTGCGTGCTTCCCGGCCAGAAATCCACCCCGTCGTATTGACCTCTTTCGATGACGATGAGGCCTTGGCTGAATCCCTCGATAAGGGGGCGCGTGCCTATGTGCTGAAAACTGTGCGCGGAGCTGAAATCACCGACGTCATTAAGGCAGT
The DNA here is from genome assembly GCA_030524055.1 of Actinomycetaceae bacterium. Lineage (GTDB taxonomy): Bacteria > Actinomycetota > Actinomycetes > Actinomycetales > Actinomycetaceae > Pauljensenia. The sequence continues at coordinate 12,348 of JAUNHH010000029.1, read as the reverse complement.
TGCTGAAGGGCGTATCCTCCTTGATGAACGGACATTAACCCGTCGCCGCGCTGATCACGACGATCCCACAGCCGACCTGACTCCTTCTGAACGTAAAGTTCTCGACCTCATTGGGGATGGCTTGTCGAATCGTGAGATCGGCGAAAAACTCGGGGTTGCAGAAAAGACCGTGAAGAATCACATTACGTCTCTTCTGTCGAAAATGGGATTGCAGCGTCGCACGCAGGTGGCCGCATGGGTTGCGGGGCAACGCGCCGCGGCGTGGCGAAACTGAATGCGTTTCTTTCATTGACGAGGGCGGGGCTTGCCAAAAAATGTGGCCCCGCCCTCGTCACACTACAGTCCACCTAAGCCAGGGGAGCACTCCACGTAATACGTGCTCCGCGCTGGCCAATACCAGCGCCATGACTGAAAGTGCCCCCATGGCGGCGCGCACGCTGAGCCATATTTGCGAGCCCAGAATTACGGGTATGACCAGGATCAATACCGCGCCCATCGTCGGCCACGCTCACCGTCACCCAGCCATTTTCTTCCCGGCCTGCCACATCCACACTGACCTGCCCGGCGGTGGCATGCGCATGGCGGGCAATATTTGACAGGCCTTCACGCACCACGGCCACCACGTCATCAGCACGATCAGGGTCCACGCGCCCCTCTAAATCCAAAGAAAAGTCGCTTTCGCGTTCTTCATCCTCATTAATGGCCACCCCATCCAGGCGAATAATTAACGAGGGAGCAAAACCCAAAAAGGAACGGGAAAGGGAAGCTTCACGGCGAATACGTTCCACTAAACCCACATCACGATCTGGCTCGCGTAAATCGTGGACAATCGCGCGAATCTGGCGGACCGATTCATCAATGGACGCTAAAGAATGGTCGAGTTCCTGCCGGATTTCTTCCGGATTCATATCCCCATCAGTAACTTTTTGCCGTGCCGAATCAAGACGCATTCCTGTGGCAAAAAGAGACTGAATAGCGAAATCGTGAAGGTCACGCCCAATACGGGCACGCTCATCTAAAAGACTGGCCACATCCTCGGCGTGACGGGCTGAAGCCAATTCCAATGCCAAGGTGGCTTGGGTCGCCAAAGATTCCGCCAAATGTAATTCCGAAGCATCGAATTCGGGCCGGCCCGGTAGACGCAATAAAATCAAGACACCCAAAGACTCGCCCCGTGCCCGCAGTGGCGCATACAGGGCAGGCCCATATATTCCCAATGCAGGCAGGCGCATTGTGGTGGCCCGCGCCAAAGAGTCAACAATCATTCCGGTGCCTTCAGAAAGCACCTGCATAGCGCGCCCATCGGGCGGAAAAACAACGCCAAGAAGTTTATCCGCCCCATAGCCTTCCGTAATTTCTGCCGCCCAAGAATCGCCAACAGAAGGCAAAACAATAACGGCGGTATCTGCCCGGGCCACTTCACGCACGGTGCGCGCAATAAGGCCTAAAGCTTCTTCTTCGTCAGTGCCTTCCAACATTGTGGTGGTTAATGATTGAGAGGCACTAATCCAGCGTTCACGGCGCCTAGCATCGGCATATAATTGCGCATTTTCCACGGCAATACCGGCCGCTCCAGCGAGGGCTTGAACAATGCGCGCATCGCCCTCGTCAAAACCACCGAATTTATCGGTTAAATACAGGCGCGCATAAACTCTTTCTCGCACATGAATAGGCACCCCCAAAAAGTTTTCCGTGCGAGGAGCCTCCATTAACGACGACATGTCATTGAGAATCAGATGACCAGTTGTTGGTATTTCTTTCACCAGTGCCTGCGTGGCCGGGCCCGTGGGCGCCTCAGTAGCCGGACCGTGGGTGATTTCCATTGAGGTTTCGCCCCAGGTATCTAAAACCACCAGAGCGCCGCGGCGTGCGCCCGTCAACTGACAGGCCTGGTCCACGAAAATCTGCAAAACGCCGCGCAGGTCCAAATTGGACGTCAGGTCAAGGGCCGCCTCTAAAAGACGCAGATCAGGGCGTTCACTCATGACAACTCCTTATCCAGTGCCCACCGATATTCCGGTGAAGAAGCGACAATATCGGCGTGGCGGCCACGGGCAATAATCTGAGCAGGTTGCGGACTGTGGTTGGTTGAGTCAGGTTCAGCCGCCTGGCCGGCGGGATCGGGCCGCCCCAACACAAGAATTTCGTCTGCATGATCAAGCGCCGATAAACGGTGACTGACAATAGCGACCCCACGGGTGGAATCCCCGCCGAAAAGAGTCGCCACCAAAGCATCGGCCGTTTCATTATCGAGGTGTTCCGCAGCCTCGTCTAAAAGCAAAAGGGGAGCAGGGGCAGCCAGAGCACGCGCCATGAGGAGTCGCCTGCGCTCGCCCCCAGAAATCGTCGTGCCCCCCGTCCCAAGCGGAGTATCCAATCCCTGGGACAGCCCAGCCACCCACTCGCTCAGTCCCACTGTCTCCAGGAGAGTGCCAGCTTCCTCGGGCGTGAGCGACGCACGCGCAACACGAAGATTTTCGAGGACGGAGGTCGCAAAAATATGCGCATCCTCTGTGGTGACTGTCAGCGACTGGGTGACCTCAGGGCGCGGCGCCGAAGAGACATCACGACCACCTAAAGTGACCGACCCTGATCTTGGGGGGAGAAGCCCAGCAAGAGTCAGAAGCAGAGTCGTTTTCCCAATACCAGAAGGGCCCACAATACCGAGGCGAGACCCAGGGTGAAGCTGCAATGAAATACCGCTAGCGATAATCGGCCCGCCCGGCCAGCCAATAGACAGATCCTTAGCGACCAAGGTAGGCGGCGTTGCAGGGGAGGGTGCGGCAGAGGAGCCAGCAGGAGCGAGCTCAGTAGAGGAATCGCCCCGAGTGGCAGAAGCGGCTCCGCCCTCGTTGGATGCCTCGGCTCCGCCCTCGTCACCAATCAACTCATAAATACGCACAGCGGCCGTGGCGCTGCGAACCACCTGGGAGGCGGCCGCACCCAACTCGCTGGTGCCCTCAAACGCTGCCAACGGAGTCAGGACAATCACCGCCAACATCACTGCCGGAATAACGGCCGCAGTGGTGCCCGGCCCGCCCAAAATAATCGCCGCAAGAACAGCAACTCCCATAGCCAGACGATCCACTCCCTGAGCAATCGCCTGAATCCGACTTGCCCGCTTCACCGAATCGGTCACCCGGTCTTCGGCACGCTCCACCCCAGCCAGAGCAGCAGACAGACGCCCAGACACCTGCAAATGCGCGGCACCTTCAATAATGGTGAGAATCCCTGCCGCCAGATCCGCACGCGCCTGGGCTCCATCACGCTGAGCCACACGCACGGCATGCATGGTCACTAAAGGCGCCACAACACCAGAAACACATAAACACCCGGCCAAAATCAGGCCAACGGGCAGCGACACCAAGGACACGCCGATTACGGTGCCCACACCGACAATTGCGCTGACGCAGGCCGGCAAAAACGCTTTCACCACCAGATCGCCCACATCATCAACATCAGCCCCAGCACGAGCCAATAAATCCCCACGGCGCACACTCGTCACCCGATCAACCCGGGCCACAGCCAGAGCCGCATACACCCCACGACGCAGATGATCCATACCCTCAAGAGCAACTTTATGGCTCGCGAGTCGGTGAATATAACGCATCACCGCGCGGGAAACACCAAACATTCGCACTGACGTCGCCGCCACTGTCAAATGTAAAACAGAAGGGTGCTGCGAAGCGCGGGCAATCAACCAGGCAGAGGTCGCCGCCAATGCCACCGCCGACCCCAGCGTTAAACAGCCATAAAGCGTGGCGCGGATAAAAGCCCACCAATCAATATGCAGCAGACGCATAATGTGGCGTAGGGCGGTGCGCTCGCGGGAGCTCAGAAAAAGTGGGTGTTTCACTTGGTGGCTCCTTCATCCAGATCAGGGAGAAGGTCAAGAAGGTTGGGAACCTCGGCGGTGATTTCTTCGGCTTCTTGTGTGGCCGAGAGCTGTGGCCAGGTGGCGAGTTCCTCGTCAGATGCCGCGCGCGTTGGGACGGTAATGGTGTGGTCAGCTGCTGCGGCAACTGCGGCGCGGTGGGCAATGACAAGAATGGTATGCCCGGCTGCCCGCAGAGTCTGCAGGGTGGCGACCACCGTATCTTCGCTGACGGCATCAAGGTGAGCGGTAGGCTCATCCAAAATAATGAGGGGCGCTGGGCTGAGCAGCGCATGCATGAGTGCGAGGCGTTGGCGCTGGCCAACGGAGAGGCCGACTCCGCCGTGGCCGATTCGCGTCTCCCAGCCAGCAGGCAAATCCGCTATGACCTGGTCGAATCCTGTGGCGCTGGCAGCGCGAGCAAGATCGTCCTCGCTTGCGCCTTGAGGCAGGTTTTCGCGCAGCGTTCCAGGCAGTAGTGGCGGAGATTGTGGCACCCATTCGACTTGAGACCACCAGAAGTCGCGGTCAATTGCGGCCAGGTTGGTAGGGGAGGAACCTGCTTCAGTGACCGTAATGGAGCCTTGGGTTGGCGGATATAGCCCTAAAAGTGTGAGCGCAGTAGTGGTCTTGCCCGACCCGGAAGGGCCAATAAGGGCAGTAATAGTGCCGGGGGTAATGGTGGCGGTGAGATCAGCTGGCGCCCAGCGTCCGCGCGCGGCAACAGAAAGGTTGTTAAGAGTGATGGTGGCGTTTCGCAGATCAGGGGCGAGGGCGGGGTCTTGAGTTCCACTTGCACTATCCGATTGGGCCCCGCCCTCGTCGCTGGGAGAGGTTTCGAGGATCTCAAAAGCGGCATTTGCTGCGGCTACACCATTGGCTGAGGCGTGATAGTGCGCGCCCACTTGCCGTAACGGCTCAAAGACCTCAGGTGCCAACACAATCACGGCCAACCCGGCAAAAAGGGAAATATTCCCGGCCACCAAACGAACCCCAACTTCAACAGCGACAAGGGCGACAGAAAGGGTGGCGAGGAATTCAAGAACTGCTCCAGAAAGGAAAGCTGTGCGCAGTGTTGCCATTGTGACAGCAGTATTTTCTTTCCCTAAATGCTCCAGATGTTTTTTCGGGGAATCTTCACGTCCTAAACCACGCAAAGTTGGCAGGCCCGCAATAAGGTCAAGAAGTTGGGATCCTAAACGTTCCATAACCGTCAGGCGCGCCCGAGAAGAATCCTGCGTATAGCGGCCAACAAGGACCATAAAAAGAGGGATCAAGGGCAGCGCTAAAGCGGCAATAATGGCCGACCACAAATCCAAAAGGAGCATTGCGCCCAGTGCTAAAGGCGTGACTGTGCACACTAAAATCAATTGCGGCAAGAATCGTGTAAACCACGGGCCTAAGTCATCTAATCCGCGCGTCAGGAGAGTGGCAGTATCTGTTGCGTGGCGCGCTAACCACCGCGGCCCCAAAGTAGTGGCATGGTCCAGGACAGCGCGGCGAAGTTCGCGCACTGTGTGATCAGCAGCGCGGTGGGATCGTGCTTCCCGCCACGCAGTGGTGCCCGCGCGCGCAATAATGACCAGCGCAAGGCCCCCAATAAAAGGAAGAACATCAGCTAAATCCCCAGTCCCCGTAACAATGGGGGAGAGGGCGGCAGAAATAAGAATCGCTTGGATAATCACCAGGGCCGCAGTAATAACGCCCAAAACAGCTGATATTGCAATATGAAAACGCGCGCTACGGGCGTACTTCATGAGTCGAGGGTCTACAGGGCGCATTAATCCATTCTGCCTTGGGATGGGGCGGGGAAGAAAATGTGGTTCGGGGGCCGGACGCGGATTGCGCCCAGCCCCCGACAATCATGCCAGTCGCGGCAATGACTCAGCCTGTCAAGAAGTTCTCGCCAAGACGAATCTTCTTTGGCAAAAGACCGGCATTTGTGGTGACGTCCTTTGTGGAGACGCGGTGCCTAAATACCCAATAGGACCAGACAATGTAGGCAATCACCAATGGCAGGAGAATGCCCGTCACAATGGTCATCAACAATAATGTCGGACCGGTTGCGGCAGCCTGATCAATGGTCAGGGAATAGGCAGGATCAATAGCGGATTTCATGACCGCAGGTGCGCCGGTTGCGAATACCCAGGCCACAGCTGCAGCAATAGCCACACAGGAGCAAATGAAGGATTTGCCTTCAGAGCGGATCTTGGTCTGCGAGAATGCGGCTGCGCCGAGGAGGCCAACAGCAGCAATCAGCAACGGAATCCAGGACAGCACATTGGCAGAGAATGCTACCTGGCCCCACAGCACAAAGGTCGCGCCTAGAACAGCAGCTACCAGCGAGGCAGTGGGAACGGCGGCATTGGCACGATCACGGACCGCGCCTTCTGTTTTCAGCGCCAGGAATTGCGAGCCATGAGCAAAGCAAATGGCCAGAACTGTCAGCCCACCCAACAGGGTGTAGGGGGTCAGCAGAGAGAAGAAGCCGCCAGTGAGTTGGTGCGAGGCCGAGGCCAAAGCGCCATGAGCCTGGGCTGCGGGAATCACAGCACCATCGCGTCCCACCACTTCAATCTGCATGCCCTGAACCAGGTTGGCAAAAGCCACACCCAGCAGCAGCGGCACGCCAAAAGCAGTGACAGCATGAATCTGATCCCAGATGAGACGCCACTTTTCAGTGGCAATCTTCGAACGCCATTCCAATGCAGAAATACGCAAAATCAGCAGCACCAGAATGAGGAAGAGGGCCAGATACATTCCGGAGAACATGGTTGCGTACCACTCTGGGAAAGCGGCAAAGGTGGCGCCACCAGCGGTCAGGAGCCACACTTCATTGCCATCCCAGTGTGGGCCAATAGTGCGCACAATCTGGGTGCGTTCCACATCGGATTTGCCGAAGATCGGCAGAACCATGCCAACGCCAAAGTCGAAGCCTTCGAGCACCAGGTAGGCGGTCCACAAAACGGCAATGAGGATAAACCACAGGATCGCAAGAGTCATCAGTCTGTGCCTTCCTCAGTAGCCGAAGGAGAGGGAAGCCGCCTCAGCGGTGGCTTTCGCGCTCTTCTTCTTTGTCGGAGTTTTCTTCGAGCTAATGCCTTCAACGGCGTAACGGCGCATCAGGAGGAACCAAATCACGCCAAGGACGCCATAAAGCACGGTAAAGAGGATCATGGTGGTGGCCACCTGCCAGGCAGGAACATGGGTGGACACACCCAGATTCGTCATCATCATGACTGAGCCCACCGGGTCTTTAGCGGCCAGAGCCTCCAGATTCGGGAAAACAACCCATGGCTGGCGGCCCATTTCGGTAAAGATCCAGCCAAAGGAGATCCCAAGGAAGGGCATGGGCAGGTTGAACAGACCAAACCAGCCCAGACGCTTATCAGTAGGAACCGCGTCCTTCCGGGTCAGCCACAGGCCCACCAGAGCTAGCAGAATTGAGAAGCAGCCCAGCCCAATCATGAGGCGGAAAGACCAGAAGGTTGGCATCTGTGGTGGGCGGAAATCGTATTGAGCAGCATCGCCGTAGGTGGCAACAAAATCCGGATTCGAGTTGAGGAGTTCAACCATACGGACTTGCTCTTGCTGAATGCCCTTAACTTCCGCATTGAAGTCATTGTGTTCCATAAAGGCGGTAACGCCTGGGATCTCAATGAATTTGGCCGGCATATCATTGCCAGTCAGCGGACAGTCACCAAATTGCGCCACAGTAAAAGCAGCGCCCTTGGTATCCACACAGACGCCTTCAGCGGCTGCCATTTTCATAGGCTGAAGGTGACCAATTTCTTGACCTTGGAAGTGGCCAGTGGTAGCTGATGCTAGGCCACCAATGAGGATGAAGAGCATGCCGAAGCGGGCCACAGGACGCCAGACTTCGCGGGCCTGGGTTGCGCCTTCTTCGCCGCCTTCACGGGCTGCGCGCGTCATCCACCAAATGGAGATACCGGCAACGAAGGTGCCTGCGGTCAGCCATGCGGAAGTAATGACGTGGGTGAATTCCCAGAAAAGGACGGGATGGAAAACCACCTGCATAAATCCGTTGATGCCGTCGAGTTCGGCCCGGCCAGTTTCCGGGTTGAAAACGGCGCCAACGGGGTGCTGCATCCACGAGTTCGCGGCGAGAATCCACATGGAGGAGAACACGGTACCAATAGCGACGCACCAAATGCTCATCAGGTGGAGGAAGTTGGACATTCTGCCCCAGCCGAAAATCCACAGGCCAAGGAAGGTGGATTCGAGGAAGAAGGCGAGAAGTGCTTCGATAGCGAGGGGGGCGCCAAAAATATCGCCGACATAGCGGGAATATTCGGACCAGTTCATGCCGAATTGGAACTCTTGGACAATGCCGGTGGAGACACCCAGGGCAAAGTTAATCAGCAGCAACTTGCCGAAAAAGCGGGTTGCTTTGAGCCAGGTCTCGTTGCCAGTGCGATACCAGATGGTTTGCATAATGGCGACCAGGAAGGATAAGCCGATGGTCAGTGGTACCAGGATGAAGTGGTAGACGGTAGTAATACCGAATTGCCATCGGCCCAGGGTGACCGCTTCGATTGCGGTTTCAGTCAGGGTCATGAGGCACCTTTCGATGCGGAAAGGGGTGTCGGGGGATATTTCGTTCGCATGCGATGCGACGCCATGACAGAAAGATACTCTGAATCACCCGTATTTCCGCGGTGTAGCCCCATGTGAGCAGGGCGAAAAGCGCTTCACAGAAAAGGTGAGTTTTCGCTGCTATGAGGCAGATTTACGAGGGCGGAGTGCGATCTTTCTGACAGGGAAGGGTCCAAAAGTCCTAAACTTTCTTCCTCCTTCTTCGCTGAAATCAGGACCTTGGTCCCAGAGAAGGTAAATGATATCCCAACTTTTCGGAAAGGGATGCCCCGCCCTCGTTAATGGTGACAACGCGACCACTCACGCGAGACGACCGTCACCTAGAGTCCGCGAAACGCTATGAGACAATGGCTGCGACGATGGCCGTCGCGAACGCACCTTTCGCGACGACGGGGATGCGGACCGCGCCACCTCAGATGGCATGGAACCCCCTGACGCGCCTACGCGCGCCACATGACTTCCGCCCTGTCACTGGGGCGAGCCCACGGTTGGGCCTGGTGCGAGGCTCCAGCCCACAACTTTGGAGAAACGTGTCAGACGAGACAATGAACGTCGCGGCTCATACTGCCGCGACGTCACTGCTGTTCCAGGCGCCCACATTCCAGGCGCCTGAGTTCCGTTCTACCCCGGCAGGCGGGGATGACGATACTGCTTCTGTACGCAAAAGGCGGACGCGAAGTGCAGGACGCACTGCTCGCACTGAGGAACGCTCAGAGGAAGCTGAA
>JAUNHH010000029.1:0-3032 GCA_030524055.1 Actinomycetaceae bacterium | reverse complement strand
CGACGAGGGCGGGGATCTTTCTGACCAGGTCACAGCCCTGAAGGGCTCAACACGCCTGGAAGCGAAAAAGCAGCGCCGCCGTGAGGGACGCAAAGAAGGCCGTCGCCGACACAGTATTACTGAGTCGGAGTTTTTAGCGCGCCGCGAATCGGTGACCCGCAAAATGGTGATTCGCCACCGCGATGGCCTGGACCAAATTGCGATTCTCGAAGATGACTTACTGGTGGAGCACTATGTGGCTCGCCGGACCCAATCCTCAATGGTGGGCAATATTTATATGGGGCGGGTCCAAAATGTTCTGCCCTCAATGGAAGCCGCCTTTGTTGATATTGGGCGCGGACGTAATGCTGTGCTGTATGCCGGTGAAGTCAATTGGGACGCCGTTGGATTAGAAGGCCGCCCACGCCGCATTGAATCCGCATTAAAAGGCGGAGATTCTGTCCTGGTTCAGGTCACTAAAGACCCCATTGGTCATAAAGGCGCACGCCTGACCTCGCAAATTACATTAGCGGGACGCTATTTAGTGCTGATTCCCGGCGGGTCAATGATGGGTATTTCCCGGAAATTGCCCGACCGTGAACGCACGCGCCTAAAGAAAATCTTGCGGGAAGTTGTCCCTGCCGATGCGGGCGTTATTGTCCGTACTGCAGCTGAGGGCGCCTCAGAAGAGCAAATTCGCGAGGATGTTGCGCGGCTGACAAAACAGTGGGCCGATATCGAGCGCAAAAAGACCACATCGAAGTCTGCTCCTGTTTTATTGCGGGGCGAACCCGAATTAGCGGTGCGCGTTGTCCGCGATATTTTCAATGAGGACTTCACGTCGCTCGTCATTGAAGGTCGCGACACCTACCACACCGTTAAAGAGTATGTGGATGAACTCTCGCCAGAGTTATCTGATCGCGTCCAGCAATGGGTTGACCGTGAAGACCTTTTTGCTGCCCACCGTATTGACGAGCAACTCGCTAAGGGAATGGACCGTAAAGTCTGGTTGCCCAGCGGCGGAACATTAGTTATTGACCGCACAGAAGCAATGACTGTTGTTGACGTTAATACCGGCAAATTTATTGGTGCTGGCGGAACATTAGAAGAAACCGTCACACGCAATAATTTGGAAGCTGCCGAAGAAATTGTCCGTCAACTCCGGCTGCGCGATATTGGCGGCATTGTCATTATTGACTTCGTCGATATGGTTCTGGAGTCCAATAGGGATTTGGTTCTGCGACGCCTGGTCGAATGCTTGGGGCGTGATCGCACCCGCCACCAGGTCACCGAAATTACCTCCCTGGGCTTGGTGCAGATGACGCGCAAACGCGTAGGGGAGGGCCTGGTTGAAGCCTTCTCCACCACCTGTGAAGCCTGCGAGGGGCGCGGATTTATTGTCCACTCCCACCCGGTAGAAAATGGGTCTGGAGATACCCCGCCCTCGTCCCGTAAGGCAAAGAAAAACCCCGAAGCGCCAGCTCGCCGCATCGACGAAGGCCCCGAACGGGACAAGGCCCGTGAAGCGCTGTCTGCTATTGCCGCTGCTGCCCGTGAAGCACATAAAGAGGGCGAGGACGGCGAGTCAGTTATTGAAGCGCCCGTTGACGCTGATTTATCAGTGAAAAAGCAGCCGCGTTCCAGGCGCCGTGCTGTTTCTGTGTCTTCGGCGACCCCTGAGGCGGCGCCACCGCCGGAAGAAGGAGCCGCGCAGGTCAGCGGTGGCACGGCAGAAGTGGCTGAGGTCATCGCGACTGAACCTGCGGCTGACGCTAAAGCAGAGGGGTCCGCTGAGGGGGCAAAGGGTGGGGAGAATGACTCTGCCTCGCCCTCGTCAAAGAATGCAGCTAAGAAAGCGGACGCTACGACCGGCGACGATGGAATGGCAACCGTTCAGGAGGAAACCCCAGAGGTAGCCCCTGCGCAGAAAGCCCCCTCGCGTCCGCGGCGCAGGCGCGTGGTTTCCTCAGCATCTGCTGAACCTGCCCCCGTGGTTTTGGATCTGCCTGCCCGAGTGGATGCGCCTGCCGCGCCTCCCGCTGACGTGCCAGCCATTGTCCTGCCTGAACGCAGTCAGGTGGCAGCGCCCGCAACGAAAGTGCGGCGCCGCCGACGTGTGGCAACAACGGGTGTCGTCTCCACAGGGGAAGACAGCTAAAAGGAAGGGAATGGCGCTGTGCGACCCGAGCTCCCAACGGGGTGTGGAATCGCACAGCGCTAAACCCCTTCCAAACAGGGCCAGTGGGTTGCGGTTTTCCACTGAAGTCCGCTAGATTTGACCGTCGGCGCACCGAGCGCCACCGGAATCTTCACCAAGAGCCCGCAATGTTGGGCGTGAAGAACCTCCGTTTCGTTGTTCGAGTAGAGATGAGCTCAACGTGGTCTACGCGATCGTCAAGGCCGGCGGCCGACAGGAAAAGGTGTCCGTCGGTGACGTCGTTGTCGTCGACAAGCTGGCTGAGGAGATCGGTGCCAGCATCGAGCTCCAGCCCCTGATGCTGGTGGATGGTGACGCAATCACTGTCGATTCTGACGCCCTAGGTAAAGTTACCGTCAAGGCGGAAGTTGTGGACTCCGCTAAGGGCCCCAAGATTTCCATCATCAAGTACAAGAACAAGACCGGCTACCGCAAGCGTCAGGGACACCGTCAGAAGATGTCGGTTGTCAAGATCACCTCGATCGCCTGAGCTAGTCGCTACTGTCAGAAAGAAGGTGCACTGATGGCACATAAGAAGGGCCTCGGCTCCTCCCGTAACGGTCGCGATTCCAACGCCCAGCGTCTGGGTGTCAAGCGTTTCGGTGGCCAGGTTGTGAAGGCTGGAGAAATCATCGTCCGTCAGCGCGGAACCCACTTCCACCCCGGAGATGGCGTTGGCCGTGGCAAGGACGACACCCTTTTCGCTTTGCGCGCTGGTGCGGTGCAATTCGCCACCCGCCGTGACCGCAAGGTCATTAATATCGTCGAGCCTGTCTCTGCCTGAGACTCGGCTAGCGCGTTAAGGGCGTCCGGACTTCCGGGCGCCCTTTTCCTTTCCTTATATATTGTTGCTTGT